>NZ_JBMPOV010000001.1:0-688707 GCF_049340405.1 Undibacterium sp. Ji42W
TCGTTTTACCAGCATACACTGTGGCGTATTCTGCTTGTTTGGAGAAGCTGTCGGCGATTTGGTTCAGGGTGAAACCTTGTGCCATCCAGTAGGCCAGACCATTTGGGTCTGCAGGACGGTTGAAGTATGCGATGTAAAGCTTTTGGATATCTGCTGATGTGTTGGCCATTGCGTGTCCTGTTTAGTTATTGTTGATATTAAAAATATACGATCACTGACTTCAACCGTTTTAAAGCATTAATTAAATAGATGTAAGATCTTATTAATGAGCGAACGCAGATTAGCATGTGACATTATTTTTGAATGTGACGCCAGTCACATTAAGTCACAATGTTACAGGTATTTACTTCATTTACATCGAATTTCATGGCTTATTTGCACCGCTGATAATCACACTTTAATTTCCATATGCTTTTCCCAAAATATAAAAATTTCTCATAGAGATATACTAAAATTAAATAACTTTGGCTAAGGCAAATCACCTTCGATGGGGACAACATGTGTTGGAAAATAAGTTTGAAATTAATGACAGCCGCCGGTGCAGCAATACTCTCTGTAAACACAAGCTGGGCTGCGAATAGCATACAAGATGTGCAATGGCTGCAAGGCTGCTGGCAAGCGGCAGGTGCAGAAGCAGGCTCGGAAGAACACTGGCTGGCACCGGCAGGCGGCTCCATGTTGGGTGTGGGCCGAACAGTGCGCAACTCAAAAACTGTTGCATGGGAATTCATGCGCATACATGAAAATGCAGATAGCCTGGTTTTTACTGCCCTCCCCTCGGGTAAACCAGAAGCCAGTTTTCAATTACTGTCACTGGATAAGCAAAGAGTGGTTTTTGAAAACCCCAGACCTGAATTTCCTCAGCGTGTTATCTATCAACTCAATGCAGACGGCAGTTTGCTCGCACGCATAGAAGGCAAAATGAAAGATCAGGAAAAAGGAATCGATTTCCCCATGCAAAAGATTGGCTGCAATAAGTAATATGGAATTGCTTTTCCAGCGCTTAATGAACACCCAATAAAAAACCGCATTACGCGGTTTTTTATTGGGTGTTTGTTTATTGAAAACTACGACCAGAATATTTTCATTACAGACCGGTATTTTTTGCGATATAGGCCTTCATCGCATTTACATCGGCAGTCATGACTTCAAATCGTTGCGGCAGCGATTCTATATTTTCGAAGCCAGCCGGGCGTTCAGCATCACGATCCAGTGCTTCTTTGATGGTTTCATTGAATTTGGCCGGTAAGGCTGTTTCCAGTACGACCATCGGTACGCCTTCTTGCAGATGCTCGAATGCGACTTTGATGCCATCTGCAGTATGCGTATCAATAGTAATGTTAAATTCTTTCTCTACCTGGCGTATGGTTTGCAAGCGGTCTGCGTGGACAGATTTACCCGATACAAAACCAAACCTGGCAATCTTATTGAATTCATCGCCATCGCTGCCTGGCTTGCCTGACAAATCAAAACCGCCTTCGGTTTCGACTTTTTTGAACAAGGCCGCAACACGGTTAGCATCTCTATCCAGCAAATCATAGATAAAGCGTTCAAAATTCGACGCCTTGGATATATCCATGGACGGGCTGGTGGTATGCCAGGTTTCTGCTGATTTGCGTACGCGATAAACGCCAGTGCGGAAAAATTCATCCAGCACATCATTTTCATTGGTAGCCACGACCAGCTTATCAATAGGCAAACCCATCATGCGGGCAATATGACCAGCACAAATATTGCCAAAATTACCAGACGGCACAGTGAATGAGACTTTTTGCTCGTTGCTGGTCGTCGCACTCAGATAGCCACGGAAGTAATACACTACCTGGGCTACAACACGTGCCCAGTTAATGGAGTTTACCGTCCCAATTTTTTGGCGGTTTTTAAATTCCAGATCATTCGACACTGCCTTGACCATATCCTGACAATCATCAAACACGCCTTCAACAGCGATATTGAAAATATTTGGATCTTGCAGACTGAACATCTGGGCAGTCTGGAAAGCACTCATTTTCTTGTGCGGGGATAGCATGAAAACACGTATGCCCTTCTTGCCGCGCATCGCATATTCAGCAGCACTGCCAGTGTCACCAGAAGTAGCGCCAAAGATATTCAGTTCTGCATCATTCTTGGCCAGGGTATATTCAAACAGGTTGCCCAGCAATTGCATGGCCATGTCTTTGAATGCCAGGGTTGGGCCATTCGACAAGGCTTGCAAAACCAGCTTGCGGCCTTCCTTGTCTTGCAATACACGCAAGGGGGTAATTTGTGCAGCAGACTCGTCGCTGCGGGCATTTTTGTAGACATTGGACGTATAAGTCTTGTCTGTCAGCACCCTTAGATCAGACTCGGGAATATCTGTCGCAAATTTTTTCAAGACTTCAAATGCCAGCCCGGCGTAAGACAACTTGCGCCACGCATTGAGCTCGACATCAGTTACCTGAGGATAAGTTGTGGGCAGATAAAGGCCACCATCGGGAGCCAAACCACCTAAGAGTATTTCCGAGAAATTTTGTGCTGCGGTATGCCCGCGTGTTGAAGCGTATTGCATAAGTCGACAGGATGAGGGAAGATTAATTGGAAGGATAAAGCGAATATTCTTCCTATTATAACTTTCTTACAGGCTTAAAACCTCTGTAAATTTGGTGAAAATCCGATTTCATGCTGGCTTCATTCGGCCAGCAGCCTTTCTGGATGGGTGTAGACCACATAACCATGCTGACGTACAAAGCCTATCAGGCAAATGCCAGCCTGCTCTGCAAGATCAATGGCAAGCGCAGTTGGCGCAGATAATGCGGCCACTATGGCAATATTGGCTCGCGCTGCTTTTTGTACCAATTCATAACTAAGCCGACTGCTCATGAGGATGAAACCTTCAACTTGCAACTTGGTTTTTACTTTCACAATTGCCAAAGCGCCAATCAACTTATCCAGGGCATTATGCCGACCTACATCTTCACGCAAAACCAGAATTTCGCCCTGCATATTGACCCAGGCCGCAGCATGCACGGCCCCAGTTTGCAAATTGATGGACTGCAAAGAACTTAAGCCCTCCAGCGCCTTTAATAAACTGCCCTGGGGTAATCGCGAAACAAGCTCAGTCCTGATCAAAGGAAGGTGCATTTGCAAAGCCTGCAAGCTATCCTTGCCACACAAGCCACAACCAGTATTACCGGCAAGATGACGGCGACGCTCTTTTAATGCAGCAAACCTCACCGCTGATATCTGCACTTGTACCTCTATGCCCTGCACTTCTGGGCTTGACTGGCATTCAATGTCATAGATTTCACCGGCATCATCAACAATGGCTTCAGACAAACTAAAGCCAAGGGCAAAATCTTCCAGATCCATGGGAGTAGCCAACATGACTGCATGGGAAATACCGTTATAGACCAAGGCAACCGGTACTTCCTGTGCAATCTGGTCCATCAGTTCCTCCGCACCATAGCTCGCAAATGTACACCTTTGCACATTACGCCTGACGATGCCAGTCTGCACCTCAAACTCGCCGTCAGACCGATTTGCCGTTGATTCGCAAACCCGTCGCCCTTCTTCCGTCAGACTGAGCAAGCTACGTTCACCATCTTGCCGCAGATGAACCCATCCTGCCCCCCTTTGCTGGCCGATGACCTCTTCACCCAGATAAGCGATGCATCGCAGCAAAGTGCTTTGCCGCACCCCTAGTCGCTTACAAAGACGTGGCAATGACAAAGCTTCTGTATGCTGCGCCAACTCTGCCATCAGGGCGTGACTAAGTTGATCCTGCGAATAATTAAGTGATTCCATTGAGACCTGCATTAAGCCAGTGCTTGATGCGCGTGGATGATCACAGGGATCGATTTGGATGTAGGCGTACGTGCGTGATCAGCAAAACTTGATAAAGGTACCAGTCCATTGGTTTCAGGGAAGTAAGCTGCCAGACAACCTTGTGGAATATTGTATTCCACCAGCATGAAGCGTTTTGCCTGACGTTTTACACCATCATCACACAGACTTTCCATATCTACCCAATCACCTGCCCGCATACCCAGAGCATTGATATCTTCCTGAGCTATAAACAGCACGCGACGCTCACCGAACACGCCGCGGTAGCGGTCATTCATGCCATAGATTGTCGTATTGTATTGATCATGCGAACGCATGGTGGCCAGATTGAAAACTGGCGCTTGCCTACTCCTGCGTGCCTGATGTATAGGCAAGTCAAGTGGAACAGCATGGGTATTGAAATTAGCTTTGTTAGTTGCTGTTATCCATAGTCTTTCAGAAGCCGTATTACGCAAATGAAAGCCACCCGGCACTTTGACGCGCGCATTAAAATCAGCAAAATCATCAAACACGGCAGCGATTTTGTCACGTATGCGGCTGTAGTCTGCCAGCAACCAGGCCCACGGCGTTTTGCTACGGTCTTTCAAGGTAGCTTGCGCCAGACGCGCAACAACCGCCACTTCAGACAGCAAATCTTTGGAGGCAGGCGGATTAATACCAGATGACAGATGCACCATACTCATGGAGTCTTCCACCGTCACCGCCTGTGGGCCAGTTTCCTGGATATCTATTTCAGTACGGCCAAGGCAAGGCAGGATTATCGCTTCATGACCGCAGATCAAGTGGCTGCGATTGAGCTTGGTAGTCACATGCACTGTCAATGCGCAATTTTTCAAAGCTTTGTGGGTGACTTCTGTATCTGGCGTTGCCGTAGCAAAATTCCCACCCATGCCAAAAAACACCTTACCGTCCTCACCCAACATGGCCTCAATAGCACCTACGGTATCATGACCATGTTTTTGCGGCGGCGTAAAATCAAATACCTGCCCCAACCGTTCAAGAAATGCTGGCTTCGGTTTTTCCATGATGCCCATGGTGCGGTCACCTTGCACATTACTATGACCACGCACCGGGCAAGGACCCGCACCAGGACGACCAATATTGCCACGCAAGAGCAGTAGATTAACGATCATCTGTATGGTTGCCACAGAATGCTTGTGCTGCGTGATACCCATACCCCAGCAGGCGATGACTTTGCCAGCGCCCATGTAGGTATCAGCCGCACGCTGTATCTGCACCCTGTCGAGGCCGGACTCACGGATAATGACATCCCAGGTTTCTGCCTGCGCCTCCGTAGCAAATTGTTCAAAATTGGCTGTGTGTTCAGCGATGAATTCTGTATCAATGACTCTGGCGCGCCCTTCTGCTTGCGCCAGTTGATCAGCCTCCAACACACATTTGATCATACCTTTGACAGTTGCCAGATCGCCGCCAATTTTCAACTGGAAATAATCAGATGAAATGGCCGAAGACTGATCCGTCAGCATATCCAGCGCATTTTGCGGGTTCTGGAATTTTTCCAGACCGCGTTCACGCAAGGGATTGAAAGAGACAATGGCAGCGCCACGCTTGGCCGCAGAACGCAATTCACCCAACATGCGCGGGTGATTGGTGCCAGGGTTTTGACCAAAGATCAAAATCGCATCGGTAATCTGGAAATCAGAGAGTAATACTGTTCCCTTGCCCACACCTATGGCTTCACGCATGGCAAAGCCAGAAGGCTCATGGCACATGTTTGAGCAATCAGGGAAATTATTGGTACCAAATTCACGGACAAATAACTGGTACAGGAAAGCAGCCTCATTACTGGTACGGCCTGAAGTATAGAAAATTGCATCATCAGGTGTTGGCAAGGCATTCAGGCGAGCCGCAATCAACTCGAAAGCCTGATCCCAGCTAATCACTTTATATTTGTCGCTGAGGCGGTCATATTGCATGGGGTGGGTCAAACGCCCCTGCGCTTCCAGCCAATGATCTGACTTTTCGGTAAGTTCACCCACGGTCAAACTGGCGATTAATTCTGGCGTAGCGCGGCGTGCTGTCGATTCAGCCGCCACTGCCTTGGCACCATTTTCACAAAATTCAAAAGTCGATGTGTGATCGGCATCTGGCCAGGCACACCCTGGGCAATCAAAACCATCTGGCTGATTGGCTGACAACAGGGTCAAAGCTCCTTTGCCAGGTATGCCTTGCTCTATGATTTGCTGGGCAACACTTTTCAGTGCACCCCAGCCACCCGCTGGCCTGTCATAGACCTTAATTGTTTCTTTTTTACTCATACTGCTTACTCTCCACACAACCAGGGCTTGATTGCACCACTATTATTGCAATCCGATGACAAGATATGATGTGGCGAACAAGTTTTCAAGCCAAATCATACCAGAATGCAAGTTACTACATTCCTGGCTATGTTATCTGTGAATCACTACCAGCAAAGCTTTGGCCTCGGTCTTGCCCAAGTTACGTATAGCATGATTTTTGTCAGCGTTATAACGTGCAGTTGCGCCTAGCTTCAATTTTTTACATACACCATCAACTTCAACCTCAACACTGCCATGCAGTAAAGTCAGATGCTCAGATGCCCCGGGGTCGTGAGAATTCGACACCAACGCGCCGCCCGGTGCCAGCGTCAGCTCATACCATTCATATTTACCCGCCAGCTCCATGGGGCCAAGTATGCGCAGGATATAGCCCGCATGCTCACCCGGCAAAGTAGGTGTTTCATGGGATTCCAATACCCGTATCGTATCCAACTTGGGTGATTCTGAAGATAGCAGCTCCGCAATACTGACACCCAAGGCATTTGCCAATCGCCATGCAACGGCTATAGTGGGATTAGCCTTTTCTCTTTCTATTTGGGACAGCATGGACTTTGACACTCCCGCAGTACGCGACAAATCCTCCAGCGTCAGGCCACGTTCCAGACGCATTTTTTGCAAAGTCGCGCCTACTTCTGGCGGGGTATTGGGTAAAACTTTTTTCATAGAGACTCTTGCGTCAGTAAAAAAGCTGGCTTAATATTCGATATATCGAACTTTAGTTCTAGATATTGAATTATTCAATAATTTTGGAAATTTCTAACAATAGTGTAACAGTGCCCTTGATACGAAAACATGAAATTGCCAGTAATTCATCAAAAATTACCTGCAAACAAGCTATCTGCACATCAACACAACAGTAATCAGGAGACATCATGATCCAAAGCACTTCCAGGACAAACTTCATTAGCAATTTAGCTGGTAATCTGGGCAATTTACGCGCACAAGGCTTATATAAGGCAGAGCGCGTTATCGCCTCCCGCCAGGGCTCTGAAGTCACTTGCGATGATGGCCGCAAGCTCATCAATTTGTGCGCCAACAATTATCTGGGCTTGTCCGGTGATGAATCCATGGTGCAGGCATCCATCGCGGCGACTGAACAATATGGTTATGGCCTGTCCTCTGTCCGCTTTATTTGCGGCACACAAACTGTACACAAGCAACTTGAAAAAGCACTGTCGAGCTTTCTCGGCACGGAAGATTGCATCCTGTATGCAGCAGCATTTGATGCCAATGGTGGCGTATTTGAGCCCTTGTTCGATGAAAATGACGCGATCATCTCTGATGCATTGAATCACGCCTCCATCATTGATGGCATACGCCTGTGCAAGGCAGCGCGGTTCCGTTATGGCCATAACGATATGGCTGACCTGGAAAAACAATTGATTGCTGCGGCGGACAAGCGTCACCGCATCATCGTGTCTGACGGCGTGTTCTCCATGGATGGCACGATCGCCCAACTCGACAAGATTTGTGACCTGGCTGACAAATATGATGCGCTGGTCATGATCGATGAATGTCATGCATCTGGCTTCATGGGCGCGACGGGTCGCGGCACCCATGAACATCACAATGTGCTGGGTCGTATTGATATCATTACAGGTACTTTGGGTAAGGCACTAGGTGGCGCCATGGGTGGCTTCACGGCGGCACGCAAGGAAGTCATAGACACCTTGCGTCAAAAATCCCGGCCTTACCTGTTCTCGAATACACTTGCGCCATCCATAGCGGGTGCCTCGCTGTCTGTTTTAGAACGTTTGTCCAGCTCAACCGAACTGCGTGACCGACTGCACGCGAATACAGCACACTTCCGCCGGGAAATTGAGGCTTTGGGCTTTACCATCAAGCCGGGTACCCACCCTGTTGTCCCAGTTATGCTGTTTGATGCTCCAGTTGCGCAGAAATTTGCTGCACGCCTGTATGAGCTGGGTGTGCTGGTCACCGGCTTCTTCTATCCTGTGGTCCCCATGGGGCAAGCCCGCGTGCGTGTACAACTGTCTGCCGCACATACGACTGAACAATTGAATACTGCCTTGTCGGCATTTGCCCAGGCTGGCCGCGAATTAAACATCATTAAGTAAGGGATATCCATGGAACGCATATTAGTCATTGGTGCCAATGGTCAGATCGGTAGTGAATTAGTAGAAGCACTGGCAAACCAGCATGGTGCAGATAATGTCGTCGCCGCCGACATCAGGCCTGAAAGCCTGTATGGCGCAAAAATCTATGAAGTCATCGACGTATTGAACACAGAAAGACTGGCGCAAGTCGTCTCCCAATACGACATTACCCAAGTCTATCAACTGGCAGCTATGCTATCAGCTACGGGGGAACAGGCACCATTGAAAGCCTGGACCTTGAACATGGATGGCTTGCTCAACATACTTGAGCTGGCACGTACCCGCAATGAAGCTGGCAAACCGCTGAAAGTATTCTGGCCATCATCAATTGCTGCATTTGGCCCGAACACGCCACCAGTCAACACACCACAATACACAGTGATGGACCCAAGTACTATCTACGGCATCAGCAAACTGGCGGGCGAACGACTGTGCGAATATTATTTCCAGAAATATGGTGTTGATGTCCGCAGCATACGTTACCCAGGCATCATCAGCTATAAGTCACCTCCGGGCGGCGGCACCACTGACTATGCGATTGCCATTTTCCACTCAGCTCTGCGCGGCGAAACCTATGAATGCTTTCTGGAGTCAGAAACCAGTTTGCCCATGATCTACATGCCAGACGCGATACGCGCCACTATTTCATTAATGGATGCGCCAGCGGCCAAACTTTCTATACGTTCTTCTTACAATGTTGCCGGTTTAAGCTTTAATCCACGGGAATTAGCGTTTGCAATCAAACAAAATTTGCCTGCATTTGACATACACTACGCGCCTGACAGCCGTCAGGCAATCGCCGCATCATGGCCACAGAGTCTGGATGACGCAGTGGCGAGAGCCGACTGGGGCTGGCAAGCACAAGTAGGCCTGCAACAACTGGTGGAAGACATGTTAAAGAATATTCGTGTCGATCAAAAGGAGTTGAAGGAGTTGAACCAGGCCGCATAAATAATTATCAGAGACAAGTAAAAAAGAGGTGAATTGATGGACATGCGTGTATTCGAATTATTTAAAATAGGCGTGGGTCCGTCCAGTTCCCATACGGTAGGTCCCATGCTCGCTGCCCGCCGATTTTTACTTGAATCTAGCGACCTGTATAAAGCATCCAAAATACAGGTAGCCCTGTATGGCTCACTCGCCTTGACTGGTCATGGCCATGCGACTGATAAAGCAGTTTTGCTGGGCTTGATGGGCGAGACTCCTCAGGACGTGGTTCCTGAAAGTGTGGATGAAAAACTCGCCAATCTGGCCAGCTCAGGAAAATTGAATTTGCTGGGCGAATACCCGGTCAAGTTCGATGCCGCCACCGATATTCTGTGGTTCAAGCAAGAAGTGTTGCCAGGCCATCCCAATGGCATGAAATTCATACTGACGCGCAATGATGGCAGCAGTTTTGAAAAGATCTATTACTCTACCGGTGGGGGCTTCATTTATTCGGCAGAAGAATTGGCGAATCCCGATAGCTCTGAGAATACCGGTAAGAAACCCCTACCCTATCCTTTTGCGACCATGGCTGAACTGCTGGCCCATGGAAAGCGCACTGGCCTGTCTATTACGGATATGCTGCGTGCCAATGAAAATGTATATTGCACTGATGAAGAACTGGATGCTGGCCTGGATAAAATCTGGTCTGTCATGAAGGGTTGCATCTCACGCGGCCTGCAAACTTCTGGTGAATTGCCTGGTGGCTTGCACGTCAAACGGCGCGCTGCCAAATTATGGCGCACTGCCAATGAAACTGCTGACGTATTACCACATGATGGATTGCACCGCGTTAGCCTGTATGCCATGGCAGTGAATGAAGAAAATGCTGCCGGCGGTCGCGTCGTCACTGCACCTACCAATGGCGCGGCGGGCATTATCCCGGCAGTGTTGCGCTATTATGCAGAAGACTGCAAACCCAGCCACCCGGAACAAGGCATACGCAATTTCATGCTGGCAGCTTCAGCCATAGGCATGCTGTGCAAAACCAATGCCTCGATTTCTGGCGCCGAAATTGGTTGCCAGGGTGAAGTCGGCGTAGCTTGCGCTATGGCTGCTGCCGGCCTGACTGCGGCCTTGGGAGGCACCAATGAGCAAATTGAGTCTGCTGCTGAAATCGGCATAGAACATCACTTGGGCATGACTTGCGACCCTATCGGTGGCCTTGTGCAAATTCCCTGCATAGAACGCAATGGCATGGGCGCAGTCAAGGCAATTACAGCCGCGTCACTATCTTTGCGCAGCGATGGCACGCACCACGTTAGCCTGGATGACGTGATTGAAACCATGCGCGCGACCGGCTTTGACATGCAGGCAAAATACAAGGAAACCTCATTGGGTGGCCTGGCTGTACATGTGGTTACCGTCAACTACGCTGCTTGCTAGTATTTCTGAAGAGTACCTGGAATCACAATGAAGCACTGGCAGCAGTGCTTCATTCTTTGGTCTTAGCTCCAAAACTGTAACGCGCACCCAGCCATATCATGCGTGCTGCACTGGGAGTGTAGAAAGTCGTCCCTTTAGTGTCAGAATTGCTGTAGCCGCCACTGGCGGTGATTGCATAAGAACCAAGCTGTCCAGCCGTGTAGTAACGCTGATCAAACAGATTGCTCACATTGACAGAAAATTTCCATTGCGGGCTCGGTCTATAGCTCGCAGACAGACTGACGACTGCATACCCCGGCATACTGCCCGACCCAAAATTTGTCTGGCCATCAGGTGCATGGGCATTGTTTTCATTGCCCCGCACAAAACTTTTGCTAACGGCCAGCACTTCAATTCCCGCCGACATTTGCGCATTAAATTCATAATTTGCATGGGCTTTAAAAATCTGTTGTGGAATAAGTGGTATCAGGTCACCAGGCTTAACGCTGATATTGGCGCTGGCATTTGCCAGACTGTTATTTTGCGAACCCAGGACCTCTGCGCTCTGGTAGCTTGCTTCCATCCAGGTATAGTTCAGTCCATAACTGAAATTATCCTGGTTGCTTGCCATGCCAGCCTCAACCCCCTGCCGTCTGGTCTTTCCAAAGTTCTTGAAATAACCAGTTGCAGCAGAATTGGCGACGAACAGGATATCATCTTCGTTGACTCCTCTGAAAACACCTGCATTCCATACTATCTTGCCAGGCAACTTAACGCGCAGACCCGCTTCCCAGGTTTTGGAAATCACCTGCTTTAATGCTGGATCACCCGCCATGGAATTTGGCAAGCGGCAGCCAAAGTCAGGATCTGCACAGCCCAACTCTATGGAAGTTGGCGCCCTGCTGCTCTCGCTGTAACCTGCATAGATATTCAAGGCGGGATTTGCTACATAGCTGACACCGACTGCTGGATTAAACCGCCTGAAAACATGATCCCCATCCAGTGAGCCACGCTGCGCGCCTTTGGTAGTGGCGTTATTATAGGGATAGAGTCTGTCAGTATTTTTGAGGCTGGTGTTATTGTGACGGGCGGACACAGTCAAATGCCAGGCATCCGCCAACGTCAGGGTATCACTGCCAAACAGACTCCAGGTACTTGTTTGCCCATCCAGATTGACGCGCTGGTCAAAAGCATTTTCAGAATTCTGTGTACCATCTGCATAAGCATTGACAGCAGTGATGCTGCGATCAGGGTTCAGGTAGCCAAACTGGCTGGCCTGATTAAAACTGGTGCGACTGGCATCATAAGCAGCACCGAAGACCATCTGGTTACTATATCCAGGCGCTCTGCTTAATGAACTCAGTTGCACACTGAGGCCATAATTTTGCTGGCGGGTACTGGTATTGGTAATAATGCCCGTGCATTTTTCATTTGGCTCAGTATTAGCGCCGGCCTGGGCAATACAGCGCAAGCTGGGGAAAGAAAAAGTAGAACTGGTCCTGCTGTTACCGCTGTCAATCACCGGGTTATAAGCATGTGCCAGCAACCAGTTCTTATCCGCCGTTTGCCCGGTGTAATACAGGGATTCACCCAGGGCTTCCTCATTCAGGTCACCATTCGTGGTGGCAGTATGGGTATTGCGGTAGTAGGCATTGGCGGATAATTGCAGCTTGTCGCTGAGATTGGTTCTGGCTTCCAGATTGACAAAACTGGCTCGGTTTTTTGTCACATCTGGCAGCGTGAACACGCTGGAATAGCGATTGTCCAGCAACTGCTGCTCCTGCGACCCATTACCTGTCATCTCACTGCTAGCCCATGCATAGCCAAGCTTGAATTCGCTTTTGCTGTCATGCCAGCCCAGCTTGCCAAAGAATTGCCTGAGCTTGGATGGGGAGGCATCCCGCCAGCCATCTTCCTGATAATTATTGGCGGTAAAATACCAGTCTAGGCCTTGCTGATTCGTTCCGCCATGCTCAATGCTGGCATTGCGACGTGCGTATGAGCCTGCACCCAATTCCAGCGAGGTACCAGCATCATGCCGGCCATCTTTGGTTTGCAGCGCTAAAGCACCACCCAGTGTATTGAGGCCGAATAAAGGGTTTGATCCCGACATCAACGTCACGGAAGAAATAGCTGACTTTGGAATCAAATCCCACATCACCACATCGCCAAATGGCTGATTCAGACGTACACCATCCAGATAAACAGATAATCCCTGAGGGGTCCCCAATAATGGCGATGCCGTGTAGCCCCTGTAGTTGACATCATTCATAAAAGGATTGCCCTGCACATCATTGACATGCACGCTGCCCAGATAGCGGTTGAAGAAGTCAGACATATTCAGCGCCCCACTCTTCTCCATATCTTTTCTATTGGCAGTTTGCACGGCAGCCGGAATTTGTTCCTTGCTTAAGCCCGTGCCAGGCAAGGCGGTAATGCCTATGATTTCCACTTGAGGAGTGGCGATGGCCTCAGTCGCAGCCTTGGCCTGCATAGCAAGCGCGGGAAGAAGAAGCGCAAAAGCACAGAACAGGGGTCTGGGAATAGTCAAGAAATCCATGGCTCGACAAATTTGTCATTTTAATAATTAAATATAGATAATACAATAAATGTGATATAGACAAAAAAATATCACCCCGAGTGTGGTTTCAGGGTGACATTAGAGAATTTCGGACAAGCTCCAAATATAAAATCAGATCAATGAGAGCCCTAGCTCAGGACTACAAAGAAAAGCCCTTTTGCCCTGTCTGCCAAAGCAGGAATGCCCAGCTATCTGCCTGCTCAGCCAGAGCGTCGGCCTTCCAGGCATTCGCGAAATCAGTGCGGAATAATGCCGGTCTGGACTTGTTCACATTTACAGCCTGCAAGCGTGCGACAAATTTGCTGCTCATCCAGATCGGCGTATCAGCAACGCCAAAACGCGCAGAGATCAAGGCTGCAGGATAAGACTGACCATCGCGCAAATCCAGGTAAGGATTGCTGTTTACAAGCCTGGCCTTGTCTGCAGCAGTCAGTTTCCTGGTTTTACCAGTCCCTGGCGACTCAGATTGCAAAGCCGCACTTTGTACCGCAGCAAATAATTCCGGGCGCTGGCTGATTGCCTGCGCCAGCCAGCGCTTACCTGGGTTGGGTTCTTGCGTGACCAGCTTTGCGGAACTGGTATAGCCTTCACTCACAAGATAATCAGCAGCAGCGAGAAATTCATCAAGCCCTTCATTTACGCTTTTTTGCTTTAGATTCTCATTTGCAGGAACATAGACGATCGCCATCACTGCATCTTGCTCCAGCCAGGCGAGGCGCAAGGCATCGAATTTCGCCAGCTTAGATAGACCAGTGCCCGTTTCCATCGTCAGCAATAAAGGATGTTTGCCATCGAGCTCCATCCCTTGAGGATATAAGAGTGTCAGTGCAATTTGCTTATTACTGCCAGGTTTGGTGATACTCAAATTTTTGCTGGCGATGCGATGAAAGCCAACTTGCGGCGAACGGAAAACTTCTACATTCCTGATTTGCCCTCCTGCCAAGGCACGATAAGATAAAGGCGCCGCGCTTGCCGCCTCCAATATAAACAAGGCGCCATCTGTTTCCGGATCGGCATTGAGTTCACTCAAGCGGCCAGAATATGGAAAAGCCAGCTCTTCTTTTTTTCCGCCATCCAGTTCCACCTTGATGAGCTTGCTATAGCCCGCCTCAGCTACATGGACATATAAAGCATTTTTTGCTACCGCAATATCCAGCAATTCGTCGCTACTAGCCGACAATACTTCCTTGCCAGTGTTCAATTGTGGCGTTTTTAAATCCATCTTCAGGATCGCTCCTGTGCTTTTCTTTTTTATTGAGAGCAAATAAAGCTGGTCGCCTGCCAACCAGGCATTCCTGAGTTTGTCTGTTGGACCAGCCAGTCTCTGCCAGGCAGTTGCTATACCCTTTACCTGGTCTTGCTTGACCAGATACAAGCTCCGATCCTGGCTTTGCCCATGCTGAACCACTGCCAATAGATAAGGAGAAGTCATGCTGCTTTTGATCGTCACCACATCATTTGCCGCAAACCGCCGGTTCTTGCTGACACCTGGACCGATCACAGGTACGTCAGTTTCCAGCTTGCTTCCCAGCACATGCTGCCAGATCGCGCCACGATCAGCACCAGGTTTGACTGGGGACTTGCGATAGTAAATAGTGGTTGAATCAGGTTTCCAGGCGATTTCCTTACTGTCAGCCGCGATCGTATCCAGATTGTCCTTGAGCATGCTTGCATCATTAGTCTTGATAATACGCAGACTATGCCGCTGACGCCCCTGATTCAACAGATCAACGGCGACATGACTGCCATCCAAGGAAGGCGTAAAAAAAAATATGCCCTGCCCTGGCTCCGTTAATAAAAGCAAACGCTCCGCATTGGTGGCAGCGTTACGCAGGAATAGTTGCTGCCGGTTATCCGCTGTAGTACGGGCAAAAAACTGCAGGCCACGTACCTCAATCAACCTGCCCGCACCAAATTCTGTACTTTGCAAGGACTTGAGACGCTTCAACAAGGCATCTCGCCCGCTGATGCGTGCCAGCACGCCATTGCTAAAATCGGTCTGCTTCCTCATCCAGGCACGGACTTGCGTGTCACTTAAGGACTCCAGCAACCGGTATGGATCAGCCGCTACTTCAGCTTGTCCTATCGCGGCCGGCCTTGGCAAAGATGGGTAGTCGCCCCAGGCTTGTAGTTGAGCATATCCAAGTAAAGGCCAAATGCCGAGTATGAAAAAAAACTGCTTTATATTCTGTTTTGCTAGCATGCCGGCTCCAAGCCCAATTTCCTGACAGGGCTACAGTATCTCTCACAGCCACATAAAATTGCAAAAATCACCTGTGTTTTTTAAGGCTGGCTTCACTGCTCATGTTTCAATTCTTGAATTTCATCCCCCGCTTTCTGCATTTCATCGCAAACGCATGGCAGGCACAGGGCAATTTGCTTAAAGTGCTTACATCGCAAGACCTTATGAAGAATCAGGGAGAAAAAAATGAATATCGCCAAGAAAACCAATTTGACACTCTTAACCATTTTTGCATTTGCTGCTACCATAGTGCCAGTGGCTACCTATATTAACCAAGTTACTGTAAAAGCAAGAATTCCCACAGTCACGATAACAGCACAAAGACTGACAGAACAACAAAAAATCGCTTTTGATGCTGAACAGGCTAGTGGCTTGATACAAACTGTCTTCATCGCGGCAAAACGCCTCAGCGCTGAAGAAAAATTCGCATTCGACCTGCAAGACAGGCAAGCTCAGCAAGCAAAAGTGCCCGTTCACAAGAAACCGCAATTGCTTGTTTGAGCTTTACCGTCTAAAAGATCTATTTTGCAAAAATCAACACAAAGCTCATTTATCACTTGTTGAATATTTATAGTTGATATTCGCGATGGCATTTTTTGAGGTATTTGAGATGCATATAAGCACTTGGTCGCACAAGCCATAGCGCCTATTTGCACCACTGGGTAGCACTTATTTATTTGCGGGCAATCATGTTAAAAAAATCCATATTCTTGTGCGTGCTTTCTTCTACCTTGTTGGCGGGAATTGCCTTTTCGCAAGATTTTATGTTTACGCCGTCGGTTCCTACCCCGAATGAAGATCAGGACAAAACAACGGAAGTCATGCAAGAAGCACTGGCGCAGACAACGGCAATTCCTGCACCATTGCAGCTGGACCGAAGCGGAGTTGACCGCGCATCTGTGCATTTACAAATACTACAGCAATCGAATCAGCGCTTTACTGACAATGCGCAGCCAGTGCCTGCAGCGGCTAAAAAGACGGCTTCAGAAGATAAAAAATCGCAAGCCAAGTCTGCAAGCAGTACTTAATCTTCCCTACCCAGCCGAATTGACATTACCCACATTATTCGGCTCTACCGCTTCCCTACAGCGATCCGCGATCTATCCTCTTGCTCAGTATGACCGAGGTTGAAGTCTGCCTGACGCCATCGAGCGCTCCTATTTGATCCAACAGCTTGTCCAGAGTTTCCGTATTACTGCACCTCAAAGTCAGCATATAGTCAATTGCGCCGCTGACTGCGCATAAGGTTTCAGTTTCTGGTAACTGCTGCAAATATTTAATCAACCCGGCAGCGTAGCGCGCCTCGACCGATAGCCCGACATAAGCCCTGACAGCAGGCTGCACCATTTTTTGATTTAACTTCAAGCCATAACCGGCAATGACGCCGCGCTTTTCCAGTGCCGCAATGCGGGCAATCACCGTCGTTCGCGCTATGCCTACCGATTTGGCGATGCTGGTCACCGGCAAGCGTGCGTTATCCATCAGCAAGGCCAGGATTTTGTCATCTATCTCGTCAAGATCAGGTTTCATATCGTCATTATGTCTAATAATTTAGACATATTATCTCGCAAATACACAATATGACGATAACTTTGCTGCTATTAACTGACAAAACTAAGGCCTAGACTTCCGTATCAATCTTGCATTTCCTTTCGTAAGAAACCATAACAAACCACAACAATTAGATAACGGAGACTATATGGCAACTAAATTAATTCTTTTGGGCGCAGGCAAAATTGGCGATGCGATTCTCAATTTGCTGTCCCATACTGGCGATTACCACATCACCGTAGCAGACCGCGACCTGGAACGCTTAAAATATGTAGAACAGGCCGGCTTCCCAAATACCCGCATCGTCCAGGCTGATCTGGGTGATAAAGCTGCAGTTACGGAATTGATACGCGGTCATAAAGTCACCATGTCTGCTTGTCCGTACTTTTTAACACCCATCATCGCTGGCGCAGCGCGTGAAGCTAATTCCCATTATTTTGATTTGACTGAAGACGTGGAAAGCACACGCATCGTCAAACAACTGGCTGAAGGCGCAGATTGCGCCTTCGTGCCACAATGCGGCCTGGCTCCAGGCTTTATCTCCATTGTGGCCAATGATGTGGCCAAGCGTTTTGAAACCCTGCGTGACGTCAATATGCGCGTCGGTGCCCTGCCTACCTTTCCTAACAATGCACTCAAATACAATCTGACCTGGAGTACTGACGGTCTGATCAATGAGTATTGCAACCCTTGCGAAGCGATTGTCGATGGCGAATTGCGTGAAACCGCGGCACTGGAAGAAATCGAGCATTTCTCCCTGGATGGCATAGACTACGAAGCCTTCAATACTTCCGGCGGTCTGGGTACGTTATGCGAAAGCCTGGAAGGCAAAGTACAAAACTTGAACTACAAGACCGTGCGCTACCCTGGTCACCGTGATATCGTCAAAGTATTGATACGCGATCTGCAACTGGGCAAACTCGAGCGCCGCCCGATTTTGAAAGAAGTTTTGGAAACAGCTATTCCCATGACCAAGCAGGACGTGGTACTGGTCTTTGTCAGCGTTGTTGGAATGCGCGATGGTCGCTTGGAACAAGAGTCTTATGCCAAGAAAATCTATGCGCAAAAAGTCAATGGCCAATTGCTGTCAGCCATACAGTTGACAACTGCCTCTGGCATTTGCGCCATGGTTGATCTGGTGGTCACTGCCAAATTGCCACAGCATGGACTGGTGCGTCAGGAGCAAGCTGTTTTGGCTGATTTCCTGGCAAATCGCTTTGGTCAATACTACGCAGCATAGTCAACTGGCATTGCTGAACTGGGCATAAGATCACTGGCACAGCTACAATACTGCCACGGCATTGAGCCTATCCAATAAACTGCTTAAATACAGGCTTTCCAAAAGAAAGCCTGTATGTGCTAAAAACGTACCGAGGCAAACAAGATGGAAAACACCACTTTGCAAGTAATCCTGAAAGAGCTTGATATCAATTTAAACGATTATCAAGGTAGCGATATTCACAGCATTTCTCCTATAGATGGCAAAAATCTGGCCAGCCTGCGTGCCGACACAGCCGCTGAAGTCAAACAGCGCATAGACCGCGCCCATGCTGCATTTTTGCAATGGCGCAATATCCCGGCTCCTCGCCGCGGAGAACTGGTACGCCTGTTTGGTGAAGAATTGCGCACGCACAAGCTGGCACTGGGCCAGTTGGTGACGCTGGAAGCAGGCAAAATCCTGCAAGAAGGCCTGGGCGAGGTACAGGAAATGATCGATATCTGCGATTTCGCTGTTGGCTTATCGCGCCAATTGTATGGCCTGACTATCGCCTCTGAGCGTCCTGGCCATCGCATGATGGAACAATGGCATCCGATAGGTGTAGTAGGTGTGATTTCTGCCTTCAATTTTCCGGTTGCCGTTTGGGCATGGAATGCGGCACTGGCTTTTGTTTGCGGTAATAGCGTGACATGGAAACCTTCTGAAAAAACGCCACTGACAGCCATCGCTACCCATGCCCTGTTCAAGAAGGCCGTTGCCCGCTTTGGCAGCGATGCCCCGGCAGGCCTGGCAGAACTGATCATAGGCGGGCGCGATACTGGCGCGCAAATGGTAGAAGACAAGCGTATCGCCCTGGTCAGCGCCACTGGCAGCACCCGCATGGGCCGCCAGGTTGCCGAAGTCTGCGCCAAACGCCTTACACGCACCATTCTTGAACTGGGTGGCAATAACGCAATGATCGTGGCGCCTAGTGCCGACCTCGAAATGGCTGTCCGTGCCATCACTTTCTCTGCTGTTGGCACGGCTGGTCAACGCTGCACTACCCTGCGCCGTTTGTTCGTACATGACAGTATTTATGACACACTGGTGCCGCGCCTGAAGAAAATCTATGCAGGCCTGCCAGTTGGCAACCCCCTGGAAAAGAGCACTCTGGTCGGCCCATTGATTGATGCCAGCTCTTTTGATGCCATGCAAAGCGCATTGGCGATTGCAAAATCGGAACAAGGCCAGGTATTTGGTGGTAATCGCATAATCGTTGCTGGCAATGAAAACGGTTTTTACGTCAGCCCGGCTCTGGTGGAAATGCCAGCCCAAACAGCATCCATGCACCATGAAACCTTTGCGCCTATCATGTACATCGTGCGTTACAGCGATTTGCAGCAAGCCATCAGCTTGAATAATGAAGTACCGCAAGGTTTGTCATCTTCCATCTTCACTACTGATCTGCGCGAAGCTGAGACGTTTGTTTCTGCTGCGGGCAGTGACTGCGGTATCGCCAATGTCAACATCGGTCCATCTGGTGCTGAAATTGGCGGTGCATTTGGTGGTGAGAAAGAAACTGGCGGTGGCCGTGAATCTGGTTCTGATGCATGGAAAGCCTATATGCGGCGTTCCACAAACACTTTCAACTACAGTAATTCATTACCGTTAGCACAAGGCATTAGCTTTGATATTTGATTCAGACCAAATGAATTAGCGCTATTTAGCTTTAAGAAGACCGCCTTTAGGCGGTCTTTGACTTTATAAGAGCAGAAAATCGTTTTAGAATTTCATATTCAGCGACTCGAACATCCGGAGGAATAAAAAGATTTATGAAAAAAGCACTCACTTGCACTGACATCAAGCAATTGGAGCAACTACCAAATGTTGGCAAGGCAACGGTCGCCGACTTGCACTTGCTGGGCATTACTAAGCCACAGCAGTTAAAGGGGCGAAATCCATACCAGATGTATGATGAGTTGTGTGCCGTGACCAAAATCAGGCATGACCCCTGCGTCTACGACGTTTTCATTTCCATAGTAAAATTCATGGATGGCGAACCGCCTCAGGCATGGTGGCATTACACAACTGGGCGAAAAGCTCACCTGGCATCTCCCTCCTCACTATAAGCCTATTCCTGACAAAATTACTCAAGTTTGCTATACTTGACTAAAATGCTCAACAACTCAGGGCATTCGGCTTTTCTTGCGTGGAGTATCCCCGGAGTAACATATGCGACTGACCACTAAAGGACGTTTTGCCGTGACGGCAATGATAGATTTGGCTCTGCGCCAAGATAAGGGACCAGTGACCCTGGCTGGCATCAGCCAGCGCCAGGACATTTCCCTGTCTTATCTTGAACAGTTGTTCGGAAAACTGCGTCGCCATGAAATCGTTGAATCCGTGCGTGGACCTGGCGGCGGCTATAATCTTGCCCGCAAGGCACAAAATGTCACCGTTGCCGATATTATCATCGCAGTTGACGAGCCTCTCGATGCAACACAATGCGGTGGCAAAGGCAATTGTCATGGCAGTGATCATGAAAATGGCCTGCATTGCATGACACACGACCTGTGGGCGACGCTGAACGCCAAAATGGTCGATTACCTGGATTCTGTTTCACTCCAGGATCTGGTCAATCAGCAAAGACAGAAAGCATCAGAAAATCATGTAGTCGTCATGCACCATACGCATGTCAGCCACACTGCCTCTTGAATATTTGGAGTTTTGAATGAACGCCCCTTTGGAACAAAGCCTGCTGGACACACTGAAGTCACCGCATTTCCCTATCTACATGGATTATTCGGCGACGACGCCGGTTGACCCTCGTGTTGCTGACAAGATGATTCCTTTCCTGCGTGCGCAATACGGCAACCCTGCCTCACGTAGCCACATGTATGGCTGGGATGCAGAAAAAGCGGTGGAAGATGCGCGTGCGCAAGTGGCTGACCTGGTCAATGCCGATCCGCGTGAAATCATCTGGACTTCTGGCGCAACAGAAAGCAACAACTTGGCACTCAAGGGTGCGGCAAACTTTTACAAGGCCAAAGGCAAGCACATCATCACGGTAAAAACCGAGCACAAAGCAGTGCTGGATACGGTACGCGAACTGGAACGTCAGGGCTTTGAAGCTACCTATCTGCAGCCTGGTGATAATGGCCTGATTACGATAGAGCAGTTGAAAGCAGCTATCCGTCCGGACACCATCCTGGTATCCGTGATGTGGGTCAACAATGAAATTGGTGTCATTCAGCCCATCGCTGAAATTGGTGAGTTGTGCCGCGAAAAAGGTATCGTATTCCATTCCGATGCAGCCCAGGCAACTGGCAAGGTTCATATCGATCTGGAAAATACCAAGGTTGATCTTGTGTCTTTCTCTGCCCATAAATCCTATGGTCCGAAAGGCATAGGCGCGCTGTATATCCGCCGCAAGCCACGCGTACGCCTTGAAGCACAGATGCATGGTGGTGGTCATGAGCGCGGCTTCCGTTCTGGCACGCTGGCTCCCCACCAGATCGCCGGCATGGGCGAAGCCTTCCGCATCGCCAAAGAAGAAATGGAAAGCGAACTGGCGCACGTACGCGCCATGCGTGACCGCCTGGCAAAAGGTTTGCAAGAAATTGAAGAGACCTATGTCAATGGCGACATGGAGCACCGTGTACCACACAACTTGAATGTGAGCTTCAACTATGTTGAAGGCGAATCCCTGATCATGGCGATCAAGGATATTGCAGTATCGTCTGGCTCTGCATGTACCTCTGCCAGCCTGGAACCGTCGTATGTACTGCGCGCACTTGGCCGCAGCGATGAACTGGCGCACAGCTCAATACGCTTTACTATCGGCCGTTTCACGACAGAAGAAGATATCGACTTTACGATAGACTTGCTGAAGACCAAGGTTGCCAAGTTGCGTGAATTGTCCCCTCTCTGGGATATGTACAAGGACGGTATTGATATCTCTACTATCCAGTGGGCTGCGCATTAATTCAATTTTGAATGCGCATTTGAACAAACGCATTTGAACAAATTCAAGGAGCATCAAAATGGCTTATTCTGAAAAAGTGTTGGATCACTATGAAAACCCACGCAATGTCGGCGCTTTTGAAAAAGGCGATGACACCGTAGGTACGGGCATGGTCGGCGCGCCTGCTTGCGGCGACGTCATGAAGTTGCAAATCAAGGTGGGCGCTGATGGCGTTATCCAGGATGCAAAATTCAAAACTTACGGTTGCGGCTCAGCGATTGCCTCTTCTTCCCTGGTAACTGAATGGGTCAAGGGCAAGACACTGGATCAGGCTTTGGAAATCAAGAACACGGCAATTGCTGAAGAACTGGCACTGCCACCGGTCAAGATCCACTGCTCGATCCTGGCAGAAGATGCGATCAAGGCTGCTGTGCTGGATTACAAAAACAAGCACAGCGCTGAACAAAGTGCCTGAATCAAGAAAACCGGTAACAAAAGTTTAGCAGCAAAAAACTGGAATAAATATGGCTATTACACTCACAGAAAAAGCGGCAAAACATGTGACCCGTTACATGGAACGTCGCGGCAAAGGCATAGGCCTGCGTTTTGGGGTACGTACAACCGGCTGCTCGGGCATGGCTTACAAACTTGAGTATGTGGATGAAGTCGGTAACGAAGACCAGATTTTTGAATCACATGGCGTCAAGGTATTTGTTGACCCCAAAAGCCTGCCGTATATTGATGGTACCGAGCTGGATTTTGCCCGCGAAGGCTTGAACGAAGGCTTCAAATTCTACAACCCCAACGTCAAAGACGAATGTGGCTGTGGAGAAAGTTTTAGAATTTAAGGCTGGCACAGATGCAGAATCATTTTGAGCTGTTTCAGCTGCCGCAGCAGTTTGCACTTGATCAGGGACAACTGGACGCAGCTTACCGCGAAGTGCAAAACCAGGTGCACCCGGACAAGTTCGTACAAGCCAGCGAAGCTGAAAAACGCGTCGCAATGCAATGGGCAACCAGGGCAAACGAGGCCTACCAGACTCTGAAAAAGCCACTCAAACGTGCACGCTACCTATGCGAATTGCAGGGTGTGGATTTACAAACAGAATCCAACACTTCCATGCCTGGCGCATTTTTGATGCAACAGATGGAATGGCGCGAGTCCTTTGATGAGGCACGTCAGGACAATAATGAAGCCGCCTTGCTACGTCTGGAGCGCGAACTTAACAGTGCACTAAGAACGCAATTGCATGCCGTTGGCAACTCGATAGACTTGGGTAATTTTGAAGAAGCTGCGCTGCAAATCCGCACCTGCATGTTTCTGGAAAAATTTATTGCCGACATCGCTGCGCTCGAAGAGTAGTTTCGAATAACCCGGCAAATCTGGCTATGCTGATTTGCCTTTTTTAGATGCTTAGCCATCTCCCCATTTCATCATGGCATTACTGCAGATTTCCGAACCTGGCATGTCCACCGCTCCACACCAGCACAGGTTGGCAGTAGGCATAGATCTGGGCACTACCAACTCCCTGGTTGCAACCGTACGCAATAGCATTCCTGAAGTATTGAATGATGAAGAAGGCCGGCCTCTATTGCCTTCGGTAGTACGCTACCTGCCAAATGGCCATGCTCATATTGGCTTCAAGGCGCTGGCGGAGCAAACCAATGACCCCAGGAATACCATTGCCTCGGTCAAACGCTTCATGGGCCGGGGATTGAAAGATATCACCTATGCTGAAAATCTACCCTATGATTTTCATGATGAGCCTGGTATGGTGCAGATCAAGACTGTGGCTGGCATCAAGAGCCCGGTAGAAGTATCGGCACAAATTCTGGCTACGTTGCGTCAAACCGCAGAAGATGCTTTGGGCGATGATCTTGTGGGTGCCGTCATTACGGTTCCTGCCTATTTCGATGACGCCCAAAGACAGGCAACGAAGGATGCCGCCAAACTGGCAGGCTTGAATGTCTTGCGCCTGCTGAATGAACCTACGGCAGCAGCGATCGCCTATGGACTCGACAACGCATCTGAAGGTGTATATGCCGTGTATGACCTTGGTGGCGGCACGTTTGACATCTCCATTTTAAGAATGAGTAAGGGCATTTTTGAAGTCCTGGCTACCGGTGGTGACTCAGCCCTGGGTGGTGATGATTTTGATCACCGCCTCTTTTGCTGGATCTTGCAGGAATCCAAACTGGCACCGCTCTCCGACGAAGCCACCAGCACGCTGATGGTGAAGGCGCGCGAAGCCAAAGAAATTTTATCGAGCAAGCCCAGCACTTTTATTGATGCAAAACTGAATTCTGGCGAATCTGTCCATTTGCAGATCAGTGCAGCAGCATTCGCCGAGATGACGCAAAATCTGGTAGTAAAAACCACCACGCCTTGTCGCAAAGCCCTTCGTGATGCCAGCCTGACGGTAGATGATATCGACGGTGTAGTACTGGTTGGTGGCGCCACACGCATGCCCCATGTACGCAAGGCAGTCGGTGAATTCTTCCAGACCACTCCGCTGGCAAATATTGACCCTGACAAAGTGGTGGCGCTAGGCGCAGCAATTCAGGCGAACCTGCTGGCGGGCAACCGCGCGCCTGGCGATGACTGGCTGCTGCTGGATGTGATCCCGCTTTCGCTGGGCGTCGAAACCATGGGTGGCCTGGTTGAAAAAGTCATCCCGCGCAATTCCACCATCCCTTGCGCGCGCGCGCAGGAATTCACTACTTTCAAGGATGGACAGACCGCCATGGCCGTCCACGTAGTACAAGGTGAACGGGAACTGGTGAGTGAATGCCGTTCGCTGGCGCGCTTTGAACTACGTGGTATCCCGCCCATGGCTGCTGGCGCAGCACGCATACGTATCACCTATCAAGTCGATGCCGACGGCTTGCTGTCTGTATCAGCACGCGAACTGCGTTCTGGCGTAGAAGCGGCGATTACCGTCAAACCATCATACGGCCTGGCCGATGACGACATCACACGCATGCTGCAAGATTCTTTCACGTCAGCAGATGCCGACATGCAGGAACGTGCCTTGCGCGAAGAAGCTGTGGAAGCCGAGCGTATCCTGCTGGCCACGCAATCTGCCTTGAATGCGGATGCGCAACTGTTGGATGATGCCGAACAGCTACAGATCAAAGCCTTGATGGAACTGGTTGCAGGCCTGAAGGATGGCAAGGATCACCAGCTATTGCATGAAGCCATCGACAAGCTGGCACAAGGCACGGAAGAATTCGCAGCGCGCCGCATGGACAAGAGCGTGCGCAGCGCACTGGCCGGCAAGAAGCTCGATGAGATTGCCTGATATTGCAACAGCATCAAATACTAAAATACTGAATTGACGAGAACAACATGCCACAAATCATAGTCCTGCCCCACCCCCAGCTTTGCCCAGAAGGTACAGTGATAGATGCGCCAGAAGGCAAATCACTTTGCGAAGCACTAGTTGAAAGCGATGTAGAGATTGAACATGCCTGCGAAATGTCGTGCGCCTGCACCACTTGTCACGTAGTCATTCGCGAAGGATTCAATTCGCTGAACGAATCTACTGATGATGAAGAAGACTTGCTGGATGCGGCCTGGGGCCTGGAATCCACATCCCGCTTGTCTTGCCAGGTCAAACTGGGCAAGCAGGATATCACGATAGAAATCCCCAAGTACACGATCAACCACGCGCGCGAAAATCACTAACAACGAATAGTAATTACATAAGTGGAGCTCAACATGAAATGGACTGATACCTTCAGAATCGCTGAAGCACTCTGCGATAAATTTCCTGACATTGATCCACTTACAGTACGATTCACTGACTTGCACAACTGGATCGTTGATCTGCAAGAGTTTGATGACGACCATACGCGGGGCGGTGAGAAAGTATTGGAAGCAATACAGATGGCGTGGATAGAGGAAGCCAAATAATCTTCTCTTCTACTTTCATAAATTGCATATCTTAGACACAACTCTTACACAACAATTTGCCCTTTTTTGGACAATTGAACACACTGAGTGAACACTCAAGAATCATATCTTGCCGAAACGCAAAAAACCTTTTAGTATTTTAGAATTGTTTGTGCGATCATCAAGCATGGTTGTTCATGCCTGATCTGTATATGAATGTCTTGTGGAAGTATATTCTGCCCCACCTGACTATACCTTCCGGGAAGTGTTGCACAAGGACCTCGCAATGCAGTTTCGACACCTTTTATCCGCGCTACGCCGCCGAATCACGCTAAGACTGGCGATTATTCTGGCCGTTGTATTCGGATTGACCGTCCCCGCTGCCATACTCATCCCTTATCACCTGCATACGATAGAAACCGCGGCCCAGCTCAGGAACGCAGAAGATCATAATCGCCTGGTCGAAATTCTGTCCGTTATCTTGAGCGAACCACTGTGGCAAATCACGCCTGAGATCGCCAATATTTCCAGCGAAGTGGTGTACTCTGACCCCAGGGTGGCCACTATAGAAGTCATTACCCTGCCCGACCGCAAAGAGTTCATCAAGAACGATACCCGCAAACAAACCCAGAAAGGCCCATTCACCAGCATGGTCAGAGAGATCAAGCATGGTGGCCAGGTCATAGGCCAGGTCAGGCTTACCCTGGCAGAAGATTTACTGCGGGAAAGCCTGGCATCAGATTTTAGGCGCTATGTGACAACTGCTGTACTTTCACTGATACTGGCCATCTTGTTTATCCTGGTGGTTTTGCAGTGGCGTTTGGTACAACCGGTCAGAATATTGATGGGCGAGTCGGACAGACTGGCGAATGGCGAACTGAACGACCCAATTGCCTTGAACCGTGAAGATGAACTGGGTCACCTGGCAACCAGTCTCGAAGCCACCCGCCAGGCTTTGCAAAGATCATTTGGTGAACTGGAAATCAAGAATCAGCAATTGCTTGAATACTCAGGCACACTGGAGTCCAAGGTCCGTCAGCGTACACAAGAACTGGAAACAGTCAACCAGAACCTGGAAGCCGCACTGAATAATGTGAATTCAGCACAAGCAGAATTGGCAAGGGTAGAACGTATGGCTGCATTGGGTTCCATGGTCGCAGGCGTAGCGCATGAATTAAATACCCCGTTGGGTAATTGCCTGCTGGTAGCCAGCACCCTTGAAGAAGAAACGCGCAATCTGGTCAGAATGGTCGAAGAAGGCAAGATGAAGCGTTCTGACCTGACACGCTATGCAACCACAGCTGTAGATTCCACCAAATTGCTGCTACGAGGACTGCAACAGTCTGCCCATCTGGTTGGTGACTTCAAACAGGTAGCCGTTGATCAGTCCAGCGCACAGCGCCGGCAATTTGCCCTGCTGGTCATGCTGCAAGAACTCACTGCTCTGCTGCACTCAAGCTTGCGTAAAACTCCTTTCACGCTGGAACTTGATATTCCTGGTGAAATACAGCTAGACAGCTACCCAGGTTTGCTAGGTCAGGTGTTCACCAATTTGGTCAATAATGCAGTTGCTCATGGTCTCGAAGGACGTGAAGAAGGTCATATGCGCTGCACTGCGACGCAACAGGGTGACCATGTCCTCATTATTTTTGAAGACAATGGCAAGGGTATTTCAGCAGAAATCATTAACAGAATATTCGAACCCTTCTTTACCACCAAGTTTGGTCAGGGTGGCAGCGGCCTGGGACTGAGTATTACTTTCAACATTATCTCCAATGTACTCGGCGGCACTATTCATGCAAGCAGCATAGTCGATCAGGGCACCCGGTTTGAAATCAAATTGCCACTGGTAGCACCCGGTGAACCGGAATCCAGCAACCCCCTGTTGAGCAAACGCTAAACCAATTAGCCCGGATCTCAAAAAGCTGGCTCATTGCCTCAACTAAGTCAGTCTCTCTACAATCTCCAAGTGTTTTTTCCTGCCCTAAGGTATACTGCCGCCTTAGATAAGATAGCAACTAACATAGCAATTTATTAAGCCCATGCATCAATACCTTGACTTCATGCGCCATGTGAAAGAACACGGCACCCAAAAAACTGACAGAACCGGCACTGGCACAGTGTCAGTCTTTGGTTACCAGATGCGCTTTGACCTGAGCAAGGGCTTTCCACTGGTGACAACCAAGAAGCTGCACCTGAAGTCTATCGTGCATGAACTGATCTGGTTTCTGGCAGGCTCCACCAATATCAAATACCTGACAGACAATGGCGTCTCTATCTGGAATGAATGGGCAGATGCCAATGGCGATCTTGGCCCGGTTTATGGTTCACAATGGCGCAACTGGCCTACACCTTCTGGTGAACACATAGATCAGATCAAACAAGTGATAGAGCAGATACGTAATAACCCTGATTCGCGCCGCCTTATCGTCTCTGCCTGGAATGTTGCTGACATACCGCAGATGAAGCTGCCCCCCTGCCATATGATGTTCCAATTCTATGTCGCTGACGGCAAACTATCTTGCCAGTTATATCAGCGCAGTGCCGATATCTTTCTGGGCGTGCCTTTCAATATCGCATCTTATGCCTTGCTGACCCATATGGTGGCGCAACAAACCGGTCTGGAAGTTGGTGATTTCATTTGGACTGGTGGCGACTGCCACTTGTATTCCAATCACATGGACCAAGTTAACGAACAATTATCTCGTAACACTTTGCCATTGGGGCAATTGGTCATCAAACGCAAACCTGAATCCATCTTTGATTATCAATTTGATGATTTTGAGTTTGCGAATTACCAATTCCACCCTGCGATCAAAGCACCTGTTGCTGTTTAAGTCCTGGATTCATGAGCATGTCATCTTTAAGCATTATTGTTGCAACCGATTCCAAGCTGGGCATAGGCATAGATAATAAATTGCCCTGGCATTTGTCCGAGGATCTTGCCCACTTTAAGCGGACCACCACTGGTCACGCCATTATCATGGGCAGAAAAACCTTTGAATCCATAGGGCGGGCGTTGCCAAACAGGCGCAATATTGTAGTCACGCGTAATCATGACTGGCATCATGCAGGCGTGGAAACTGCGACATCACTTGATGCTGCCCGCGCCTTGCTGAATGATGATCTGGCTTACATTATTGGCGGTGCCGAGATTTATCAGCAAAGCCTGGATCTGGCCAATGAACTGGTCGTGACTGAGATACAACAGGAATTTGCATGTGATGCTTTTTTCCCTGCTATCGATCCACTACTATGGAAAGAGACAGGAAGAGAAACACATTACTCAGAAGCAAGTCATTTACATTTTGCATTTGTCACTTATAAAAAGATTTAGGATTACTATGTCAGGACACGGTTTTCATGTACACGGACCACATGATCATGAATTGGAGCACGCGGCCCACAGCAATGATGATTTCGCCAGCAAGATTGCAGTAATGACTGCCATTATGGCAACTGTAGGCGCTTTGTTTGGCTACGAAGGTGGTGCAACACAGAATGATGCAGCCATGCACAAGAACGATTCTGCCATTAAAAAGACAGAAGCATCGAACCAATGGAATTTTTATCAGTCAAAATCCAACAAGCAAAACCTGGCAGAATTGGCAATGGTTATTCCCGGAGCTGATGCGGCAAAATACAAGGCAGAAGTCGAGCGCTACAAACTAGAAAAAGAAGAAATCAAGAAAAAAGCAGAAGCCTTGGAAGAAGAAAGCAAAGCCTGGGAAAAAAAATCTGAGGAAGCGCTGCATCAACACCACCGCTGGGCTCAGGCAATGACGGCAGTGCAAATTGCCATTTCGCTGGCAGCAATTACCTTGCTGACCAAGAAAAAATGGCTGCAATATGCTTCCTATGGTGTCGCTGGCGTTGGTGTTGTATTGGCGGGACTAGCCTGGCTGCACAAATAAAATAGAATGAGAAAAATAATGAAAAAAATACTGGGTATCACATTATTGGCGGTGACCTGCTCAGCAGGAGCGCAGACCTCGCAATTCGTGCAACTGGTTCCCACTAGCTACCTGCCCAAGGATGTGAATTTCTCTCTGGGTGCTGTTGCGCTCAGTATGCCCAAATACACTGGCTCTGATGAGCGTCGCCTGGCTGCTTATCCCATGTTTGATGCGCAATGGAAAAATGGCGCATTCTTCAGCGCTGTGAATGGGCTGGGCTATAACTTCTCCAAAGATGCAAGCCTGCAATATGGTCTGCGCATGTCGCTGGAAGCTGCGCGTGATGAGTCACGCTCGGGCAAATTGCATGGCCTTGGTGATGTCAACACCGCGATTGAGCCTGGCGCTTTTCTGAATTACAACATAGACCAGAATTTTTCTCTGGCATCTTCCGTGCGTTATGGCTCAGGCCTTGACCATAATGGTGTCCAGGTCAGCTTTGGTGCGCGTGCGACCACTTTATTGAGCCCGCAGCACAGGCTCTCTGCCAGCATAGGTGCCAACTGGGTTAATTCTGCCTACATGCAGTCTTACTATGGTGTGACTGCGGCACAATCCTTGTCCAGCGGCTATGTACAATACACTCCATCTTCAGGCATTTCCGATATCAAACTTGGTGCCAGCTGGCATTGGAATATCGACAACAACTGGTCACTGACGACCGGTGCTTCAGTAAGCCGGTTAAATGGCGATGCAGGCAGGAGCCCCTTTGTTTTTCAGAGAAACCCTGTCACGATTTTTTCTGCTGCAAGCTATCGCTTCTGACGACTCGCTTCACAATGCCTGAACTGATAAAAGAGTGTTTGCAAAAGCACTCTTTTTTAATTTATGCAGTAAGCTAAACGAAAGCATAAAGACAATGATTTGTTGAATAAAATTTATCGCAGCAGCCATTTGACAATGCAAGATATGGTGTGATTACTGATTTGATGACAATCACATGAAATTTTGCATTTCATGTCAGAATTCTGCGATTTTTTCACATCAGCCCCCACATATCTGAGAGAATTCGCTTCTTTGAATTTTCGGCGCGCAAGCGGTTGATTTAACTTGCCCAGGCGTCTCCCTTGTAACAAGCTTTTTTGGAGACCTCCATGAAATTCCGCTTCCCCATCGTCATCATCGACGAAGATTTTCGTTCTGAAAACACTTCTGGCCTCGGCATACGCGCGCTCGCAGATGCCATAGAGACCGAGGGCATGGAAGTACTGGGTGTAACCAGCTATGGTGACTTGTCCCAGTTTGCCCAACAACAATCACGCGCCTCTGCCTTTATCCTGTCGATTGACGATGAAGAATTTGGCGACGGCACCGATGAAGAGACAGATTACGCTCTGAAGTCCTTGCGTGCATTCGTTGAAGAAATTCGCTACAAGAATGCGGACATCCCGATTTACCTGTACGGAGAAACCCGCACTTCCCGCCATATCCCGAATGATATCCTGCGCGAATTGCATGGTTTCATTCACATGTTTGAAGACACGCCAGAATTCGTGGCGCGTCATATTATTCGTGAAGCACGCTCTTACCTGGATGGCCTGGCACCGCCGTTTTTTCGTGCGCTGGTGCATTACGCCAATGATGGCTCTTACTCCTGGCATTGCCCGGGTCACTCAGGTGGCGTGGCCTTCCTGAAGTCACCGATAGGCCAGATGTTCCACCAATTCTTTGGTGAAAACATGCTGCGCGCCGACGTATGCAATGCGGTAGAAGAATTGGGGCAATTGCTCGATCATACTGGCCCGGTTGCTGCGTCCGAACGCAATGCAGCACGCATTTTCAATGCTGATCATTGCTACTTCGTGACCAATGGCACTTCGACATCCAACAAGATGGTCTGGCATTCCACGGTTGCACCTGGCGATATCGTCGTGGTAGATCGTAACTGCCATAAATCCATCCTGCATTCCATCATCATGTGTGGTGCGATACCTGTTTTCCTGATGCCTACACGGAATCACCTTGGCATTATCGGCCCTATCCCGCTGGAAGAATTCAGCATGGAAAGCATACAGAGGAAGATAGAAGCCAATCCTTTTGCGCGAGAAGCGAAGAACAAGAAGCCGCGCATCCTGACCATCACGCAATCAACTTACGATGGCGTGTTGTACAACGTCGAAGTATTGAAAGACTTGCTGGACGGCGAAATCGATACCCTGCACTTTGACGAAGCATGGTTGCCGCATGCGACTTTCCATGACTTTTATAAAGACATGCATGCGATTGGCAAAGACAGGCCGCGCGCTAAAAAGTCGATGATTTTCTCGACCCAATCGACGCATAAACTGCTGGCTGGCATTTCACAGGCATCACAAATTCTGGTGCGCGAATCTGAAACACGCAAACTCGACCGTGACAGCTTCAATGAAGCTTATTTGATGCATACCTCGACTTCTCCGCAATACTCGATTATTGCCTCTTGCGATATCGCAGCAGCCATGATGGAAGCGCCTGGCGGCACGGCGCTGGTAGAAGAATCCATCCTTGAGGCGCTGGACTTCCGCCGCGCCATGCGCAAGGTAGATCAGGAATGGGGCAAGGACTGGTGGTTCCAGGTCTGGGGGCCAGAAGAATTCTCTGCCGATGGCATAGGTTCACGCGAAGACTGGATGATACGTGCCGAAGATGACTGGCATGGTTTTGGCAAACTGGCGCCAGGCTTCAATATGCTGGATCCGATCAAGGCTACCATTGTCACACCAGGCCTGTCACTGGAAGGTAAGTTTGGTGAAACAGGCATTCCTGCCTCCATCGTTACCAAATACCTGGCTGAGCATGGCGTGATTGTTGAGAAATGCGGCCTGTATTCCTTCTTCATCATGTTCACCATCGGCATTACCAAGGGCCGCTGGAATACCTTGCTGACTGCCTTGCAACAGTTCAAGGACGACTACGACAAGAACCAGCCTATGTGGCGTATCTTGCCGGAATTTGCTGCGGCAAACCCTCGCTATGAAGGCGTGGGCTTGAAGGATCTTTGCCAGGGAATACATGAAGCCTACAAAGGTCATGACGTGGCACGCTTGACAACAGAGATGTATTTGTCTGACATGCAACCGGCGATGAAACCATCTGATGCCTTCGCCATGATGGCGCACCGTGAAACTGAACGAGTGTCGATTGATGAACTTGAGGGCCGTGTTACCGCGATTCTGTTGACGCCCTACCCGCCAGGCATTCCATTGCTGATTCCTGGCGAGCGCTTCAATCAGACTATTGTTGATTACTTGCGTTTCGTGCGTGATTTCAATGAAAAATTCCCTGGTTTTGAAACTGATTGCCATGGTCTGGTCAAAGCAGAAATCGATGGCAAGCGTGGCTATTTTGTCGATTGCGTCAAATCCACGGCAGAAAGCGGCAAATAAGGCATCATTAAAAACCTTAGTCTTTGAGTCTGACCGAGCACTTATTGCCATTCCCTGGTAATAAGTGCTTTTTATTATACAAACGCACAACAAGACGCTTAGTTTGCTCCAATTTTCGATATACAATCAACCGATAATCATGATTATGGATACAGGCAATGGGTGGTGCAACAGGACTGATGCCGATCAAGCATACGGAAATCAGCGTAGGTCAGACTGCGCCTTGGCCTATTTATGATGAACAAGGCCATCTGTTGATGGCATCTGGTGTCAAAATTGAGAGTCAGCACCAGCTCGAAGGTCTGCTTGAACACGGCTACTGCAATCCCGATGCCATGTGGGACAGCATCCCATCAAAACTCACGCCCATTTCCAAACCAGTTTCATCTCAATCTGCATCTCCTGGTTCCAGCCCTGCTCCGCAAGACGCACACAAAGATGTACTGATGGAACTGGACAGCGTACGCTGGAATGTAGGCGAAACCCTGTATCTGCAAGTCCATGACCATACCGCTGTGCGCTACACAGTGAAATTGATCGGTTTTGTCAAAAATATGTCCATTATGGTGACTGCACCGGCCATAGATGGTAAAGCGGTCATCATTCGTGACGGACAAACCTTCATCGTGCGGGCATTTCCTGGCAAAAAGGCTTATGCCTTTACCGCATCAGCCATTAAATCTGTTTATTCGCCCCACCCTTATCTGCATATTTCTTACCCCAAGCAAGTTCGTTGTACGACCATACGCCAGGGTTCACGCGCCAATGTCAAAATCATTGCGTCCGTCACGATCGGCGATCCCGAGCAAACCGCAGCAGCTACGCTGGGTGACTTGAGCATGGGCGGTGCTTCCGGCGTGATGAAAAAAGTGGTCGGCAAAAAAGGAGATGTGGGCACCATTAAATTCAAAGTCAGTGCGGCAGGTAACGATGAATACCTGAGTCTGAATGTAATACTGCGTTCGCAGGCCCCCACTGAAAACGGTCTGGAATACAGACACGGATTTGAATTTATCGATGTATCTGCTCAATCCAAACTCATCTTGTCAGCGTTTGTTCATCAAACGCTGGCCGAGATGGATTAGGCATTACCATTAATTTCAATTAACTTGCATTTGCATATAGACACAAAATCTACAATTAAGAAATTAATACCATAACAATTACATCTGCTTACCTTTGGTGGGCATTTATGTGCTGCTTCACTGATTTGTTACACTTTTTGGTGCTGTGATTTTAGGGCATGGATTAAAATTGGCTTTCCCAAATGGAATTGTCTGGGGATGAACTTTCAGGAGTGACCATGCCGCTATTCAGGCTTAACACCATCAAGCATTGTTTGCTTGTTTTATCCGTTTTTGCATTGAGCTCATGTGGTGGCGATCAAAAAGCCAACACATCTTCTGGCGAGGTTACGCCGGCTCCTCCTACGGTATTGGAGCGCCTGTTTGCGCCCGCGCCAGTGATCACCAGTACCACAATCAGTTTTGGCAGTAATCGCTCAAATTATGCGATTTCCCAGACCAGCACCGGTTATTCAGTCAAAGATAATATTGGCACTGATGGCACGACCGATGTCAACTCCAGCATTCAGCAATTGATATTTAAGGATGTCTCGGTCAATCTGCAGATTGCCAGCTTGTCTTCCAGTATTGCTGCTAATGACCTGAATAACATCATTGAGCTATACATCTCCTATTTCAACCGCATTCCTGATGCAAATGGCCTGGCCTACTGGATCACTCAGTTCAAAAATGGCATGTCCATAGAAAAAATTGGGGATTCGTTTTACATTGCAGCCATACAAGATGCTACATTGACGGGTTATGCACCCGATGCCAACAATGTTGATTTCGTCACCAATGTTTATCGCAATGTATTAAGCCGCTCCCCACCAGACAAAGCAGGGCTGGATTACTGGACGAGCAGCCTTGCCAATGGCACTGTGACGCGCGGCATAGTCGTGCGCTCCATGCTAATTGCCGCCCATGGTTATGCTGGTGATGCGGTCAATGGCTGGGTCAGCAGCCTCCTCGACAATAAAATCAATGTTGCCAAGAACTTCGCCATTCAGCAGGGCTTTACCTATCTTCGCACAGAAGATTCCATCACCAAGGGAATGGCGCTGGCCTCTACAGTCACACCAACAGACTCCAGCATTGCCAATGGCATGATACAAGCCTTGGTGGGCTTTCAGTCGAGCAACAATGCCAACGCACCCACTCCTGCACAGGCGTCACGCTTCCTGGCGCAGGCCAGTTTTGGTGCGAACAGTTCTGACATCAATAACCTGGCGAATAGCAGCTATAGTGCCTGGATAGACAAGCAGCTGGCCATGCCACAAAAATTGCACCGCAGTTATATGGATGCGCAAGCTGCCGGCTTCATCAATGGCTTGAGTGATTTAAGTCAGAATAACTTCTTTGAATCATTTTGGCAGCAGGCAATTAAAGGCGATGACCAATTAAGACAGCGCGTCACCTTTGCCCTCTCACAAATATTTGTGGTGTCCTTCCAGGACAGCAATGTAGCTAATTACCCGCGTGGCGTTGCGAGCTATTACGATACGCTTGGGGCCAATGCCTTTGGCAATTTCCGTAACTTGCTGGAATCAGTCAGCTTGCACCCCATGATGGGCAATTACCTGACTTCCTTGCGCAATCAAAAAGAATCCGGCACCCAGGTCCCAGACGAGAATTATGCGCGTGAAGTCATGCAGCTCTTCACCATAGGCCTGTATCAGTTGAATCAGGATGGTACTTATGTCATGAACGGCGGTAAACCAGTTGAAACCTACTCCAGTACAGATATCCAAGGTCTGGCCAAGGTATTCACCGGGTGGAGCTGGGCAGGCCCGGACAAGAGTGATAACCGCTTCTTTGGCGGCAATGCAGACGCCAACCGTGACTGGTTGCCGATGCAAAGCTATCCCAAATACCATTCAGTTTCAGCCAAGACTTTCCTGGGTGTGACTATTCCGGCACAGTCACCAGCCAATCCCGAAGCGAGTTTGAAAACGGCGTTGGATGCACTGTTCAATCACCCAAATGTTGGCCCTTTCATAGGCAAACAGTTGATACAACGCCTGGTCACCAGCAACCCAAGCCCCCAATATATTTCCAGGGTTGCGGCAGCTTTCAACAACAATGGCTCAGGTGCCAGGGGTGACATGCGTGCCGTCATCAAGGCGATTTTACTGGACAATGAGGCACGCAATGACACCACCCTGGCCTTCGCCAATACTGGCAAACTCAGAGAGCCGGTATTACGCCTGGCGAACTGGATGCGTGCATTCAATGTGAGCTCCACTTCCGGCCGCTTCCTGATGACCAGCATGGACGATCCCCTCAGCGGTTTGTCAGAAACACCGATGCGCTCGCCAACGGTATTCAATTTCTACCGCCCTGGTTATGTACCACCAAATTCAGGTATCGCCAGCGCAGGTCTGGTCTCGCCAGAAATGCAAATCACAGGTGAAACTTCAGTCGTCGGCTACCTGAACTTCATGCGCGATGTTATTCCAAACGGCACGGGTTCATCGCGTGACGTTAAGGCGGATTACAGCAGCCTCATCAACCTCGCAGCAACGCCGGATCAATTGCTGGATCAATTGAACCTGACCCTGATGTCAAACCAGATGAGCAGCAACTTGCGCAGCCAGATCTTGACGGCAGTCAATTCGGTAACGATACCGTCCAACAATACAGCCAATGCGGATGCAGCGAAGAAGAATCGCGTCTATCTGTCGATTTTCCTGACTATGGCCTCACCTGAATATCTGGTCCAAAAATGAACGGGATCTATCATGACTAAATTGAACGCTTCACGCCGTGAGTTTTTGCGCATCTCAACCGCTCTTGGTGTTGCCGGCGCTGCAGGGAGTGCCAGCTTGCCTTTCGCCATCAACCTGGCAACCATGGGTTCAGCTGCAGCACAAACCGCACCTGGTGGCTACAAGGCACTGATATGCCTGTTTCTGTATGGCGCCAACGACCATGCCAATACGGTACTGGCAACTGACAGTACGTCCTGGAATCAATACACGACTGTGCGTACCACCAACGAGGCAGGATCAATAGCCCTGCCCGCTGTTGGCAGCAATGGCGGTGTTTTACCCATCAGCCCGACCACATCCCAGGCTGGCCGCAGCTTCGCATTGCATCCGCAACTGGGGCCATTGAAAAGCCTGTTTGACAATGGTCGTGCAGCGATACTCAGCAATGTCGGCCCATTGATAGTGCCAACCACATTGGCACAATACAAAGCTGGCAGCGTACCTCTGCCGCCGAAACTGTTTTCCCATAATGACCAGCAATCTCTGTGGCAAGCCTATGCACCAGAAGGTGCAGCTTATGGCTGGGGTGGGCGTATGGGTGACATGCTTGCCTCTTCCAATTCCTATCCTGTATTTACGGCAATTTCAACGTCTGGCAATGCAGTGTTCCTGGCTGGCCGCAATATCAATCAATACCAGGTCAGCGCATCTGGCGCAGTGCCTATCAATGGCTTGACCGGCAGCCTGTTCGGCACCAGTACCGCCGGTAACCCGCTGAAGAATATCATCTCATCAGATAGCGCCAATCTGTTCCAGAAAGAACATGCGGCCGTCACTAACCGCTCCATTAATGCACAAAGCCTGCTGAGTCCGGCGATGGCACCTGCGGGGGCCACTGGCGTTCCCAACCCGACTCAATATACCAATCCAAATAACGGAAACCTGGCCACCAATGGACTGGCATCACAACTGCAAACCATCGCCAGGATCATCGCCGGGCGCAGCGCGCTGGGCGCGCAAAGACAAGTGTTCTTTGTCAGCCTGGGTGGATTCGATACGCATGATTTCCAACGCACTGCACATGCAGATTTGATGGCCAGGCTGGCTCACGCCATCAGTTATTTTGATGGCGTCATGGGAAACTTGCAGGGTACTGATATGCGCAAGCAGGTGACCCTGTTCACAGCTTCGGATTTTGGCAGGACTTTTACCAGCAATGGCGATGGCACTGATCACGGCTGGGGTTCACACCACTTCATCGTTGGTGGCGCAGTCAAAGGCAACAACATTTATGGTGACTTTCCGGTAACGGGGCTTAAACATAGCCTGGACGTAGGTTCGGGCAGCTTGCTGCCACAGGTTTCGGTCGATCAATATGGCGCGACACTGGCAAACTGGTTTGGGCTGAGCACAAGCCAGATCAATGATATCTTCCCGAATATCACTAATTTTTCTAATCGTAATCTAGGTTTCCTGGCTTAAGCAGTATTCGTCGCTGCGCGCTTGAGGGCATGCAGTGACACCTCAGTGGCAATCACAGGAAATCAGAATATAGACCGGGCTGTCAGGGTAGTGAAACGTTCCAGAGCATAAGTACCCGCCAACGAGTTGCCAGTCGCATCCAGCCCAGGCGACCAAACGGCCACTGCCAACTCACCCGGCACCAGCGCCAAAATACCGCCACCAACCCCACTCTTGGCTGGCAAACCCACGCGATAGGCAAAATCACCTGCTGCATCATAGGTGCCACAGGTCAGCATCAGTGCATTGAGGCGCTTGGATGAGCTGGCATCCAGGATTTGCTGCCCACTCCAGGGTACGCGGCCATGATTGGCAAGGAAACCGCCAGCCTTGGCCAATTCAGCGCACGTCATCGTCAGCGAGCATTGACGGCAATAACTGTCGATGACCGTTTTGACGGGGTTGTGCAGATTGCCAAAATCTTTCATCAAATGCGCGATCGCATAATTGCGATGCGCAGTCTGGCGTTCAGACTGCGCAACGGCTATATCAAAATCGATAGTAGCCTCGCCCGATATCGTTCGGGCAAACTGCTGAACGGCAATATCCGACTGTACAAAGCGGGCCGACAAAATATCGGCAATGACCAGCGCGCCCGCATTGATAAACGGGTTACGCGGCTTGCCACGCTCATATTCCAGTTGCACCAAGGAGTTGAAGGGGTTGCCGGAAGGCTCACGCCCTACCCGCTCCCAAATCGCATCGCCTTCGCGAGAAAATGCCAGCGCCAGGGCAAACAGCTTGGTCACACTTTGCAATGAGAATTTTTGCTGACTATCACCTATGTTGTAGGTGCTACCATCCAGGCAATACACAGCCATGCCAAAATGTTGGGCTGACACTTTGGATAATTCAGGAATATAGGAAGCCACTTTCCCCTGAGACAATAAAGGCTGGACTTCAGAAAAAATGGTCTGAAGTATGGCTACATAATCCGGCTGCATGAATTTTTGTATTGAGTCTTGTATTCAGGTTTTTGGCAAAGTTACACCGACTTGGCCCTGATATTTACCGCCACGGTCTTTGTAAGAAGTTTCACACACTTCATCACTTTCAAAGAACAGCACCTGGGCACACCCTTCACCTGCATAAATCTTGGCTGGCAATGGTGTGGTATTGGAAAACTCCAGCGTCACATAACCTTCCCATTCTGGCTCAAACGGTGTGACGTTGACGATGATACCGCAGCGGGCGTAGGTTGATTTACCGAGACAGATAGTCAATACGCTACGCGGAATACGGAAATACTCCATCGTGCGGGCCAGCGCAAATGAGTTTGGTGGAATGATGCATACGTCACCCTTGAAATCGACAAAAGATTTCTCATCGAAATTTTTTGGATCAACAATGGTGCTGTTGATATTCGTAAAAATCTTGAATTCGTCGGCACAGCGTATATCGTAACCATATGAAGAAGTTCCATAGCTGACGATGCGGTTGCCATCACGCTCACGCACCTGACCAGGTTCAAATGGCTCTATCATGCCGGTTTGTTCCGCCATACGGCGTATCCACTTGTCTGATTTGATACTCATATGCTTCTCCTGCCAAATTGATATTGGCGCGATTTTACGCGAAAACAGCTATATCTAATATGGAATTAGCCCTTAAAAAGATAAACAAATTCGAAAAAATTTGCTTCAATCAGCCTATCCAGACTGTCTGAATTAGCACTGCCAAGTCAATAGGGCAATTATAAAAAATTGGTTAAGGCTTACAGGCCCCAAAATCACAAGAATAAATTATTAACAAATATATCATCGCATTTGCATGCAAGCTTTTGATTTTTCAGAAGAATTTCCTTATTGCCGCGCAAAACCAGCGGCTTTCCGGTACAATTCCGCCAATGAACGCTCAGCCTAAAAATCTATTCTCATTCCCCCGTTTTCGCCCAGAAGTTGGCGGGAAAAATACTGCACCATTTCTCCCTATGTCACGCGCCGAAATGGATGTGCTTGGCTGGGATAGTTGCGATGTTATCCTCGTCACCGGTGATGCCTATATCGACCATCCCAGCTTTGGCATGGCCCTGATAGGTCGCCTGCTGGAGCATCATGGTTTCCGGGTTGGTATCATCAGCCAGCCAGACTGGCATTCTGCTGATGCTTTCCGCGCTTTAGGCAAACCAAATCTTTATTTTGGTGTCACTGCCGGTAATATGGATTCCATGGTGAACCGATATACGGCTGACCGCAAGATACGCTCTGAAGATGCTTACACACCTGATGGTGACCGCACCAAGCGCCCCGACCGCGCCCTGGTCGTTTATGCGCAGCGCGCCCGTGAAGCTTACCCGGATGCCAATGTTGTCGCTGGCAGCATAGAAGCCAGTTTGCGTCGCATTGCCCATTATGATTACTGGTCTGACAAGGTGAAGCGCTCAGTCTTGCCTGACTCAAAGGCAGACATCCTGTTGTTTGGCAATGCCGAACGCGCACTCATCGATCTCACGCACCGGCTCGCTCAAGGTGAAGCTATCAAGGATATCCGCGATTTGCGCGGCACTGCCTTCATGACGCCGCGTGGCTGGTTGCCAGATGAAGAATGGACAGAAATAAATTCCGTCAAAATAGACACGCCAGGCAAAATAGAGGCGCATACCGATCCGTATGCAATGATCCCGGAGAAAGAGGCAAAATGCGCCACTGGCGATGCTGCCACATCCGCAGAAACTAAGCCTGATGTCAAGCCCGAAACCAAGGCTGATGTCGTGCAATTGCAAGCCATACGCATCATGAGCCGCGAAGAGCGCCAACTCATGCTGCGCAACAAGCAACATAAATCGGTCATACGCCTGCCGTCCTTTGATGAAGTCAAGGATGATGCGGTGCTGTACGCCCATGCATCCCGTGTCTTCCATCTGGAAGCCAATCCCGGCAACGCCAAGGCGCTGGTGCAAGGGCATGGCGACCGCGATGTATGGTTGAACCCTCCGCCACTGCCGCTGGCCATGGATGAGATGGATGGCGTGTATGACCGCGCCTATGCACGCGCCCCACACCCTGCTTATGGCAAGTCACGCATACCAGCCTGGGAGATGATACGTTTCTCTGTGAATATCATGCGCGGCTGCTTTGGTGGCTGTACTTTTTGCTCGATTACCGAGCATGAAGGCCGCATCATACAAAGCCGTTCAGAGCCATCGATTTTGCGCGAGATAGAAGAAATCCGCGACAAGGTCAAAGGCTTCACAGGCACGATCTCTGATCTGGGCGGACCAACGGCGAACATGTATCGCCTGGCCTGCAAGGACAAGAAGATAGAAGAATCCTGTCGTCGCCTGTCCTGCGTCTACCCGAGTATCTGTTCCAACCTCGGCACCGATCACAGCAAGCTGATTTCCATTTACCGTAAGGCACGCGCCCTGCCGGGCATCAAAAAGATATTGGTCAGCTCAGGCCTGCGCTATGACCTTGCAGTACGCTCACCAGAATATGTAAAAGAACTGGTCACTCATCACGTTGGCGGCCTGCTGAAAATAGCACCTGAACATACCGAAGCTGATACTCTGTCCAAGATGATGAAGCCCGGCATAGGCAGTTATGACGAGTTCAAGGCCATGTTCCAAAAGTATTCAAAAGAAGCTGGCAAGGAACAATACCTGATCCCGTACTTCATTGCTGCCCATCCGGGTTCGACGGATGAAGACATGGTGAATCTGGCGATCTGGCTCAAGAAAAATGATTTCAAGCTCGATCAGGTACAAACCTTCATGCCCACGCCTATGGCACTGGCAACGACCATGTACCATACCCGCAAGAATCCGTTGAAGAAAGTGACGGCAGATTCGGAAGTTGTAGAGACAGCTCGCTCTGGCAAGGTACGCAAACTGCACAAGGCATTGTTGCGCTATCACGCACCGGAAAACTGGGAAATCATCCACGAAGCGCTGGTACGTATAGGCAGGCGTGACTTGATAGGCAGCGGCCCCAAGCACTTGATCCCGCTACGCCAGCCGCACATACCTATCACCATCGATGAAAGTGGTGTCGCCAATGGCAAACGCGTAGCAGCACCAAAAATTGATACTTTTGGCAAAAAGTCTTATTCCCGATCTGCAGGAAATGCAAAAACAACACCAGGCAAACCTGCTGCCACCAGTTCTGCACGGCCTGCGCTGGCGTACAAGGCAGCAAAGCCTAAGGCTGCGACCAGCAAGACAGGCAGACGCTAGCAAATTAACAATCAACAATAATCTGAAATAAATGGAAGCTGTGTTGACCTCGCCGGTCAGCACAGCTTTTTTTTAAGCTTGCCCTTTTCATGTCCTGCCACTGATGTAGAATCAAATCGTCACTTGCCACCAAATCCAGGTCATCAACACCACAGGGAGGAAGTATGAAACACATGAAAACAGTATTAATACTTGAGCATACTGAAGAAGTTTTCGACAAGCTCACCTGTGATGTCTGTGGTGCAGAATCCAAATGGGATGAGAACTGGGCGGCCAAAGAGCATGAAAAGTCCATCACCACCCTGCAACTGGAAGAGGAAGAGTCCTTCCCCCATGGCGGTCAGTCTACCCAGACGCAATACCATATCTGTCCATCCTGCTTCAAAACTCACCTGGCAAAGTGGATGGAAAGCCACAGGGAATCGAAACCCACCATCACCAACTCAGTATGGTAAAGACGCGCAATGTAGTGAATGATAAATGTAGCAAGTGATCAATAAACCCTGGCAAATCTACCGGGGTTTACTATCGTTTAAGCATACCCAAGTGAGCAATTTACATCAAGCGCCCTGCAGCAAGGTATAATACAAGGTTTGATTGCATTAGAAAAGTATACCTATCATGGAAGCTGAACGCCTCAATAGCCTGTCCGCCCTGCTCGCCGACCTGACAGTTCGCGAAGCCGAACTTCGGAGGTATCTTTGACTTCGATATCAAGTCAGAGAAACTGGAACAAGTCAACGCCGAACTCGAAGACCCTGCCGTCTGGAATGACCCCAAGCGCGCGCAAGAATTAGGCAAAGAAAAAAAATCCCTGGAAAACGTCGTCAATACGCTTGTCAAAGCGGATAGCGGCCTGCGCGATGCGAACGACCTGTTCGCCATGGCGCGCGAAGAAAATGACGACGATACCCTGGAAGCGATAGAAGTGGATGCCCAGAGCCTGCGTGAGCTGGTTGAAGGCATGGAATTCCGCCGCATGTTCAACAACCCCATGGACCCAAACAACTGCTTTATCGATATTCAGGCTGGTGCTGGTGGTACCGAAGCACAGGATTGGGCATCAATGCTGTTGCGTCAATATTTGCGTTATTGCGAGCGCAAGGGTTTCAAGGTTGAAATCATGGAACAATCTGACGGCGACATCGCTGGTATCAAGACTGCCACCTTGAAAGTCGAAGGCGAATATGCCTACGGCTACTTGCGTACAGAAACCGGCGTACACCGCCTGGTGCGCAAGTCACCATTTGACTCCAACAATGGCCGCCACACATCCTTCTCCAGCCTGTTTGTTTATCCTGAAGTGGATGACTCGTTTGAAATCGACATCAATCCGGCAGATGTGCGTACCGATACTTACCGCGCCTCCGGTGCTGGTGGTCAGCATATTAATAAAACCGATTCCGCTGTCCGTTTGACCCATGGTCCTTCCGGCATTGTCGTGCAATGTCAGAATGACCGCAGCCAGCACAGGAATCGTGCTGAAGCATGGGAAATGTTGAAGGCTAAATTGTTTGAGCTTGAGCTGCGCAAGCGCATGAGTGAAAAGCAAAACCTGGAAGATTCCAAGACCGACGTCGGTTGGGGTCACCAGATTCGCTCTTATGTACTGGATCAATCCCGCATTAAGGATTTACGCACGAATTTTGAATCAGGCAACACCAAGGCAATTCTGGATGGTGACCTGGATGAATTCATCGCGGCATCCTTAAAGCAAGGCGTGTAATTAATTTTGTACAGTGCGCAGGCGACCGCCTGCGCAGCCTTAAAGAATCAAAACCCGCAGGCCAGATGCCTGCCCTCCCTTAGGGAAAATTATGTCCGATATCAATAACACGACAGCAGGTGAATTGCCTGTTGATGAAAATTCCATCATCGCCGAACGTCGCGCCAAACTCGATGCTATCCGCTCCAAAGGCGTAGCGTTTCCCAATGATTTCCGCCCACAACACAAAGCAGCGGAACTGGCAGAGAAATATGGCGCAATGAGCCGCGAAGAACTGGAAGCACTGAATGTTGAAGTCAGTGTCGCTGGCCGTATGATGTTGAAACGTGAAGCCGGCAAAAAAGCAGCCTTCGCGACCTTGCAAGATGCCTCTGGCATCAAGGCTGATGGCCGCATACAGTTGTATGTCACCACGGACAAAACTGGCGAAGCCGAAATGGAAGCCTTCCGTCACTATGACCTGGGCGATATCCTGGGTATAGAAGGCGTCCTTTTCAAAACAAAAACGGACGAATTGACAGTCAAGGTCACGACCTTACGCATGCTGACCAAATCCTTGCGCCCATTGCCTGACAAATTCCATGGTCTGGCCAATCAGGAAACCAAATACCGCCAGCGTTATGTCGACCTCATCATGAGCGAAGACACGCGCCGCACTTTCAAGGCGCGTACCGCAGCCATGAACTCTATCCGCACATTCATGAACAGCAATGATTTCATGGAAGTGGAAACGCCGATGTTGCATGTGATACCTGGCGGCGCTGCAGCCAAGCCTTTCATCACTCACCACAATGCGCTGGACATGCAAATGTATTTGCGTATCGCGCCTGAGCTGTATTTGAAACGTCTGGTCGTCGGTGGTTTTGACCGCGTGTTTGAAGTCAACCGCAACTTCCGCAATGAAGGGGTATCACCACGCCATAATCCAGAATTCACGATGATGGAATTCTATGCTGCCTATGTCGATTACAAATGGCTCATGGATTTTACTGAACAAGTCATCCGCAAAGCGGCTGAAGATGCGCATGGCACCGCCGTGCTGACCTATCAGGGCCGTGAACTGGATTTAAGCAAGCCTTTCCAGCGCCTGACCATTGTCGGTGCCATCAATAAATATGCGCCAGGTTACACCGACGAGCAATTGCATGATGCTGAATTCATCAAGACAGAATTGCGCAAATTTGGTGTCAAACCTTTTGCTACAGCTGGCTTGGGCGCATTGCAACTGGCCCTGTTTGAAGAAACCGCAGAAGCGCAGTTATGGGACCCGACCTATATCATCGATTACCCGGTTGAAGTCTCACCGCTGGCACGCGCGTCCGATACAGTCGCAGGCATTACCGAACGCTTTGAGCTATTCATGACAGGCCGTGAAATAGCCAATGGCTTCTCGGAATTGAATGATGCAGAAGACCAGGCAGCACGTTTCCAGGCACAGGTTGCAGCAAAAGATGCTGGCGATGAAGAGGCCATGTACTATGATGCTGATTATATCCGCGCCCTGGAATATGGCCTGCCACCAACTGGCGGTTGCGGTATAGGTATAGACCGTTTAATGATGTTGATTACTGATTCACCTAACATCCGTGACGTGATTTTGTTCCCGCATCTGCGCCGGGAAGATTAATAATTGACATAGTCAAGCATAAATAAGGAAGGGACTGTAGAATTTGCAGTCCCTTTTGTTTTCTGTCATCAAGTAAATCCTGCCATGCCACCAGTCCACCCGCTTAAAAAACTCCTGAATTATGCCAAGACCTATAAAACTGATCTTCGCCTGGCAACTATCTATTCGATATTGAATAAATTCTTTGATGTCTTGCCGGAGGTTTTGATTGGCGTCGCAGTGGACATTGTCATCAATGGCGATAAAAGTTTTTTGGCAAAGCGGGTACTTGGCGGCTTTGGCGTTACTGACACCTGGCATCAACTGATGTTCCTTGGCGCAGTAAACGCGCTGATCTGGGGTGGTGAATCCTGGTTTGAATATCTGTTGTCAATCAAGTGGCGCAAGCTGGCGCAAAATCTGCAGCATGATCTACGTCTTGATACTTACGACCACGTCCAAAAACTGGAGATGGCTTATTTTGAAAACCAGCGCACCGGCAACCTGATGTCCATCTTGAATGAAGATATCAATCAGATGGAACGTTTCCTCAATGGCGGTGCTAACCAGATCATCCAGGTTATCTGTTCTTCCATCATGGTCAGCGCGGTGTTTTTCACATTACAACCGTCTCTCGCTGTTATCTCCTTGTTGCCCGTTCCGTTAATATTGATAGGCGCATTCTGGTTTCAAAAACGCCTGGCACCGCGCTATTCTGAGGTGCGCGAAGCTGCTGGAGACGTCAGCGCTCGACTGAACAATAATTTGCTGGGTCTGGCCACCATCAAAGCTTTTGCGACCGAGACTTTTGAAAAGAATCATATAGCCGAAGCCAGCAACACTTATCGCGAAGCCAACAGCAATGCAATTGCTATCAGCGCCGCTATCACACCTGTCATACGCATGGCGATTCTGGCGGGCTTTACCGCCACTCTGGTATACGGTGGATGGCTGACCTTGCAGGGTGACCTGGCAGTTGGCGCATATTCAGTACTGGTATATCTGACGCAACGCTTGCTGTGGCCCATGACAGGGCTGGCTGAAGTTGCAGATATGTACCAGCGCTCGATGTCAGCCATAGACCGCGCCATGGGCTTGCTGGATACCAAAATCAATATCCCCTATGAAGGCAAACATGTAGCACCTTCACAGATCAAGGGCGATCTGCAGTTTGATCAGGTGGATTTTGCCTACGGTGATCAGAAAACTTTGCAGCAAATCAGCCTGCATATACCAGCAGGCAAAACAGTCGCCTTTGTCGGCTCGACCGGTTCAGGCAAATCGACCCTGGTGAAACTACTTTTGCGTTTCTACTCTGCACAAGCCGGGAAAATTACACTCGATGGCACAGAGATCAATGAGATCAACCTGCAAGACCTGCGCCGTTGCATAGGCTATGTTGCACAAGACAGTTTCCTGACCGATGGCACGATAGCTGACAATATTGCCTATGGCATGCAGGATGCGGGCGATGCCGCCATCAGGGATGCGGCACAGGCAGCAGAAGCCATGGAGTTCATCTCCAAATTACCGCTGGGCTTTGCCACACGCATAGGTGAGCGCGGACAAAAACTCTCTGGCGGCCAGCGTCAGCGTCTCGCATTGGCCAGGGCAATTTTGAAAAACCCACCTATACTGATACTGGATGAAGCCACCAGTGCTGTCGATAATGAAACTGAAGCAGCAATCCAGCGCAGCCTCGATGTTGTCAGCCGCAACCGTACCACCATTGTCATCGCCCATCGCTTATCGACGGTGCGACAGGCAGATTGCATACACTTGCTGGAGGCTGGCAAGATCATAGAAAGTGGCACCCATGACGAATTGCTGGCACTGGATGCCGGTTATGCGGCCCTGTGGCGCTTACAGACCGGTGAACGCGCTCATGTATAATTTGAGGCCAGGCTAAATGACAAAGGTTAAACAGGTTCTAGTTTAACTTTGTTTTTCATACTGAATGGCAATTCGGTGCTACTCTTACAACATGGGAGAGTACAAAGCATGAAAAAATCACTGACGATAGGCGTAGCTGCCGTTTTGCTTACCTTGATGGCGGTTACCTCCTATCAGGCTATCGCCTATGTCACGCAGGCACAGCCGGCAAGCGCTACGGCTGTTAATTTGCCCGTCAAACCATTTGAGGTTGATCCATCCTGGGTCAAGGAAGGCAAGCCGAATTTCCGTGCCGCTGAATTTTTCAAATCCCATGATGGCGACACCAGTTCAGGCATTTTTGAGTGCGATGGCCCCTCTACTTTTGAATGGCATTACCAGCTTGATGAAAGTATCTATGTGCTGGAAGGCGGCGTAGATATTGAATATGAGGGGAAAAAGTTTTCCCTCAAGCCTGGTGATACCGTGCTCTTCCGTGCAGGCACGAAAGCACTCTGGCACGTACCTAGGGGCATACGCAAGAGCTGGACCCTGCATGATGCTGGCAAACCCGCACGCGGGCTTGCCAAGTTACTCAAATAAGCCCAAATAAGCACAGCAACAAGCCGACAATCAGTCAGGAATAGCCTTTGCCAGTGCCAGCGCACTGAGGAAGGCATTTTCCACCTTGCCCGTACCTTCAAGACCAGCAGCAAACCAGTCTCCGCAGACGCCTATACCCTGCTTGCCATTCCATAAGAAATCAGAAGCCACTGGCTTTACTGCCTCGGCATAGCGCCAGCGGTGTACGACAGCATGGATGGGCTGTATCCATGAGCCAGTCGCTTCATGAAAGGCCTTGGTCAGTTTTTCCTTGACCCGCTCATCATCATCTTCCAGATGTTCAATACTCCAGGCCTGAGTAGCGTGACAAACCCAGCGTTCGCCCGCTCTGTGCAGGGGCTTGGCATCATCATGCGCTATCCAGCCAAGGCGGGAATTATTGATCCAGGCACCGTCATATGGCAAATCCAGTGAGGTCTGGAAGCCCAGCATCAGCGTCCAGCATGGTGCCAGATGAGCCTGCTTGGCCTGTTTGGCCAAGGCTGGCACCACGCTCAACAGGGGTTCGGCCTGGTCAGCGGGAATAGCCAGTATCACAGCATCAAACGGCCCGGCAGTTGCTGCAATCGGCACCGTTGCCGAACGGATGGACAGCAACCACTGCTTGCCATGCGCTTCCAGCGCACTCACCTGCTGCTCTGTACGTACGTCCAGGCCATGCGCCAGTTGCTTGCCCAGCGAACTCATGCCAGGTACAGCGATATAACGCGTACCACTACGCCCTGCTGGCTTGCTACTACCAGCTTCCAGCGTCGCCAGTTTGGCCGTCCAGGGAACGACCCAGCCAAATTTTTTCCAGTCTGCAATTTCTTTTTTAAAGCGGTCCGAGCTGGCAGTGAAATATTGCGCTCCATGATCAAAACCGCCTAACTCTGTGTGCCTGGTACTCATGCGACCACTGACGCCCATGCTTTTTTCATACACAGTGACATGATGACCTTGCGTCTGTAATTGTCGCGCAACTGTCAACCCTGCTAATCCGGCACCAACAACGGCGATATGCATATTATTTTCCTTATCTAGCGTCCAAACAGACAATAAAAAACGCCCGCTATACAAGCTTGCGGGCGTCAATTGGTTTAGTGCATATTGATATCTACTTTAGGGACAGCGTTCTCACGGCCATGCAGGCTGGCGCGACGTGCTGTACAGTCAGGAACACTGCCCCTGACCAGGCGCAGCATCCTGGCAACACTGCGGTCAGGCGCGTGTTGCATGACTCTCGTGCAAGGTATAGGTAGACCAGAGAAACCTGAACTTGCTGCGCCGCTGCTAAGTTTCATGCTAAGTTTCATTCGCGATCCTGAAATAGATATCGACACACCTTGATCTTTGCACTTTGATCTTTATTGATCAATGCGCAAGCATTCGTGATTACTGCTCGTTTTCTTCCACGGGCCAGTCACGAATATAGGCTTTCAACATCTTGTTTTCAAAACTTTGCGCTTCCAGCACGGCTCGGGCTACGTCATAGAATGAAATAACACCTAGCAGAGTTTTGGCATCCATGACAGGCAGGTAGCGTGAATGCTTTTCCAGCATCATGCGGCGCACTTCATTCACTTCTGTTTCTGGTGTCACAGTCAGTGGGTGGTCATCCATATACTTGCGCACAGTGCCATTCCCAAGTGAGCCCTGGTTTTTATGAATCGCACGTATGACTTCACGGAAAGTCAGTATGCCAACCAGATCGCCGTATTCCATCACGACCAGAGAACCTATGTCTTTCTCTTCCATGACGCTAACGGCTTCGGTGATGGGGATATCAGGTGTGATCGTGAAAAGGATGTTACCTTTCACTTGAAGTATCTCTGAAACTTTCATGATGTCCCTCCTCTTATACATTTTTGTGAGCCTTCATTGCAATGTATCGCAAGCCTTGCAAAAAATCCAGCATGTAAAATATTTTATTCATCATTTCACGCGCTTTGCTCCAAGTTTTGGCCCACCTTTTGCACCTTGGGCATGAGCGATGGTAGCATTGCTGCCTCACAATATGGAGAGTCTCACTGATGAGCGGCCCTAAATACCAAGGCTTTGATACCCTGTCCCTGCATGCAGGGGCTGCGCCTGACCCTGCCACAGGCGCGCGTGCCACCCCCATTTACCTGACATCCTCTTTTGTGTTCAAGGATTCAGATCATGCAGCGTCCCTCTTCAATATGGAAAGAGCAGGTCACGTCTATTCACGCATCTCCAATCCCACCAATGCTGTGCTGGAAGAAAGAATTGCTGCACTTGAAGGTGGTGTTGCAGGCATAGCCGTTGCCAGCGGGCAAGCTGCCATGCATCTGGGTCTGACAACCATAGCCGGAGCAGGCTCTCATGTCGTTGCATCCCGCGCCTTGTATGGGGGTTCGCAAAACTTGCTGGCCTACACCATGAAGCGCTTTGGCATAGAAACCACTTTTGTCGATCCACGCGATCTGGATGGCTGGCGTACTGCCATACGCCCGAACACCAAGGTGCTGTTTGCAGAAACCCTGGGCAACCCAGGACTGGACGTGTTGAATATTCCCGCAGTTGCAGAAATTGCGCATGAACATCACTTGCCGCTGATGCTGGACTCGACCTTTACCACCCCCTATCTGCTGAAACCGTTTGGTCATGGTGCCGACCTGGTGTTTCATTCAGCCACCAAGTTCCTGTGCGGCCATGGTACTGCCATAGGCGGTTTGCTGGTCGATGGCGGCACGTTTGACTGGCAGGCCGCCTACGAAAAGACCGGGCACTTTGCTGAGCTTTGTGAGCCTTATGATGGATTTCATGGGATGGTGTTTAGCGAAGAATCAACAGTCGCGGCATTTTCACTCAGGGCCAGGCGAGAAGGTTTGCGCGACTTTGGTGCCTGCATGAGCCCGCACAATGCCTTTACCATCTTGCAAGGCATAGAAACCCTAGGCATGCGCATGGACAGACATGTCGCAAACACCCGCAAAGTAGTCGAATTTCTGGTGGCGCATCCGGCGGTCGATTCAGTCTATTACCCTGAACTGGAAAATCACCCTGACTATGAACTGGCAAAGACCTTGCTACCCAAAGGTTGCGGTGCAGTATTTTCATTCAATATCAAAGGCAACCGTGCCGCGGGGCAGCGTTTTATTGAATCACTGAATATCTTCTCTCACCTAGCCAATGTCGGCGATGCCAAGTCCTTGGCTATCCATCCGGCATCAACCACGCACTTCCGCGTGCCGGCAGAGCAGTTGCTGGCATCTGGTATTACCGAAGGAACCATGCGTCTGTCGATAGGACTGGAAAATGTCGAAGACCTGATTGAAGACCTATCCCGTGGCCTCAAAGCTGCACAGAAAGGAGCCTGAGATGATATTTGAAGTCTATGGGCATGCAGCCTATTGCTATACCGGTGGCAAAGCTTACAACCCAGCATTGCCCACGCTGGTGTTCATCCATGGAGCACAAAACGATCACTCAGTCTGGGGTTTGCAGACCCGCTATCTGGCGCATCACGGCTTTAATGTATTGGCAGTCGATTTGCCTGGCCACGGCCGCAGCAAAGGTCAGGCGCTGACCAGTGTAGAACAAATGGCCGGCTGGCTGCTTGCTTTACTGGATATCGCGGGTATAGCGCAAGCCACGCTGATTGGGCATAGCATGGGTTCCCTGATCGCACTGGAGAGCTGCTTTAAAGCTAACTCACGCGTCAGCAAACTCATCATGGTTGGTACGGCCTACCCCATGAAAGTATCCGATACCCTGCTCAATGCCGCACGCGACGAAGAGCAAACGGCTATTGATATGGTGAATATCTGGTCCCACACGTCCATTGCACACAAACCGTCTTGTCCAGGCCCGGGATTTTATGTCATGGGTGTCAGCCAGCGCCTGATGCAGCGCATATCTGCTATCAATCCTGACAAGGTTTTTTATACGGACTTTGCTGCTTGCAATGCGTATGCCAATGGCGAAGCTGCCGCGCAATCGGTGACTTGCCCCAGCCTGTTCATACTCGGCAAAAAAGACATGATGACGCCAGCCAAGGCCAGCCTGACCTTGAGCAAAACCATCGCAAACAGCCAGCAAAAGATCATAGACAATTGCGGCCATTCATTGATGTCTGAACAGGCTGATCAGGTTCTGACGGCTATTCACGATTTTGTGAAGGCCTAAGCAACGATGGCAATGAATCTTGAAAGCTGGGCATTGTTTACCGCCACAGAGGCTGCCTTGTCGCTGTCGCCCGGCCCCGCAGTCATGATGGTGGTCGCCTATGGCATAGCAAGGGGATGGCGCACATCCCTGTTTGTCACGCTGGGTATATTGACGGGCAATGCTATTTACTTTGCAGTCTCGGCGACAGGCATAGGTTCGCTGATACTGGCATCACCTAAAGTATTTATGGCGATCAAATATCTGGGTGCAGCTTACCTGGTCTATCTTGGTTTGTCGGCCATCTTCGGCAAGCCATCACCGCTGACCATATCCAAACTGGATGGAGTAGTGCTCAGTGGCAGGAAGATATTCAGCAGCGCACTGACGCTGCAATTAATGAACCCTAAAACACTGTTGATGTTTGTAGCGATATTGCCGCAATTTATAGACCCCAGGGAGCCGGTGGGCATACAGATGCTGATACTGGCAGCTTGCTCCATCATTCCTGAATTTTTTATTCTGCTCGGATATGGAATGCTGGCCAGCAAAGCCAGTCACTGGGCAACCCAGGAAAGGTATGCAGTGATTACAGAAAGAATAGCCGGCACGCTGGTAACAGGTGCCGGCATCATGGTCGCACTGGTTTAATTTTACTTTATACGTGCGCAGGCAGGCGCTGATTCAGGCTTGCCAGGTAATCTGCTCTGAAGCGGCGCAAGACATAGTCTTTGTAATTGTCATGCTTCAGGCTATCCCAGGCCTCTACCCTGCCTTTGCTGGACTTGTCTTTCGCTGCAGCCAGCACTTCCGGGCTCAATTCCAGGCTGGCATCCGTCATCATTTCATAACCATACAATTGCATGAATTCTTTGGTCAGGCTTTCTATGACTTCAATTTCCTGCATGCTCAATTGCTGCTTGAATTTATCCTTGTTGGCCATGACAGGCGGGAAGCGGTTGGTGGCCCACAATGCTGACATCTGTGATATCTGCTGCGCTTCGCTGGAATGAGTAACATCGAGCATCTCTGGCAAAAACTGTATGCCAAAGAAATCGCAAATCGCCCGCAGAACAGTTTCCTGGCTATTCAAAAAATCTTCATAACGTATGGTCAGCACTCTGTCTGGATGACGCTGGATAATATCGCGCGTTAACTGGTGCGCTTCCAGCCATGCAAGCGCATTCAGTGTCGAATCATAATCGTGGATGATGGCCTTGTTCATCGAAGCGACCTGTGCCCGGGGGTCCCTGACCACATTCAGGAACAACATATTCGGAAACAGTTGCAATAACTCTTCTGCATAATGCACACTGTCGAGTGACTTATCCATGACGATGCTGGCATGATGATGCTCACCCGTGCGCAGCAACAACTCCCACAATATCCTGTGCACGCTGCGCTGGTCATTCTTGATGGATTCAAACACATCCACAGGGTCAAATACCATGTCTTTCCATTTGACCATGCTGGCGGCTTGCAAGCCGACGACATCAACAACCAACCGAAAATAAGACTCATCATCACTCAGGTCACCATAGCGTGGCACCAGGGGCATGAAGTCTACAATATGCAGGGGATAAGGCGAATAAAATTCCTTGCTGTTATTTAAACGCAGGCGTAGGGCATGGCTACCGCAGCGGCGTAAGGGTATCATCAGGACAGGGGTCGGTCGCTTATTGGCAGCGGCCGCTTTTTGTACACTGGTCACACTATCTGATTCTGCCATGATGTTCTCCCCATGCTGGAAAATAGAAATCTGGAAAAACTACTTTAGCTTTCAATCAGGCTATGGCAGACTGAGTTGCGGTTTTTCCATTTTCTCGAAATAAGCTATAAAAGCTTGTACAAAACTATCCACTTCTGATTCTGGCAAATTGTTGATGCCACCTGCACCGCGCCGCCCACCGCCAGTAGCAAACACAGCGCAAAACTCACTGGCTGGATAACGTTCAGCATTACCTGAACGCACACTGACAACATAACTGGCATCTGGTTTTGCAGTCAGCACTGCAAAGGATTTACCAGGCTGATCTTGCGTCAATTGATTTGCCAGAATGCCAGAGACACGTCTGGCCCAGGCTTGGGGTGGCAGGATGTAAACCGACGTTGATGCACTTTGACTATAAGCGCGCAGGCCTTGCATAAACGCCATGTCATTAGCGTAGGCGCTACATAAAAAATCAAATTGCCCGGCATTATTAAAAAATTCAAAAGGATCAGCATATTCATGTACAGCCTCATACAAAGCCGCAGGGTGAAAATGCAAATCATCTACTGATTCGCCGTAGGCGTTGTAATTGAGTAAAGTGCCAAGCTCTTGCAACTGTTTGCGTTGCAGTTCTTTCAGGCCAGCCTGGCTTGCCATCGCCGTTGCAACAACTGGCAAGTTATCGCCATAAGCCGCCACCACCGCCCATTGCCAATGTTGTCCACGCAAATAACGGTTGACCAAAATACTGCTGCATACGTCAGCAGCCATGTCGCAATGCAAATGCAGATTTTCATGTTCAAAAGCCAGTGCCGCATTGTGATGATCGAAATAAGTAATTTCTGCACCGGCGGCAAGATGCTTGCGCAATGCGGCAATATTGCTGTCCAGCGAAATATCGAGCACGGTCAGGCAATCACCTGTTTGAGACTCAAAGCGGCTCAACAAATCAATATCCCGTTTGGCACCTGTAATCAGCTCAGCATTTCGGTGCTGTACCAACCTGAGCTGGTGCAATGCACAGATACCATCTGCGTCACCATTGAACACATCATAAAATTTTGCTGAATGATTGATTTCTGCTGGCATGATTTTTCCGCTATTTGATATAGCATAATCCTATCAGGTGCCGGTAGAGTTTCTCCGCTGCTTCTTCTATGGTGTGTTGCTCAGAATTGATTTCCAGATCAGGGTCTGTTGGGGCTTCATAAGGAGCCGAGACGCCAGTAAATTCTGGAATTTCTCCCCTGCGTGCTTTGGCATACAGGCCTTTAGGGTCGCGTCTTTCGCACACCACGCCCGGTGTGCTGACATGTACCTCAACAAATCGCTCTTCACCGATAATGTCTTTCGCCATTGCCCTGTCATCGCGAAATGGCGAAATGAAAGCAGTGATGGCAATAATACCGGCTTCATTCATGAGATGGGCAACCTCGGCTGCCCTGCGTATATTTTCGCGCCTGTCATCAGCAGAAAATCCCAGGTCACTGTTGAGGTGATGGCGCAAGTTATCTCCATCAACAACAAAACAACAATGACCACGGTCCAGCAATATCTTTTCCAGAGCATAAGCCAGCGTAGACTTGCCTGCACCACTCAAACCAGTCAGCCACAGCGTAGCTGGACTTTGCCGCATCAAGCGTTCACGCGCACTGGAATTCACCACGCCATAATGCCATTTGATATCCACTCCATTGGCATGTGGATTCTGCACAAAGCGCCCAAATTGGGTTCTGCGCTCTACCCTGACCGTTGCCTGTTCAACTTGAGGCTTATCTTCCAATATGCTCGTATTCGCTTGCATAAGTTGCTCCTGGCATTGCTCTGGGTTTTACTGATGGCGTACAACAATTCAATTAATGTAATCAACCCATTAAAACTCTTCCCAATCTGCATTGCCTGGCTGAGGATTACTACTGGCATTAGCAACACGCTTGATTTGCTTAACAGGATGTTTATTTTGGGGTGCAACTTTTTTAATCAGGGGAACTATTTTTTTATCTGCTACGACATGTTCATTCCATGCTGGTTGAACAGTTTTTTCTGCGGTAAGTTGGAAAGTACTGACCAGCTCAGACAAATCATCCGCCTGATTTTGCAATGCCGTAGCGGCAGCGGCGGCCTCTTCCACCAAAGCAGCATTTTGCTGGGTGACGTCATCCATCTGTACGATAGCTTCATTGATCTGCTCTATACCTGCCGTTTGCTCCTGGCTGGCCAGCATGATCTCACTCATGATACCGGTCACACGTTTTATACTGACCACTATTTCATCCATGGTCACACCAGCCTGATCAACCAGTTTTGCACCAATGTCCACTTTGGTGACCGAGTCATCAATCAAATGTTTGATTTCCCGTGCCGCCTCGGCTGAGCGCTGTGCCAGGTTTCTGACTTCAGTCGCCACCACGGCAAAACCACGTCCTTGCTCACCGGCACGGGCAGCCTCGACAGCAGCATTAAGCGCGAGAATATTGGTCTGGAAAGCAATGCCATCAATGACACCGATGATATCGACAATCTTGCGGGAAGAAGTATTGATCGAGCCCATGGTATGTACAACCTCAGATACGACCGTGCCGCCTTTGACTGCAACGTCCGAGGCAGATTGCGCAAGAAGATTGGCCTGCCTTGCGCTATCGGCGTTTTGTTTGACGGTAGAAGTCAGCTCCTCCATGGAAGAAGCAGTTTCTTCCAATGAACCCGCCTGTGCCTCAGTGCGCGAAGACAAGTCCATATTGCCGGAGGCAATCTGCCTTGATGCAGTAGCGATCGTATCAGTGCCAGAACGTACCATGCCAACAATGTCTGCCAAGCCTTTTTGCATTTCATGCATGGCGTGCATGAGACTATGCGTATCTTTATCTGCAAGCCTGATGGGTACAGACAAATCACCAGCGGCAATTCTTTCCGCAATTTGTACAGCGTAGCGAGGTTCGCCTCCCAATTGTTTCAACAGTCCCCTGACAATGAGCCAGGCTGCCAGCATGCCGACAAGCAAGGCCGCAGCACCAAAGGAAAACATAAGTTTTTTAGCGCTGTTATAGTCCTGCTCGGCCTGCACGATTGCTTCTGCATTTTGTTTATCTTCATCAGAGATAAACTCATTGAGCATATCCCACCATTTCTTTTGTACAGGGCGGAATTCGAATCGTAGCAATTTGTAAGCGTCATCACCTTTCTTTTGAACACCTAAATCAGCACCCTTGGCAATGAATGGTTCAGCGAGCCTGGCTTGATCCCTGATCCTGCCAAGCAAAGCAATTTGCTCTGGCGCAGCATTTGGATCATCTTTAAGCATCTGTGTCAGTTTATCTTCGGCCTCAATGTATTTTTTTGTTTGCGCTGCAATCCTTTTTACTTCGATCTGGATTTCTGCTTCATCTGACAAGAGGATGAGATTGCGCAAAGCCAGCGCCCGTTCGGTCACGGTCAGATACATGGTGGATGCCAGTTTGGACTGTACATTATTGACGTTGGCGATTTCTTCCAGACGCTGATGCATCTTCGCCATATAAGTTGTTCCTAGCATCAGGACAACGAGTAGCAAGCCCAAAACTAAGCCAAAACCTGTGATCAGACGGGTTGAGACTTTCGAATTCTCGATATTCATGATTCCCCCAAAAACGTTGTCAGCGATAGATATTTGACTTTGTTTGACTTGGTTTGGATGTTTAGGACTTGCATAAGCTTGATCGACAAACTCATATTGCCACATGAATTTTAATGCCACAAGGAAATTATTAAAAATTGTGACTTTACAATAAAGCTTTTAACATCAGTCACTTATGCCATTAAACATCGCTATCACCAAGTCAGGCTTAGTAGCAAAAATCGTATATGGTTATTTTTAAAATAGATATCAACTTGAATAATAGTAGATATTTTTACAATGTCAATATTGCAATTCGCCACTAATCTCGGGTCTTTGCCTTAGAATTTAATGAATCATTTGGAATTTGAAATTAAGTGACACCATCGACAACACTTAGCCTAATATAACGGTAGCGAAGCTATCCTTTCACGAATAGACAAGGAAGCAACAGGGGGAGACAAAAGTGGTAACGAAATATACTGATTTTTCGGCTTTTTATGCTTTTTATCTGTCGGAACACAGCAATAAAACCTGCAGACAATTGCACTTTCTTGGGAGTAGTCTGGTTATCTTGTGTCTGGCCACATTTATTCTTACTGGCCATACAGGATTTTTACTCGCAGCGCCCATCTTCGGTTACGGTTTTGCCTGGATAGGTCATTTTGTTTTTGAAAAGAACCGCCCTGCCTCGTTCAAACAGCCTTTGTTTTCGCTCATGGGGGATTGGGTGATGTACTGGCAATTACTGACTGGCAAAATCAGTTTTTCGCAGCAAGATGAGGTGCGTAAAGCCTAGATTAAGATAAAGCCCAGTCATCACTGGCTGGGCTATATTTAAAATCAATCAAACAAAATGGTAAACCATGCTCACATGGGGAATGCCAGCCTCCTCAAAAATCTCGCCATCGCGGGTATAGCCTTCTTTAAGGTAGAAGTTCTCTGCTGACTGCTGCGCATTCAAGCGCACAGCCTGCTCTCCCCTTGCTTGTGCCTTATTCATCAAGGCACGCAAAATTTTTGCTCCGACACGCAGACCCCGCGCTTCTGCCAACACAGCCATGCGGCCTATATGCGCGTCTGGCAGCAGGCGACCTGTTCCCACTGCCTTACCATCCGTATCATAAACAACCGCATGCAGACATTCTGCATCAGCCGCGTCCCACTCCAGCTCAGCCGGAATTTTCTGTTCGATGACGAAGACTTCATAGCGTATTGCCTGCGCATCTTTTTGCAGCGTGGCCCAGTCTGCAATGACCAGGCGGAGGTTTTCTGTATTCATGTTCGGGTATCAGCAGGCGGGTGCGTTTCAAAGGATGAAATTATCGCACGCCATGCATCTGTGACGGCAACTGCCTTGCGTTTTTCTGTATCGGCATAGACATACACCAGCTCACCGGATATCAAATGATTTTCACCAAGATAGATTTCGAGGATGAACTGCAGAGAAGACCTGCCTATGCTGGCACAACGCACACCGATATCGAGTTCATCATCAAACCTGGCTGGCGCCATGTATTCGATAGTAGATTTGCGGGCAAACAATTCTTTACCCTCGGCTGCCTGGGTAATCACATTCGGCAAACCTATAGCACGCCAGTATTCGGTAAAAGCCACATCAAAATAGTTGAGGTAGTTACCATTAAAGACAATGGCTTGCATATCCACCTCAGACCAGCGCACCCGCAGGCGGTGAAAGAAAGCAAAATCTGCTTTTGCCATAATCCTTAACTCTACAAAAATTGACGAATAAGACGGTTGACACGCTCTGGCTGCTCATGAATGACCCAGTGTGAACCTTCAGGAATGCGCTGTATCTGAATATCATCGACAAAATTCTCAATACCATCCAGCAGCGTCTTGGGTAAGGCCTTATCGTTTTCACCCCAGATAACACGGGTAGGCACTTTCACCTGGAAGTCAGCAGGGTTCAGATTCAATTGCAAAGGCCCTGGATTTTTCTCTGTAGGCGGGTGTAATGGTGACGCTCGGTAATAATTAACACCACCTGTCAAACCCCGCGCCCAGCAAGCATGGTAAGCCGCCTGAGTTTCAGCATCAAACCAGTTTGCCTCACCCTGCCCCATGCCATTGAAGAAGCCATCCATGAGCGCGAAGTTATCTTTGGCAAGTGCTTCTTCAGAGCCTGGATTGCGCAACCAGTTCATATATTCGCTGGAAGTTTTTTGCGCAGGATCAGTCGCCAATGCCTGCATGAACAGGTAAGGATGAGGAGAATTGATAATGATCAGTTTCTCAAACAAAGCTGGCAAGGCAATCGCCATATTCCAGCATACTGCCCCGCCCCAGTCATGAGCGACGACCGTTGCTTGCTGATAGCCCAGATGGGCGATCAGCAAACGCAGGTCATCAACGATATGCCTGGCCTTGTAGGCAGCAACATCTGCAGGCATGTCTGACAGATTGAAGCCCCGCAAATCCGGTGCCACGGCAAAATAATCCCGTCCAAACTCAGCCAGTTGTGCCGACCATTCATACCAGAATTCTGGAAAGCCATGCACGAACAAGATCAATGGCCTGCCGCGCTCACCCGCACTGGCGAAATGCAGGCGAGTTCCATTGTCCAGTGTGGCAAACTGATTACTTTGAATTTCTACTGTCATCTATGCTTCTCCCAGATGCTTGAAAGTGGTAATCAGGCCTTGAGTTTGGCTCTGAGCATGTCACGGATATGCGGCGCTGCCTTGTAAGGGTCACCAGGGTTACGTTGCAGGACGATATCTTCCATACGTTCTTGCACATTACCCAGGGCACCGGGGTGAGAGAAGATATAAAACTGTTCGTCAGCAATTGCCTTGAAGGTGTTTTCAGCCACTTCTTGGGCTGTCACTTTGCCAGAATTCACAGCCTTGTCTGACATGGCCTGTGCAGCTCTTTGGCTGGCAGTTGGTGTAGAACCTGGCACATCTTCAGGGCGGTTTCTATGCGATTGTGAAATGCCAGTAGGTACGAAATAAGGGCATAGTACAGAAGCACCTATCGGTGCTTCCATCAGTTTCAAATCCTGGTACAGGGATTCTGACAAAGATACTACCGCATGCTTGGAGACGTTATAGACGCCCATGGTCGGCGCATTGAGCAAGCCAGCCATGGATGCTGTATTGACGATGTGCCCTTCAAATTGCGGATCGTCCTTTGCGCATTCGAGCATCAGGTTGGTGAAGATGCGCACGCCGTGAATGACACCCCAGAGATTGACGCCTATCACCCAATCCCAGTCAGCCTGGGTATTTTCCCAGATCAGGCCGCCGGAGCCGACGCCTGCATTATTGAATACCAGGTGCACGGCACCAAATTTTTCCATGGTGGCATCAGCCAAAGCCTGAACCTCTTCAGCATGGCGCACATCACAACGCATGGCTAGCACTTGTGCTCCTTGTGCTTCCAGCTCGGCTTTGGTCTTGTCCAGGGCATCTTGCTGTACATCAGCCAGCACCAGCTTCATGCCAAGGCGTGCGCCGATAATCGCAAATTCACGACCAAAACCGCTGGCACCACCGGTAATCACGGCTACTCTGTCTTTGAATACTTTCATGTTGTCTCCTGTAATAATTTATTAAATTTATTTATTTTGCGCGTTTCATCTGAAAGCCTACGCGTGGAAAATGCACGACCACAGTTCCAGCTCGTTCGTCTTCACGGCGCACAGCGAATTCGTTTTCACTGGCAATGACCAGCTCCCCTACGACTGGATCCAGCGCATAATCAGTCGGCATGATCGCAACTGGCTCGCCCAGCGCTATACCATGGCTGTCAACAAAATTGCGTCCTGCCGTATCAAAGCCTTGTGCGTTTCTAGCCAAATCCAGTGCTTCTGCACTACTCAAAGCTTCAGACTGATGATGGCCAAAAGCGGCGACCCGGCCCATCCACTCCAGCAGCTTTGGATAAGCATCGAAGATAGGATTGATTGCTGGAGCTAGTCGTATCAGCCATAAAGCCTGGTAGACAGAAAAATCAGCGATACTGGCTTGCGCGCCCAATAGAAATGGAGCGTCACCACTGAGCATGTTTTCCAGACGCCTTAAATATTCGCTAAGCTGGCCTTTGGCTTCGCCCATACTGATCCGCGGCATATTGCCACGCATGGTGGCACGGTCTGCACTGAAGGCCTGCATTTCTTCTGCGCTGATATTGCCAAATATGGAAGGGATGGCTGCTGGCTGAAATGCATAGGGGATTGCTGTCCAGAACAGCGTAGTATCCGCCCATTGCGCCAGGTTGCGTGCAAGACCGTTAATGGCAGCGGGATATAACGAAGATGAAGGCAAGCGCTTATCCAGCACCTCGGCAATCAGGGATGTGTCGCAATAAATATCCCCGCCAATTTGCAATATGGGCGTACGGCGATAACCACCCGTCAATGCCGTTACATCTGGTTTAGGCATGATAATGGGTACAGTGACCGACTTCCAGTTCAATTGCTTAAAGCCAAAAATCAGGCGAATTTTTTCTGAAAATGGAGAAGCTGCAAAATTATGGAAAATAAGATCGGACATGGCTACTCTGCACTCTTTTGGTTTATACGATTAACTCAAATCAGCTTCACCAGTTGCTTGCCGAAGTTCTTGCCTTTCAGGAGGCCGATAAATGCCTCAGGTGCGGCAGCAATCCCTTCAGCGACAGATTCACGGAATTTCAACTTGCCAGTCGCGACCAGACCACCTAATTCTTTCAAACCTTGCGGCCACAAATCCATGTGTTCCGAGACGATAAAACCACGCATTGTCAGGCGCATGGTCAAAAATACGCGAGCGTTCTTGATACTTAATTGCTCGCCGTTATAACCGGCAATCAAACCACACAGGGCGATACGGCCAAAGGCATTCATGCGTGCCAGGCTGGCATCAAAGATTTCGCCACCGACGTTTTCAAACACGGCATCAATGCCATCTGGTGTTGCCGCTGCGAGATCAACTTCCAGATTGCCTGCCTTGTAATCGATGCAAGCGTCAAAGCCCAGTTCATTGACAACATAAGCGCATTTGTCTGCACCACCGGCTATGCCAACCACGCGGCAGCCCAGTTGTTTGCCCAATTGACCAACTACACTGCCTACTGCACCGCTGGCTGCAGATACCACGATGGTTTCACCGGCCTTGGGTTGCATGATCTGGGTCAGGCCATACCAGGCTGTCAGCCCAGGCATGCCGACTGCACCCAGGTAGGCTGACAATGGAATATGCGTGGTATCGACTTTACGCAACAGCAAGCCATCAGACACGCCCATTTCTGACCAGCCCAGCATGCCAATGACTTTGTCACCCACATTGAACTTGGCATTCTTGCTGGCGACCACTTCACCTACCGTGCCGCCTATCATGGTTTCGTCTATCACTTGTGGGGCTGCATAGCTTTTGGCATCTTCCATGCGGCCACGCATGTAAGGGTCCAGTGACATGTAGTGATTGCGCACCAGTAGCTCACCATCCTTAAGTTCTGGAACAGGCAGGGACTCAAGGCGGAAGTTCTCTGGCACAACCTGGCCTTTAGGACGGGAAGCCAGCACGATACGTTGATAAGAAAGTTGAGAAGCAGTTGTCATGATTTACTCATTTCATCAAGTGATTTGCCACAGCCTGGAAGGCGCGGTAAGTGACAGGGTCAGTCGCGCCATTGGCAGCAATGGGGTGGGAGGAAAATTTAACGATGACCATTTCAGCCAGCGGGTCTATATAAATACGTTGTCCGTGTATACCACGGGCTTCAAATGTCTGATGACTGTTGTTCCCTACCCACCACATATTTCGGTAGGAGTAACCGGGTAAAGTCGCATAGCCTGCTTTAGCGAACTTGGCAGGGTCCGCCCCTCTGCGTATGTCCTCTACTGCCGCGGCAGGAATGATTTGCTGGCCATTGAACTTGCCATTCATGCGCATCATTTCGCCAAAGCGTGCCATGTCACGCAAGGTCAGATTCAAGCCACCGCCACCCTGCTCGGTGCCTACACTGTCCACAGCAAAATACGCATCATTCTCGGTGCCCAGTTTTTGCCAGAGACGTTCAGACAAGAGATCAGACAGATTTTGCCCGGTAGCGCGTTTGACTATCCAGGCCAGCACCTCTGCATTAACGGTCTTGTAGGCAAAGGTTTCATCATGCTTGCCTTCTTTTTTTAATTTCACCAGGAAATCATAAAAGGTTTTAGGCCCCTCATAAGTTGGCGCTGTTGGCAGCAAACCGCCTGACCTGGCGTAATCCCAAACTTCTGCTTTTGGGTCTGCATAATTTTCAGAATACTGCACGCCTATGGTCATATCCATGACTTGGCGCACAGTGGCATCGCCGTAGGCAGTATCTTTAAGTTCGGGAATGTACTGCGTGACCGCAGCACTGGGATCAAGTTTACCTTCAGCAGCTAAACTCGCTGCCAGCGTACCGACAAAGGACTTGGTGACCGACATAGCGATATGCGGCACATAGGTTTTGGTAATGCCAAGGTAACGCTCGTAGATTATTTTGCCCTTGTGCAGCACCAGTATGCTGTCGGTATAAGTGCGGGCCTGCATATCGGCCCAGCTTATATCACTGCCCTTTTCATCTGCAAACCGCAATTTATCGAGATCACGCAAAGCCACGGGCAAAACTGAAACAGGGCCAGCACCATGCCAGACATTGCTGGTAGGCCCAAGTTCACGTCCATGCGAAAACGACCAGCGGGTGCGCGGAAACTGATAATTGCTACCGTTGGCAAACTTGATGATTTTGTCTGATGCAGGCGGGAAGCCCTGCATCCAACCCATTTTTTGCGGGTCACTTGCCTCGGCATCAGGCAAGGCAGTTTGTGCCAAAGACGTGCTCATGAATGGTCCACCGAGTAAAGCGAGGAAAAGAATTGCAAAGCGAGTCTGCTGCATGTTGGTCTCCATTTATTTTTTTATAGGACTTGCAGAAACGACGTCAAATTTTTAATCAATCACTACCGTAAAGCTTTTTCATATTTTCGCCAGATTTCAAGCGTCGCAGATATTTGAATGTTCCCATGGCCTTGGCAATGAGCTTGTCGCCATTCCAGACTTCGCCCTCACAAAAGCACATGGTGGTGGATTGATGGAATGCCTTGCCACGCGCCTCCATGCGGCCACCCGGCACGCCGCCTGGTTGCAGGAAGGTAGTCTTCATTTCTACCGTCACTACACCCTTGAGGTCACTATTCATGGAGCGCCCCGCCATGGCCATGACCACATCCAGCATGGTCATGATCACGCCGCCATGGGCGATTTGCCAGCTATTCATGTGGCGTTTGCTCAAGTCAAGCGCCAGTCGCGCATGACCATTTTCCATTTCCAGGAATTCAACACCAAGGTCATGCAGAAAAGGATTCAAAACCGGCGTCGGTTGCACAATGGGAAGCACCGCAGGAAACTTCGCCTCTGTCATACAGCAGAAACTCCACCATCCACTGCCAGGGTCTGACCAGTGATATGTTTGCCCGCATCGCTGGCAAACAACATGGCCACGCCCTTCAAATCTTCATCATCACCTATGCGTTGCAAAGGTGCTTCTTTGGCGAGTTTTTCTTCGCCCAGGTTTTCCAGTATGCCTTTGGTCATCTTGGAGGGGAAAAATCCTGGTGCAATCGCATTCACGGTAATGCCATGCACACCCCATTCACCAGCCAGGGTGCGTGTGAAATTAATGACAGCAGCCTTGGAGGTGTTATAGGCAATGGTCTGCATGGTGCCCGGTGCATTGCCAGCCAGGCCAGCGATAGAAGCAATATTGATAATGCGGCCATACTTGCGCGGTATCATCGAACGTTTACCGACTGCCTGTGAAATCAAAAAGATACTGCGGATATTGAGGTTCATGACCTTGTCCCAAGCATCAACCGGATAATCTTCCGCTGGTGCGCCCCAGGTAGCACCTGCATTATTGATGAGGATATCGATATGACCCAGACGGGCCAGTGCCTCATCTACCAGTGGTTGCACTGCCGCTTCTTTCGACAAATCAGCAGCAATCGCGCTGGCATCTATGCCACGGCTTTTCAGGTGGGCAACGGCGTCATCCAGGTCAGATTGCTTGCGTGAAGACAGCACCACTTTGGAACCCTGCTCACCCAGCGCTTCTGCCATTTGCAAACCCAGTCCACGCGAGCCGCCAGTAATCAGAGCAGTCTTGCCATGCAGGTCAAATAATTGTTGTACGGTACGAATTACTTTGCTCATTTTTTGTCTCCAGTATGTGCGGCCACCGCCTGTCTGCACGCAGACAGGAAGGGCATCGTTTGTTATACGTGTTTTTGATTATTTCGAGGCTATGGTTCAGAACCAGGCATCCTGCATATCGGAAGTCGTCATATCGATATTCGACAACAAATCCAGTTGTGGATGAACCCGCGGCAATTCCCAATGGAAGAAGTATTTGCAAGCCTGTAGTTTGCCCGCATAGAAATCTGCATCATGGTGATTTTCTTTGTTCAGGCATAAGCTGGCTTGTTCCAGCCACATCCAGGCAATCACGGCATGACCAAATACTTCCAGATAAGCAGAGGCATTCGCCAGGGTTTTATTGGTATCACCAGTGGCGTGCAATTGCTGGGTAACGCTGGCCAGTCTTTGCAATACGCGTGCCAGTGATTTGGTATACGCCAATAACTCGGGATGTGCTGCAGCTCTCGCCAGCGTCTTGTGCATGATTTCGCCCAAAGCTTCCAACGCGGCACCGTCTTGCATGACCACCTTACGGCCCAATAAATCCAAACCCTGTATGCCATGTGTACCTTCATGGATGGGGTTGAGACGGTTATCGCGGTAAAACTGTTCTACATTGTATTCACGGGTATAGCCATAGCCGCCATGCACCTGTATCGCCAGATTATTCGCTTCCAGACACCATTGTGAAGGCCAGGATTTGGCAATCGGTGTCAATATCTCCAGCATCTGCGCAGCATGAGTACGTGCTTCGGGCGATGGGGCTGTACGCTCTTCATCGACCAGGCGGGCGCAGAATAAATTCAATGCGAGGCCACCTTCGACATAGGCTTTTTGAGCGAGCAACATGCGTTTGACGTCGGTGTGTTCAATGATAGGTATTTGCGGTGCTGCCGGGTCTTTATTCAGTGGTGCACGGCCCTGTGGACGGTTGCGGGCATAATCCAGCGCATGCAAATAGCCGGTATAGCCCAGCATGACAGCACCCAGGCCTACACCTATACGCGCCTCGTTCATCATGTGGAACATGTTTGCCATACCACGGTGCAAGGTGCCCACGAGGTAACCTATCGCGCCAGCCTTGCCCTGAGGTTTGAATTTACCTTCACCAAAATTGAGCATGCAATTAGTGGTGCCGCGATAACCCATCTTGTGATTCAGGCCAGCCAGCACTACGTCATTACGCTCACCCAGACTGCCGTCTTCGTTCACCAGTTTTTTGGGTACGATGAAAAGCGAAATGCCTTTGACACCAGGTATCAGCTTACCGTTTTCATCCGGCACTTTAGCGAGCACCAGATGCACGATATTCTCGGCCAGCTCATGCTCCCCTGCCGATATCCACATCTTGTTACCAGTCAAACGGTAAGTGCCATCTTCTTGCGGCTCTGCCCTGGTGACAATATCAGACAGGCTGGAGCCGGCTTGCGGCTCAGACAAACACATCGTGCCAAAGAAACGGCCTTCCAGCATGGGTTTGACGAAGGTTTCTATTTGCTCAGGCGTACCGCATTTGAGCAAGGTATTGGCATTGCCTATGGTCAGGAAGGGGTACGATGCCGTACCGACATTAGCGCCTTTGAAATAGGCAAAACCGGCCTTTTCAACGACGCAGGGCAATTGCATGCCGCCGACATCAAAGTCTTGCCCAGCCGCCATCAGGCCGGCTTCGCAAAATGCTTTCAGGGCTATTTGCACCTCAGGAATCATGTGCACTTCTTCACCATCGAAGTGCGGTTCCTGCTGGTCATTTTTTTTATTGTGGGTAGCGAACAGATCCGTCGCTATTTGTTCGCAGGTATCAAGGGCAGCATTGAAAGTTTCACGACTATGGTCGGCGAAACGTGGCCTTTGATTCAATGATTCTACGTTCAGCCATTCATAAAGCATGAATTCGAGATCACGGCGGGAAAGAATTTTTGATTGCATGGCTTTATCTGGACAAAAGAGATGAGGTACTCATTTTGCCCAGGCTGCATGACATTATCATGCAGCCTGGGCACCCGACATGCATCCAGCTTAGACTACTTCAAACAAGCCTGCAGCGCCTTGTCCACCACCAATACACATGGTGACAACTACATATTTAGCACCACGGCGTTTACCTTCTATCAACGCATGGCCAGTCAAGCGTGCGCCTGAGACACCGTAAGGATGACCTACAGCAATCGCACCGCCATTGACGTTCAATTTATCCATAGGGATGCCGAGTTTGTCTGCGCAATACAAAACCTGTACAGCAAATGCCTCATTCAATTCCCACAAACCGATGTCCTCAACTTTAAGGCCAGCTTTTTTCAGTAATTTTGGAATGGCAAAGACTGGGCCTATGCCCATTTCATCAGGTTCGCAACCAGCAACTGCAAAACCACGGAAAATACCCAATGGTTGCAAACCCTTGGCTTCAGCCAGTTTGCTGCTCATCAGGATGGCGACAGATGCACCATCGGAGAACTGGCTGGCGTTACCTGCAGTAATGACACCACCTGGTACGGCTGTACGGATTTTGGAAACACCTTCAAGCGTGGTATCTGCACGTATGCCTTCATCAGCAGAAATGGTGACTTCTTTGGTAATCAGCATGCCAGTCGTTTTATCGGCGACACCCATGACTGTCGTCATTGGTACAATCTCAGCATCAAACAAACCAGCAGCCTGCGCTGCGGCTGCGCGCAACTGACTTTGCACACCGTATTCATCCTGACGTTCGCGTGGGATACCATAGCGCTTGGCGACGGTTTCAGCTGTTTGCAGCATAGGCCAGTACACTTCTGGCTTGTGTTGCTTGAGCCAGGTTTCGACGATCATGTGACTATTGGCTTCGTTTTGTACGCAAGAAATCGATTCGACACCGCCTGCCGCATAGACATCACCTTCACCGGCAATAATCCTTTGCGCTGCCATGGCGATAGTCTGCAAGCCGGAAGAGCAAAAACGATTGACTGTCATGCCAGCGGTAGTTACCGGACAACCTCCGCGCAAAGCGATCTGACGCGCTATATTGCTGCCAGTAGCACCTTCAGGTGTGGCGCAACCCATGATGACATCTTCCACCTCACCCGCTTCAATCTTTGCGCGCGTAATGGCAGCGTTGAGCACATGCCCCCCCATGGTGGCACCATGCGTCATATTGAAAGCGCCCTTCCAGGATTTTGCAAGGCCAGTGCGGGCGGTGGATACGATAACTGCGTCAGACATGTAGATCTCCTGATTAATATAAGTATGTGTACAGGCTGGAACTGCTGATAACCATCATAAGTAGTAATTTGCCCTTTGCAAACCAACATGCAGGAACAAACTTCCATAGCCCTGTTTTTCTTGAATCGAATTGCTTGAATTAAAAGCCTATAGATCAAGCTCAAAAAAGAGAATATCACATTTTAGTACGACCGTTCGCAAATTAATTTCATCTCATTCCACTCTCTAATATTGCTCTTCTTTACATATTCAGGATAGCTCTTTTGTAAGTTTCTGTAAGTTTCGAGCAAGCAAGCCGTAAGTTTCGGCTTGCACACTTTGCTTGCAATAAAAATTATGTCGGAAATGTGATTGTGCGTTTTTGACCATTTTTTTAGCAAACTTAAATATACTTAAAAAACAGGAGACAAGCATGGCGACAGCACCTATCGCAACGTCAGGCGGCATGACAGCTGAAGAACGCAAGGTTATTTTTGCTTCTTCACTGGGAACCGTCTTTGAATGGTACGATTTTTATCTATACGGAGCACTTGCATCCATCATAGGACAGCAATTCTTTAAGGGTACAGACCCAAACACTGGCTTTATTCTTGCCCTGCTCGCTTTTGCAGCTGGATTTATCGTTCGCCCTTTCGGCGCTCTGGTGTTTGGTCGCCTGGGCGATATGATAGGTCGCAAGTACACCTTCCTGGTGACTATCCTGATCATGGGTGGTTCTACATTTTGCGTAGGCTTGCTACCAAATTTTGAAACAATTGGCGTTGCTGCACCTATCATCCTGGTATTGCTACGAGTCCTGCAAGGTTTGGCTCTGGGTGGCGAATACGGCGGCGCTGCCACCTATGTTGCTGAACATGCCCCCCATGGCAAACGTGGTGCCTATACTGCATGGATACAGACAACTGCTACCTTGGGCTTGTTCCTGTCCTTAGTAGTGATCCTGGGTATACGTAAAATGATGGGTGAGGCAGACTTTGCCTCGTTCGGATGGCGCTTTCCTTTCCTCGTGTCCGTCTTCTTGTTGGCGATTTCGGTATGGATACGCTTGTCCATGAATGAATCACCTGCCTTTGCCAAAATGAAAGCAGAAGGCAAAACATCAAAAGCTCCTTTGACAGAGTCATTTGGTCAATGGAAAAATCTGAAGATCGTCATTCTGGCTTTGCTGGGCCTGACAGCAGGACAAGCTGTGGTCTGGTACACCGGTCAATTTTACGCCCTGATTTTCCTGGAAAAAGTATTGAAAGTTGATGGTCCTCTGGCCAACATGATGGTTGGCGCAGCGCTGTTGATTGGCACGCCGTTCTTCATCGTGTTTGGAACACTCTCTGACAAGATTGGCAGAAAGCCCATCATATTGGCTGGCTGTGTTATTGCGGCGGCTACTTACTTTCCACTTTTTGGCGCGATTACTCATTTTGCCAATCCCACATTGGAAAAAGCACTTAAAAATGCACCGGTTGTTGTCACAGCAGACCCTGCTGATTGCCAATTCCAGTTCAATCCTACTGGCACCAAAAAGTTCACATCTTCCTGCGATATCATCAAAGCAAAATTGGCAGCTTCATCGGTCAACTATACGAATGTAGAAGCACCTGCTGGCACGGTTGCATCTGTCAAGGTTGGTGATACTGTCATTGAGTCCTTTATATCCAAGGGCATGCCACCAGCAGATGCAACTGCAAAAGACAAGGCCTTGTCTAAAGAATTGGCTGCAGCCATTAAAGCTGCTGGTTATCCCGAGAAAGCTGACAGCGATCAAATCAACTACGTGATGGTCGTGTTATTACTGACCGTCCTGGTCATCTATGTAACGATGGTGTATGGACCAATCGCCGCCATGCTGGTGGAAATGTTCCCGACACGCATCCGTTACACCTCAATGTCACTGCCTTACCATATCGGCAACGGCTGGTTCGGCGGCCTGCTGCCATTCTTTGCGGTGGCCATGGTGGCATCAAAAGGTGATATTTATTATGGCCTGTGGTATCCAATTATCATTGCAAGCGTCACTGCAGTGATTGGCTTCTTCTTTGTCAAAGAGACCAAAGATAATGATATCTATGCTGCTGATTAATTATTAAGCAGAAAGAAACAATAAAGAAAAAACCCACCCGTCAAATTGACGGGTGGGTTTTTTTAAATCTGGCGACTATAAGGAGTAGCTCATTGCCAAACTCGCCCGTCCCGCCACCACATCTAATTGTGCCTGGCTGCCAACTACGAGGCTGGCACGGGTCGGGATATGGCCAAATGGCAAACCAGTAATGACCGGCACATCGATCAGACTACGTATATACGCAAGCATGGCATTTAAGTCATAACCGTTATCATGCACTGCCAGTTTGTATGCAGAAAAATTCCCAAGTACGATGGCTTTTTGTTTACTCAACACACCGGCAAAATGCAGTTGTAACAACATGCGCTCTATACGGTACGGGTGTTCGCCTATATCTTCAAGGAACAATATGCCATCTTTCACTTCTGTCCAATAAGGCGTGCCTATTGCATGCGTCAGCATGGCCAGATTGCCGCCCCAAAGTTTGCCCTGCACCTTTAATTCCTGACTTGAGTCAGTTTCAAATTCAACTTTGTGCGTGGTGTTGCTGACGCATGCCTTGAACTGCTGCAGCGTATATTCAACAGGCTGCTCACGTATGTAATCATCACACAGCATGGGGCCGGCAATACTGGTACGGCCACGCGCCAGCATTGCCAGATGCACCAGTGTAAAATCACTGTAGCCGACAAAACATTTTTTACTATTTGCCAGTAAATCAAAATCAAGCAAAGGCATCAGCCTCGACATGCCATAGCTGCCGCGCAGTGCCATGACTATCTCGACATCAGGATTTCGTGCTGCCTCATGAAGCTGTCTGGCACGGTCGGCATCGCTTGCACCAAAGCGCTGGAATTTGGCATCAGCCTTATAATAGCTGTGCACCTTAAAACCTTGCTCTGCCAAACACTGCAGACCCCGCTCAATCAGACTGTCATCCAATGGTGCTCCACTAGGGGCGACAATCGCGACTCCGGTTTGCGTGCTTTGTTCAGGCATAGTATGTTTCAATCTAGTGGAGGAGATATGCTGGCATCAGCATTCGCAGCCAGCTTCTTTTGTGCCACGGCAGCACGTCGGTAGGCAAAAAAATCCTTGAGCATGCTACTGCATTCATCTGCCAATACCCCGCCCGTGACTTGTGTATGGTGATTCAATTGCCCATGCTCAAATACATTCAGCAAAGAACCGGCAACTCCGGTCTTGGGGTCGCTGGCAGCGTAGATGACGCGCGCCAAACGAGCGTGCATCATTGCTCCGGCACACATCATACAAGGTTCAAGGGTAACGTAGAGTTCGCATCCAGGCAGGCGATAATTGCCTAAAAACTTAGCCGCTGCGCGCAGGGCCATGATTTCTGCATGGGCGGTGGGGTCATGTTTGCCTATGGGGCGATTGTAGCCAGTGGCGATGATCACGCCATCCTTGACAACAACGGCACCAACCGGCACTTCACCCTCATTTCTGGCCAGCAGGGCTTGCTGGTAGGCAGCCTGCATGAACTGGATGTCGTGCTGGCTCTGCTCACTTTGCGGTGGCAGATTTTGCTCGTCAGCCATTATCCGTCTATCTCAGCCCAGCAATTTGGTGTTTCGTAGAGAGTGACCTTGGTCAATTCCAGGGTGCGACCAAATCTGCCGTGATAAACCACCTTCAAGATATCAAAAGCGATCTTCGCCAGGTTTTCTACTGTCGGCACACGATCAATAATCACCGTCTTGTGTCCTGGCAGCTTCTCCAGGAAGTTCTTGATGATGTAATCCCTCTCATAGACGATGAAGGAATGGTCCCACAGATTCACCAGATGCTCATTGGCCAGCGCCTTGATATCACCAAAATCCATGATCATGCCGTTATCCGACTCGCCATCCTTCTGGACGACATCGCCGGTCAGGGTAATCTGCAAAGTGTAGCGGTGCCCGTGCAAATTGCGACACTGGCTGCCGTGATCGGGAATGCGATGACCTGCATCGAATTCCAACTTTCTGGTAATCGTTAACATGGAAACTTAAGGGATCTGTAATAGTTTATGGGTTTGCAAACTCAGCTTCCATTGCGGATGCTGTTTGCAGTATTCAATCGCAAGACGCAAATTATCGTCTCTTAAAGGGCCATCCATGGCTTGTACAAAGTAATGTTCAAAATCAAGATTTGCATATGCCGCCATGTCCTGACCAAATTGCGGGATCACCACTTTGAGCTCACTACCCTTGCGCACGACCAGCTCCGAACCCATTTTCGGGCTGACACAAATCCAGTCCACGCCTTGAGGCACAGGCAAAGTGCCATTGGTTTCTATGGCGATCTCAAAACCAACTGCGTGCATGGCATCAACCAGTTCCGCATCCAGCTGCAAAAGGGGCTCGCCACCGGTAAACACTACGTACTTGCTTGCAGTATAGGTCTCGGGCCACAAAGCGTTAATCGTTGCAGCCAGCGCTTGAGCCTGCTTGAACTTACCGCCGCCCTCGCCATTTGTACCGACAAAATCGGTATCGCAAAATTGGCAAACCGCTGTCGCCCTGTCCTCTTCGCGCCCTGACCACAGGTTGCATCCAGAAAAGCGGCAAAACACCGCCGGACGCCCAGCATGATTGCCTTCGCCTTGAAGAGTATAAAAAATTTCTTTGACGCTATAAGTCACGTCTTGTTCCCACTTGGTTATTTAACAGCGAATTACGGTTTGCCAAAGCGAGGCTACCCGGATTTAGTATGTCGCCAATGTCTACTGCGGATAAAGACAGTATATGAATTTTGTCGTGTTTTTAAAACACAAAAGGCGCACATAATATCATGACGCCGCGATCAGAATTAGCTGCTTTGATCAAGACCATTACTCTTCTGAGTCAAAAATTGATTGCAACTATCGGAAAATTAATTAAACAACAAGACATGAAGCTCACATGACAGCTTTATTCATCCCAACCATCTCTGACAAGTACTTTTTTAAATACTCTATTTTTCTGTGGTCACAATATAACCGCCATTGTCACCAACTCCTTGATCCACCACTGACTTCTATCATCACCCTCGATAACGCGGACCCAAGCATTTTATCGACATATGCTTCAATATCTTGTGCCTGTTCGATAAATTCAAATCCATCATGCTCAAATTCAAAGATACGTTCAGTCTCAGCACCAGTAGTTGCCATCAATAAGTAATTACCAGTTCTTGGTATTTCACTAATTACCAAGCAAGTATCCACCCACCCGGGCAAGTAATCTCTTTTCTCCTCCTCACATAAGCCGTCGGTCCAATTATTAAAATCGACCCGCAAAGACTCCCATTTACTTGGAGTACTTATATAGGCAGCAGTTTCATCGCTTTTTTACAAGAATAACCGATTCCCAAAGTTGATCAACAGTTTGGATTCGGTTCTTGTCTAGTGCAATCTGTCGACTTGCCAATGCTGACAATGCACCACTTCTCAACGCTGCAATTTCGACTTCTTTTATATGAATCTCAGCCTTAAGCCGCTCCTCACCATCCCGAATTTGAGAGCAAACAGTTTCAATCCTCTTGTTAATTTCATGCTCTAGACTTTTTTAAGTCGCGTAGAAATAACGTCTTTGCACAACCAAAGCACACCAGCAAACATTCCAGTGCTGGTAAGTGAAGGGGAGATATCAACAAATTCCATATGAGCAATTCCTATTTCAATGTTTTTACCTGCAAACTTTGCTATGAAATTCAAAGTAGTTGACCAATGCAAATAATGCAATACACCTAATTCACTTCTTTGTCTACCCGTCAATCATATCTGCCCAATCCTGCAACATAGCCGTGTGCTGTTCACGGTACCCAGCTTTGTTGCGGGCCAAATTTGTAAATCTTTGCCATCCTTCTGCGCCAGCTTATAGCTCAACCACAACACATGGTTAAGCGTGGCCTGACTCATCGTGGCGTCAAAATCATAGCGAGACGGAAGAACATAACTTGAACCACCAGAGAATGTTTTGAGAGTGACAAGAATATCCATTATCTGGTTAGACAGAAAGACCAGGTGCGGACTGCGTCTTTTCATGCGCTCTTTAGCTATGGTCCAAACGCGATCAGTAAAATTAATCTTACTCCAGGTGGCGTTGATCAAAAATGCAAAAAAGCCCGCAATGACGCGGGCTTCCGGGGTGTTTCGTGCTTCTAGTTGCCTGATGTTGCCAGACCTGAAATCATTCCCATTCTATCGTCGCAGGCGGCTTGCCCGAAATGTCATAGACTACGCGATTGATACCACGCACTTCATTGATGATGCGGTTGGATACTTTGCCCAATAACTCATGCGGCAGGTGTGCCCAATGGGCAGTCATGAAGTCCTGGGTTTGTACGGCACGTAATGCGACCACATATTCGTAAGTGCGGCCATCACCCATAACACCGACGGATTTGACTGGCAAGAATACGGCAAAAGCCTGACTCGTTGCATCGTACCAGCTTTGCGGTTTTTCTGCGGCTGGATCAACCAGGGTGTTGCGCAATTCTTCGATGAAGATGGCATCGGCACGGCGCAGCAAATCGGCGAATTCTTTTTTCACTTCGCCGAGTATGCGCACACCCAGGCCTGGGCCAGGGAATGGATGGCGGTAGACCATACTGTGCGGCAGACCCAAGGCTACGCCCAGTTTGCGCACTTCATCCTTGAACAGTTCACGCAATGGCTCAAGCAATTTCAGGTTCAGAGTATCAGGCAAGCCGCCCACATTGTGATGGCTCTTGATGGTATGCGAGCCTTTTTTACCTTTGCCTGCACTTTCGATGACGTCTGGGTAGATCGTGCCTTGCGCCAGCCATTTGGCATTAGACAGTTTGCCGGATTCAACCTGGAAGACTTCGACAAATTCGCGGCCAATAATTTTGCGTTTGGCTTCGGGATCAGACACGCCCGCCAGGTGCCCCATGAATTGGGCGGTCGCATCAACATGAATGACTTTGACACCAAGGTTATTGGCAAACATTTCCATAACCATCTTGCCTTCGTCAAGACGCAACAGGCCGTGATCGACGAATACGCAAGTCAGTTTATCGCCTATGGCGCGGTGTATCAAGGCAGCAGCGACACTGCTGTCGACACCCCCGGACAAACCAAGAATGACTTCATCTTCACCTACCTGGGCGCGAATGGAAGAAACAGCCTCGGAGATGTAGTCAGGCATGTTCCAGTCAGACTGGCAGCCGCAGATTTCGTGCACGAAGCGGCTGAGGATAGCTTCACCCTTCAGTGTATGCGTGACTTCCGGGTGAAATTGCACGGCATAAAAACGGCGCTCCTCATCGGCCATGGCAGCGATGGGGCAATTATCGGTAGAAGCCATCAGCTTGAAACCTGGCGGCATTTCATTGACCTTGTCACCATGGCTCATCCATACTTTGAGCATGCCATGACCTTCTGGCGTGACGAAGTCATTGATGTCCTTGAACAGGTCTGTATGGCCACGGGCACGAACTTCGGCATAACCAAATTCACGAACCAGGCCATTTTCAACCTTGCCACCAAGTTGCTCTGCCATGGTTTGCATACCGTAGCAAATACCCAGCACAGGGACACCTGCTTCAAATACGGCCATAGGTGCGCGAGGGGTGTCACCTTCTGTCACGCTGTTTGGACCACCAGACAAAATAATACCGGCTGCGCCATAGTTTTTAATGAACTCATCACTGACGTCATAAGGATGAACTTCAGAAAAAACACCTGCATCACGAACGCGGCGAGCGATCAGCTGCGTGACCTGGGAACCAAAATCGAGGATAAGAATTTTTGAGTGCATAAATCAAATTATCATGTCAGGTTGTGCAGGCGTAGCCTGGACAACACAATTATTTCCTGCATTTCTGGCGGAAAGCAGGGCTTTTTCTGCGAGGCTAATTAAAGTTTCTGGCTCGGCATCAGGAAAGATGTCAGTTGATGCTGTGCCGGCACTGATCGTCAACGCGGTGTTCACATCATTCATTTTTTCAGGATGCATGAGCACGGAAGCACGTATGCGCTCACCTACTGCTGTGACCACCAAATGCGATGCACCCGGCAATACCACCAGCAACAAGTCCGTGCCAAAGCGCCCCAATGCGTCAAATGGGCGCACGCAAGAGCGAATACGGCTAACGGTCTTGACCAGTATCATGTCGGTGATAGCGATGCCATGCAGCGCACGCAAATGCTCCATCTGATCCACACTGGCGATCAGCAAGGCCAAAGGTTTCATGGCCTTAGCGCAACGCTCCATTTCCAGCTTCAATGAACGGATGATGGCAGATTTGTTCCAGGTACCCAGCAAAGGGTCGATCAGTGAATCTCGCTTGAGATTGCGGTTTTGCTTGATGATTTCGAGCTGTGACTGATACAGGGCACTGAAAGCCATTTCACGTTCAACCATGGAAGCAAGATCAGCAAATGACTGTCTCTCTTCATCGTTCAGGTCACGAGTTTGATAGTCGATCAGGATGACGCTGCCAATTAATTGGTTACCATGATCAAAAACGGGATGAGAAGCAAAGAAACGCATGGATGCAGGGCCTGCAACCAGGGGATGTTTACACAGGTGTTCATGCTGGCGCAAGTCAGGGATGACCAGTATCTCATCAACTGGCTCAATGGCGTCACAGAACTCGGCTTCCATATTGGTAATGGAGTGCACCAGATGATCAAACCTTGGCACCAGCGTGCCGAAACTGACCAGGCAGTTGGCCACGCCAAACAACTTGATGCCAAGTCGTTCAAAGCGGCCCAGGCGCAATTCCATCCTTTCCGACACCATGCGCTCAAAACCCGAACTGACAGGTGTCGTTGTCGATGGGCCGGAACGATCTAGGTTCGTTGACATTCCACTCTCCAGACATCCTCAATTCGGATCATGCTTCTCAAGCGCATTTCAACCATTAGTCAGCACGGTAATTTGGCGCTTCTTTGGTGATTTGCACGTCATGCACATGTGATTCACGCATGCCTGCAGAGGTGATTTCAACAAATTCAGATTTGGTATGCAGATCGTCTATCGTCGCGCAACCACAATAACCCATGGAAGAGCGTACACCGCCCACCAGTTGATACAGGATGGCAAGCACACTGCCTTTATAAGGAACACGTCCCTCTATACCCTCTGGCACCAGTTTGTCGGCATTATTGGCCGCGTCCTGGAAATAACGGTCGGCAGAACCATCAGCCATTGCACCCAGACTACCCATGCCGCGATAAGATTTATAGCTACGGCCCTGGAACAGGATGACTTCACCTGGCGCTTCTTCAGTACCGGCAAACATGCTGCCCATCATGACTGTGGAGGCACCAGCAGCAAGAGCTTTGGAGACATCACCAGAAAAACGCACCCCGCCATCAGCAATACAAGGTACACCAGTGCCTTTGAGCGCATTGGCTACATTGGCAATCGCAGTAATTTGCGGCACGCCAACACCAGCAACAATACGTGTCGTGCAAATTGAGCCTGGGCCGATGCCAACCTTGACTGCGTCCGCGCCATGCTCAACCAGCGCCAGCGCTGCTGCTGCTGTTGCAATATTGCCACCGATGACTTCAATATGCGGATAATTGGTTTTCACCCAACGTACACGGTCCAGTACTCCCTTGGAATGACCATGGGCAGTATCAACAACGATGACATCGACACCGGCTTTTGCCAGCAGGTCTATGCGCTCTTCATTATCAGGGCCAACACCAACAGCTGCACCTACGCGCAATTTTCCTTGGTCATCTTTGGATGCAAAAGGATGCTCTGTTGACTTTTGGATATCTTTAACAGTAATCAAGCCGCGCAGCTCAAATGCTTCGTTGACAACCAGCACACGCTCCAAGCGGTGCTTGTTCATCAGACGCTTGGCTTCTGCCAGATCTGCCGTTTCATTGACATAGACGAGTTTTTCACGCGGCGTCATCTTGGCGCGTGCTTCTGCGTCCAATTCCTCCTCGAAACGCAAATCGCGGTTGGTGATAATACCAACAACAGTCTTGCCTTCGACCACTGGAAAGCCGCTGATACCGTGTTGCTGTGAGAGCGCAATCACTTCGCGGATTTTCATGTTAGGCGGGATGGTGATAGGATCACGCAATACACCCGATTCAAAACGTTTGACCTTGGCAACTTCACGGGCTTGCTCTTTTGCTGTCAAGTTTTTATGGATAATGCCGATACCACCTTCTTGAGCCATGGCGATTGCCAGGCGAGCTTCAGTGACTGTATCCATCGCAGCTGATACCAAAGGGATATTCAGATTGATGTTGCGAGTCAATTTGGTCGCAAGAGAAGTATCTTTAGGGAGTATGTTCGAATATGCAGGGACGAGTAGCACGTCATCGAACGTGAGTGCTTTTTGGAGTAAACGCATAGTATTTCCTATAGGCGCAAAACCGAATTATACAGAAAACTTGCGAAGTCGTCTTGCTCCGTGTAAAACTCTTGCATAATTCCATGTTTTTCTTGAAAGCAAATTATGTCTATCTTACGAATATCACGATTAGGCCCTGCACTTTTAATGTCTCTAGCATTCTGCGCAGTCGCCCATGCGCAATATGTCTGGATTGATGACAAAGGCAATAAACAGTTTTCAGACATGCCGCCTCCAAAATCCGTGCCCAAGGATAAAATTCTAAAAGCACCGGGTGGTGTCAAGGCTGCACCGGCAGTGGACGACAAAGCAGCTTCGGCCAGTCAAGCTGCGCCCAAGCTGGAAAAACCTGTAACGCTAGCTACCAAGAATGAGGACTTCAACAAGCGCCGTGCCGAACAAGCTGAAAAAGACAAGAAGGCCGAACAAGAAAAAACGGCGGCCGATGACAAAGCAAAAAATTGCGAAAGAGCCCGCAACTATCAGCAGTCCTTGAGTTCCGGCGCTCGTCTGAGTCGCACCGACAAAAATGGCGAACGTAGTTTTTTATCTGATGCTGAGCGTCAACAAGAGTTGGATACAGCAAAAAAAGCCCTGGCTGATTGCAAATAGCAGAATCAGGTCAGTGCCTGTTTTTTAGCCCTGCGCCTGCGAGCTTCCATGGGGTCTGCGACCAGGGGGCGATAGATTTCTATCCTGTCCCCTGCGTGCAATTGGCTATCAAGTGACTTAAGTTTGCCAAAAACACCTAGCTTGAAAATATTGACATCAATCTCAGCATGAATTTGTACAATGCTACTTTGCTGTATTACTTGCAGAACGGTGGCATCAAGAGGCACCTGAATCTCCAGCAAGCTAGTCTTATCCAGCCCGGCATAACAGACTTGAACAGTCATGCTGATTTGCTCAGCCATATAATGCCTCGGCACGGGCGCAAAAAGAATCGACAAAACTATTAGCAATCTTGGAAAAAACCGGGCCTATCAAATGCTCCAGCAATTTACTGGAGAATTCATAGTTAAGTTCAAATTCAATTTTGCAGGCATCTGCACGCAATTCAGTGAATTTCCAGCAACCCGACAATTGCTTGAATGGCCCTTCAACCAGACTCATTTCAATAGAATAAGGGCGTTTATTGCTGTTACGCGTCGTAAAATGCTGCTTCAAACCATGATAATTAATGGAAAGCGTGGCAACGAGTTCATCATCAGTGCGCTCTGCCACCCTGACCTCGCCACACCATGGCAGAAATTGAGGATAATTTTCCACTTCATCAACCAGAGCAAACATTTGCTCAGTGCTGTAAGCTACGAAAACTGTTTTATGTACAACTGCCATCAAGAAGAACCATTTGGTAGAATCACAGGTTCGCATTTTAACCGAGTCATAAGCAGTACCAAAATGCATTCGTGCATTTCCATACTCTAATTTGACCAATTTTCATCCTACATGAGCATCGCTGATAATAAAAAAGCATTCCACGATTATTTTATCGAGGAACAATACGAAGCCGGCATCGTCCTGCAAGGCTGGGAAGTCAAAGCCATACGCGCAGGCCGCGCGCAGCTGAAAGAAGCCTATGTCATCGTCAAGAATGGCGAAATCTTCCTGTTCGGTGCGCATATTGGTGCCCTGCCGACCGCCTCTACCCACATTCATCCTGACTCTGTACGCACACGTAAATTATTGTTAAATGCGGCAGAAATCAGCAAATTGATAGGCAAAGTGGAGCGTTCTGGCTACACCATGGTGCCGCTGAACCTGCATTTCACCAAAGGGCGCATCAAATGCCAGATCGGCCTGGCGAAGGGTAAAAAGCAACATGACAAGCGTGATACTGAAAAAGAAAAAGACTGGCAGCGCGAGCAACAAAAAATAATGAAGCAAAACAGGCGCTGATATTTATCGAGAATTTTGGGGAAGAATTTGGGATAGCTTAGCGGGCCGGACGATATAGTTCGTGTCCGACATCCTGGATCTGGCGGCGCAGAGCGCGCTTTTCATCCGGCGTGAGACGGCCCGCCTTTTTGTTATCTTCAGCACTGCCGCAAGCGCGTTCACCTATGTGACGCGCATCATTACAGCGTTCAAGCAAGCTGTTTTTTTCAGCTTGTTTATTGAGTTGCCGCTCGTGTTGTTTTTCTTCTTTGCGCGCTGCATCATTTTTTTGCTGGGCATTGCCGTTATTAAATCGCCCCCACATTGCCGAACCACCATTACCTTTGTTTTCTGCCATAGCACTCGCCGTCACGATCAATGACAACAGCAGGACAGAAAATTTTTTGTACGGTATATTCATCAACTTGAAAACGAATGGCCTTGCACGCAAAACCGATGAGGTAAGCAAAAAGATATAAATGGATTGCAATTCTAAGTGCAAATGCCTGTGACTTACCAGCATCAATTTGTATGAATTTAGTTTACGATAGCCACAGGAATTGCGCAGTCCCATTCCGTAAAGTGTGTAACAGTTTGTAATCCAGAATATTAATTTTGTTTGCAAGCTCACTCTATGACAGTACTATTAAGCCCATGAACACTACGCCCCCTACCCCAGACTCCACAAACACTAATTCCAGCAACCCCAAGGCCAAGATACTGGTGGTTGATGATGACCTGCGTTTGCGCGATTTGCTGCGCCGCTACCTGACAGAACAAGGCTTTCAAGTCGTCAGCGCAGAAAATGCTCAAGCGATGAACAAACTCTGGATACGTGAACGCTACGACATGCTGGTGCTGGATTTAATGCTTCCCGGTGAGGATGGTCTGGCCATCTGCCGCCGCCTGCGTGGTGCTGGCGATAAAACGCCGATCATCATGCTGACCGCCAAAGGTGAAGAAGTTGATCGCATTATTGGCCTCGAAATGGGTGCAGACGACTACTTGCCAAAACCCTTCAGCCCGCGCGAACTGGTTGCCCGTATCAATGCTGTGCTAAGACGCAAAGCCCCGGATGAATTACCGGGTGCGCCTTCCGATGGCCCCCAGACTTTTGCCTTTGGCGATTTTGTACTCGATCTTGGAACCCGTACGCTGAAAAAGAATGATGACAATATTTCACTTACTACAGGTGAATTTTCAGTATTGAAAGTCTTTGCCCGTCATGCACGTCAACCGCTCTCCAGGGAAAAACTCATGGAACTGGCACGCGGCCGAGAATATGAAGTGTTTGACCGCAGCCTGGACGTGCAAATTTCACGTCTGCGCAAACTGATAGAACCGGACCCCAGCAATCCACTTTACATACAAACAGTGTGGGGACTGGGCTATGTATTCATCCCGGATGGCCAGTCGCATTAAGAGCAGGATATTCTTACCCCCTCATTGCCTTTTTTGCAAACCTTGAATGCGTGACTACCTCAACAGTCTGGAATGGCTAAAAAGCGGACTGTTCTGGCGTACCTTCCTCATGCTGGCGGTCCTTGTCACCGCCAGCATGCTGGCCTGGATGTCCAATTTCCGCACCCTGGAAACAGCGCCAAGGGCACAACAAATGGCGGCGCAAATTGTTTCCATTGTCACCATCACCCGCGCTGCCCTGACACATTCCGCCCCTGAAAAAAGGCATGAGCTCTTGCGCGACCTTGCCAATAAAGAAGGTGTGCAAATTTATCTGCTGGAAGATACTGACCGCGTAGAAGAGCCAGAAGCCACGCCTTTCTTTATTGAATCACGGCCTTTGATGTTGCGCGGGCTGGGTACTAACACCCGCTTTGCCAGCAAACTGAACGATATCAGCGGCTTCTGGATCAGTTTTGATATTGAAGACGATCACTACTGGTTAAGGCTGGAACAAGACCGGCTGGATCCGCCGATAGGCCAGCAATTATTTAGCTGGGCTGTCCTCACCCTGTTTTTAACATTGTTGGGTGCTGCTATCATCTCCAAACTCATTAATGACCCATTGTCTCGTTTGAGTAATGCAGCGCGCGCAGTCGCCAAAGGCAAACAACCACCGCCCTTACCACAAAAAGGTCCAAAAGAAATTCGCGAGACCAATGTCAGCTTCAACACGATGATGGAAGATCTGGTCAGGATAGAAACAGACCGGTCCATCATTTTGGCAGGTATTTCGCATGATTTGCGTACCCCGCTGGCACGCATGCAACTGGAAGTCGAGATGGCGAATCTGAACGACGACGCCAGAACCGGTATGCAATCTGACCTGCAGCAAATGGATGACATCATCAGTCAGTTCCTCGACTATGCAAAGCCGCTCGACAAGGTCGAATTCGAGCGCATTAACATCAGTGAAGTCATACAACAAGTCATGGATGAGGCATTCCGGTTTCAAAACCTGCGCCTGCGCACTGCTATCAAACCTGATATCTATGTCAATGGCAATTTGACTGAACTCAGGCGTTTATTCAACAACATCGTGGAAAACGCTTGCCGCTACGGAAAAACCCCAGGATCTCCCGTCATCACACTTGACGTGCAATGCTCACGCAAAAACAAGGATAGAAAGCTGGGCATACAAATCAGCTTCCGCGATCATGGACTGGGCGTGGCAGAACAAGACCTGGTACGCCTGCTGCGTCCCTTCACCCGTGGTGATGCGTCGCGCAGCCAGGCCAATGGCTCTGGCCTTGGTCTGGCCATTGTAGATCGCATCATCAAAAGCCATGGCGGCAAATTACGCATCTACAATCATGCCGAAGGTGGGTTTGTCATTGTGATTGCGTTACAGGAAGCGAAAGAGGCCTGATTTACACCAGTCCCTAGACAAGGTCATACTTGAAAATGAAGCGTTTCAAGTTATCAAGTCCGCAGTGTTTGCGTAAAATCACCACTATAGTTTGCAAAACTGCCGCCCTCCCTGTCAGGCAGTGAGTCGCTATCGAATTTCAATATGGCGTCATCTAAAACACAAGGCGTAGAATTTTTGGCCTTGGAATTACATCCGGTACCATAGCTCACTCATCAAACACCGATGCCTACAAGTCAAAAGCCACGCAAATGCGTGGCTTTTTGTCCAGACTATACAGACTTTACTTCTACTTAACGACTACCCGCCAAAGCCAGTTGAGTGGTTGTGGCCTTACTACCATCTTCTGCCTGTGCGGGTGCAGAATCAACAAGGGCAGCAGCTCATCACTCAAATGCAAACTGCCATCTGTTTTCTCGACTGGCGCTACCTGTTCAACCGCAGCTTTTTTTGATTCACTGCGCGGAAAGCGGTTGCCCCACTCAAAGCAAAATCACTGAAACCGGCAAAAACTGCAATGCCAGCGCACAACAACAAATCTGCGATGACAGATGGACGCAGGCGGAAGCGTTTTGCACTTCATCTTGCTGAACTGTCACGCCATAAGCCACGCTGATCAGTGCTGCTGCCATCATTTGCTCAACCTGTTGGCGCCATTCTTCCGATGGTTGTCTGTTACTGAGCAGTTTAGTGATCAGCGCTTGTGCGAATTGCTCCGCTTCCCACAAAAGATAGGGCCTTACATTACTACATTAAAGAAATGTGTGAATGTAATATCTACCCCTTTTTTCGCCCATCACCTGGACGCAACGCGGCACTGAGATGCTTCTGGAGTAGCTGTGCTAATGGGCGAAATCCAGCTTGATGTTTCGCCAGATCCACATGGGTGAAGCTGCGATTCACGCAACCACACGTTGAAGCAAAAGGCACGATGGCATTTTGAAACAAGCGTGTGGTGGCGTGGCAAATCTGATTGCGGTGTGTTGAGAGTATGTTTTTCGACTACTTGACTATCGGGGACTAATGGGTAACCCGGTCTTTACAGTTGGCAGGCATCATCAATCTTCAGATTCACCATCAACTTGGTCCTTTTCAAAAAATATGCGTTTAATAGAATAATAAGCAACAACGAACCATAAAACTACTACAACAGGAATCACATAAGGGCCAATATCAATATGAAAAAATTTATGCAATATTATCAATGGCAATATGAAGATAAACATGGCCGCAAAAACCTCATATATGCGGAGTAGTGAATTAGACTTTTTTCTCATATTACATATTACACCTCGACTGCTTGACTACCGAGAGCTAATGGGTGACCCCTTTTTTTAAATCAAGGACTTAAATTTGTTTCTTAAGATATATCTACCCCTTCTTCCGCAGATCAACTATTATTTTTATTCTTTTGACACAAACAGCCTCTTGTAAGAGATTGGCTCATATCAAGAAAACTGTGCCCAGACAAGTCGATTATTAGTGTCAATAAAATAAAAATGCCGCGCAAACATGCGCGGCATTTTTATTTAAATATTTATTGGGTTAAATAAAATTTTACATTAACGATTACCTGCCAAGGCCAGTTGTGTCGTAACGGCTTTACTACCTTCTTCCGCCTGAACCGGTGCAGCATCAGCGGGAACAGCCAACTCATAAGTCATGTGCAAACCAGTATCCACTTTTTGCACTGGCGTTACTGGCGCTACTTGCTCTACCGACGCTGTCTTTTGGCTGATTGCACGGGAAGCTGCTGTGCCATTCAAGGCAAAACTATTGAAGCCGGCAAAACCTGCGATACCAGCACATAATAACAAACCAGCAATGACAGATGGGCGCAAGCGGAAGCGTTTTTGCACCTCGTCTTGAGCAACTGTCGCATCGTAAGGCACAGTGATCGGTGCTGCTGCCAGCATTCGCTCAACCTGTTGGCGCCATTCTTCTGATGTTTGTCTATTGGTCAGCAGTTTGGTGATCAGGGCTTGAGCCAGTTGCTCTGCTTCATGATGTTCGGCTTCCAGCGTTTGTTTTGCCATTTCTGTCTCAGCTTGTAATTCTTCTTGCTGTTGCTGTATGTGTAGTCTGTTTTGTTCTTGCCATTCTCTGGCAGACGCTAATGCCTGCTCAATGAAAGCCTGGGCTGCAGCTTCTTGTGCTGCGCGTTGTTGCAACATGGTTTGCAATTCTGCTTCGTCGGCAGCTTGTTTTTCCAGCTGCGCTTGCAATGCCTTTTCATCGGCGATGCGTTTTGCTGCTCCATCTGCCAATGCTTGCTGTTTTTGCTGAGTTTGTGTTTCAACAGCGATCAATTGCTGTTGCAGTTCTTCTTGTAAAGCAGCTTCCAGGGACAATTGTTCTTCGAGTTTGGCTTGCAGCGCACTTTGCTCTTCCATGCGTTTGGCGACAGCAGCGTTGAGTGCCTGTTCTTTCTCCAGCTTTTGTGCTTCAGCAGTTTCCAGTTTGCATGTCAATTCAGCTTGTAATACTGTCTCTACTGCCAATACTTGTTCAGCCTGTTTGAACAAAGCATTTTCTTTTTCCAAGCGTATAGCAAGGCTTATGGCGAGCGCTTGTTCTTTTTCTAGTCTTTGTGTTTCAGCAACTTGAAGCTTGGATGCAAATTCGATTTTCAGTTCCGCCTCTGCTGCCAACGCTTGCTCGGCGTGCGCTAACAATGTGTTTTCTTCTTCGACACGTACGGCTATCGCGACGGCCAGGGCTTGTTCCTTCTCCAGTCTTTGCGCTTCCAAGGTTTCAAGCTGGCTTTCTTTCAGTAATTTGGCGCGCAGTTCTGGCAAGGCTTGTTCATTGGCAGCGATTTGCAGGGCTGTAGCTTCAGCAATTTGACGTTCCAGCGCCAGTTTTTCTTGTTCCAGAGCGTTGGCGGTCAACAGTTGTTCTGCACGTTGCTTACTTTGTTCTGCCAGTTCTGATTCCAGACGTACACGTTCTTCAGTCGCTGCAATGACCAGACGCTCAGCTTCCATTTTTTCTTCTATGAGGCGCAAGGCATCCTGCGTCATTTGCAGGCTATCCATCTCCATCTGTTTTTGCTGCTGGATGGTGATGATTTCACGCTGCGCCAATTCTGCACGTTGTTGTTCTGCTTGTTGCAGGATGAACAGTTCCTCAGCACGAGCCTGAGCTGCTTCAGTGGCTTGTTGCTCAGATATTGCCAGTGCATTTGCCAACTCGGTTGCCTCTTTTTCACTTTGCAGCCGTGCCTGGATAGCGACATTGGCGTCTTGCTCCGCATTGGCGCGAATTTCACACAGGCCCAGGTATTCTTGCTCAGCCAGTTTGCGTTGCTCTGCCTCTTGCGCTGCTTTTTGTTCGGCAGCCAGTTTTTGCTGTACCAGGCTCAGTGCTTCAAGTTCGCTGGCAGCGCGCTGGTTTTCAGTCATCGTCAGAGCTTCAGCTTCGCGCAATCTGGTTTCTGTCGCTTCTGCAGCCAGACGCTGTGCTTCTGCATGTTCTGCGGAACGGGCCAGCAATGCTTGCTCAGCATTGGCCAGACGCAATGTGGCTTCCAGTGCTTCTTGTTCTTTATAGGCACGTTCGCTTGCAGCTTCTGCAAATTCACGTTCAATCGACAGTTTGGCTTGCAGGGTGATTTCTGTGGATTCCTCCTGTTCCAGCTTAGTTTTCAGTTCAGCGCTAATTTGTTGTTCAACTGCGATTTTTTCCTGGCTGGCGCGGCTCAGTTCCAGCAATAAGGCTGTTTTTTCTTCCAGCGCGACGGCTGCCTGACGTTTGATTAATGCTTCCTGGGCCGCTTGTGCCAGCCATTGTTTTTCGGTTTCGTTGAATTTCTCTGCCAGTTCGCGTGCTTGTGCTTCAGCAGCCTGGCGCTCAGTGATCAATTTGTGCTGCGCTTGCTCTGCCACCAAGCGCGCTTCCGCTTCTGCGGTAGCTGCCAGCTCAGCTTGTTGCTTGGCTGTCAGACTATCCAATACGGCTTGCTCAGCAGCGACACGTTGTTGTTGTGCAGCCAATAATGCCTGCTCTTGTTGCAAGCGTTGGGCCAACAATTCAGCCATCAGGCTCTGTGCATCAGCATGCGCAGCCAGTTCCTGAAACAGGGCATTTTCTGATGCCAGTGTTGCTTCGGTTGCTGTGCGGATGATTTTTTCTGCACGGGCACGGGCTTCGGCAAACTGCCGCGCTTCGGTTTCGCTGGACAAGCGGCTTTGCACGTCTTGATGTATTTCTGCTTCAGCTTGCAATTTGGCTGCTGTGGCATCCAGTAAGGTCTGATCATCCGCCAGACGTTGTTGCAAGACAGCATCAAGTTCAGCAACTTTTTTGTTCTTTTCAACGACCAGCTCATGCGCTTTGTGTTGGCTGGCAGCATAGGCTTGCGCCTGGATTTGCAATGCTTGTTCAGCTTGCAGCTTGGCGACCGCCAATTCATTGGCTTCTTGCTCTGCCCTGGCCCTGACGGCTGCGGCTTGTGCATGTTGCTGCTCTGCTTTTGCTCTGGCAGTCGCGGCTTCTGTCGCGATTTTTTCTGCTGCCAGTTTTTCGGTAGTTGCTTTTGCTTCCAATTCAGCTGCATCTGCTTTTTGCTTTTCCAGTCTGGCTTGTTCTTCCAGCGCCTGGGCTGCCTGTTGCTGCGACTTCGCTTTTCCTTGTTCAAGCTGCGCCAACTGGGTTGCAGCTTTCACCCTTGCTGCAGCTGCGGTTGCTGCTTGCTGCTCAGCTTTGGCTTGCTGATTGTTTTGTTCCAGCAGTTTTTTCTCTTCTGCAACTTTGCTTTCCATGGCAACACGCAAAGCTTGCTCGGATTCCAGACGTGCCAGATGCTGATCGCGTTGCGCTTGCTCTACAGCTGCCTTGGCTTGCAATTCTGCTGTCAGGCGTTTTTCTGCTTCCAGTTTTTGCTGGACCAGGCTCAGGGCTCTTTGCTCGGACTCTGCCCGCAAGCGCAAAGTCTTGCCTAATTCCTCAGCTTCTAGTGCCTTGGTTTGTGCCAATACTGCTGACTGCTTTTGCAAATCTGCATGCTCCTGCATTTTTTGCAGGCGTACTTGTTCTGCAGCAATCATGGACTGACGCGCTGCGCGGGCTTCTATCTCTTGCTGCTGACGTGCATTCAAGACATCGGTATGTTCGCGGTCAGTTTGTGCGCGGGCGATGACTTGCTCAGCAGCTGATTTTTCTGCTTCCAGTTTGTCTTGGGCGGCTCTTGCAGCCTGTTTTTCTGCTTCCAGATGCATTTGTTCTGCGCGCGCCATTTCTGTGGCTTGATGGCTAATCAGCAAAGCGACCTTGGCTGCCTTGCATTGAGCATCTTTTTGCAGTTCTGTTTGTTCAAGAGTAGTTTTTTCTGCATCGAGTGTAGCTTCCAGCGCCAGTCTTTCTTCACGTTCTGCTTGCTCCCTGGCGGCGGCTATTGCTTTAGATTCCTCTTCGGCGCGCAGTCTGGCTTCGGCTTCTTGCTGGGCGGCTTGTTCGAGTTGCAGTTTTTCCTGGGTTGCCTTCAGCACTTGTTGCACTGCATTGGCGCGGCGACGTTCTGCCTGTAGTTTTTCTTCCTGAAGTTCCATCGCTTTCACCTCATCATTAGTGCGTTGCTGTTGGACGCGCAGAAGTTCGCTGGCATCTTGATTTTTTCTGGCAGCGGCTGCGGCCATTTTTTGCTGCAATTCCACCTGTTCCATGGTTTTTTCAAGGCTCAGTTTTTCTGCCACACATTCAGATTCCTGCGCCACTCGACGTGCATGCTCTGCTTGCTCTTGCATGCGCAAGAGTTCAGCGTGAGACGATTCAGCTTTTGCTAAAGCTTCGGCTTCTTCTGTCATTTTGCGTTCGGCAGTCAACTTTTCTTGCAATGCAGCTGTGGCTTTTTGCTCTGCTGCGGCACGCAATTTTTCAGCCAACATCAATTCCTGGGCTTTTTTGGCTTTGTCTGCGGCTGCCAGGTTGGCACGTTTCAACAATTCAGCCTGGAAGGCGCTGGCGCTTAAGGCTTGTTGCTCAGAATCGGCTTTTTCGCGGGCATCTTGTACAGCCTGCTTTTCGATTTCCACACGTTCTTTAGCCAGCGTGGCAGCACGCTGCTCTTCTATGACACGCTGACGGGCATTGTCGGCAGCTTCTTGCTCAGCCAGACGGCGTTGACGGGCCTCTTCTGCCAATACAGCTTCAGCACTTTGCCTTGCCCGGGCTTGCATGTCGGCTTGTTGTTCATTTTCTATACGCGTCATGGCGGTTGATTGCAGTTCGCGCTCTGCGCGTATGCGTGATTCGGTCACCATGCGGATTTTGTCTTCTGCTTCACGTCGGGCTTGGGCTGTCGCAGCAGCTATTTTTTCTGCCTGTTCGCGTTTGTTGGCAGCGATACGCAGGTCTTCTTCTGACTGCATGCGCAATTGTATAGCTTCTGCCGCCCTTCTTTCAGACTCCATCCTGGCCTGGGCGATTGCTTCCTGACCTTGCTCAAGGGCAACGCGTGCCAATGCGTCTTCACGGGCACGCAGCTCTACCGGAGCGCGGTTGATGGCATATTCCAGCGCCATGGCTTCGGCTTGATCGCGTTCTTTGCTGATTTGCAGGGATTCGCTGCGGACTTTGGCCAGCATTTCTGCAGTTTCGCGGGCTTCGCGGTCGCGTTTTTCGCGTTCGCGTGCCAGTTCGGTGATGCGGGCATCAGCGCGAGCGCGCTCTTCTGCCTGTTGGCGGGCAGATTGTGACGCAGCAAAGCGCTCTGCTGCCCAGTTGCGAGCATTGGCTGTTTGAGTGGCGAGTTTTTCTGCTTCGGCATGTGCTTGAGAAGCCAGTTCTGACTCAGCCTTGAACTGGTGCTCGGCTTTTTGTATGGCTTGCTGTTCCAGTTTGGCGCGTTGTTCTGATTGTTCACGGGCCCGTGACTCTATCAGTGTGCGTTCTTGCAGATTCCTGGTTTCTTCGGCAGTAGCGGCAATTCTAGCTTCACTGGCAGCACGCGACTGGCGCTCTGCCATCAATTTTGCCTGGGTACCGGCAACAGCTTCTTGTTCCAATGCCAGTTTGCGCTGCGCCAACTCGGCTGATTCTGCTTCTGCCTGCGCCCTGGTCTCTGCCAATGCCCTGGCTTGAGATTCTGCTTTGAACCTGGTTTCTGCTGCTACAGTGGCTCTGGCTTCTGCCTCTACCCGCGCGATGGCTTCACGAATACCTTTCACATCGATGCGGGTATTGGACTCAATTGCCTCTTCTGGTGGCAAATAATCGTCCTTGCGATCGCCATGGCGATCGAGGGAGTAGTCTCCCAGAGATAATTTATTTAACAACGCCTGATTGCTGTCCATTCTGCACTCCTGATCTGATAGTCGTTCACCGTCATTGCGGGCCCTGCCATGCCGGAACTTCTTATAGTGGATTATCAATCAAGAAAAATTTGACGATGGCTGGATCAGAAGTGGAAAAACACCTCAATTCCTGATTTATCCGTTTCCCTTAATGCTGGCTGGGACGTAAAATAGCGGTCAACTCAACATTGCCGGAGAATTACCTTGAACGAACTCGTCACCGAAATCAGACACCCGCTCGTGCAGCACAAGCTGACACTGATGCGCAGCAAGGACACACCTACCGATAATTTCCGCCGCCTGTTACGTGAAATCAGCCAGATGCTGGCGTATGAAGTTACTCGTGACCTGCCTATTGAACTGGTGAAGATAGAGACACCAATCACCACCATTGATGCGCCGACCATCAGCGGCAAAAAATTGTGCGTGATTTCTGTATTGCGTGCTGGCAATGGCATTTTGGATGGCATGCTGGATTTGCTGCCAAATGCACGCGTAGGCCACATCGGTCTGTACCGTGACCCGGAAACACTGGAGCCAGTCGAGTATTACTTCAAAGTGCCAGAAGATATCGCTGACCGCCTGGTGATCGTGGTTGATCCTATGCTGGCAACCGGCAATTCAGCCGCTGCAGCCATCACCCGCTTGAAGCTGCGTGGCGCAACGACGATCAAATTCGTTTGCTTGCTGGCCGCACCTGAAGGCATCAAGGTCATGAATGTTGCTCATCCTGATGTGCCTATCGTCACTGCGTCTATCGATGATCACCTGAATGAGCATGGTTATATTGTGCCAGGCCTGGGCGATGCTGGTGACCGTTTGTTTGGTACTAAATAATCGCTTTATATTAACAGTTATAGTTTTTGAAGAGTTTCACTGATGACGACCACTGCCCGCTTCGTACCTGAGTCTAAATTGCCCGAAGTGGGCACCACCATCTTTTCAGTGATGTCTACCCTGGCAGCAGAGAAAAAAGCGGTCAATCTTGGTCAGGGCTTCCCTGACTTTAGCTGCGACCCTGCTCTGCCTGCCCTGGTAGCGCAGGCCATGACGGATAATTACAATCAATATCCGCCCATGCCAGGCATGCCGCAATTACGCGAGCAGATAGCCGCCAAGATCAAAAACATCTATGGGCACGCTTATGATGTGAATACTGAAATCACCGTCACAGCCGGTGCTACCCAAGGCATTTTGACGATCTTGCTGGCCTGCGTACATGCTGGCGATGAAGTCATTGTCATTGAACCTGCGTATGACAGCTATGTATCGAGTATCAAGCTGGCAGGTGGCGTGCCGGTATTTGTCAGCATGGAACTGGGTGCAGATGGCTACACTATTCCTTGGGATAAGGTAAAAGCCAGCATCACGGACAAGACCCGTTTGTTGATGCTGAATTCACCGCACAACCCTACCGGATCGGTGCTAAGCGTAGATGACATCGCCACCTTGACAGATATCGTGCGTGCCACCAAGGTCTTGATCGCCTCAGACGAAGTGTACGAACACATGGTATTTGATGGACAGCATCATGAATCGCTGTCGCGCTACCCTGAGCTGGCAGAGCGCAGCTTCATCATTTCCAGCTTTGGCAAAACTTATCATGTGACAGGCTGGAAGGTCGGTTATGTGACAGCACCGGCAGCACTGATGGCAGAGTTTCGCAAGGTCCATCAATACAATGTCTTTACCGTCAATACACCTATGCAGGTGGGACTGGCGCAGTATATGAGCAAGCCTGCTCCGTATCTGGAGCTGGCGGACTTTTATCAAAAGAAACGTGATTTGTTCAGAGCTGGCCTCGCCAATTCACGCTTACGCCTGTTGCCATGTGCGGGCACTTATTTCCAGTCAGTTGATTACTCAGCGATTTCCGACAAGACCGAGCTGGAATTTTCCCGCTGGCTGACGACTGAAATTGGTGTGGCAGCCATCCCGGTGTCTGCTTTTTATCAGCAAGGCAAGGAATCTGGCATCGTGCGCTTTTGCTTTGCCAAGCAGGATGCCACTTTGCAAGACGCTTTGCAGCGTCTGCAAAGCATTTAATTCCCCTCGAAAGACCTGAGAAAATACTCAGGTCTTTGCCTTATCTTCAGACATATTCTTCAGCAGGGACCATACCATCCCGCCCAATAATAATAAACCAACACCTAATGCAGCCCATAACCAGGGTTTGTGCTCTTTGGTGGGTGTTTTTTCAGCAACTGGTTTGACCGCAGCCTGAGGTGCGACATAGTCGGCAATTTCTACACTGGCGATATCAGCCTGCACTGGCTTGCTCAAATCCATTTTCGGAATAAGCGTTGTCAAAGGTATTGCAGCACCCTCTTTGTTCTCCACTCCCCATTCCAGCTGATACGGCGGTTTACCGCGCGCCAGAAAAACCAGCCTGCGCGGCAAACTGGCGATCTGTATCTCTGGCAGGGTTTTGGCCAGCTTGCTATATGGATTATCAGTCTGCAAGCGCAAGGTTTTATAACTGGCACCATCCATGAGTAAATCAGGTGATTTGACTTCGCCATTCTGCAAATTGATTTTATAGACCAGGCTGTCATTCAACCAGACTTGTTGATCTACCACCTGCACTTCAGCATTGCGCTTCTGATTTCTTAAGACATGCAGAGGATATAGTGGGCTATGTCTGTGATGATACGAGGACGCCGGTGCAGTTGTCGTCGTCACCTGCACCAGCACTGTGATATGTAGCAAGGTGTTAGGCTCGCTGACCAGAAGACGCAGGCTGTCTATCGGTGTATTGTCCGGAATGGAATAATCACAGTAACTTGCACCACAGGCTTTCACAGCAATTGGCTTACTCCATTGTAAAATCGGTGGCGTGTAGACTTCTTGCTGGCTGTCTATACTGACATTGTCCAGCCAGGGAGCATTTGCAGGATTATTCCAGCGCAGGCGCAAATACTGTGCACTGACATGAGGTAGCCTGATGGCGAGATTCTGCAACATAGAACCCTGGTGGCGCAATTGCACCAACTGTTCACTACCCAGCGATTGCCAGTTTTTCAGATCGTTACTGCCTTCCAGCGTGAAACCGAACATACCATCCACCTGCTCGTTAATGCTGAACCTGGCCTGCAATAACTTGCCTTTGATCTTGCTGACATCAATAATCCAGGCAGGCACAGGATTTTGCCTGGTGATTTTCACTTGCGACAAAGCGGTCAGTGAGCCATCTGCATTTTGCCGAAAGCTGCTGAAGCTGCTGCTTTGTATATCTTTTACAGGAAACGCATTGACCGTAGTACTCTCAAGCTTGGCAGTCGCCGTTTCTACGTCTGCCCAGGCAAAGGACAAGAGATCACCTTCGGCATTACGCACACGCACATCATGCAGATCAGGATGCAGGCTGCCAGGATAAATAATGGTGGGTATGTCCAATTGAAAATACGGGCCCGCTCCAGTGCTAGAGATGACTGCATGCTTTAGCTGCGGACTAATCGCCTGTGCTGCAACGACAGCGGAAGCTATCGCACAGGCAGCCAGCAATGACAATTTCAATTTCAGCTTGCTGATACTCATGACGCCTTCTCCTGATCTTCTGGTGTGTCGTCATCCGCGGATACTGCAGCCACCTGCATTTCTTTTGGCTTGACGGGCACAGGGGCAAAATAACCAACCACCAGCAACAAGATACCAACACCGATGAAAGAGACGATACGGTATAAGCCGCCACGGTCTGCCAGTTCTATCAGGAACAGTTTCAATACCACGACACCCAGCAAGGCAGCACCAGCTATCCAGATACTGCGTGACATACGGCGGTTACCAAACAACATCACAGACACGCCACAAATTGCCCAGGTAATGGAAACGGCTGCCTGACTCAGGCGCGAAGCAAACAAGGCATCTGCATCCCAAGGCACGCCGGCAAAATGGTGGCAGCTACGCAAGACCATGCCTGTCAATAAAGCCAGGGCTGTAGCGGCTACCAATGCTGTTGCAGCATGTTTGGTGTCTGTTTTGAGTGCAGCCACAGGCAAAGCGCGCCACCAGTGCAATAAGGACGCCAGCACCAGCCATTGCCCCAATTCCAGCGGGTTCAGTAAAGGCAGATAAGGCAAGGGGCTGGCATCGCCCGCGCTGAAGGCATTGGTCAACCAGCACCATGCCAGCAAATACAGGGCAACGGGCGCGCATGCCTGCTCTATGTAGGCTTTACGGTAAGAATTAAGCGGCCACCTGCCTGCGAGTGGCTTGGCACCAATGAACCAGAAGACCAGCGCAGGCACCAGCACCCAACCCAGTAATGGCCAACTCGACCAACTATCAGCCAGCGGTGCAAGGCGTGCCTGCCCTTCGCGGGCTGCCAATAACAGGAAGAACCAGAAACCTGCGATATGCGTCAGGCCCAAGAGTCGGGGCAATGTTGCCATCCAGTTTTGCTGCTTTTTCAGTATCTGCAAATGCCATGCCAATGCCAGCGGCCAGGCCAGCCAGCCCAGGTTTGCCGATGGCAAATAAGACCCATCCGCGCCGACCATACCTATCAAACCAGCAAAAATCAGTAAGGGTAAAGTAACGATGGTGGTAAAACCCATTTGCGGCCATTGACGCCAGCCTGCCAGTGCTGCCATCAGGACAGAACTGACCAGACCTATCACGATCGCAACGGTCGAAGAATAATTGCGCTGATCTGTGCGTACCAGGGCTTCCAGACTTTCAGGGAACCAGGCACTCAACCACCATGCCAGCCCCCAGACAACTGGCATACCAAGCGCCAGCTTGCTATTGCACCAGAGATTGAGCCAAACCGATGGCCATTTTTGCCCCGACGTATTGACTTCATCCGATGTTGCAGCATGACTAAACTCACTCAAGTCCAGCAACACGGCACGCATTCTGGCAGCCTCAGCCCGAATCAGATCAGCACTGAGCCACGCAGACACAGCCAGCGACAAAGGTACCAAAAAACCCAGATGTGCAAATGCCGTGCCCTGGTATTTGCCAGGTTCCACCAGACACAAACCAGCAGCAATGACTTGCAAAGCGGCGGAGAAACCTGCCAGCGCACCATGCGACATGCGCAAACCTACCCATAGCAAGAGGCAGGCAGTTAATGGCCAGATCAATGATGCCTGCGTCAGGTTGATGGCAAACAGCATGGCCAGATGCAATAATGCGCTACCACTGACGATGGCCACCTGGTTCCAGATTGACCAGGCTGGCGGTAAAGATTGCGCCTGTGCAGCCCGCTTGGCTGCCACCATGGAACGCCCTGCACTGAACAAAATGCTGCCAGCGATGATCAGGGCAGCCAGGCCACCTTTCCAGCCATCTTCCAGCGCAGCATTGCCATTAGCGGCAACATGCAGGGTCAGCATGAAAGACGCCAGCGCGGCCGCCTGCAAAGTGGCAGAAATATGTTCAAAAGCCTTCAGTACATAACGACGGGCAATGGCCGATACCAGCAAGGCCATGACAGCCATAGCCGCAGCTGCAAACTGTGGAACCAGCACCATCCAGGGCAATAAAGCCAGTGAAGCTGTACCCAGCCACGGCAAGGCGGCATTTGGCATGGCCTCCCAGCTTGCAATATTCTCTGGCTTAGCTTTTCTATGCAGATTCCAGACCACAAAGCAGCTAATTGCCAGCAAGACCGGCCCCAGCAAACCGCCCTGCAACAATGGTCCAGTGGGCTCGGGATTGATGTAGATACCGTGCAAGAGCTTGTAAGCTGCGCCGACCATGACGACATAAGCAAAACCGCGTGCATAAGGTCGTTGCTGGCGTACGCCCAGCCAATACATGCCTGCGCCCTCAATGGCCCAGGCAGCACCTGTCCATGCACCTTCCAGTCCCAGCGGTATCGCCAGCGTGGCAAAGATGGCAGCAACGATGACATAGGCTTCGGCCAGCAAAGCCAAGCCTTGTCTGGCCTTCGAAAAGACAAACCTGGCCAGCAGCAAATAGAAGAAACCTACCGCCAGTGCAGAAAAGGCTGCACCAAACTCTGTATGTTTGACCAGCATGTATTGCATGCCAAAGGCGGTGATGGGATTGCCAAATACCAGAGCACTGTCGACCCGCCCTACCCGCTTCAGGGTAGCCAACGGGCCTTCTTCAACTTCCGCTTCTTTCAGGGTGCGGCGGGCGAACAGCAAGCCTATCAGGGCAAACAGGACAAAGAAGAAAATCAGGAAAGGTTGAACAATGCCGTATTGGCTATCAGTATAGTTTTGTTCTGCCCAGCCCAATGCCAGGGTGAAGGTACCGACAAAACCGATCAGGTTCAGCACGCGCCAGGCATTGAACCAGGCAACCACGAAGATACCTATATCCAGCACGGCCATGTATGTGAACAAACCTAGCGGACGGTTTTCACCAGTGGAAATCAAAACAGGGGTCGCAAAACCTTCAATTGCAGCAACAATGGCTAGCACCGGTGCATTTTGCAAGACCGCCAGGATGGCACTGAGAACAGACACCAGGAACAGGAAACCGAAGCCGACATCAGGAGAAATCAAGGCATGCAATTTCATCGCGGATAGCGTAGTCAGGTAAAACACACCTATCGCCATGCCTTGCAATATCAAGGCATAGTCGCGGCGCTTGCTGCGCAAGAACCAGCCCAGCGCCAGCAAGATCACACCAGACAAAGCCACGCCTGCGTAGCGCAATTCCACCGGTACCGTGACCCGCTCTGCGGTATAGCGCAGCAAGAAGGCCAGGCCCAGGAACAAGATCAGGACACCGACTTTGACCAGCGCATTACCACCAAAAATCAGTTTCGCCAGCGGTGCAGGCAAGCTTTCTCTCAACGTTTTTGGAGGCGATGGTGGTGGGCGTTTGGCAACTGGCGGTTTTACGATGGCGGGAATTACTCTTGGCACTTCAATTACCGTAGCTGCTGTAGCTGCTACAGGTGCCAAAGGTTCTGCTGCCTGCACTGCTGTCATTGGAGTGACTTGCTCTGTAACGACTGCGGGGATTTCTTTGACAAGAATCGCTTCTTCCAAAGGCTGTATCTCGAGGTCCAGTGCTGGTGGCTGCGCATTTTCTTGCGTGCCCGCGGCAGCTTCAGTCTGTGATCCAAATGCCCTTGTCAGCGGCACAGCTAAGCGAGCGCTGGTGTCGGCTGATTTTGCGTCAGCAAGGGCTACCTGGGGTTCTGCCACTGCTTTTTCTTCTGTAACTGGCTGGCTTACCGGTTCTGGCTGTGGTGCGACATTATTGATAATTACGCCACCGGCTTTGAGCTCGGCCATTTCACGTTCCAGCGTTTGCAGCCGATGTTCAAGTGTGAAGATTTTCTGGCGCATCTCTGCCATTGCATCGACAGGTTTGCTTTGCGCAGGCTGGTGTACCAGTTTATTCGCCACCAGCTTGGTGTCGGTATTAGTCTTGCGCGAACTAGCGATCAGATATCCGACAAAACCACCCGTCAAAGCAAAAAAGAACATGGCAGCACCAGAACCGGTCGCCACGCCCAGAATAAAGCCGATAATTGCGCCCACAAACCACATATATCATTTCCTTGGATTACAGTATGCCAATGCGGCTAACGCCAGACTGTAAGGAAATTTTTAGAGACTTGCAATACTTATATCGCAGTGTGGGACGGGATTCCATATTCAAATATTGCCGCAGACAACAGGCGGCTATCGCTCAGAGACAGTGCGCCAGTAGTGCTACCCCGGTCTCAGCAATTGAAAGCGCCGATTGCGCCTTCAAATAGCGGCATTTGAGCAGAGAAAAGACTTACAGCCAGTTACAAATCTCTCAGCAGTCAGGGCTTGGCCTGACGTTGCGCCAATTCTCTGTCAAGTTGTTCTATATGGAGCTTACGCTGCAAGGCTTTGGCTTCCAGGGAAATTCTCTGCAGGGCAACGATATATTGACGGCGCTTTTGTTTAACGTCATTAAGACAATCATTGACAAAAAATGTATCGTGACAAGCCCGCTCAGACTGTTCGTACCAGCTTTGCAAACGCAGTTGTGCTGCATTACTTTCTTGCAGGGCAAGCTCGGCTTGTTCCGCACTGCTGATACTACCTGCTGCATATTTTTGATCCAAACTGGCAGACAGATTCGCAATCTGCGTCAGCTCGGTGCTACCGGGCGATGCCAGCGCATGCGAAGCAAATATCATTTGCGCAAGCAATGCGAGGATTACAGGCAATAAACGATTCATCAGGCAATATTCTCCGCAAGTTGGCGTTGGTCAGCATCCATGTATTCTTTTGATTGCATTTCTATAATACGTGATACTGTTCTGTGAAACTCATTAGACAAGGTACCGTTGGTATAAAGTTCCTCAGGCGGCACTTCTGCCGACATAATCAGTTTTACTTTGTTATCGTAAAACACGTCTATGAGCCAGGTGAAACGCCTTGCTTCGGAAGACATGGCTGCCGACATACGCGGAATAGACGACAAAACAACGGTATGAAAACGACTGGCGATTTCGAGATAATCATTTTGTGAACGTGGACCACCACATAAAGTAGCAAAGTCAAACCAGATCGCACTGCCTGCACGACGCAAGGATTTTAGTTTGCGTCCCTCAATATCGACTTGTGGGTCTTCATCACTGGTTTCTGCGACCCGTGCAAAAATATCGCGCAAAGTCTTGTCCGTAGCAGCACTCAATGGTGTCAGGTAAGCCTGCACTTGTTCCATCGCACGTTTGCGGTAATCATTGCCGGAATCGACATTCAGGATATCGAGTTTTTCTTTGAGCAAGGCAATCGTTGGCAACATACGGTCGCGATGCAAGCCATCCGGATACAAAGTATCAGGCTGGTAATTGGATGTCATGACGAAAGAAACACCGTTTTCAAACAGGGCATTGAGCAGGTTATACAACAGCATTGCATCTGCCACGTCAGACACATGAAATTCATCGAAACAAATCAGACGGTATTTCTTGGCGATCCTGCGCGCCACTTCATCCAGCGGATCTGCTACGCCTTTGAGTTCATCCAGCTGTCGGTGCACGGCGCGCATAAACTCATGGAAATGCAACCGGGTTTTTCTGACGACTGGCACAACAGAAAAAAAACTGTCCATCAAAAATGATTTGCCACGCCCGACTCCACCCCACATGTAGACACCACGCGGCACTTCAGGTCGGGTGATCAGGCGGGTAAATTTATTCGCTCGCTTACCCTTGTATTCCACCCATTCTTCATAGGCCGTCTGCAAGCGGTCAACCGCGCGTTTTTGTGCCTCATCGGCCTGAAATCCGCGTTGACTCAAGGCATCCTGATAATACTCTATGACATTCATGGGTGAGGGATACTATCTTTGCTGGCTTGCCTGCGCATGGCAAGCGGGTAAAAAGCGACGCACCCTACCCCAATCAAACTGAGGGCAGAGTGCGCTGCCGATGTGGGCGCGATAATGCGCCCTCTTTCAAAAACCGCTTAAATAAACTTTCAAACAAGCGATCAGACATTCAGCCTGAATCAGAAATTGAGTGAACGCTTGTCAACTGCCAACGCTGCTTCCTTCGTTGCTTCAGACAACGATGGATGTGCATGGCAAATACGGGCGATGTCTTCTGCCGATGCCTTGAATTCCATCGCCACCACGGCTTCGGAAATCAATTCAGATGCCATAGGACCAACGATGTGTACGCCCAGGATTTCATCTGTCGTGGCATCTGCCAGGAACTTGACCATCCCTGAAGTATCACCCAGCGCACGGGCACGGCCATTTGCCATAAACGGGAAAGTACCGGCTTTGTAAGCCACGCCATCTGCCTTCAATTGTTGCTCAGTACGACCGACCCATGCAATTTCTGGAGATGTGTAGATGACCCATGGAATGGTATTGAAGTTCACATGACCATGCTGGCCAGCGATACGTTCGGCCACGGCAACACCCTCTTCTTCTGCTTTATGCGCCAGCATAGGGCCGCGTACCACGTCACCGACTGCCCAGACATTCGCCAGGTTGGTTTTGCAATCCCCATCAACTGCGATGAAACCACGTTCATCGAGTTGCAGACCAACAGCTTCCGCATTCAAACCATTGGTGTTAGGTGTGCGGCCAATAGAGATAATCAATTTATCGAATACGGCTTTATGTTCAACGCCCTTGTCATCAGTGTAGTTGACGGTCACATCTTTGCCGCCATTGACGATTTCGCCAATCTTGACGCCCAGATTGATGGACAGGCCTTGTTTGACAAACAGTTTGTGCGCTTCTTTAGCGATTTGTTCATCCACAGCACCGAGGAAAGTTGGCAATGCTTCCAACACTGTCACTTCAGCACCCAGACGACGCCAGACGCTGCCCATTTCCAGACCGATCACGCCAGCGCCAATAACGCCAAGTTTTTTCGGTACTTCAGCAATCTTCAGTGCCCCATCATTGGACAGGACCGTCTCTTCATCAAATGCCGCACCTGGCAATGCGCGTGCATTCGAGCCAGTCGCCACGATGATGTGTTTGCCAATGATAGTTTCTTCTGTCTTGCCTGCAACCTTGATTTCATAACCGGCAGCATCGCCTTTTACAAAAGAGCCATGGCCATGGAAGAAAGTGACTTTATTCTTTTTAAACAGGAACAAGATGCCGTCATTGTTTTGCTTGACGATAGTATTCTTGCGACCCAGCATTTTGGCAACATCCAGGCCCAGGCCTTGCACATTGATACCGTGGTCCGCGAAAGCATGACCCGCATGCTCATAGTGCTCGGAAGACTGCAACAGCGCTTTGGATGGGATGCAACCTACGTTAGTGCATGTACCACCTGGAGCCGGGCCACCTTTTTCATTGGTCCATGCGTCGATACAGGCAGTAGAAAATCCCAGTTGGGCAGCGCGGATTGCGGCGATGTAGCCGCCAGGGCCACCACCGATAACGACGACGTCAAATTGTTTGCTCATGAAAATATCCTGATTTTATATAGATGAATTTAGCGCCGAATCCAGTCGTGAAGTTTACTCTTCGCCATGTGGCTTTCAACTCTCTTCGGGGATGAAGATCCAGGCCAGCAAATAAGCCACTAGGCCTGCACCAAAGTAAAGGCTGAAAAAGACAAACATCAAACGCCATATCCAGGAGTCCAGTCCAGTAAATTGGCCTAGACCACCGCAGATACCACCCAGCCATTGGTCATTTTTTGACCGGCGGAATTGGTTCAGATGATTAAAACCCTGACTTTGGTCATTGCCGGATGTGGAAGTGTCACCAGTAGTCAGCAATCTGGCTTTGGCTTGTGCAAACTCTGCATCAGACAGGGCTCCTGCCTGATGCAGTTCATGCAGACGTTTAATTTCGTCAGCGATATTCACGGAATGATTCGCGCTTTGCGGTTTGTATCTGAATTACAGATCAAGCAACAGGCGGGCTGGATCTTCCAGCGCGTCTTTCATTGCCACCAGACCCAGAACTGCTTCACGACCGTCAATGATACGATGGTCGTAAGACATAGCCAGGTAATTCATAGGACGGATCACGATCTGACCATTTTCAACTACAGCACGGTCCTTGGTCGCATGCACGCCCAAAATTGCGGATTGTGGTGGATTGATAATGGGCGTAGACAACATGGAACCGAAAGTACCACCATTCGAGATGGAGAAAGTACCGCCGGACAAATCATCCAGAGTCAGCTTGCCGTCTTTGGCCTTGGCACCGAATTCACCGATTTTCTTCTCGATTTCAGCAATCGTCATTTGATCCGCATTACGCAGGATAGGTACTACCAGGCCGCGTGGTGAGCCAACAGCGATACCAATGTCGAAGTAACCGTGGTAGACGATGTCGTTGCCATCAACAGAGGCGTTGATGATAGGATATTTTTTCAATGCAGCAACAGCAGCTTTGACGAAGAAGGACATGAAACCCAGTTTCACGCCATGTTCTTTTTCAAACTTGTCTTTGTACTTGTTGCGCAAGTCCATGACGGGTGCCATGTTGACTTCGTTGAAGGTTGTCAGAATCGCGTTGGTCGATTGCGATTGCACCAGACGTTCAGCGATACGGGCACGCAAACGGCTCATCGGTACGCGCTCTTCCGGGCGGTCACCCAAGCTGGCCATTGTCGGCGCAACCACTTGTTGCAGCGCAGGCTTGCCAGCTGCAGGTGCGGCCAGAGGTGTAACAACTGGTGCAGCAGCAGGCTTGGCGGCAACAGCTGCCAGTGCATCACCTTTGGTAACGCGGCCGTCTTTGCCGGAACCGTCAACTTGCGCTGCAGTCAGGTTGTTTTCTGACAATATTTTTGCTGCTGCTGGCATTGCTACGCCGGCAGAAGATTTTGCATCAGCAGGGGCAGATGTGGCAGCCGCAGCGGCAACAGCTACTGGAGCAGCGGATACTTCCATAGGGCTTACTTTTGCGGCTGCGTCTGTATCGATAATCGCGATGATTTCGCCAGCAACGACTGTACTACCATCGCCTTTGATGATTTGTGTGATGACACCAGCATCAGGCGCTGGCAGCTCCAGTACAACCTTATCTGTTTCTACGTCGATCAGGTTTTCGTCACGGCCAACTGCTTCGCCAACTTTTTTATGCCAGGACAACAGGGTTGCTTCTGCGACGGACTCAGATAACTGAGGAACTTTTACTTCGATAATTGCCATTTTTTACTCTCCGATTCGGGTAGCCAAATGCGACATCAGCTTCTGATGCCGCATCGCATCATTATTTGGTCAGGACAAAGCCTTTGAGTTTGGAAAACGCCGTTTCCAGCAATGCTTTTTGCTGTGCATAGTGCTTGTCGTAGTAACCGACAGCTGGCGATGCACTGGCTGGACGACCTGCATAAGCAAGTTTTTGACCTTCTTCCAGGCTTTCAAAAATATTGTGCTGGATCTGGAACCATGGTCCCTGATTTTGTGGCTCATCTTGTGCCCAGACCAATTCCGCCATGTTCGGGAATTTCTTCAACTCAGCAACAAAACTCTTATGCGGGAAAGGATACAGTTGTTCAACACGAATAATCGCCGTATCAGACTGACCGCGTTCTTTACGGGCATTAACCAGGTCGTAATACACTTTGCCGGAGCAAGCGATAACACGTTTGACTTTCTTCGCATCAATCTTCTCGTCAACTTCTCCGATGACTGTCTGGAAGCTGCCTTTGGCCAGATCGGACAAAGGTGAGCCTGCATCTTTGTTACGCAGCAGGGACTTCGGTGTCATGATGACCAGAGGCTTGCGGAACATGCGTATCATCTGACGGCGCAACAGATGGAAAATCTGGGACGCAGAAGTAGGCTGAACCACCTGCATATTATTGTCAGCACACAGTTGCAGGAAACGCTCAGGACGGGCAGATGAATGTTCCGGACCCTGACCTTCGTAGCCATGCGGCAGCATCATGACCAGACCGGATGCACGGCCCCATTTCACTTCACCAGAGCTGATGAATTGATCGATAACGACCTGCGCACCGTTGGCGAAATCGCCGAATTGTGCTTCCCAGATAGTCAAGGTATTTGGCTCCGCTGTTGAATAACCGTATTCAAAGCCCAATACTGCTTCTTCAGACAAAACAGAATCAATGACAGTGAATGGCGCCTGTTTGTCAGAAATGTTTTGCAGAGGAATGTAGGTACCTGCATCCCAACGTTCACGGTTTTGATCATGCAAAACTGCGTGACGATGAACGAAAGTACCGCGGCCTGCATCCTGGCCCGTCAAACGGATTGCATAACCGGAAGAAACCAGGGATGCGTAGGCCAGATGTTCACCCATGCCCCAGTCCAGGTTCATGTCACCACGACCCATCGTAGCACGGTCACCCAGCACTTTTTCGACCAGGCTATGCGGTTTGAAGCCTTCTGGCACGACAGTGATGCGTTCTGCCAGACGTTTCAGTTCTGTCAGAGGTACTGCTGTATCAGCGGCATCTGTCCATTTGCGATTGAGGAAAGGAATCCAGTCAACAGCATACTTGTTTTTGAAGTTGGAGATGACCGGATCATGGGTATGCTTGCCCGCATCCATGGCATCACGGTAGGCCTTGATCATTTGATCGCCACCGTCTGCGGGGATGGTGCCTTGTGCAGCCAGTTTATCCGCATACATCTTGCGCGTGCCAGGATGCTGGGCAATCTTCTTGTACATCAAAGGCTGTGTCAGCGCGGGCGTATCTTGCTCGTTATGGCCCAATTTACGGAAACAGATGATATCAACTACGATATCCTTCTTGAATTCCATACGGTAATCCAGAGCGATCTGGGTTGCCAGGACTACGGCTTCAGGATCATCTGCATTGACGTGCATGACCGGCGCTTCAATCATCTTGACTACGTCGGAGCAATACAACGTCGAACGTGAATCGCGTGGATCAGAAGTCGTGAAACCGATCTGGTTATTGATGACGATATGCACAGTACCACCAGTACCATAGCCGCGTGTTTGCGCCAGGTTCAGGGTTTCCATGACGACGCCCTGCCCTGCAAACGCGGCATCGCCGTGTACCAGGATAGGCAGAACTTGAGAGCCATCTTTGTCACCGCGACGGTCCATACGTGCTTTGACAGAACCTTCAACCACTGGATTAACAATTTCCAGGTGGGAAGGATTGAATGCCAGCGACAAGTGAACCGGGCCGCCTGGTGTAGAAATATCAGACGAGAATCCCTGATGGTATTTAACGTCGCCAGCTGGCAAGTCGTCACCATGTTTGCCTTCAAATTCCGCAAACAAATCCTGAGGCATTTTGCCCAACGTATTGACCAGTACGTTCAGACGGCCACGGTGAGCCATACCGATAACGATTTCTTCGACACCACGCTCGCCGGCGCGCTGGATAGTCTCATCCATGGAGGCGATAAAGCTTTCGCCACCTTCCAGGGAAAAACGCTTCTGACCAACATATTTGGTATGCAGATAGCGTTCCAGGCCTTCAGCCGCAGTGAGGCGGTCGAGGATGTGTTTTTTCTTTTCAGGAGAGAAAGATGGTGTAGAGCGTATCGCCTCCAACTTTTGTTGCAACCAGCGTTTTTCAGTCGGGTCACTGATGTACATGAACTCAGCACCAATGGAACGGCAGTAAGTGTCACGCAGTGCGTTCAAAAGGTCGCGCAATGATGCCGTTTCTGGCCCGAAATAGGTATTGCTGATATTGAACTGTATGTCCATATCGGCATCGGTAAAACCGTAGAAACTTGGTTCCAGTTCAGGAATGCTAGGGCGCTCCTGGCGTTGCAGCGGGTCCAGATTGGCCCAGTGGCTGCCGAGGAAGCGATAAGCGGCGATCAGTTGTTGGGCAGCGACGCGTTTGCGTCCCATTTCAGCATCAGCAGTCGCATTGACTGTGCGTATCGGGCCTTGTTTGGCTCGTTCGGCAAACGATGCAATAACAGGTGCATGGGCAACGTCTGGCTTGGAAGATCCATCAACGGCAGGCACGTTTTGCATGGCATCGAAATACGCGCGCCAATTGTCAGGAACAGAACCGGGATTATTCAGGTACGCTTCATACAGTTCTTCTACATACGGCGCATTGCCGCCGAACAAGTACGAGTTAGCGTTATATTGTTGCATCATCTTGCTCACCTTTCTTCGCGTTTCGCGAGATTAGCGGGTTAATCTAACCTTCCGCGACACGGCCTGACCGGTTAGCGGATTGCACATCAAGTTGTGGGGAAGGGCTTAATTCAATCTATCCTCGTGACCAAATCAAAAATCATGTCATTTAAATATGTTTTTTGATTAGATCGCGAAAGTTATTCCTAAAAATCACTTTCGTGGCGAAGCATAGCATAATTACTGAAGAAAAAAAAAGCGAGTCGTAAAGACTCGCTTTTTACAACAACATCGAATAACTAAAGATTAATGTTCAATAACCGTTTTCACTTAATGTTTCGAATTAACGTTTATCGATCGCTGGCACATCACGCTTAGGTGAACCAACAAACAATTGACGTGGACGGCCGATTTTTTGTTCTGGATCAGAAATCATTTCTTTCCACTGAGCGATCCAGCCTACTGTACGTGCCAGGGCAAAGATACCGGTGAACAATGCAGTTGGGATGCCCAGTGCACGTTGTACGATACCAGAGTAGAAATCGACGTTAGGATACAGCTTGCGGCTGACGAAGTATTCGTCTTCCAGCGCGATTTTTTCCAGAGCCATGGCTAGTTTGAACAGTGGATCATCTTGCAGACCCAGTTCTTGCAGCACTTCATAGCAGGTTTCACGCATCAGTTTTGCGCGTGGGTCATAGTTTTTATAAACACGGTGACCAAAGCCCATCAGTTTGACGCCAGAGTTTTTGTCTTTGACCTGTTCAATGAAATGCGAGATGTTATCAACACTACCGATTTCTTCCAGCATACTCAATGCCGCTTCGTTTGCACCACCGTGAGCAGGACCCCACAGACATGCGATACCAGCAGCGATACAGGCAAAGGGATTGGCACCAGAAGAACCGGCCAGACGCACTGTCGATGTAGAAGCATTTTGCTCGTGATCTGCGTGCAGGATCAGTATACGATCCAGAGCACGTACCAGCACTTCGTTGGTTTTGTATGGCTCGCACGGTGTGGAGAACATCATGTGCATGAAGTTCGCGCTGTACGACAAATCATTGCGTGGATATACGAATGGCTGGCCGATAGAATATTTGTAAGCCATCGCCACCAGTGTAGGCATTTTAGCGATCAGGCGGATAGCGGATACTTCACGGTGATGTGGATCGTTGATATCCAGCGAATCATGGTAGAAAGATGCCAGTGCACCAACCGTACCGACCAATACCGACATAGGATGCGCATCACGGCGGAAACCGCGGAAGAAGAATTGCATCTGCTCATGCACCATGGTGTGATTGGTGACAGTCGCTACAAAGTCTTTCTTTTGATCTGCCGTTGGCAGTTCGCCGTTCAGCAACAGAAAGCAGGTTTCCAGGAAATCGCCGCCATTAACTGCCAATTGCTCAATAGGGTAACCGCGATACAGCAGCTCACCTTTATCGCCATCGATATAGGTAATGGAAGAATTGCATGCTGCCGTGGACATGAAACCTGGATCATAGGTAAACATGCCGGTAGAACCATACAATTTGCGGATGTCGATGACATCCGGGCCAATCGAGCCCTTGTAAATCGGCATTTCCAGGGCTGGTGAGCCATCGGAGAATGATAGGGTGGCTTTTGTTTCAGAATTTGTCATGGCTCTTCCTTCAGATAAGAGGTGAGTCGTTAATCAAAAAAACACAAAATATCAGCTTAATACCAACCTAAACGTCAGCTTGATATTAGCTATAAATCAATTTACTCAACTTGCATTACGCCGTTTGCAGGCGCTGCAATAAAGCATGGACGTGAGGCAGATCAACTTCGGCTTCCGGTTTTGTCTTGGCCATGATCAAATCCATTAAAGTATTGTCTGGCAATTCCATCAGGCGGCTGAAGGCATCCACTTCCTCATCTGTCAGGAATTCTTCATTAGCATCCAGAAAACGTGTCAAGATCAGATCATTTTCCAGCAAACCGCGCCTTGCCCGCCACCGCAGCCTGGCCCGCTTTATCGGGTCGCTTTGATGGGATATAGCTTGTGACTCAGACATAATTAATTCTCTTCCATACTGACTATTTCATGCGGCTCTCAGCTTGCCTGGAAAACCGCATGAAATAGCAGCGATGCCATCAGACATCGCTGATATGCAAACTAAACCGCAAACCTAAACTTGGAACCCAAGCTACAAACCCAGGCTGCGAATCAAGATTACAAACTTAGACTGCGCGACGGACCATCAGTTCCTTGATCTTACCGATAGCGCGGGTAGGATTCAGGCCTTTTGGACAGACGTCCACACAATTCATGATGGTGTGGCAACGGAACAAGCGGTACGGATCTTCCAGATTGTCGAGACGTGCACCAGTTGCCTCATCACGGGAATCAGCAATGAAGCGATACGCCTGCAACAAACCTGCCGGGCCAACAAACTTATCAGGATTCCACCAGAAAGACGGGCATGATGTAGAGCAGCATGCACACAGGATGCACTCATACAAACCATCGAGCTCTTCACGCTCAGCAGGCGTCTGCAGACGTTCTTTTTCCGGAGGAATGGAATCATTCATCAGGTAAGGCTTGATGGAATTGTATTGCTTGAAGAATTGCGTCATGTCAACGATCAAGTCGCGAATGACAGGCAAGCCTGGCAAAGGACGCAAGATGATAGGCTCGCTCAATTCATTCAGGTTGGTAGTACAAGCCAGGCCATTCTTGCCATTGATGTTCATCGCATCAGAACCACACACACCTTCACGGCATGAGCGGCGCAGCGCCAGAGAATCATCGACATCAGACTTGATACGTTGCAAGGCGTCCAGCAACATCTTGTCCGTGTCTTGCAACTCAACGGTCAAGTCTTGCATGTAAGGCTTGGCGTCCTTGTCCGGATCGTAGCGATAGATTTTAAATTTAAGTGTACGTGCCATATCGGTATCTCTTTAGAATGTACGTGGTTTTGGTTTGAAGGTTTCTACAGTCAGTGGCTTGGTCACGACTGGCTTGTAGTCGAGGCGATTGCCCTCTGAATACCACAAGGTGTGCTTCATCCAGTTAACGTCGTCGCGCTGTTCGTAATCTCGGTGTGCATGCGCACCACGGGATTCTTTACGGGCGGCGGCAGACGTAATCGTTGCCTTGGCTGTTTCGATCAGATTATCCAGCTCCAGTGCCTCTACGCGTGCCGTATTGAAGACCTTGGATTTATCTTTGAAAGAAACGTGCTTGCGACGCTCATCAAGCTCCATAATTTTCTTGTAGCCAGTTTGCAGCAATTCATCGGTACGGAACACGCCGCAGTATTGCTGCATCGTGCCGCGAATTGCGTTGGCAACGTCTTGTACGCGCTCGGAACCAGTACTGGTTTCCAGCTTGGACAAGCGTGACAGCGCCAGATCAGCTGCATCAGCAGGCAAATCTTTATTGCTGCGTGCTTTCAGATTACTTGCAACCACATGATTACCAGCTGCACGACCAAACACCAGCAAATCGAGCAGAGAGTTAGTACCCAGACGGTTTGCACCGTGCACAGATACGCAGGCGCACTCGCCGATTGCATACAGACCATTCACGATTTCGCTGCCACCGTTTTTAGGCGCCACAACCTGGCCGTGAATATTGGTCGGAATACCCCCCATTTGATAATGGATGGTTGGCACGACAGGAATCGGCTCCTTGGTTGCATCAACGTTGGCGAACTTGTGCGCGATTTCCAGAATCGAAGGCAGGCGTTTTTGAATAGTTTCCGCACCAATATGACGCAGGTCCAGCATGACGTGATCTTTATTCGGACCACAGCCACGGCCTTCCTTGATTTCCTGATCCATTGAACGGGAAACAAAATCGCGCGGCGCCAGATCTTTCAGCGTAGGCGCATAACGCTCCATGAAACGCTCGCCCTGGCTATTTACCAGAATACCGCCTTCACCACGTACACCTTCAGTAATCAAGACACCCGCACCGGCAACACCAGTTGGGTGGAACTGCCAGAATTCCATATCTTCCAGCGGCAACCCTACACGCGCCGCCATACCCATACCGTCACCAGTATTGATAAAGGCATTGGTAGAAGCTTGCCAGATACGGCCCGCACCACCTGTAGCAAATATAGTGGTTTTGGCTTCCAGCATCATGACTTCGCCAGTTTCCATTTCCAGCGCAACCACCCCAAGGACATCACCATCAGCATCACGGATCAGGTCTATCGCCATCCATTCAACAAAAAAATGGGTACGGGCACGTACGTTGCGTTGATATAAAGTATGCAACAAAGCATGACCAGTACGGTCAGCAGCAGCACAGGCACGCTGCACAGGCTTTTCACCGTAGTTCGCAGTATGGCCGCCAAATGGACGCTGATAAATTGTGCCATCGGCATTGCGGTCAAATGGCATACCGAAATGCTCAAGCTCATAGACCACTTTTGGTGCTTCACGGCACATGAACTCGATCGCATCCTGGTCACCCAGATAGTCCGAACCTTTAACGGTATCAAACATATGCCAGAGCCAGCCATCTTCCGACATGTTGCCCAAAGAGGCACCAATACCACCCTGCGCAGCAACAGTGTGCGAACGGGTAGGGAAAACTTTAGACAGTACGGCAACATTCAGGCCAGCCTCAGCCAATTGCAGCGAGGCACGCATGCCGGAACCGCCAGCACCAACGATGACCGCATCAAAACGGCGGCTAGGAATTGTGGATTTAATTGCGGCCACTTTTATACTCTCCACAAAATCTGTGCAGCATAGCCAGCACAAGCAATCAACCACACGATAGTGGCAACTTGAAATACCAGACGAACAAATACATTGTGCGTCACATAATCCATCCAGACATCACGCATACCAACCCAGGCGTGGTACAGCAGGCAGATCACGACAGCGAAAGTCGCCATCTTGAACCATTGCATGGCAAAAATACCTGTCCAGCCGGTGTGGCTAAAATCTTTACCCGCCAAAAACAAGACCAGCAAGATCACGGTATACAAAGCCATGACGATAGCGGTCACACGTTGCGCCATCCAGTCGCGCAAGCCATAGCCTGCACCTACGACCAGGCGCTTGGGTCCAATATTATTATTTGCCATTTTTAAAATACTCCGAACAATTTCAAGCCTATCAATGCAGACAGGGCAATGCTGACAACCAGCACACCGACTGCAGATTGACGCGCAGAATCCTTGTCAAGGCCATAGTGAAAATCCATGAGCAAGTGACGGATACCAGCGCAGAAATGGTGCAGGTATGCCCAGATCAGGGCAAGAATGACAAGCTTAACAAATACACCAGATGTCAGTGTTTGCAAGCTTACGAAAGTTGCCTCTGAAGCCAGGCTCTTGTCGAGCAGGTACAGCACAAACGGCAACAGCAGGAACATCAGCATTCCACTTGCGCGATGCAAAATGGATACAAAGCCTGCCAGCGGCAGCCGATACCCGGTAGCATCGATCAGACGCATGACCCCAAAGCGAGGCCTGGCTTTTACTACTTCAGACATAAATAATCTCCCCATTAACTAGTCTGTACATAAACCTTGCAATTTTCGCTCATTTTGGTGCATTGCACCAACAAAAATCATCACGATTAACAAAATATCGCTATCTTAAACCTAAAGCCATCGGGATGCAGAGCGCGAAAAGCCTACAACAAGGTTGGAGCACACAAAAAATCCCGGCAAAACAATCACGCAATTGATTTAGCTTAGTTCATTTCTGTAATGGTGATTCACTGTCAGGTACAAACCACGGCGCAACTCAACCGGTTTATCACCGTAAGTAAAAGAGACACGTTCCACATTCAACAAAGGCGCACCCATCTCAACATGCAAGAGCGTAGCGACTGACTCATCCGCACAGACCGCGCGAATCTGCTCAGACGCACGTATCATGTGTGTGCCAAATTCAGTTTCAAACAGACCATACATAGGCCCTTTGTATTCATTGAGACGTTCGGCCGTCAAGCCTTTGAAGATGGCACCCGGCAACCACAGATCATCAAGAATGGTTGGCACACCTGAAAACGACTGCAGGCGGCGAATAAACACAACCGAGTCGCCAGATTTAATATCCAGCAATCGTGCCACCTCAGCCGGCGCACGCATGCGCTTGACTTCGATGATGCGGTTTTCAGGATAATGCGGCACGCCTTCATCAGGGGCCAGACGCAAAAACCGGAACTGCGAACGCGCCTCATGGTGGGTGGCAACAAAAGTCCCCTTCCCTTGCCTGCGCACTACCAGGTTTTCAGCCGACAACTCATCAATCGCCTTGCGCACCGTTCCCTGGCTGACCTTGAAGCGGCCAGCCAACTCTATCTCACTGGGGATTAACTCTCCCGGCTTCCACTCACCAGATTGCAGGCTCTGGGTAATCAGGGCTTTAATCTGTTGATATAATGGACTAAAGGTGGGTGAGGCACTCAAAGATGAAGCACCGACGCCAGCACCTGGAGTAGCAGGGGCAACAGTCGGATTATTTGCGGTTGGTATGATAGCGGTCATAGGCTGCAATTTCACCACAAAACTACCTGCCACGTCCAGAACAAACTATTAAGTGATATGTCTTATATAAGACATAAGATATTGATTGACACTTGGCCCTGCACGACCTACACTCCCGTACAAATGGCTGGCGCCAGCATTCGGCAAGCGCCACCTAACAATCTGTCATACAGCAGTCACACCAAGCAATATAGCTCGAACGCTTTCAATGTAAAGGACGAAAACGTGTTTGCAGCGGATTTTGGCTGACTGACAGCGCTTTCAACGGTATCATTAAGTGTTTTACATAGCGTCGGCATATCAGTCGCTGCAATTGTTTGAACATCGTTTTCACACCACTTCGGAGATGCATCATGGCGAAATCCCCTATGCGCGTAGCTGTCACAGGCGCCGCAGGCCAAATTGGCTATTCCCTTCTGTTCCGTATCGCCAATGGCGACATGCTGGGCAAAGACCAGCCAGTGATTCTGCAATTACTTGAAATTCCTGACGAAAAAGCCCAGAAAGCGCTGAAAGGCGTGATGATGGAAATTGATGACTGCGCATTCCCACTGTTGGCTGGCATGTCAGCTCACAGCGATCCAATGACAGCATTCAAAGATATCGACGTTGCCCTGCTGGTTGGCGCACGTCCACGCGGTCCAGGCATGGAACGTAAAGATCTGCTGGAAGCAAATGCACAGATTTTCACAGTACAGGGCAAGGCACTGGATGCAGTAGCATCCCGCAATGTTAAAGTTCTGGTTGTTGGCAACCCAGCTAATACCAATGCTTACATCGCGATGAAATCAGCACCTTCCCTGCCAGCGAAAAACTTCACTGCAATGCTGCGCCTGGATCACAATCGCGCCCTGTCTCAAGTTGCTGCCAAAGTTGGCAAGCCAGTTGCTGCAGTTGAAAAACTGTGCGTCTGGGGCAATCACTCCCCCACTATGTACGCTGACTATCGCTTCGCGACAGTCGACGGCGCATCTGTCAAAGATCTGATCAATGATCAAGTCTGGAACAAGGACGTATTCCTGCCTACCGTTGGCAAACGCGGCGCAGCGATTATTGAAGCACGCGGCCTGTCTTCTGCAGCATCTGCAGCGAACGCAGCAATTGATCACGTACGTGACTGGTTGCTGGGCACAAATGGCAAATGGACTACGATGGGCATCCCTTCCGATGGCTCTTATGACATCCCTGAAGGCACCATGTTCGGCTTCCCTGTAACAACAGAAAACGGCGAATACAAAATCGTTGAAGGTCTGGAAATCGACGAGTTCTCCCGTGAACGTATCAATGTCACTCTCAAAGAATTGCAAGAAGAGCGTGATGGCGTCAAGCACCTGGTAGGTTAATCAGGTCAGGGGGCAGGTTCTGGCACCCGCCGGAATCTGCCTTGGTTTACGATGATATTTTAAGTAATGCACCCATCTACAGTACTTTTTCAGGATCAAATACTACCGGTTATATTGCCGGTCTGCGACCATTACGCAGGATCTGAAAAATTGATGCGCAAATCGATTGCGCTACAACAGGAACTAGGTGGAGTTTTTGATATCACGCTCGATTGCGAAGACGGCGCGGCCGCTGGCAACGAGATCAATCATGCAAATCTGGTCACTAGCTTGGTGAACAGTACAGACAATCATTTTCAGCGCCTTGGCGTGCGGGTGCACGATGTACGTCACCCCGCATTTGAGCAAGACCTGGAAATCATACTACCCGCATGCGCAGACAAACTCGCTTATCTGGTTTTACCAAAAATAAACAATGTCGCTGAATTACAGAACGCACTCCAGCGCGTTAATCATTTTGGGAAAAAAAATGATGGCCGCCTGATCCCGGTCCACGTCTTGATAGAAACCCACGGCGCACTGGCTGAAGTGCAGCAAATTGCTGCTCTACCCCAGGTGGAATGCCTGTCTTTTGGTTTGATGGATTTTGTGTCCTCCCATTTTGGTGCTATTCCTGCAAGTGCCATGCGCTCTCCTGGGCAATTTACTCACCCTCTGGTTTTGCGTGCCAAGCTGGAAATCGCCGCAGCCTGCCATCGTTATGGCAAAGTGGCCTCGCACAATGTCACCACTGAGATCAGGGACACTAGCGTGGTGGCGAATGATGCACATCGCGCGGCCAGCGAGTGCGGCTACACACGCATGTGGAGCATACATCCAGATCAGATACAGCCTGTCATCGAAGCATTTTCACCCAACGAAAACCACATCCACGATGCCATCGCCATCCTGAGCCAGGCAAAAAAACAGGACTGGGGGCCTATACAATGGCAAGGACAGCTACATGACAGAGCCAGTTACCGCTATTATTGGACAATTTTAAGACGAGCCCAGTCAGGCTCTTTCGTTTTACCGGCAGCAGCACAAGAGTTACTTTAGGAGACACCATGAAATTACTTTCTTTTATCAGCCTGGCATTTGCCGCATGCACCATGCTTGCCGCGAATACCAATGCTGTGGAAGCACCACGCAGCAAAACCAAATCCACAGCAAAGGCAGCAAAACCTGCTGCTGCCCAGGCAACAAAAGAAGATGACGAGCCGGAACCAGACGTGGCTTTGCACAAGAATTTCGAATACAAATGCGAGCTCGGTAACTCACTGACCATGTACACCAACCCTGAAGACGCAGACCATGTGGCCATGCGATGGAAAAAACGCCTGTATCGGCTGACCAAGGTCGATACCACAACAGGTGCTGTGCGTTTTGAAAACCGCAAGTCCGGATTTGTCTGGATAGGCATCCCCGCCAAAGGCTTGTTACTGGACTCCCGTAAAGGCCAGCAGTTAGCCAATGAATGCAAGACAGAAGCAGCATCACTGGCAGAAGTGAATAGCAGCGATACCGGTGCAGCGCCGGTCAAATGAGTTCGAGTTCCTTCACACGCAATATTTGCTCTGTCTGGCCGGATGGCGGTGAGCGGGTATTGCAGTAATTTGATGTAATTATTTTTTGATCGTTGATTTTTGTAAATAAGAGGAAGAGCCATGAGCCAAAATGCGTACAAAGATGCATTCAAAACCCTGAAAGATTTTAAAATTTCGGATACCAAGAAAGGCAAGTTTTTTTCCCTGCCAGCATTGGAAAAAAATCTCGGCGTAAATATTTCACGCCTGCCAGTCTCCATTCGTATTGTTTTGGAATCGGTGCTGCGTAACTGTGACGGTAAAAAAGTTACTGACGAACACGTCAAGCAACTTGCTAACTGGAGTGCGACTGCTGCCCGTACTGACGAAATCCCTTTCGTCGTATCCCGCGTGGTACTGCAAGATTTTACTGGCGTTCCTTTATTGGCTGACTTGGCTGCGATGCGTAACGTTGCAGCCAAACAAGGCAAAAATCCAAAAAATATTGAACCGCTGGTTCCAGTTGATCTGGTAGTTGATCATTCTGTACAAATCGATCATTTCCGTGAAAAGAAAGCGCTGGACCTGAACATGAAACTGGAATTCCAACGCAATAACGAGCGTTACCAGTTTATGAAATGGGGTATGCAGGCATTTGATACCTTTGGCGTAGTTCCTCCAGGCTTTGGTATCGTCCACCAGGTTAACCTGGAATACCTGGCACGCGGCGTACACAAAGCCAAAGATGCCAAGAAAAATGAAATCTACTACCCTGATACACTGGTAGGTACTGATTCCCATACCACCATGATCAATGGTATCGGCGTAGTCGGTTGGGGTGTGGGCGGTATCGAAGCTGAAGCCGGGATGCTGGGCCAGCCAGTTTACTTCCTGACGCCAGACGTAGTCGGTGTTAACCTGACTGGCGCATTGCGTGAAGGCTGTACAGCAACTGATCTGGTGCTGACCATCACTGAATTGCTGCGTAAAGCCAAGGTCGTTGGCAAATTTGTTGAGTTCTTTGGTGAAGGCACACGCTCCCTGTCCCTGACAGACCGCGCGACTATCGCCAACATGGCGCCAGAATACGGCGCAACAATGGGTTTCTTCCCTGTTGATGAAGCGACTATCGATTACTTCAAAGGCACAGGTCGCACCAAAGCAGAAATCGACGCATTCGAAGGCTATTTCAAAGCCCAGAAAATGTTTGGCATTCCTGAAGCTGGCGAGATTGACTACACCACAGAAATTTCTTTGGATCTGTCTACAGTTGCGCCGTCCCTGGCTGGCCCTAAGCGCCCGCAAGACCGCATCGAAATCGGCAACGTCAAATCGACCTTTGCAGACCTGCTCTCCAAACCAACAGCAGAAAATGGTTTCAACAAGAAGGCTGAAGACCTCAACGCGGTATACACCAATACTGATGGTGTGAACGTCAAAAACGGTGACGTCCTGATCGCTGCCATTACTTCCTGCACCAATACATCCAATCCTAGTGTCTTGCTGGCGGCTGGTCTGCTGGCCAAGAAAGCGGTTGAAGCTGGCCTGAAAGTAGCGCCTCACATCAAAACTTCGCTGGCCCCTGGCTCACGCGTTGTGACCAAATACCTGGAAGCAGCAGGCTTGCTGCCTTATCTGGAAAAACTCGGTTTCGGCGTCACAGCCTATGGCTGCACGACCTGTATTGGCAATGCAGGTGACCTGACACCAGCGATGAATGAAGCCATTGTTGCCAACGATATCGTGGCATCTGCCATCTTGTCTGGCAACCGCAACTTTGAAGCGCGGATCCACCCGAACATTCGCTCCAACTTCCTGGCCTCCCCTCCGTTGGTGGTTGCTTACGCCATTGCTGGCAACATGACCCGTGACTTGATGACAGAGCCAGTTGGCCGCGTTAAAGGCAAGGACATTTTCCTGGGCGATATCTGGCCTACCAGCGCAGAAATCAACAAGCTGATGAAGTTCGCGATGAATTCCAAAACCTTCAAGGAAAACTACGCAGACGTTAAAGGTGCTCCAGGCAAACTGTGGGAAAACATCAAAGGCGTGGCAGAAGGCGATGTTTACAACTGGCCTACTTCCACCTACATTGCTGAGCCACCGTTCTTTGCTGACTTCACGATGGAGCCAAAAGCAGCTGCGACTGGCATCACTGGCGCGCGCGCACTGGGTGTGTTCGGCGACTCCATTACGACTGACCATATCTCACCAGCTGGCTCCATCAAAGAATCCAGCCCTGCAGGTAAATGGCTGAAAGAAAACGGCGTTTTGAAAGCCGACTTCAATTCCTACGGCTCACGTCGTGGTAACCATGAAATCATGATGCGCGGCACGTTTGCCAACGTACGAATCAAAAACCTCATGATTCCAGCCAAGGAAGATGGCTCTCGCGTTGAAGGCGGCGAAACCCTGTTCCAGCCGACCGGCGAACCTATGGCGATCTATGACGCAGCGATGAAATATGTTGCTGACGGCGTACCGACCATGATTTTCGGCGGCGAAGAATACGGCACAGGCTCCTCCCGCGACTGGGCGGCAAAAGGTACGCAATTGCTGGGCGTCAAGGCGGTGATTGCACGTTCTTTTGAACGTATCCACCGCTCCAACCTGGTTGGCATGGGCGTATTGCCACTGCAATTCATCGGCACTGACAGTGTTGATACTCTGAGCATCAAAGGTAATGAATCTTTTGACCTCAAAGGCATAGAAGATGAAATCAAACCACAGCAAGAAGTGACTCTGGTGATCCACCGTGCCAACGGCGAGAAAAAAGAAGTCAAAGTATTGTTACGTATCGATACTCCTATCGAAGTTGATTACTACAAACATGGCGGTATCTTGCCATTTGTATTGCGTCAATTGCTGGCAGCATAAGTTATAAGCAAACCCATCCCCGCTTGCGGGGATGCATTGAAAAAGAGTGAATTTTTTCGGAAATTCACTCTTTTTCTTTTCGTCGCGGCCTTTCGCCTTTTTGTTTAAATCAATGTTGCCAAGGCGTGCTCTATATCGGCAATCAGGTCTTGCGTGTCTTCCAGGCCGATATTGAAACGCACCAATATTCCGGGCTCAGTCCAGTTTGTGCGCATATATTGCATGCGATAAGGTATGCACAAGCTATGCGCCCCACCCCAACTGAAACCTATCTTGAATAATTTGAGGCTATCGACAAAACGGTCAGTTTGTTTTTCTGTGTATTTTGCATCAAACAAGACGGAAAACAAACCGCCAGCACCAGTAAAATCACGCTGCCAGATATCATGCCCTCGACAGTCTGGCAACGCTGGATGCAGTACTTTGCTGATTTCTGGCCTGCTGCTCAGCCATGCGGCAACTTTGCGGGCGCTTTGATCATGCGCATTAAAACGCAATTGCAGCGTCGGCAAATTGCGCAAGACCAGATAGACATCATCCATGCCCACACCAAAACCCAGACGCATGTGCGCCATTTGCAGGCGGGCATTGAGAGCCTTGTCGCGGGTAATGACCGCTCCCATCAAGACATCCGATCCACCGCTCTGATATTTAGTCAACGCCTGCATGATGATATCAACGCCATGCTCAAAGGCTGCAAATGCAATACCCGCCGACCAGGTATTATCCAAAGCCACCAAAACGCCACGCGCATGGGCAGCAGCGCATATTGCTGGCACATCTGGCACTTCCATGGAAACCGAGCCCGGTGCCTCAACCCAGATCAGGCGGGTATTCTCTACTATCAATGCCGCAATACCTTCCCCTATCAGTGGATCGTAATATTGCACGCTAATACCAAAGCCGCGCGATAGCCAGTCAGCCAGGTCGCGGTTAGGGCTATATACATTGTCGGGTATCAAGACATGATCGCCACTCTGCAGGAAAGCCATGTTCACCAGCGTAATTGCTGCCAGGCCGCTAGGTGCCAACAGACAGTACTCACCCTTCTCTATTTCTGCCAGCCTGGCTTCCAGGGTAAAGCTGGTGGGTGTACCGTGAAGACCATAAGTGTAAGTCGATTTATCCTGCCAGCTACGCTCACGCATCGAGGCAACATTATTGAACAACACTGTGGAAGCATGATATATCCCAACAGGAAAGGCAGCAAAGCCATCTGGTGCAATATATTCACTGTGGATGATGCTGGTATTAAATCCTGGCTCTGGTTGACTGTTTTCTGACATGTTGACTCCTGATTCGCAAGCACTTAAATTGTGCTCGTTACATGAGATACATGTTAGCGCAGAAGTGATATCCGCATTCGAGTTACATGGTCGTGACAATTGAAAAAGGCGCTTCACGCGCCTTTTTAAAAAATATCTTTGTTCTGGTTTCTCGTGATATAGCAGGTCACAACGACCGGATTTGCTATTTTTTTGAGAGCTCGTTAATCATTTCACTTTCTGTAAACTTAAGATTACTGACCGCCCCATCATCCAGCAAAATTTTCCTGGCAATAAGTTCGTTACCGGGAGCTAAAATAGTGAAATGGCTTGCCCCTTTGACGGACAGGAACTTGATATAAGGATTACTGGATTTACTACGCATCAATTCCAGGGAATTGATATTACCATCTACTCCTTCAATAATAAATAAAGGGCTCTGGACAGATGGCAGCCAATAATACGGTGCACGGGATACTTGTTCCGCAAAGCTGATTTTGTTGAAATTGACAGGTATCATCTTTCCATAGTCACGCAAATTAGCTACTGGACCAAATGAAAATACTGCCCTGAAGCGCTTGCTTGCTTCTGCCGTCATCAATACCAGAGTGCCGCCAGTACTATGACCACCAAGATAAATCCGGGCTGGATCAACCCAGGGCTGCTGAGCCAGATAATCTGCCGCCGCCAGCACATCATCGATCTCACCAAAGTGCGCTTCATGCTTGCCTGGATTATCATTTCCACCACGCAGGGTGGGAAACATCATCACGATGCCGGCCTTGCGATAAGCAGCCGCAGATTGATCATTTGATCTGGGCTTAGGCTGGGATAAAGTTGTGCCATCAATTGAATTACTATCACCACCAGTAATCCAGATAATAGCCGGATGCTTTTTCCCGTCGTTGGGATCAGAAGTCAGCATAGCAGCCATCGGCCCAACCGCAGACTGATAGCGTACCGATTGAAATACATTGTCTGATGAAGTGCCAACCGGGCTACGATCGTCGGCCTCATAGCTCACCTGCGTCTTGAACTGCTTACGAAAAGTAGCAAAAGATGCAGGATTTGGCGCGCTATCAGCAACTGCAAACTGTGAAACCGAAACCAACAACAAAGCCAGTGCGCTGAATTTTTTTACCGTAAACATTTTTAATCAGGAAAAATAAAGCCCGGATTCTAACATTTGAAATTAACTAAAGTGCAAATGATAAGACAAACAAAGCAAGAATTTGAAGTGGAATGACTTACGAATAATATACTCAGGGGGAATTGAGCGTAATTTGCAGACCGACCATAAGTCTGCAATTATTCAACGACAGCGCATGAGTAAACTACTACGCAGATGCCTTATTTAGATGAGGGTGATTTGATTTTTTTTGTTTTTGGAGCTAACCACAATTCCAGTACAAAATCTTTGCTGACTTTACCATCATCAGATTGCCATACACCGCGTATGACATTGTCCTTGAGCTCGCCATCCCACTGCCCAGAGACATCTACGCCGTCCTCTGATTCTTCCATACTGAGTTTGTTTTTACTGACTTCACCAGCCAGTAAAATCTTCTTACCCTGATTGCGTTTGCCACCCGCTACCACATAAGAACCTTCGACACTGTCGCGGTCTTCAGTTTTGGGCTGTAGGTGCATACGGATTTTGTCATTGCCCATTACGCCGCGTAATTCAATTGCACCGGCAAAGAAGGGATTGGACATGGGCGCAAAACCTGGCTTGACTGTAGGAGTTGGTTCAGTTTTATCCTCAGCATGAGCCTGAACAGCAAACCCTGACAGCAAGCTCAGTGGCAGTACAACAAAACGTAAAAATTTCATCAGACTGCTTCGCCCCACAGATCATGGGCATCTGCCGCAGTGATTTTCACCTCAACGAATTCACCAACCTTGAGTTTGCGGTGCGGCTCAAAAGGAGGCTTGACGTAGACGACGCCATCAATCTCAGGCGCATCAGCAGAACTACGGCCTACCCCGCCACTGCGGTCTAGGGAATCAATTAACACGCGCACGGTTTTACCTATCTTGGCCTGCAGACGTTTTTTGGATATACCTTCCTGCAATTCCATGACGCGACGGCGACGGTCTTCACGCACTTCATCTGGCAGTTGATTGTCTATTTCATTGGCGGTTGCACCTTCAACTGGCGAATAGGCAAAACAGCCCAGACGGTCAATCTCCGCCTCCTTGAGAAAGTCGAGCAGGTATTCAAATTCTTCTTCCGTCTCACCAGGAAAACCGGCGATAAAGGTAGAACGTATCGTGATCTCAGGACACATTGCACGCCAAGCCTTGATGCGCTCTATATTTTTCTCACCACTGGCTGGACGCTTCATGCGTTTCAACACATCAGGGTGAGCATGTTGCAAGGGCACGTCCAGGTAAGGCAATACGTGTCCATTGTTCATGAAAGGAATAATCTGATCTACATGCGGATATGGGTAAACATAATGCAGGCGTACCCAGGCATCATGCTGCTTGGCCAACTCACCCAAGGCTTCTACCAATTGCGTCATATGGGTTTTGACTGGTTTGCCATTCCAGAAGCCCATGCGGAATTTGATATCCACACCATAGGCACTGGTGTCCTGGGAAATCACCAGCAATTCCTTGACGCCGGCCTTGAACAGGTTTTCTGCTTCCATCATGACATCAGCAATCGGGCGCGATACCAAGTCGCCACGCATGGATGGGATAATGCAGAAGCTGCAACGATGGTTACAGCCTTCGGAGATTTTGAGGTAGGCAAAATGCTTGGGTGTCAGCTTCACGCCTTGTGGTGGCACCAGATCCATGAAGGGCTCATGTGGCTTGGGCAAATGCTTGTGCACCGCAGCCATGACTTCACTGACCGCATGCGGGCCAGTCACTTCAAGTACTTTGGGGTGAATGGACTGTATCATGTCCTTGCCATCAGCACCTTTTTTAGCACCCAGGCAACCAGTCACGATGACCCTGCCGTTTTCAGCCAGCGCCTCACCTATCGCATCCAGCGATTCCTGCACAGCGGCATCAATGAAGCCGCAGGTGTTGACGATGACCAGGTCTGCACCATCATAGGATTTGGCAGTGTCGTAACCTTCGGCACGTAATTGTGTCAGGATTTGTTCGGAATCGACAAGCGCCTTTGGGCAACCCAGGGACACAAATCCCACCTTGTGGGTAGCAGGCATTTCTTGACGGCGAATTTCTGAAATAGACATAAGGGGTAATTAATAGCAAATAAGAGCAAAAAGGGTACAAAAGCGAATCCGCTATTGTACCCTTTTTGCTAGCCCAACTTGCCGCATCTGCGATAATTTCCTGAAGAATCAGGGGCTTAAGGCAGAATACGAGTCTGTTCAAGCAGTAATTTACGTATTTTTTATTTATTTTTTATTCACATCTTCCGGATTGAACGGGAAGACATTAAACATGTTTTTTGCCTGGCTTTGCATTTGCTCTTGCATTTGCACAAACAAATTCTTGCTCTGTTCTATGTAGTTACCCATCATGCCCTGCATCATGGGGCCCTGCACGTTCATGAACTGCGTCCACATTTCTGGGCTGAAGGGCTTGCCTTCATAGATGCCTTTGGAATTCTCAGCCAGTTTGTTCTGGATATCGATAAATGCCTGAACGTTTTTTTCCAGGTAATTGCCCATCATGCCTTGCATGGCATGCCCATAGTAACGAATGATTTGTGACAAAACGACACTAGAGAACATGGGCGAACCACCTGCCTCCTCCTCAAGAATGATTTGCAACAGTATGCTACGTGTCAAATCTTCGCCTGTTTTTGCATCGACTACGGCGAAATCATCGTTTTCCAGCACGAACTGTTTGACGTCCACCAATGTAATATAGCTACTGGTCTGCGTGTCGTACAGACGACGGTTAGGATATTTCTTGATCAGATGCTGTGTTGATTTTTTTGCGCTATTCATTGAGATCTCAGTTAAACACTTCGATATCCTGCCACTTGATGAGGATCACTCTTCAAAGTAGCACAGACTATTCACGCAAACATGATTTCCTGTCTTGGATCAGCCAAAACAGCTAGCCATGTTTGTCCCCTTTTTTATATCTTGTATTTTGCAGCCTGCAAAAGATATGCCCATCGAAATCTTGCGACTCTGATGGGCATATTTTACCGCACTGCAGAAGAAAGACAGCAATCAGGGAGGCTAAAAAGCCAATTTAAAAAATTTATTCTAATTTCTGGCCATTCCTGAGTTATTGCGGCGCTTAACCCATGTGCAAACCACCATTGATGGAAAAATCTGAACCAGTAGCATAACCACCTTCATCAGATGCAATCCAGGCAACAATAGAGGCAATCTCTTCAGGCTCAGCCAGACGTTTGACGGGAATGCCTGCAACAATCTTTTCCAGCACGTCAGGACGTATGGCTTTGACCATGTCAGTACCAACATAGCCTGGGGAAACCGTATTTACAGTCACACCCTTGGTCGCCACTTCCTGTGCCAGAGCCATGGAAAAACCATGAATACCTGCTTTGGCAGTGGAATAGTTAGTCTGGCCAAACTGGCCTTTTTGACCATTGACTGAAGAAATGTTAATGATACGGCCCCAGCCACGATCTACCATGCCATCAATAACCTGCTTGGTGACATTGAACAGGGAATTCAAATTGGTATCCATAACAGCATCCCAATCAGCCTTGCTCATTTTGCGGAACTGGCCATCACGGGTGATACCGGCATTATTCACCAGCACATCGACTTCACCAATTTCTGCCCTGACTTTTTCAAAAGCTGCCCTGGTTGATTCCCAGTCTGAAACATTACCTTCAGAAGCATGGATATCCAGGCCTTCTGCGCGCATATCGGCAAGCCATTTATCCTTACGAGCAGAATTTGGGCCACAACCTGCAACAACAATATAACCGTCCCTGCACAAACGGCGGCAGATTGGCGTTCCAATACCACCCATACCACCAGTAACATAAGCAACACGTTTTGACATATTTGTTCTCCTCATTGAATTTTAATTACTTAACAACAAACCCTCAATCTGCCCTTACCTTTACATAACGCCCTGGCGCGGCTTCAATTGCAGGAAATTCTGTATTTCCAGGTGTGGCCGGCACTTTCACCATCTTGCCGCCATGCCCGCTCAAAAAGGTTGACCACTCTGGCCACCAGCTACCCGGGTGTTCTGTGGCACCAGCAAACCAGCTTTCTGCATCCAGGCCAGTTTGCTCGTTCGTCCAATAACTTCTTTTCTTCTTGGCTGGAGGGTTAACTACGCCAGCGATATGACCCGATGCCCCCAGCACAAAACGGTTGCGGTTTTTATGACGGGGATTAAGCAAAGCAGTAGAAGCAAAAGCTGCCTGCCATGGGACAATGTGATCCTCCCGCGAGCCATAGACAAAACATGGCGCGTCAATTTTGCCCAGATCGACCTTGCTGCCTGCAACCGTCAATGCGCCGGGCTGTTTGAGTTTGTTTTCCAGATAAGTATTACGCAGGTACCAGCAAAACATCGGGCCAGGCAAATTAGTGCTATCGGCATTCCAGTACAAAAGATCAAATGGTGGCGGCGCCTCACCCTTAAGGTAATTTGACTGCACATAATTCCAGACCAGATCATTTGCCCTCAGACTGGAGAAAGTGCTGGCCAGATCTTTGCCCGGCAAGATGCCGCGACGCCCTATGGTTTGCTCGCGCATCTTGACTTGCATTTCATCGACAAACACATCAAGCACACCAGTCTGGGTAAAGTCCAGCAAGGTAGTCAGCAAAGTCAGGCTGCTGGCCGGATGTTCACCGCGTGCTGCAAGCACTGACAAGGCAGTAGAGACGATGGTGCCACCTACGCAAAAGCCAAATGCATTGATCTTGTCTTGCTTGCTGATCTTTTGTGCCACCTTGATGGCTTGTATGGCACCGTCTTCGATATAGTCATTCCAGCTAACTTCGGCCATGCTTTCATCTGGATTTGCCCAGGATACCAGGAACACCGTATGCCCCTGATCAACGGCATAACGCACGACCGAATTCTCAGGCTGCAAATCAAGGATATAAAATTTATTGATGCAAGGCGGCACCATCAACAAGGGGCGCTGATGCACGGTCTTGGTGGTAGGCTTATACTGAATAAGCTGGAACAGATGGTTTTCATACACCACGGTACCGGCTGATGTTGCGACATTCTTGCCGACTTCGAAGGCGGATTCATCTGTCTGGGAAATGCGGCCTTTTTGCATATCGGCCAGCATTTGAGTAATGCCCTTGGCCAGGCTCTCGCCTTTGCTCTCGATCAGCTTGCTTTGCGCTTCGGGATTGGTGACCAGAAAATTGGCCGGCGACATCGCATCTATCATTTGCTGCACTGCAAAACCGATTTTCTGTTTTGTCTTGATTGGGGCCTGCACAGACTCTGCCATGACCATCAAAAAACGTGCATTCAACAAATAGGATGCCGCACTATAAGAGTGCATGGCATGGTTGTGCCAGTCTGGGGCTGAAAAACGCCTGTCTTTCAGATCAGGGATTTTGGATACAGCAAAGTCTTGCCATAGCTTACCAAACTCTTGCATATACTCCGTTTGCAAGCGCGTCATGGTGGCAGGATCTATCTGCGCCCCCAAGTCCTTCAGCATGTCTGCTGCTGGCATGGGGTTCATTGTTGCGGCAGGCTTCATCCACTCCTGCCATTTGTCTTGATTCACTAGCTGTGACATCCACTCGGAGTACATAGCTTGAGGATCGAAAGTCTTCATGCGTGCCTCCTGATTTTCGCGTATCGTTTCGAAATAATTTTAAGCTTTCTTTTCCTGATTAAATAAGCTGCAATACCGTTCTCACTATTCAATTCTCACCATGGATGCGAGCATCAAGCATTCACAATAATAAGTAATAGGTTCTTATGCATATCGTTGCAATCGCCTGGATTTACGTCGTACTGATGATGTCGATCACAGAACACTCCGTCATCGCAGGCATCATCACTTTCCTCCTGTATTGCGTTTTTCCTTTAACAATAGTTTTATACCTGATGCGTACACCACAGCGCAAGCGTGAACGACTGGAAAAACAAGCTGCACTGCAAAAACAATCTGCAACTCCAACAGTTTCAGACAACCCTCAAGCACATGAAGCACATCCAAAACTTCAAGCAGCCGAAACGACAGCGGATTAAATCAAACAAATCAATCCGGTGCTATCCAGATCAGGCTAGCCATTCTTCCGCTGACACCATCACGGCGGTATGAATAAAACTCCGCCACTTCGGTCACCGTACAATGGTCTCCGCCAAAAACCTGGTCAAGACCGATGTCATTTAGCAATTTTCTTGCCAGCCCGTAAAGATCAGCCAGATATTTTTCTGCACCATCCTGGCTGGCTCGTACTTTGAAATAAGCCTGCGCATCAGGAATCTTTGCAGCAAAAGCATCCAGTACATCACGCCCTACTTCAAACTCTTGCGGCCCGATAGCCGGACCAAGCCAGGCAATAATTTCTTGCGCGCCCTTGTCCCTCATCGCTAACACGGTATTTTGCAACACCCCACCAGCCAGCCCACGCCAGCCAGCATGGGCTGCAGCAACAACTTTACCAGCCACATCGGTAAATAAAACCGGCAAACAATCAGCAGTCAGCACGGCACAAACTTGCCCGGCTTGCGTACTGAGGACAGCATCACCAGTATTGGCGTTGCCAATAATAAGGTCAGCGGCATTCAATATGATATTGCCATGCACTTGTGATAAGAATATGACATCCGAAGGCAATTGCAGATTTAATTTATCCCGATTCTGTTTTACAGCAAGCGGATCGTCATTGACATGGCCACCGAGATTAAGGCCATTGCGGCCAGTTGCATCTCCATAGGGGCCAAGGCTGACCCCGCCGTGACGGGTATTAGCGAACGCCCGCACGTTTGCGGGATCGTGCTGCCAGTTGGGCAGCACTACCGGGAAAGGAGCAAGAGCAGTCAAGTCCTTGCCGCCTGGATTCATACTGTCTGTATACCAGCCTGCAGCAGCAATGCTGAAAAATCATCAGCCAAGGGGATTTCCCATTCGACGTGCTCACCTGTGGTTGGGTGCGTCAAACCCAGCTTGCGCGCTTGCAGCGCCTGGCGATGAAAGAAACGCGCCAGATGCTGCTTACCATATAAAGGATCGCCTACCAGAGGGAAGCCTAGTGACAACATGTGTACGCGTATTTGATGGGTGCGGCCAGTCTCCAACTGGCAGGCAACCAGACTGACAGGGAATTTTTCCAGCATGCCAGCGCCCACACGCTGGAAATGCGTAACAGCAGGTTTGGCAAGCATGCTTTGAGAAACCGCCATCTTGATGCGGTCACGCGGATGTCTGGCCATAGGTGCATCGACTGTGCCTGACAAATTAGGCGTACCCCATACCAGCGCATTATATTCACGCTTGACTGTCCTGTCCTGCAACTGACGCACCAATTCAGTATGGGCAATGAGAGTTTTGGCAACCACCATCAGGCCGGAAGTATCTTTATCGAGCCTATGGACGATACCAGCGCGTGGTACACCCAGCAAAGCAGGCCAGCGATACAGCAAACCATTGAGCAAAGTGCCTGACCAGTTACCCGCTGCCGGGTGCACTACCATATCAGCCGGTTTGTTGATGACCAGGATGTCGTCGTCTTCATACACTACGTTCAAAGGTATGTCTTCCGGCGCATAAGCACCTTCATCGGGCGCAGCTTGTGGCTCGATGATGATTTTTTCATCACCTAGCATGGTCATCTTGCCACGACCAGGCTTGCCATCAACACTGACGAAACCGCCTTCTATCCACTGCTGGATGCGGCTTCTTGAATATTGCGGAACCAGTTTGGACAAAGTCTTGTCCAAACGCTCACCACAAGCATCGGAAGTGAGCTTTAATTCTATATTTTCTACTACAAGGGCAAAATCTTCGTCCACTTCGGTGGTATCGTTCAGCCCTTCCAATTCAGTGTCCAGGTCGGAATCTGACAAAATCACTGTAGTAGTTTGTTTCACATTTTTTGCCATCGGCTATAATCCGTAAATTGTTTTCATGCTCACGCACAAATTTATGCACATTAAATCTTTGAAATTGCTGGTTCTGGCTGTTGCCGCGTCCTTAAGTTTAAGCGGCTGCGGGGTGTTTGGTGAAAAAGGCGATGAGACCAAAACCTGGTCAGCATCAAAATTATACGCTGAAGCTAAAGACGAAATGTCCAGCGGGGGTTATGAAAAGGCAATTCAGTACTTTGAAAAACTTGAATCACGCTTCCCTTTCGGTACTTACGCACAACAAGCACAGATGGAAACTGCGTACGCTTATTACAAACAAGGTGATCAGGCACAAGCACTGGCCGCCGTTGAACGCTTTATCAAGCTGCACCCAAATCATAGCCATGTAGATTACATGTATTACTTGCGTGGTGTGATCAACTTCAATGATCAGGTAGGTTTATTCAATTTTCTGGCAAACCAGGACATCACTGAACGCGACCCCAAAGCTTCCCGCGATTCTTTTGATGCGTTCAAGCAACTGGCCGTCCAGTTCCCGGACAGTAAGTATACGCCAGACGCGATCTTGCGCATGAAATATCTGGTAAATGCCCTCGCACAATATGACGTGCATGTGGCCCGCTATTACCTGCGCCGTGGTGCCTATCTGGCTGCTGCCAACCGTGCCCAGGCTGCGATCAAAGAATATCCTGACGCACCGTCCATTGAAGAAGCGATGTTTATTTTAATACGCTCTTACGATGCGATGGGTATGACAGAACTGCGTGATGATGCAAACCGCGTCTTTTTGCAAAACTTCCCGAAAAGCGACTACCTGACGGGTAAAGCCGGTTCGCGCAATGCTTGGTGGAAATTCTGGTAAAACCTGATGGTTCGTCAGGACATGCTTATGTCCTGACGAATTAGTATCAAATTAGAAAATCCAATGGGATTAGATAATCACATCTACTCTTCAATTTTCCTTCGAAAAACCCAGCTAGTCTTGGTAGAGTCTTCTTCGCAATAGGCATACCCCTCTTCAGCAAAGTCTTTCAAGTCGTTTGCCTTACGTATGCCATGCTGCGCACTGTATCTGGCCATCAGCCCCCTGGCGCGTTTGGCATAAAAAGAAATGACTTTGTATTTGCCATTCTTCCAGTCCTGAAAGACCGGCGAAATGACCGTCGCCTTCAACACTGTTGGCCTCACTGCCTTGAAATATTCATCCGATGCCAAATTGACCAAGGTTTGTGATTTGTGTTGCTGAATTACATCACTTAACAGTAAACTTATTTTATCGCCCCAAAAGCTATACAGATTTTTGCCGCGCTGATTGGCAAGTGCAGTCCCCATTTCCAGTCTGTACGCCTGCAAGGCATCAAGCGGACGCAACAAGCCATACAAGCCGGATAGAATGCGCAAGTGATTTTGCAGGTATTTCAGTTGCGGCGAGGTCAGACTGGCAACATCCAGCCCCTCATAGACATCGCCATTGAATGCAAATACCGCTTGTTTACTATGTCGTGGCGCCGGCTGCGGCGCCCAGTCAGAAAAACGCTGAACATTCAAATGCGCCAGTGCCGGGGAAATATCCATCAAACTGCCCAACTGATCTGCGCTATATGTTCTGGCAACGGCGATCAATTCTTCTGCCTCGGCAAGAAAATGGGGCGTAGTCATCGTCGTGGTCTTTACGGGCGTTTCAAAATCCAGGCTTTTGGCTGGAGATAATACAATGAGCATAAATTGAATTTAATAGACAAAAATGACCGACATCATACCTAAGCGCGTAATTCTTGACACAAATGTGTGCCTGGATTTATTTGTATTCAAAGATCCCCGATGGTCAGTCTTGCTTGATGACCTAGGCAATGGTCAGTTGCAAGCATTGACCCGCACAGATTGCCGCGATGAATGGCTGGCCGTACTGAGCTACCCTCACCTTGCAGCCAGACATGAAAGCGCTGAAGCAGTGACCGCTTTGTTTGATGCTCATATCCAATGCCTGGCTCCAGCTGATACTGGCTACAGACTGCCAGTCTGCAGCGACAAGGATGATCAGAAATTTCTGGAGATCGCCCGGGATGCCCATGCCGAAGTTTTGATCACCAAAGACAAGGCTCTACTCAAGCTCGCCAGGAAAATGAAGCAGGCTGGCATGTTCAGAATAGAGACGCCAGAACATTTTTTGCGAACTTACGTAAAAGAATGTGACAAAACTGCATCGGGCGTAACAAAAGAATGACAAATTTTATTACTCTGGGTTATTCTTCGGTAATGTCCTGCTACTATGAACATGAGCGAAAAGCAGTCTTGTTCATGGATAAAAATTACCCCCTGATTCAAGCAAAATAAATCAGGGAAAAACCGGAGTCCATGCGGAAACGTGGTATCTGAATGGCAGTAATACTCAGAGCATTTCTGCATACTCTCGCTGACACACCGTGACATTTGTGAAGCTTTACACAATGATCAATGCGATTATGGAGAACCAAGGACTATGACCGATTCAGCAGATGATCTGGACGCATTGTTTGAAGAAATGGCCAACCAGCGCCTGGAAACCAATGTAGAGCCCCCCTCTTCCCCGCCAACGAGCAACGAGTCTGAACAGCTCGAGCCAGCTCCTGCCAAATTCAACTTTCACAGCGATGATGAAAATGCCGCCAAACCCATTTTTGACCGACTGGGTGGCCTCGTCAGAATGCTGCATGACTCCATGCGTGAGCTGGGTTATGACCGTTCGCTATCTGATGTCGCGGTACAGATTGCCGATGCTCAGGGCCGGCTTGAATATGTCGCAACTCTGACCGAACAGGCTGCCAACAAAGTCTTGAACGCGACAGACCTGGGCATGCCCGAGCAAGATGAGCTGGCCAAAAAAGCCAAATCGATGGATGCGCGCTGGACGGACTTGTTTGACGGCAAACTCAGCGTCGATGAATTCAAGTCCCTGGCAACGGACTCCAAGACGTTTGCCAATAATGTGCTGACGGCCACGGACGCTGAAAAAGCACGTTTGCTAGATATCATGATGGCGCAAGACTTTCAGGATCTCACCGGCCAGTTAATCAAAAAAGTCGTGGCTATCAACAAACGTGTTGAGCACGAACTGGCGCAAATCCTGCTGGATAATGCGCCGACAGAGCTGAAAGAAAAAGCAGTAGAATTGATGGAAGGCCCTTCCGTCCCGAACGCAGCATTGGAACAGGATGACGTAGATAACCTACTTGATAGTCTGGGCTTCTAATGGATGACATGCTCAAAGAATTTGTCGTCGAAGCGCTCGATCTGGCGACCAATGTAGAAGAACACCTGCTTTCGCTCGAGCGCAATCCTGGCGACATGAATACGCTCAATGCGGTATTCAGGTCCTTCCATACCATCAAAGGTGGCGCTGGCTTCATGAATTTGAGTGCCATGGTGTCGGCCTGCCATTTAACCGAAAACCTCTTCGATGCCCTACGCACGGGACAAGTTCCCGTCACGCCTGAAGCGATAGAAGCTGCGCTTGAGGCCAGTGGCTTTGTCGCAGATCAGCTCACTGCGCTTAATAATGGTACGGAGCCTGACAAGCTCTCCACCATGCCCAAGTCGCTGGAAAAAATGCTGACAGATGCCATAGAAATGAAAGGCGTCAGTAAAAAACCGGTAGCGGCCAAAGCCAAAGTGGCGGAAACACCCAAACCCGTAGAAAAAGCTGCCCCACTTGCCGCAAAAAAAGAGAATAACGGCGCACTTGACTGGGAGGCCTATTTCCGTGCCGTGACACCGCCAGGTACCCTACCAGAAGCTGAAGCAGCAGAAACAGCCGAATCTGAAGAAGAGGAAGTGCATGCAGCAGCACCGGCGCAGAGAGAGGAAACTGAAGCTGTCAAATCCTCGCTGTCGGGTGCAGAGGTCAAACAAAACGCCCCTGCAAAAGAAGAAAGCATACGCATAGACGCTGTCAAGCTGAATGTCTTGCTTGAAGTTGCAGGTGAATCCGTACAGGCAGCAAACCAGGCTGCCGTATTACTTGAAAAACTGTCGCAATTCAAGTTTGATGGGCAAGCTGCGCCACTGATGTCTGCCCTGACTGAAACGCTGACACGCGCCTCCCGTTATTCGACTGAATTGCAACGCGCCACTCTGGCAACGCGTATGCAACCTGTGGGACGATTATTCCAGAAATTCCCAAGGTTGATCAGAGAACTGGCACGCGACCTTGGCAAAGAAGTAGATTTGAATATTGCAGGTGCAGAGACTGAAGTTGATCGCGTGGTTGTCGATAGCTTGTATGATCCGCTGGTTCACATGTTGCGCAATGCGCTTGATCACGGCATAGAAACAGCTGAAGAGCGTATCAATGCCAACAAGTCACCGCGCGCCACGATTTCATTGAAAGCCTGGCAGGAAGCCAGCAGCGTCATGATAGAAGTGACGGACGATGGCAAAGGCATGGATGCACAAAGACTACGTGATAAAGCTGTCTCCAAGGGCTTGATCAATGCGCATGATGCCCGCACTGATGATGAAGCTTTCCAACTGGTGTTTTTGCCAGGCTTCTCGACCAAAGAAGTCGCCTCCAGTGTATCTGGTCGCGGTGTAGGCATGGATGTGGTAAAAACTGCGGTGGAACGCCATCGTGGCGCGATACGCATTGCCTCTCAATTGGGAACAGGCACGACCTTCCTGATCCGTTTACCAATTGAGTTGTCTATCGTACCGACCATGCTGGTCCGCACCGATGGTGCTTCACTGGCATTGCCTATGGCAACCGTACAGCGTGTGGTTGAATTACCAGAAACCTTTGAAAGTGTTGGTGGTCAGCCTGTTTTGCGTGATCTTGGCCGGCCTTTGCCAGTAAAGTCTTTGGGCAAGATATTGGGCTACACACCAGCATCAGAAAGAGTTGGTATCGTCATTGCCGCTCCCAGTCCTTACATCTTGTCTGTCGATGCGGTTGATGGTACTGCCGATCTGGTCATTAAACCGCTGACCTGTATCAGCACACCAGGCATTACGGGCACTGCCCGCTCTGCCGAAGGTGAACTGGTTCTGGTGATCAGCTTGTCCTTCCTGATCGATGGCTGCAAGACCAGGGAACGCATTACCGCCTGATCCTGCATCAGGAGCAAGCAACTGATAAACGCATTTTGACCAAATCTGTCAAAATGCGTTTATTATTTTTACAGCAGCGCGGCACCTCATGAACACTCCCCCACTCTCCCTGCAAAATTTTATCCTGGAGAATAAGTTTGCAGAACTTCCCGCGCATTTTTATACCCAGCTTTTAGCCAGCCCCATAGATAAACCCTATCTGGTGGCAGCCAGCAATGAAGTTGCTGCGCAATTAAACCTGGATCAGTCCAGCCTGAATTCACCTGAATTCCTCAATTATTTTTCCGGTAACCAGCTTGTCCCTGGCAGCAAACCCTTGGCAGCCGTTTATTCAGGTCACCAGTTTGGCGTCTGGGCTGGTCAATTGGGTGATGGCCGCGCATTATTGCTAGGTGATATTTCACATGCCGGTCGGCATCTAGAAATTCAACTCAAAGGTGCTGGTATGACACCGTATTCGCGCATGGGTGATGGGCGTGCGGTATTACGCTCTTCCATACGTGAATTTTTATGCTCTGAAGCGATGGCAGCATTGAACATACCCACTTCGCGTGCTCTGTGCGTCATAGGCTCGGACCAGATGGTTTTTCGCGAAACACCAGAGACCTGTGCTGTCGTCGCCCGCGTAGCGCCGAGCTTTGTACGCTTTGGCTCATTCGAGCACTGGTATTACAACGACAGGATGGATGATCTGCGCCAACTGGCTGATTATGTCATCCAACATTCTTACCCAGAACTGCAGGCAGAAAATAATCCTTACCAGGCTCTGCTCAGCAATGTCACCACGCGTACGGCCGGACTGATGGCGCAATGGCAGGCTGTAGGCTTCATGCATGGCGTCATGAATACTGACAATATGTCCATCATAGGCCAAACGCTGGACTATGGCCCTTTCGGCTTCATGGAAGCTTACGATGAGAAACATATCTGCAATCATACTGACCAGCAAGGCCGTTATTCTTACCGCATGCAGCCAGCCATAGGCAACTGGAATTGCCAGGCTTTGGCACAAGCTTTATCGCCGCTGATAGGCAGTGTCGATGACACCAATGCTGCGCTGAGCCATTATCCTGCCGTTTATCGGCAAAAATGGACAGAACTCATGCATCAAAAATTTGGTCTGAAGAAAGATCACGAAGCTGATCTCGACTTGTTCGCTGGCTTTTTCACTTTGTTACAAAGTAATCATGCTGACTTCACCCTGAGTTTCCGTCATTTGAGTAAGCTTTCGAACCACAAATCGACCAATGATGAACTACTGCGTGATTTGTTTCTGGACAGGGATAGTCTCGACACATGGCTGCTGGATTACCGGGCGCGTTTGGCAATGGAACAAAGTAATGAACAAACACGTCAAACCAGTATGCTGTCAGTCAATCCCAAATATATTTTAAGAAATTATCTTGCGCAGCAAGCGATAGAAAAAGCGCAGCAGAAGGATTTTTCAGAAATCATGAAATTATTGAGCATCCTGGAAAATCCCTATGACGAACAAGAGGAACACGACGATTATGCAAGCTTGCCGCCAGACTGGGCAAAGCATCTGGAAGTCAGTTGTTCATCCTGATATAGAGCAAAAACAAAGCAGAAGTGAAGAGGAAATCATGAGTAAAATCGTCAAGTCAGATGCCGAATGGAAGGCGCAACTGAGCTCCATGGAGTATGAAGTCACCCGGCACGCAGCCACTGAGCGCGCTTTTACAGGCAAATTCTGGGATCACCACGAAACCGGTATCTATACCTGCGTCTGCTGCAACACGCCCTTGTTTGCCTCCGATGCCAAATTTGATTCCGGTTGCGGCTGGCCAAGCTACTTCAGGGCATTAAATCCAGCTAATGTTCGTGAGATAGTTGATACATCTCATGGCATGACGCGCACTGAGATTGTGTGTAATATCTGCGACGCTCATCTGGGGCATGTATTCCCCGACGGGCCACCACCCACAAGGTTGCGCTATTGCATTAATTCAGCCTCCTTGAAGTTTGATCCTGTAGTTTGATCCTGTAAAAACTGATTGTCTGTAAATGAAATTTCTTTTTGATATGTTCCCGGTAGTTTTGTTTTTTCTCACTCTTAAATGGGGGGAAAAAAACGCAACTACTGCACAATCCATCGTATCCGACTATTTTTCCAGCATAGTGTCTGGCGGCGCAACCACTGCTGAACTGGCCCCTATTTTACTGGCCACAGCGATTACTTTGGTCGCATCGGTATTTCAGATAGGCTATCTACTTGTACGTCGCAAGAAAGTGGATGCCATGCTGTGGATTTCCTTCATCATTATCATGGTATTTGGTGGTGCGACTTTGTATTTTCAAAACGAAGCCTTCATCAAGTGGAAGCCAACTGTACTGTATTGGTGCTATTGCGGTGCATTTGCTTTAGCCCAATTCGTATTCAAGAGTAACTTGATTCAATTGGCAATGGGCGAGCAAATCAAGTTGCCAGCACACATCTGGACACGACTCAGCTATGCATGGATGGTATATTTTTTGCTCATGGGTTTCGTTAACCTTTATGTGGCATTTAATTTCTCTACGGATACTTGGGCTAATTTCAAACTCCTGGCCGTTGTTGCCATCATGCCGGCATTTATCATTATTCAGAGCCTGTTTCTGGCTAAATACATGGAAGAACCAGCACAATGACGCGCACGGAGAAAATATTAGCCTGCCTGAATGAAACCTTGCAGCCAGTTGACTGTCTGTTAACAGATGACTCCGAAGCTCATCGGGGTCATGCTGGCGCGGCTGGTGGTGCAGGTCATTACAGCGTAAGAATAGTTTGTCAGCAATTTGAAGGATTAAACCGCATTTCTCGCCATCGACTAGTGTATGATGCCGTTGGCGTTATGATGCAAACGGAAATTCATGCCCTCAATATCGTGGCATTGAGTCCGTCAGAGATACCGACCTAAGCAGTTTATTTATAATCCGTTTTATTTATTTTGTTATTTAGGAACAGACAATGACTTTTAAACCTGCTCATTTGCTGGTAGTACTTCTTGCAACTGCCCTGCCTGTAATGGCTCAAGACGTCGCTAAAGTAAACGGCAAAGGAATTCCTGCAAGCCAATTGGAAGCAATAGTGAAACAAGCGGTGACCCAGGGTCGCCAAACAGACTCACCGCAATTGCGTGATGCACTCAAGGAACGCCTGATAGCCAGAGAAGTAATGATTCAAGAAGCGGAAAAAGGTGGTTTTGCAAAAAATGCGGATGTAAAGCAAGCTCTGGAATCTGCAAGACAGTCAATATTGGTCGAAGCCTTGATGATTGACTACCTGAAGAAAAATCCAGTTACTGACGCAGAAGTCAAAGCAGAGTACGAAAAAGCAAAACTTCAAGCTGGCGACAAGGAATACCATGCATTCCATATCATGCTTGACACTGAAGATGAAGCAAAAGTCATTATCTCCAAGCTGAAATCTGGTGCCAAATTTGAAGAACTGGCCAAACAATCGAAAGATCAGGGCACAGCAAGCAAGGGCGGCGATCTGGATTGGTCAGTGCCAAGTAATTGGCCTCCAGCATTCGCTCAGGCAGTTACTAAATTGCAAAAAGGTCAATTTACAGAGACACCTGTAAAAATCACAGATGCTCAAGGTAAAGACAAATTCCACGTCGTTAAACTCGACGACACGCGCACTGCAAAATTACCTACGTTGGAAGAATTCAAGCAGCAATATTTTGGTGAAATGCAACAACTTCGCGTTCAAGCTTATCAACAAACACTGATTTCGAAAGCGAAAATTACTCGGTAATTTGAAGCAATCGAATCACAAACAAAAAAGGCGCTCAAGCGCCTTTTTTGTTTTTTTGTACTATTTGATTATTGGTATTTATTAATAATAGTAGTGAGCCTGCCGCTCCTCTGCAATTCAAGCAAGCCCTGATCCAGTTGCTCGATGATTTTTTGCGCTTCGGGATGCACCTTGCTGACACCAAAATGCAGAGGGTATTTTTCAGTCTGTGGCAAGCTCTGTATCTTGTATGTGCTCATGTCCAGAGGCAAAAGACTCAGACGGGCAAAGCCCCAAAACACTTCTTGCATATCCACCACGATATCGCAATGTCCCCGCTCAATCTTGCGCATGAGGCTGGTGTAACTGGTTGCGCCACTCTCTATGGCCGAGGCAGGTAAACGGGTATAAAAAGTTGACGAGCCATGCAGGGAACAAACCTTGTATTTTTCCAAATCAGCGAGAACTTGCAAAGGTGCTTGAGGGAAACGCTTTGCTGAGTACAGGTAAGATGGTGTCAGGCTGTGATAACTGCGGGAAAACAGGTAAATTTTTTCACGTTCCGGGTTTTTGAATACCGACATCACCACATCGAAGCCTTCACGCGCCTGGACCTCCGCGAGGCAACGCGCCCAAGGCCTAAGCTCTATTTTAGGGTCGCTAAAGATATTTCTCAGCACCTCGGCTGACAAACCTTCCACCAGCGATCCGGTTGCCTTCACATAAGACATGGGTGGCCAGTTACTGTCCCCACCACACGCACGCAAGGTTTCAGTTGCACGGCCATCGTGCAAGGTAAACAACAAAGCAAAGAATAATAAATATCGCATTTATCTAGAGAAAGTTTCCCTGGCGATTCATTATAAGGAAAGCTCTGCCTTCCAGACGCTTAATTCTGTACTCAAAATGTAAATCATCATCATAAAGCATAGACCAAATAAAACGGGCGAAACCATTTTCATGATTTCGCCCCTTATATCGTCTGAATATCGTCTGAATATCGTCTGCTGCAGAGATCAACCTACAAAGACACGCGCATTGCGGAACATTCGCATCCATGGAGAATCTTCGCCCCAACCCTCTGGATGCCACGAATGCAAGACTGAGCGGAACACACGCTCTGCATGCGGCATCAACACGGTAAAGCGACCATCTTCATTGGTTACCGAGGTAATCCCTTGTGGCGAACCATTTGGATTGTAGGGATAGGCCTCTGTTGCCAGGCCAGCATTGTTGACAAAGCGCATGGCAACCTGTGCCCTGGCAATATCACCTGTCGTTGAGAAGTCAGCAAAACCTTCGCCATGCGCAATGGCGATAGGCGTTTGCGTGCCAGCCATACCCTGAAAGAAAATGGAAGCAGAGTCAGCCACTTCAACCATCGCAAAACGACCTTCGAATTGCTCAGACTTGTTCTTCGTAAATTTAGGCCATGCCTGAGCGCCAGGGATGATGGATTTCAGGTTACTCATCATCTGGCAACCATTGCAGATACCCAGGCCAAAGGTGTCATTGCGATGGAAGAATTGCGAGAATTGTTCAGACATCATGGCATTAAACAAAATGGTTTTTGCCCAGCCCTCGCCTGCCCCCAGCACGTCACCATAAGAGAAACCACCAACAGCGATCAAGCCCTTGAAGTCAGCCAGTTTTGCACGGCCAGCAATCAGGTCGCTCATGTGTACGTCCACTGCTTCAAAGCCGGACTTATGCATGACGTAGGCAGTTTCTATATGCGAGTTCACACCCTGCTCGCGCAGGATTGCAACCTTGGGGCGCACGCCAGTCGCGATGAATGGTGCCGCCACGTCTTGCTGCGGATCGAAACTCAGTTTGGGTTGCATGCCTGGATCATTGGCATCAACGATGCGTGCATATTCAGCATCAGCACCTGCCGGGTTATCACGCAGACGGGCGATTTGCCAGCTGGTTTTGCTCCACAATTGATGCAATGCAGTTCTAGGCTGAGAATAGATTTGTTTGGCGTCGCGAGTAAATTCGATGATGCCGCTATTGTTTGGCTTGCCGATGATATGACTACAGGCACCCAGATTAAAGCTGCGCAAGACATCCATGACTTCTGAACGCTGTTCAGTGCGGACCTGTATCACTGCACCCAGCTCTTCATTGAACAAGGCGCGCAAAGTCATGTCGTTGCGACGCTCAGATACCTGGCTGGCCCAGTTCTTGGCATCTCCCTGGTCTGCTGCATGCTCGCTATCCATGGTCAGGATATCGAGATTGACGGACAAACCAGCGCGACCAGCGAAGGCCATTTCACACAGGCTGGCATACAGACCACCGTCAGAACGATCATGGTAAGCCAGCAATTTGTCTTCGCCATTCAACTGCTGGATAGCAGCAAAGAAAGCTTTCAGGTCTTCTGCATTATCAACATCCGGCGCGTCATTGCCGAGTTGTTGCATGACTTGCGCAAAGCAGGAAGCACCCAGGCGATTCTTACCACGACCAAGGTCAATCAGAATCAGGCTGGTATCGCCCTGGTCCAGGCGTATCTGCGGCGTCAGTGACTTGCGCACATCATAGACTGGCGAGAAGGCGGAAATAATCAGCGATACCGGAGAAGTCACAACCTTGCTGTGGCCTTCATCCTTCCAGGTAGTACGCATGGACAGAGAATCCTTACCCACCGGGATACTGATACCCAGTGCCGGGCACAATTCCATGCCGACTGCTTTTACCGTATCAAACAGGGCTGCATCCTGGCCAGGCTGACCACAGGCCGCCATCCAGTTGGCCGACAATTTGATATCCGAAATATCCTTAATCGGCGCAGCAGCAATATTGGTGATGGCTTCACCAACCGCCATACGGCCCGACGCGGCAGCATCAATCACCGCCAGCGGCGTACGCTCACCCATGGACATGGCTTCGCCCAGATAGCCTTCCAGGCTCATGGTTGTCACGGCGCAATCAGCCACCGGCACTTGCCATGGTCCGACCATCTGGTCACGAACAGATGTAGCACCAACTGTACGATCACCAATAGTGATCAGGAATGATTTATCAGCAACCGTAGGCAAACTCAGGACACGCTCAGCGGCAACTTGCAGATCGATGCCCGTCAAATCAATTTTAGGAAAATCATTGCTGACGCGGGTAACATCCCTGTGCATTTTTGGTGGTTTGCCCAGTAAGACATTCATGGGCATATCGACTGGCGAAGTGTCGTTCAGCGGGTCGATGACGCGTAATTGACGCTCTTCAGTCGCCGTACCAACTACGGCAAACGGGCAACGCTCACGTTCGCAGAAATGGCGGAACAGTTCCAGGCTTTCTGGGGCGATACCCAAAACATAACGCTCTTGCGATTCATTGCTCCAGATTTCTTTCGGTGCCATGCCGCTCTCTTCCAGCGGTACTTTACGCAAATCAAACAGCGCACCACGCTTAGCATCATTGGTGATTTCAGGGAAGGCATTCGACAAGCCACCGGCACCAACGTCATGGATAGAGAGGACAGGATTATCATCACCCAGCTGCCAGCATGAATTGATGACTTCTTGCGCACGACGTTCCATTTCAGGGTTGCCACGCTGTACCGAGTCAAAATCCAGATCCGCCGTATTCGTACCCGTTGCCATCGAAGAAGCCGCACTGCCGCCCATGCCTATGCGCATGCCTGGGCCACCAAGTTGTATTAACAGAGTGCCGACCGGTAAATCATTCTTTTTGGTGTGCTTGTCCGAAATATTGCCTATACCGCCAGCAATCATGATGGGCTTGTGATAACCATAGACCGTGCCACCGACGTTTTGTTCAAAGGTACGGAAATAACCACCGAGAACCGGACGACCGAATTCATTATTGAAAGCCGCGCCACCCAAAGGGCCCTCTATCATGATTTGAAGCGGTGAGGCAATGCGGTCTGGTTTGCCGTAGACATTTGCGTCGACTTTTGCATTCAGACTGTCGCCTGCATTTTCCCAGGCTTGGCGTGCGCCTGGCAACATCAGGTTAGACACGGTAAAACCGGTCAGGCCCGCTTTTGGACGGGCACCACGACCCGTCGCACCTTCATCGCGGATTTCGCCACCAGCGCCGGTAGATGCGCCCGGGAATGGAGAAATGGCAGTCGGGTGATTATGCGTTTCCACCTTCATCAAGGTGTGCGTCAGTTCTTCTTTGACCTGATAGACCTGGTCTTTACCGGACGGAAAGAAACGATTGACGACTGCACCTGCCATAATGGAAGAATTATCGCTGTAGGCAACGATGGTGCCTTTGGGTTGCAGCTCATGGGTATTCTTGATCATCTGGAACAGGGATTTATCCTGTCTCTGACCATCGATAGTCCAGTCTGCATTGAAAATTTTGTGACGGCAATGTTCGCTGTTTGCTTGTGCAAACATCATCAGCTCAACGTCAGTCGGATTACGCTTGGCATTGGTGAAGGCATCAACCAGGTAATCAATCTCGTCATCTGACAGAGCCAGGCCGAGTTCGGCGTTCGCCTGCAACAGCGCAGCCTTGCCACCTTGGAGTACATCAACATGTTCCAATTCTTTGGCAACCAGTTCTGAGAATAGTGCCTGGGCTCGCTGTGCATCGGCCAGCACCATTTCTGTCATGCGGTCATGCAAAAGCGCTGCCACCTGTTCACGGCTGCTATCAGCGAGTTTTTTGGCACCGCCCAGCAAACCAGTCTTGACCTGTACATAATAGATAATGCCGCGCTCCAGACGGTGGATATGCGTCATGCCGCAATTATGGACGATGTCTGTGGCCTTGCTGGCCCATGGCGAGATCGTGCCAAAACGCGGGATCACGACGAACACGTCCCCTTCGCTACTGGCAGTAAATGCATCACCATATACCAGCAAAGCATTCAGGCGGTCAGCGTCTTCCTTGAGCAGCTCAGATGTCGTATCGACAAAATGAACATAGCGTCCGCTGACGCCGACAATATTGGCATCAACAGCTTGCAAACGAGAGAGAAGACCGGAGGTACGAAAAGCAGACAGGGCGTTAGAGCCTGGCAATATCAACATGGTGAGCGAGGTAGTTGAGGCAATGTACACAAAACCTGCCGTGCACAAATGCTGGTTGGATCAGAAAGCGTGATTATACCTTGATGCCCAACCCGACTCCAGACGCCAGCAGGAAGAAATTGCCTTGACCACCAAACTCAATTCATAAACAGGGTAGTCCGGCCGATTTTTTTACTGTTTTTGAATTTCCGTGCATATTTTTTATCATTAAATCCTACCAGATCTTCATCCAGCACGACCAGGCTGACCAATTGCTCACTAGCAATTTTATCAAAAGCAGTATCTGAAACGACAATATTGTTCTTATGGAGCTTAATTCCCCAAAATAAATCACTGCTACGGCTCTCTACTATTCGCACGGGCTTCTTCAAATAAAATGGCAAAGAAGATTGATGTTCAAATACTTTAAATAAAAACACTTCACGTTTCTCAGTTAACGCATGCAATTCAGCCACCAGAGGCTGAGTAGAAGTCCATTGCGCAGCGGCTTGTATCACCCCGATAAACGCCAGCAACATTAATGCTGGCAAAGCGATAAACGGGAAGAGTCCATAGCGTGCTTTGTGCCATACAAGAACTGCAACACCTGCACTCAACACACAAGCAGATAACATGAAGGCCCGCAAAAATTGCTTGCCGTCCATGCCATAGACCAGCAGAGAAGATAGCTGATGATTCACCTGCCTGCCTATCCACCAGGCAGCAAGGCCAAACAATGCCGCCAAAAATACGCCCACCAGCGCCCTGCCCCATGCGGCGCCAAAGCTTCTATCTTCGAGGGCAATCGCCAATTGCAATGCCGCCAGAGGCATCACAACGACAAGATAATAATTCGCCTTGGCGCTGGATAAAGAGAAAAACAGGACCGGCATGATCCAGGCGCTAGCCAGGAAAAAATGCAATGTTCTGGGTGTTTGCTGCCTTGCCTTGACGAACAAGAGCACAGGCAAAAAGAAGGACCAAGGGAAAAGATAGAGTACCATCCTTGGCAGGTAATACCACCAGGCACCGGCATAGTAATCATGCGGCTCGCGCTTCCCCAAAAAACGCAGCACATGTTCATTGATGAAATAAAACCAGGCAAATATGGGTTCAGCCCAGATAGCGGCAATATGCCAGGGCAAGGCTATCAATAAGAAAATCCCTATCGCCTTTGGATCAAACCAGGCGAAGATTCTTTTTTGAAAATCTCTTACCGAACTGGAAAACAGTATTGTGTAAATAAAGCTTACTGCGCCAAACAAAATAATGGCAACAAAGCCTTTGGCCAGCAAGGCAAATGCCAATAAACCCAAACACCAGTTGAGCTTCTTTTTTTCACCGGAGACGCTGTACAGGTAGCCGAACATTAACGCACCTGTCAAAAATACTGTCAACAGCATGTCGAACATCAGGGTACGCGACATCGCCATGACACCCAGGCCACTGATGAACATCAAAGCGGCCAGACGTGAAGCGGCAACCCGCGCTATCTGCCGCCCGAACCACAAAATCAAAGCCACGCAAGACAGTGCAGACATTGCTGGCACCAGTCGGGCCGCCCATTCATTTTCACCAAAAACAGCAAAAGAAACTGCCGTCAGCCAATACAGCAAAGGCGGCTTTTCCATATAGGCCAAGCCATTCAGGTGTGGAATGATCCAGTGATGCCAATCACCAGAAGCCAGCATCTCCCTTGGGATTTCTGCGTACAGCCCCTCATTGTTGTCTAATATCGGGTAGCAACCAAGACCATAGGCCAAAAAGAAGATGGTAAGTAACCAGACCAGCCAAGCGGGTATGGTGGGTTGAGACACTTCATTTTTGGCTTGCACAACATTCATAGATGGAACGATTTATTTCCCACAAGAATGGGACTTGTCTCAATTTAATTTTCAAGTAGCGAACTTTATCTACTCTTGCCAAATAAAGCAAAAAAAAGACAAGCAGAGCTGCTTGTCTTTTTGGTTAACGTAAAACCTGATCAGGCTACAGAAGCAACATTTTTTGCCCAGACCAGCGCTGCCATATGCGCAGCATTTAAATCTGGGGGAGTGATCTTCAGTGATTCTGCCAGCGAGCCAACCAGCATGCTGTTCAACTCACACGCCTCAGCCAGTGCCAGAAAAGGTCCATAAGTACCACCACGGGATATCAGGGCCTCTGTAACCACATCTGGCAACTGTATTGAAGACAGCACCTCTTCCATGGGAATACCCAAAAGCCTGTCCAGCAAAGAGAACATGCCTGCCACAAACAGGTTTTCAGCTTCACTCTTGGACATTTTGCTTTGACCCAGAATTTCAGCCAGACGACCGCGGACGATGGCAGTTTCCAGCAAGACCGGAGAATAGCCACTAGTACTGGCAGTTGCCAACAGCAGCGTCAGCCAGCGGTATAAAGGACTATAACCCAGCATCTGCACTGCATGCTTCAAGGATTGCACTTCAGTACGCAAACCAAAGCCAGCCGAGTTTATGTAACGCAAGAGCTTATAGGCCAGTGTTGCATCACGTTTGACAACGGCTTCAAGCTGCTGGATATCGGCGTTTTTCCTGACCATCTCCATCAACTGCAAAATAGTCGTTTGTGAGGTATTTAAAGTCTTTGGAGCAGTACTTGGCCTCGGGGTCAGGTGTAATTTACCGACAAAACTGTCAAGACCCAGAGCTGAACAGGCATCAAAATCCTGCCAGGCATTGACATTGCGGGCAACCATGCGCACCGTCGATTGCTTCAGTGTTGCATACACCTTGGCTTGCGAAGCAAAATTAGCCGCGTTCAATTTGACTTCAAGGTGGGTAATTTGCGCGAAATAAGAGCGCTCGAGCGTGGTTACCTCAGCACCACGCAGGCAAATACCATAACCTAATTGACGTAACTCAGTCACTGCAGCCAGCGTATCAGGGTCAGCAAAGTATTTTTTATGGAGTATCAGTACAGTGTTCTTGGCCGGAAGTTGCTTCAGGCCTTCTGCATGCAATAACTCAGGCACTGCTTCAAGAAACAACAGGCTGTCACCGAGCAAAAATCCCTTGTCGTCATCATGCAATTGCACTGCGACGAATTCAAGCAAGGCACTCAGGCTTTCCGTGCTTGCTTCTGCATTCTGGTCTGGCTGCTGCCAGGAAATCTGAAAACCAATGACTCTTTGTTTAGGATCGAGTAAGGGCTCTCTTACGATGAAACTTTCTTCTATCATCTTAGTATTATTTATGTTGGATTAATATGATTGAAAAATTCAGAACCCACGTTACCCGCAATTCAACGAACCGACTCCGCTTTATGACTGCCAGGCAACCCTTTGCGTATTGATTGAAGTACTGACAGACAACACTATAATATCCCGCAGTACAAAACTGAAGATATATGCTCTGCATTATTTGCTACTTGATGTAACACCTAATCAGGCATAGCTGCAAAGCCTTGCGATTTTGCGCAATTTGCCCGGGAGACTCGATGCTTTAGCACCTGGATTAAAGTGCTGACTCATGACCATCTCCCAGCAAAATTGATTGCCCTGCTATTTTATTTTCCCAGTTTTTCGAAAATCTTAGTCAGTTTTTCATCCAGTGTGGCTGCGGTAAATGGTTTTACTACGTACCCATTTGCACCTGCCTGCGCCGCTGCAATGATATTTTCTTTTTTGGCTTCAGCCGTCACCATCAATACCGGCATTTTTGACAGTGCGGGATCGGCACGGATGTGCTGCAACATCGTCAGCCCGTCCATGTTAGGCATGTTCCAGTCTGAAATGACGAAATCGAAATCGCCATTCTTCAGCTTTGCCAGCCCCATTGCGCCGTCTTCGGCTTCATCGACATTGGAATATCCCAATTCTTTCAGCAAATTTCGCACTATGCGGCGCATAGTAGAAAAATCGTCGACTACTAAAAATTTGAGATTTTGATCAGCCATGAATTACTCCACTATTTCTTTAAGGACAGTTATTAGCATTATCGGACAAATTGAGATAAAACGGTGGTGAAATTGCTGTAACACATTAAATTCTATCAAAACGTCACACCCTGAGGGCTCTACTGCCATGCGTAGCAAGGTAATGCAGAACCTTGGTGGGCAATTCATTCAAAGGGCCAACCTCATGTGTCGCGCCAATTGCAATTGCTTCACGCGGCATACCAAATACTACACAACTTGCTTCATCTTGGGCAAAATTGTATGCACCAGCATTTTTCATTTCCAGCATACCAGCAGCACCATCCTTGCCCATACCAGTCAGTATCACGCCAACAGCATTTTTCCCGGCATAAGTGGCCGCAGACCGGAACAAGACATCCACCGAAGGCCGGTGCCGGTTGACCGGCTCCCCCTGATCCAGCTGCGTCACGTAATTGGCACCGCTGCGCCCCAGTAGCAAGTGAGAATGTCCAGGGGCAATGTAGGCATGGCCAGGCAAGACACGCTCCCCTCCTGCAGCCTCAGACACCGAAATCTTGCACAAACCATCAAGACGTTTGGCAAAAGACCGGGTAAATCCTTCTGGCATATGCTGGGTGATTAAAATGCCAGGGCAATCGGAGGGCATTTGCACCAGAAAATTCTTAATTGCCTCGGTACCACCAGTCGATGCGCCAATAATAATCAGTTTTTCACTACTGGTCAGAGGATTGCGAACTTGTGGCAATACACCAACATGCGCCTGGCCGGCAGCTACTACGGGGGCAGTTCTTGGCCTGATCCTGGCTTTGGAGGCGATCCTGATCTTGTCCGTAATCAGCTCAGTATATTCAAGCATGCCACTTTGTATCGATAATTTGGGCTTGGTGACAAAGTCAACCGCCCCCAGTTCCAGAGCGCGCATAGTAATTTCTGACCCGCGCTCGGTCAGTGAAGACACCATGATGACAGGCATGGGACGCAAGCGCATCAGGCGCTCAAGAAAATCCAAGCCATCCATCTTCGGCATTTCCACGTCCAACGTCAGCACATCCGGATTGGTCTGCTTGATCAGCTCACGTGCGACCAGAGGGTCAGGAGCGACACCGACCACCTCCATATCGGGCTGGCTACTGATGATCTCGCTCATGACACTACGGATCAGCGCAGAATCGTCAACAATCAATACTTTAATCTTCATTCGCAAATACTCCGCGCTCAGTCTCAGTCACCGACATCACGCATACAAAATAATCAGAACAAATCCACTTCACCACCAACTGAAGTCGTCTTGAGCCTGCTGGCATAATCCTGCTCGCGCCTTCTCAGGGTATCGTTATGTTCCACTTTGAGTTTCTTGACCAGCACCTTGCCCGTCCTCGGGAAAAAATAGACTTTGCGCGGGTAAATATCATTCAGATCTTCAGCGATGACGCGCATTCTTTCTGCACGCAAATAATCGAGTACAAATCTGGCGTTGCGCTCCCCTACATTGATGGCAGTGAACCCACGCAAGACATTACCGCCGCCAAACACCTTGGCTTCCATGTTTTCACGCTTGGCTCCCGCCTTGAGCAGCTCATTGATCAGCACTTCCATCGCATAGGTGCCATAGCGCATGGACGCCGACACAGGATTGTCTGCATCGCCACCACTGTCTGGCAACATAAAATGGTTCATGCCACCGACACCGGATACACGGTCACGTATGCACGCAGAGACGCAAGAACCCAGCACCGTGACAATCAGCATGTCCTTGTTGGTAAAATAAAATTCACCCGGCAGTATTTTGGCAGCATCACAATCGAAGGTTCTGTCGTAATAGACATTCGTTGCAAAATGCTCTTCACTTAGCTGGCTCATGGATTACCCTTTTGCAAATTGCGCAATGTCGTTCTGTTGCCTGCCGCATAGGATTTACCCAGTTCATACACTGTTTTCCCTCTCAGCTTGAAATCATCTGAGACATACAGAAAATTTTCTGAATGACCTGCAAACAACAGACCGTCTGGCTTCATCAAGGGAACAAACTTCTTCAAGATTTTACCTTGCGTAGGCTTGTCAAAATAAATCATGACATTCCGGCAAAAAATTGCATCAAATTCGCCACTTAGAGGCCAGCCATCTTCCAATAAATTCAACTGTTTGAATGTAATCAGGTCTCTTAATTCCGGCCTGACTCTGACCAAACCCTCCTGGGCTCCCTTGCCTTTCAAGAAGAATTTTCGTGTTCTCTCTGCAGATAATTTTTCTATGCGATCAATGTTATATACACCACGGGATGCCGTCTCCAATACATTGGTGTCTATATCTGTGGCAATAATGTGCGCAGGTGGGCGCAAAGTCCCTAAAGCTTCGCAAAGCGTAATGGCAATGGAGTAAGGCTCTTCGCCGGTAGAGCTGGCAGAGCACCAGATGTTGACTGGCTCATGCCTCCTGGCGATGTGCTCAGCAAGTATGGGGAAATGGTGCTCTTCCCTAAAGAATGAAGTCAGGTTGGTCGTCAGGGCATTGGTAAATGCCTCCCATTCAGACTCAATCTGATCACTTTCAAGTCCATCAAGATATTCAGAAAACGAGCTGATGCCAGTCGCCCGCAAACGACGTGCAAGCCGGCTATACACCATTTCCTGTTTACTATCTGCCAAGGAAATGCCAGCTCGTTTGTAAATCAGATCCCTGACACGGTCAAAATCCCGGGAGTTAAATGCAAACTCCTTTGAAGTGTCTGATCTGGCTTTATCGATGGATTTCGTCATTCAATGCTTTCCCAAACTTTCCCCGTCTTGTTTCAGAGACGAAAGCTGATTTCAAATAAAAATCCAGATAATCAAGATTACAAAGACATTTTGCCAGACTGAAAGATATTTACTGTTAATTAAGTTAAATTACAAGCGTCTTTCATACGATGCCATGACGCTCTTTATATGACAAGCGCTTTAAGTCAGGTGTCTGGAAATATACAGACGTGACCATAGCCTACATCCATTGCTTCAAAACTCTTCCCAATCATCAGCACGTTGACCCGGTTCAGCGACTGGCTTGCTGGCACGCGCACCCGCACCTGTTGAGGCAGGTGTCGCAGGCGAGGCAGCCCTTGGCAAAGCCTTCACTTGAGACCGGGCATTTGCCAATGGTTTGTTAGTTAGATTGCTTGCCACTTTGCTGACTACCGGTTTGACTTGCTGAGTTATTTGCGGTGCATTCCCATTGAGTTTGAATACGCTGACTGCTTGCGCCAAAGCCACCGCCTGCTCTTCCATGCTCTCTGCCGCTGCCGCTGCCTGTTCAACCAAGGCTGCATTCTGTTGCGTCATTTCATCCATTTGCGTAATCGCCAGATTCACTTGCTCTATGCCTGAACTTTGTTCCTGGCTGGCCGCCGTGATCTCACTCATGATGTCGGCAACATGCTGGACGCTGGTGACGATCTCATCCATCGTTTTACCGGCTTCATCGACCAGTTTACTGCCCTGATCGACTTTATCGACCGAGTCACTAATGAGAGATTTAATCTCTTTGGCGGCACTGGCACTACGTTGGGCAAGGTTGCGTACTTCTGCCGCAACTACGGCAAACCCACGCCCTTGCTCACCTGCCCTGGCGGCTTCTACCGCAGCATTCAAGGCGAGAATATTGGTCTGGAAGGCGATGCCATCAATGACGCCGATGATATCGACAATCTTGCGTGAGCTTTCTTTGATCGAGCCCATGGTATTGACCACTTGCCCCACTACCTCACCACCTTTGACCGCTACGCTGGAGGCAGAAACAACAAGTTGATTGGCCTGCCGCGCGTTGTCGGCATTTTGCCTGACCGTGCTGGTCAGTTCTTCCATGGAACTCGCCGTTTCTTCCAGCGAACTGGCCTGTGATTCTGTACGGCTCGACAGGTCGGCATTGCCTGAGGCTATCTCTTGCGAGGCTACCGTAATTGTCTCAGTACCTATCCTGACTTGCCCAACTGTTGAGGCGAGGTTGTCATTCATGTTTTTCAGTGCCTGAAACAGCGACGTCACTTCATCATGACCAGATACCACTACCTGGCTGCGCAAATCACCTTCGGCCACGGTTTCTGCCAGACTCAGGGCTTCTTGCAAAGGTTGGGTGATACTGCGGGTGATGGTCCAGGCAAACAGGGCACCAACTATCACGGCTGACGAGAGTATGAGGTACAGCCAGAATGTCAGTTTTGCACCTGCCACTGCAAAATTTTCAAATACCTGTTTTGAGGCGACATCTTGCAAATCAACCAGCTTGTTCATTTCCACGATGGATTTTGAACTCAATGGATCTATCACTGTAGCAATGATTTTTGCAGCACCTTCTGCATTAAAAGCCAGCGCCTGACCTACCGCATCTTTTAATGGTTTTTCTATTTCCTTATCTACTTTGGCGATGTCGCCAAGGATTTTCTTTTCTTCCTCATTCAAGCCAAGGGATGCAATTTTTTCTTTTGCGTCCTCATATTTTTTCCTTTGAGTCTTGACCTTGGTTTCTTCCTTTTGCATTTCACCGACATCGGACTGTATGCCGATATTGCGCATGGCAATACCACCTTCAAACAAGGCGCTTTTCATGTTGTTGGCCAAGACTTGTTTTTGTGCAGCCAGATTCAAGCCCTCTATCATGGCCTTGCGGTTATTACCGCTCAAGCCATTGACGAACAGAATAACTGCGATCAGGCCTATCAAAATAAGTGCAAAACCAACACCCAAACGAGTACCAATTTTAAAATTTCTCAGATTCATAGCGTCTCCTATTTATTTTTTAGTCAGTTCTATGTCTACATTTTTTATCAGTAGCCACTCAGAGAGAAACTAGATCCTCATACTTCTGCATCAACCAGGCCCATTTCTGGACTCGACATCAATTTATCGATATCAACAAGTATCAACATACGGTCATCCAGCGTGCCCAAACCGATCAGGAAATCGGTACTGAATGTCGTTCCCATTTCGGGCGCTGGCCTCACTTGCTCAGGCAATAAAGTCGTTACGTCAGAGACGCTATCCACCACCATCCCGACAATGCGCCCTTCAATGTTCAGAATAATAACGACAGTGAATTGATCGTAAGTAGGTGTTCCGAGATTGAACTTGATACGCATATCAACCACAGGAACGATGATGCCGCGCAAATTGATCACACCCTTTAAAAAGTCAGGAGCATTGGCAATTCTGGTTACGGCTTCATAGCCACGTATTTCCTGCACTTTGAGAATGTCGATACCATATTCTTCATTACCCAAAGTAAAAGCAAGGAATTCGTGCCCGGCAATATCAGATTTAGCTCCGTCATTGGAAGCATCACTACCATGTGAAATTTGCGTCATTTCTTTTTCCTCGTCTTAAATTTCTGATTCAATCTTTATCGCGCAGTGCGCAAAACAGCTGCGACATCTAAAATAAGTGCAACGCCACCATCACCCAGGATAGTTGCGCCAGAGATCCCCGGGACCTTCTTGTAATTTGATTCTATATTTTTTACCACGACCTGCTGCTGCCCCACGAGGTCATCAACAAACAAGGCCGCTTTTTTGCCATCTACTTCAACGATGACGACTATGCCATCAGAAGGGTCAGTATACTTTGGCTCGATGTCGAAGTATTCATACAATGGCACGAGTGGCAGATACTCATCGCGCACTTTTACTACCCTGCCCTTGCCACTGATTTCCTTGATGTCTGCCTTGGCTGGCTGCAGCGACTCCATGACAAAGCCCAACGGCAAAATATAAATTTCATTGCCAAATTTAATCGACATGCCGTCAAGTATCGCCAGGGTCAAAGGCAAAGAGATCGTAATCGTCGTACCATAACCCATGGCAGAGCGTATATCGACTACACCACCCATGGCGGCAATATTACGCTTGACCACATCCATACCTACACCACGACCAGAAACATCTGTCACCGTCTCTGCAGTGGAAAAGCCAGGTGCAAAAATCAGCAACCAGACTTCACTATCGCTCATGGAATCGGAAACCGCCAAACCATTTTGCCTGGCCTTGGCAAGAATTTTTTCCCTGTGCAATCCACCACCGTCATCGCTAACTTCGATGACGATATTACCGCCCTGATGCACTGCAGACAGGGACAATTTACCAGTCTCACTTTTACCAGTCAGGGCCCTTGCAGCAGGCATTTCTATACCATGATCAATACTATTCCTGACCAGATGCGTCAGGGGATCGACAATACGCTCTATCAAACCTTTATCAAGCTCGGTTGAAGCGCCATAAGTGACAAATTCAACTTTCTTGCCGAGCTTGCTGGCCAAGTCCCTGACCATGCGCGGAAAACGGGAAAAAACATAATCCATAGGCATCATGCGTATGGACATAACGGCCTCTTGCAGGTCGCGGGTATTCCTTGTCAAATGGGCGACGCTGCTCAACAAACGCTCATTCGCAATAGGATCAAGGTCCTGGGTACGTTGTTCCAGCATCGCCTGGGTAATCACCAGCTCACCAATCAGATTGATCAGTTGATCAACTTTTTCTATACCTACCCTGATGGTGGAAGACTCTTGAGAAGCAGCGGGTTTTTCAATTTTTTTCTCAGCTTGCGGTACCTGCTTTTCAGGCAGCACTATCTCTGGCGTCTTTTCAACAACAGCATCAGCCCTGCCTTCTTCTGGCGGGAACATGGATTCCAACGGTTCAAAAAAGCCGTAACCAAGGTCATCGTCGGTTGGAGCAGCTTTGCTGGCCGACAGATTTGCTATCTGTTCTTCAGTAATTTTCAGTGTATCGGGATTGAGGATGAAAGAACATATAGATACGATGTCGTCCTTGCTCTCATTGGTGCGTAATGCAAGAACCACATTCTGGCCATTATTATCCAGCCGTGAAATCGCCCCTAAAAGGCCGAGTTCAGACATGATGGCTGCAGCATCTGCCTCTGACACCTCAGGCATTTCAATTTTGTATGCCGTATTGAACACGACATCTGCATGATCCATTTCTGAATGATGACTGATAAAACTCGCGGTGGGCGCGGCCACCGGTACAGCATCCTGCGATAAGGACTGCAATAACATCCTGACATCTGCAACCGCATCCTGATCGACAGGCGTGCCCAGCCTGTGCCCATCAAGCTGCATCTTTAAAATATCTTTGGCGATGAGAAAAGCATCTACATGCTCCCCTGTCAGTGCCATTTCTCCCTTGCGTATTTTATCGAGCAGTGACTCCAGTATATGCGTCACCTCCGTCATATCTGTCAGGCCAAAGGTCGAAGCACCACCCTTGATGGAATGAGCTGCCCTGAATATGGCATTCAAATCCTCAGGATCTGGCGAAGAGATATCGACGGCAAGTAACAGTTTTTCCTTCTCGGCAAGAAGCTCTTCCGCCTCGTCGAAAAACACTTGGAAAAACTGACTCATGTCAATCGTCATTATTAAGCTCCGTGATTTTCATTTGTTTGCCCAGACACCGGGCCAATAATTCAGCCAATCACTTTTTTAACTACTTCAGTCAACTTTTGTGGATCAAAAGGTTTGACCAGCCAGCCATTCGCACCGGCCGCACGCCCCTTCGCCTTCATGTCATCACTTGATTCTGTTGTCAGCATCAGAATAGGTACACGGGCGTAAGATGGCAAACCGCGCAGGGACTTGATCAAGGTCAGGCCATCCATACGTGGCATGTTTTGATCAGTCAGTACCAGATCAACTACCTGGTTACGCGCTTTTTCCAGACCATCCTGGCCATCTACTGCCTCTATTACCTGATATCCGGCTGCTTTTAAACTGAAAGCGACCATCTGCCTCAGAGAGCCAGAATCATCCACAGCTAAAATTGTCTTGGCCATATTTACTCCGTTATACGAATTGTAGGCAGCTTAAGCTTGCTACCACTTGATTTAAAATAACTCTATGTCACCGCTATCCATATGCTTTTGATGCACTGCTTTACGTAACAAATTCTTCAGGTCGGCGCTTTGCTTTTCCAGGCGTACGGTAGTCTCGCGCAACAGGGCGGTCAACTCATCTGTTTCGCCATCATGCTCTATATCATTACCCACTACACCCAGGGTACCCAACACCTCACGCAAACCTTCGCAACGCTGCAATGTGCGCGAAATCAACTGACTGGTCAAATCCTGGAATTGCAAACTGGTGACAGCCGAACTGATATGTGTTGCGATATCTCCCTGAATTGCCTTGAGCCGTAACACGCTGTCATCTGCAACACTGCCAGAACTGATGATCAGATTGATTTCTTCCTGCTCGCTTGATATTGCTGCATGCAGCGCCATGAAGCTAACACCCAGCTTTTCTATCGCCTCACCCAAGAGTATCGTTGTTTGCGCAAGGTCGGTCTCAACCTCCAGCAAATGTGCATTTCCGTGATCAGACACACCTGATAAAAGCTGCTTAACCTGAGAACCCAACAGTTTCTTTTTGGACATCTTAAGCATCCTATCTATGCATATTGACTTAATGATGCTGCTGTCTTACTTCTAGCTTGTTCATATCAAGGTTTAACTGAAATTTCAGCACTTGCGTCAGACTGATTCGCCACCTCGATAGAACCGCCGTCCTGTGAAGCAGACTCTTCTGCCTTTTTATTCATGACGATGATGCTGATCCTGCGGTTAATCGGATTCAGGGGGTCTGCCTTGTCAAACAAAACAGAAGACGACAATCCGACGACTCTCAACACCTTGGTCTCGTCCATGCCGCCATAAATCAACTCTCGCCTGGAGGCGTTGGCGCGGTCGGCAGACAATTCCCAATTGCTATAACCGCGCTCGCCACTACCGTAAGGCGCTGAATCAGTATGTCCAGACAGACTGATACGATTAGGTACATCATTGAGTGCCTTGCCTATTTCATGCAGGATTTCCCTCGTGTAGGGTTGCAGATCCGCCTTGGCTGAGGCAAACATGGGGCGATTTTGCTCATCGACCATCTGTATGCGCAAACCGTCTGTGGTGATATCAAGTAAAAGCTGCTTCTTGTATTGTTTCAGTGTAGGGTTGGACTCTATGGCCGCTTCAATTTTGGACTTCAGGCCCTTTAAGCGCTCTGCCTCAACCTTTGCCAGAGCAGCCTCTGCAGCCTGCAGGTTATAAGTTTTCTTTTGCGTGTCAATCTCACCCTTGCGGCTTTGCCCTTCACGCGCACTCAGATCCTTGCCACCACCCTTGATCACACTGGAACTGTCACCACTACCATCGCCACCCGCCATCGCCACTTTTAAAGGAGTTTGAAAATACTCAGCGATACCATTCAAATTACCTTTGGCAGTGGAGCCTAACAACCACATCAACAGGAAAAACGCCATCATCGCCGTCACAAAGTCAGCATAGGCAATTTTCCAGGCGCCACCATGGTGGCCGCCGGCCACCTTCTTGATGCGCTTTACAATAATTGGTCGTAGTTCTTCGCTTGCCATCATCAATCCAGTTTTTATTATTTAGATTTCGATTGCTTAATGTGTTCTTCCAACTCGCTGAACGTCGGTCTTTCAGTGGAATACAATACCTTGCGGCCAAACTCTACAGCCAATGCCGGCGCATAACCATTCAGGCTGGCCAACAAAGTTACCTTGATGCACTGGAAGGTCTTGGACGACTCATCAAGTTGCTGTTCCATTAAACCAGCCAGCGGGCCTACAAAGCCATAAGCCAGCAAGATACCCAGGAAAGTACCCACCAGGGCGTGCGCAATGAGGATACCAAGTTCTGATGGAGGGATGCCAACAGACTCCATTGTATGCACCACACCCATCACGGCAGCCACGATACCGAACGCTGGCAAGCCATCACCCAGCTTAGCAATGAAATGGGCAGGAACTGCACCTTCGTGATGATGTGTTTCCAATTCATTGTCCATGAGATTTTCAATCTGGAAGGCGTCCATATTCCCCGAAACCATCAGGCGCAAATAATCCCCTATGAACTCCATCATATGATGGTCATGAACAATGGAAGGATATTTGCTGAACAACGGACTGTCTTCAGGCTTCTCAATATCACCCTCGATAGACATCAGGCCCTCTTTGCGCACCTTGGTCAGGACGTCAAACAGCATGGTCATCAATTCCATATACAAGGCTTTTGTATATTTGGACCCTTTCAACACACCGGGCAAGGCTTTGACGGTGGCCTTTAGGGTTTTCGCATTATTACCAACTAGTGAAGCGCCAAGCGCGGCGCCACCTATCATCAATAACTCCAGCGGCTGGAACAACACGGCCAAATGTCCGCCCGACATGACAAAGCCACCAAACACTGAACCCAACACGACGAGATAGCCGACGATAACTAACACGAGCTTTTACTCCTTAGAGGGAATTTTTTATAATATCGACTACACTACCTCAGTCCGGAAGCATTCACCAGAAATGGAAGGTTAAATATTGCTTCAGGAATACATTTCACTATATGCATTATATGCGCCAGACATACAGAACGGGGTCATTCGCATTGCTTTTTATAGTTAAATCCGCCTCGACACCTGGCACCTTGAATTCATAACTCATGAATTGCGTACCTGGCCGCATCTCAGCACTGACCTTTTCCCACAAGCCTGGCATGGCCGCAGGAGACAGGTAAGCAAAGACCACATCAAATTCAGCAAAATTCAGTTGCAAATAATCTTTTAAATAAAAACAAACTCTCGGGCCCGCCCATTTAGCCCTCAACCAGCTGACCAGCCAGGGGAAAGGTGCGACCTCTACCCCAAAAAACGACTGCTGGGGCCGCCATCTGGCAAGACTGACGGAGACGCCACCAAAACCGCTGCCAATATCAATAAAAGACAAATCATCATGCACAGGTAGTTGCTCAAGAATACACGGCAACAAACTGGATTTGGAAGGAAAATATGGAACTTGGGTGCGGTAAGTTGACCAAAACAACAATACCATCAACACAAAAATACCCAGACTGACACCCGGGTGCAGCTGAAAGACCAGCGAAGCGACAACCGCAAAGGGAAAGATAAATTGTATCAACCACCACCACCAGTTCATGCGCAGCAAGTAACTGCACGCAGAAGCAAGGCTGGCGTGAATGAAAAGCAGTAAGAAGGGAGAAAGTTTGCTACCGAATTGCCACCGGTCGGTGACATATAGCAGATAAGACAGGAGCAGAGCAAATAACTGGATGAGCACTGCAAGGACGACAGGCGAAGAAAACACTCCGTCATCCGGTAGGAGTTTGCCTTTACAGGTTTTTGATGATACTACCTCCAAGGCTCCTCCTGAATTTTATGCCACCTTATGCCACCATTTCCAGCGCGGCCTCCGCATCTTTTGCTTTTTTTGTTTTACCTGCCCGTGACGGGACGTGGCATAAACCACAAGCATAATCATCATGCAAATCCAGGCTATGCGCAACAAAATGCCCACTGCATTTGCAACATTTTGCAAAACTGAGCATTTTGCCTTCAAAGAAGCGCACCAACGTCCAGGCGCGCGTCAGAGACAGAACAGGTTCCTCACCTGCAGGAACAGGCACTTGCTCCAGATACAGGCGATACGCCTTGATGACTGCATCAATGCCATCCACACCAGCATGCTCACGCAAATATTTATGGATATTCATGAATAGGGAAGAATGTATATTTGGCTGCCATGTGATAAACCAGTCGGCAGAAAAAGGCAGCATGCCTTTTGGAGGAGATACACCCTTCAACTCCTTGTATATCTTCAGCAGACGCTCACGCGACAAGGAAGTCTCGGATTCCAGCAATTGCAATCTGGCACCCAGATTGACCAATTCAATTGCCAGTTGAATTTCGTGAGCCTCGTTTACTACGCTTTTGCTTGCCATGATATTTCTCCGTCCGCTTTGATTCAATGCCCGACAAATTAATGGATTTCTTCAACCGGCTGACCGGCCATCAAAATCGCAGCATGGGAATGCGCAAGCGCACGCTCCTTGTTGTAATTTGTCAACATACACAAAATCGAGCTATCCTCGAAACGGAAGCGCGCCAACATCATATTGGAGCCAGCCAGCTTCAAGATCTGGGCATTATTTAACCCCTCTATCAGGTCCGCAATTTCTTTGCCTATACCCAAACGGAAAATAGCGGTCGCTTTATCAGCGCGAATCATTTGTTGTGCCAACATCAAATAACTCAAATTGGCATCCCGAATCTCGGCCATCATATCGTTCTGCGTCATTTTCCCACCCTCCAGTTTTGTTATCAGCGGCATGTTTGCGTTGCCAGTGAGATACATTGTGCAGGCTGGTCAAAAGCGGCTGTATAAGCACGATTCCGTATTTAAACCAAGAATAAAACGAAGGCATGCCGTAGGAAAATATCCTACAGGCACATTTAGACATCTACAAAATGAAATTTCGTAGAAAACAGATTTTTATTTTTTCGGACCAGCAAAATAAGCCAATTCAAAAAACATCAATGAAAACAGAGACTTGCGTAAAATTTTATCTTTTTCCAAATCGTCTTATATCTATTAACGGCAGCACTTTAGAAAACTTTAGAGAATATTTAAAAATATTTTCGAATTATTTTCATACCCATCTAACGGCAACAAATTGTGAAATCTTTAGGGTTGGGCTCAAAAAAAATCAAAAAAAAATCACCTGTTTGCAACAGGTGATCCTTTTCGATGCTTTTATGTGGCTTTTTAAGCTACTACTTTTCACATTTATTACATTTAAATCAACACAAAACAAAACTGCCTCGGTATCTTTCCTACGCAGTCGTATGCCAGATGCACTTATCTTTGATTTGCTTATCCAAACCCGTCAGTAATGTCTCATGCTCACCCATTTCCTCTTCCGTCGCCATTAGGACCGCGATCTCTCCAACGGGCGCATCAAAGGCCACGACTTCTTGCACTTTTGGGGTGTCATCTTCTTCGATATCAATTTCAAAGCTGTTCTGTCCGCGTGACATTGCCAGGAAAACATCTGCCAGCAATTCAGCATCCAGCAAAGCGCCATGCAATTTGCGGTGGGAGTTGGAAATTTCATAACGGGTACAAAGGGCATCCAGCGAATTACGCTTCCCTGGATGCAATTCTTTTGCCTGCACCAGGGTATCAATGACATTTGGGCAATATTCGGTCAATACCGGCAAGTTCAGACGTGCGAGTTCAGCATTCAAAAAGCCCACGTCAAAAGGTGCGTTATGAATAATGATTTCTGCATCTTTGATATATTCGCAAAACTCTTCCGCTACCTGGGCAAACTTGGGCTTGTCACTTAAAAACTCGGTAGTCAGTCCGTGGACTGCCAACGCACCCTCTTCAGAGTCACGCTCTGGATTGATATAACGATGAAAATTATTACCAGTCAGCTTGCGGTTAATTAATTCTACGCAACCAATTTCGATAATGCGGTCGCCATTGCGCGCATTCAAACCCGTGGTTTCGGTATCAAGGACCAATTGCCTACGCATGTTCACTATTCCTATAAAGCAACAACACTTAATTTAATCAAAAACCCAGCGGAGGGAGATGCCGGCAGCCGGCTCACTGTGGCAAAACCGGCTCTGCATACCGACTCCGGCGGCAAATAATAAATCCCGGCCAACAGAGATATAGGGCAGGCGCTCTCTTTGCCAGAAAGGTATCTGCAAGGACTGGTAATGGCTCTTCATGTCACGGGTAGGCCGGTTTTCTGCTAGCTTGAGGCGTTCCCCTCCCCTGCGCAAATGCATGGTCAGCACCTGCAGCCTTAACCAGGAAGCATTCAACCCATGCTCAGCCGGATCAAAATACAGACGGCCAGCAAACTCTGGAAAATGAATATGATCCTGCCCTTTCCAAACAAACTCCCGCAACTGGTCTTGTTCTGCCATTGCGGCATTTTGCGCAGACAAATAGACGATGTTTTTATAGCGATGTATGGCGACAGTATCGTGGTGCACCGTAATACGTGCATCTTCCCGCCCCTCAAATAGCTGGCTTTGCATTTCCTTCAGGCGCGAAGTCGTAGGCATGCGTACGCCCGCCCTTGAAAACCAGTGACGAAACAAATTATCCCTGCGGGCAGGACTTAATTCACGCATGGCGGCAATACCCAGCCCTGTATCAATTGAGCAACTGGCAAAATCCTGCTGGGCGACTTCCAGCATCAAATCTTGTGCGGCCTGGAAATGCGTAGCCGAACGGGCTATACGTTCCGGGTAACCCGGTGACAGGGTGTCAAGTATCGGCATTACACTATGACGTATGGCATTGCGCAGATAGCGCTGATCAGTATTTGACTCATCTTCAATATAACTCAGGCCTCGCTGACTTGCATAGGCTTCCAGCGTTGCCCGCTTTTCAGACAACAATGGCCGCCCCAGCATGATCTGGTCATGGCCAAACAGATTAGGTGCACGATGACAAACATCCATGCCTGACATACCGGCCACTCCACTACCACGCAGCAATTGCAATAACAGGGTTTCTGCCTGGTCATCCTGATGATGGGCTGCCAGGATCAAGGGAATGCCAGTAAGTTTCGCCATTCGCCCCAAAGCTTCATAGCGCCCCTTACGGGCAGACGCCTCGACACCATCACCGCTGTCACGGGACACCTGGATACGTTCTGCATGAAAACTGACTTCGCCTGAAACACACACGGCCTGGCAATGATCAAGCCAGGCATCCGCATTAGGACTCAAACCGTGATGTACGTGAAATGCATGCAGTGAGATTTGGGAGCGGCGGCAATAATTGGTTGCCAGGTCAAGCAAGACGGTTGAATCCAGACCGCCGCTATAGCCTACTGCGAGGCCATTTTGCAATTGTCCTGGAAAGGATTTTGCAATAATGGCATCGAGTTTTTTTGAGAATGTTTGCTCAAGACTGGAGCAATGTTGATCTGGCCTCATTCAGCAAGTTTCGTTTCCTTAAATTTGCCGTAGCTCATTAATTTTTCGTGGCGCGCAGCCAGCAAATCCTTGGTTTTGACGCCCTGGAATTGACGCAGGGTATCTGCCAAAGCACGTTTTACCAGAGCGCACATCTGTTTCGGGTCTCTGTGGGCACCGCCCAGAGGTTCATTGATGATCTTGTCGATCAGACCCATGGCTTTGAGCCTGTGGGCTGTCAAACCAAGCGCTTCAGCTGCATCGGAGGCACGGTCAGATGTTTTCCACAGGATGGAAGCGCAACCTTCGGGGGAAATGACGGAATAAGTCGCATATTGCAACATCAATACGGCATCGCCAACCGCCAGCGCCAACGCACCACCAGAACCACCCTCACCAATAATAGTGGTGATCAGTGGCACTTTGAGTTCAGCCATGACATAGAGATTATGGCCAATGGCTTCTGACTGGCCGCGCTCTTCAGCATCTATACCAGGCCAGGCACCAGTAGTATCCACAAAGGTGAATACTGGAATATCAAATTTTTCAGCCAGCTTCATCAGGCGCATGGCCTTGCGATACCCCTCTGGCTTAGGCATACCAAAATTACGCATGGCACGTTCTTTGGTATCGCGGCCTTTTTGATGGCCAATGACCATGCAGGCCTGACCATTGAATCGTGCCAGACCGCCTACGATGGATTGATCGTCAGAGAAGCTACGGTCGCCATGCAGCTCATGGAAGTCAGTAAACATCTGGTTGACGTAGTCCATGGTGTATGGACGCTGGGGATGGCGGGAAATCTGCGACACCTGCCATGGAGTCAACTTGGCGTAAATATCCTTCGTCAACATCTGGCTTTTCTTCGACAGCCTATCTATTTCTTCAGAGATATCGACTGCGGAATCATCCTGAACAAAACGCAGTTCTTCTATTTTTGTTTCCAGCTCCGCAATTGATTGTTCAAAATTTAAAAATGTCGTTTTAGTCATCGTGCCTCCTTAACATCACACGAGTTGATAAAAAAATCCAATTTCATTCTGGCGCGGGCGCAATGTTTAATTGAATAAAGTGTCGCTTTGCCAAGCGTACAAAAGAATCATTTAGATGATTTTTGTAAAATTCATAAGCTGCATATTGGACATATTGTCCTGACGGAGCAGATTAGATATCAAAACTGGTCTCGCTGTCCAGTGTTCAGCACTTTTTGTCCGGGTCAAGGCTGCCAACATCTCCCTCAAGAATCTGCGATCACAACCAAATCCACAGGCAATATTTGCCCACCCTGTAGCAGAACACCATAGAATTTGTTGCAACTGGAAAATAAAGGGTGTCAAAGTGCAGCTTACTTGTCAAAGTAATTGTCAAACACCCATAGTCAGCAACTTATTTGATAAGATGGCGCTTTGCTTAATAGTCAGTATACCATTGCAGCTTACATGTTCTGCCAAACTCCTATAAATCCAAGACCGAACACCATGCGCCACATTTTAAAGAATGTTCTTACTTTATCCAGCCTGTCATTGCTGTTGATGTCCACTCACGTCAGGGCAGATGATGCTGCCGACGTTGGCAAATTGCTCAGATCTGGTCAGGTAAGCGAAGCCTTGCAAAAAGTCGAGGCTGCCCTGGCGCAACGCCCCAAGGACGCGCAGATGCGTTTTCTGAAGGGATTGATACTGACAGAACAGAACAAATCCGCTGAAGCCATCACCGTTTTTTCGAAGCTGACTGACGATTACCCGGAATTGCCCGAGCCTTACAACAATCTAGCCGTCCTGTATGCCTCGTCTGGCCAATATGACAAGGCTCGTGCGGCCCTGGAAATGGCTATAAGGACCAATCCGACTTATGGCACTGCCCACGAAAACCTCGGTGATGTGTATGCAAAACTGGCGAGTCAGGCCTATGACAAGGCCTTGCAACTTGATTCCAGCAATAATACTGCCAAGCTAAAGCTGACCCTGGTCAAAAATCTGGTGGGCAATACTACCGGCGGCACTAATCCTAAAACTGCCATGACATCCCAAGCTGCCTCCAGCACACCCGCACCGGCCAAGGCCAGTACTGCCACAGTCACAGCCAAGCCTGAGGCAGAAACAGCTAAACCCGAACCGAAATCCAAACCGGCACCTGCAGCCACTGCTTCTGGCGACAAGTCAGAAGATGATGTGCTTAGAGCGGTAGAGAACTGGGCCAAGGCCTGGAGCAGCAAAGACACCAGCGCTTATCTGGGGCATTACGCAAAAGACTTTCAGACACCTAAAGGCGAGTCCTACAAAGCCTGGGCTGACGAACGCCGCAACAGGATAGAAGGCAAAGGCCGCATCAATGTCAAAATTGAATCTGCCAAAATTGATGTCGATGGCAATACTGCCACAGTCAAATTCCGCCAGATATATACATCTGACCAGTTGACTGCCAATAGCCGCAAAACCTTGCACATGGTAAAGCAAGATGGCAAATGGCAGATCAAACAGGAGCGTGCGGGTAGCTAATGTTTTTCGCTGTCAATTCTGATGCTCCGGTCACATACAAAACCGGAAAATCACGCATTTTTGCTGTTCTTGCACTGACATGCCTGGCGTACATGGTTGCGCCGTTGCAAGTCATGGCCAAGTCACGCCCCAATAAAGTTGCTCCGACTGAGATCAATCCAAATGCCCCTGATCCGGATGCCCTGTTAATCGAGGTTTACAAAAACCTGGCGGCAAATAATTTGCAACAAGCGCAAACCAAGATTGATGCACTGGTAGAAGCCTACCCGCACTTCCAGTTGGCGCATCTGATACAAGGCGACCTGCTGCTGATGCACACCCGCCCGGTACGCAGTTTTGGTGTCGGCGCCCTGACCCAGCCAGATAAACTGAAAGACCTGAGGGATGAGGCAGCAGCGCGCTTACGCTCTTACCGCGAACGTCCCGCCCCTGATCTGATCCCCAAGGCCATTCTGCAACTGCGGGATGACCAGAAACAGGCTATTGTCGTTGATGCAAAAAAGTCACGTTTGTATGTGTATGAAAATGCGGCAGGGCAGCCACACCTGATCAATGATTTCTACATCAGCCAGGGCAAGTTTGGCATCAACAAACTCAAGGAAGGTGATCAAAAAACGCCTATAGGCGTGTATTACATCACCAGCCGCCTGGCTGGCACCAAACTGCCAAGTTTTTATGGTCCCGGAGCCCTGCCTTTGAATTATCCAAATGAATGGGATAAATTCAATGGACGTAATGGTTCAGGCATCTGGTTGCATGGCATGCCGCCAGAGAGTTTCAGCCGTCCTCCTCTGGCATCAGATGGCTGCGTGGTATTGACGAACCCGGATTTTTTAAAAATATCGTCCATGATCGATATTGGTAAAACGCCAGTCATCATCAGCGAGCAAGTGGAATTTGTCAGCCGCAATAAATGGATACTGGACAGAAACTTTGCCGAAAAACTGCTGGATGACTGGCGCCTGGACATGCAAAGTCAGAATGCCAACCGCATTCTGACAAATTATTCACGCAACTTTAAAACCACCCAGGGCGACAATCTGAATACCTGGTTCCCCAAACAGCAGCAAAGCTGGGATAACTGGCATAATCCTGCTATTAAATTAAAAGATGTGACCCATTTCCGCTACCCCGGCAAAGACGAGCTGATAGTCAGCACCTTTACCCAGGAAACCAGCAATGGGAAAAACAAAACGGCGATTCGTAAGCGCCAATACTGGCTGAAAGAAGCCGCCAGATGGCGCATAATTTACGAAACCACCGTCTGAACCTTTGTTTACCCTTAATTCATCAACCAATAACGTATGCTGAATATGAAAATTTCAAAATCCGGACTACACAGCGTATTGCTGGGCACCTGCCTGATGATGGCAAGCGCTTTCAGTTTTGCCGAGGGGCAACCTAAAGTTTCCCTCAAGACCAATATGGGTGAAATCGTCATTGAGCTCTACCCGGAAGCAGCCCCAAAAACTGTGGATAATTTCCTCAAGTATGTCAAAAGTGGACATTACAAAGGAACGATTTTTCATCGTGTCATTGATAATTTCATGATACAGGGTGGCGGCTTCGACAAGGACATGAAAGAAAAACCGACGAATAAACCTGTACCGCTGGAAGCACGCGAAGCGCTGGAACATGGTTTGAAAAATGATCTGGGTGTAGTTGCCATGGCCCGTACGCAAGACCCTAACTCTGCCAGCGCGCAGTTTTTCATCAATGTCAAAGATAATGACTTCCTGAATCACCAAGTCTTGCCTGAAGGTGATCCGGTCGAGTTCCAGTACCGTGGCAATACCGTCACGGAAAGGCGCGCCCGCGCACTGGCGATGACTGCTGGCTATACCCCCTTTGGTAAAGTCATCAAGGGCATGGAAGTCGTAGAAAAAATTAAAGTGGTAGAAACTGGTGAAGCTAAAATGATGCAAAATGTACCAAACAAACCAGTTATCATCCAATCCGCTACCTTGTTAAAATAAACAAATCATTAAACTTTTTAAAATGAAGGACTATCATGGCCGTTATTCTGACCACCAACTTCGGTGACATCAAGATTGAACTGAACGAAGAAAAAGCTCCAAAAACTGTTGCCAATTTCCTGGCCTATGTTGAATCTGGCCACTACAACGGCACGATTTTCCATCGTGTGATTGATGGCTTCATGATACAAGGCGGCGGTTTTGAGCCGGGCATGAACCAGAAATCCACCAATGCACCTATCGAAAATGAAGCCAAGAATGGCTTGAAAAACGAGCGTTATGCTTTGGCCATGGCCCGTACTGGTGACCCGCATTCTGCCTCAGCCCAGTTCTTCATCAATACAGCAAGCAATAGTTTTCTGGACTACCCAGGCCAGGACGGCTGGGGTTACTGCGTATTTGGCAAAGTCGTAGAAGGCATGGACATCGTCGATAAAATCAAAGGCGTGAAAACTACCCGTACTGGCATGTTCCAGGACGTACCGGTAGAAAACGTCCTGATCGAAAAAACGCAAATCGTTTAATCGCACACGCTCTCAATACCCTACTTCATGATCGCAGACCACAACGCGAATCAGACAAAAGCGCAACCTGAACTGGTTGCGCTTTTTGTTTCTGACACACACTTAAATCCTGCCCTGCCCCATACCACAGTGGCATTCCTGACATTTCTTGAAAAACAGGCTATGCAGGCCAAGGCCCTGTATTTGCTCGGCGACTTGTTTGAATACTGGGTAGGCGACGACAATATCGAAGATACCTACAATTCATCCATAGTCCATGCCCTGCGCAAAGTCCATGATGAGGGGGTACAACTGTACTGGATAGCAGGTAACCGTGACTTTTTGATAGGTCGCGATTTTTCTACAGCGACTGGCGCAGTATTATTGGAAGACCCCACAGTAATTGATTTGGCTGGAAAAAAAATAGTGATTGCTCATGGCGATGCACAGTGTACAGATGATCACGCTTACATGAAATTCCGTACGCAAGTCAGGCAAATGGAATGGCAAAAGACTTTTCTGGCCATGCCGCTTGATCAGCGCAAAAAAATCATTGAAGGCTTGCGCACCGAAAGCAAGATGGAACAAAAACAGAAATCTGTCGCCATCATGGATGTCAATGCAGATGCCATCGCTGCACTGTTCCTGCAAACGAGTGCCAGCACCATGATACATGGCCACACCCACAGACCAGCCGTACATATGAGCGGTGAAAAAACCAGATATGTATTGCCGGACTGGGATTGCGAAGACCAGGATAAGCGGGGAGGCTGGCTGGCGGCTTATAGCAATGGCAGTATCAAGACTTACGACTGGGACGGAAACCTGAAGTAATTCCTTACGCCATCAGGCATTTAAAGTGTCCGAGCGCAAATGACCAGCACTGATAGTCAGCACCCTGCCGCATCTCGCTGCAATCGACAAATCATGGGTGACCAGCACCAGGGTAGAGCCGCGTTCACGGTTCAAAGTAAACATCAGGTTGATAATCGCTTCACCTGTGGCAGCGTCCAGGCTGCCAGTGGGTTCATCAGCAAACAGCAAAGGTGGCTCGGTCACAAAAGCGCGCGCCAGTGCTACCCTTTGCTGTTCGCCACCTGATAAAAACTTGGGGTAATGCCTGAGTCTGGAACCCAGCCCGACATGCTCCAGCATTTTTTCTGCCTTGGCGCGCGCCTGCTTGTCACCGCGCAATTCCAATGGCAGCATGACATTTTCCAGGGCATTCAGATGCATCAATAATTGAAAGGACTGGAATACAAAACCCAGATTTTCCTTGCGGAATTGTGCCCTTCCATCCTCTGTCAAATCAAAAATATCCACCCCATCAAGCAAGACCTTGCCTTCCGTTGGGGTATCCAGACCAGCAAGTATGCCCAGCAAAGTTGACTTGCCTGAACCAGAGGCACCAACAATTGCAAGCGTCTGCCCGGCTTGCGCGGTAAAATCTATGCCATTCAGGATACTGAGCTCGCCCGTGGCATCCGCTACGCGCTTGCTCAGGTGCTTTACTTCTATTGCTGCTTTGTTTGATTCCATAAGGTCTTTGCGTATGCTTTTTACTCAATTGTCAGGTCACGTCAGCAGGTTGTCAAAACAAGCCCTGATGTTTGTGATGTTTTCTATATTCACTTTCACTACTTTACCTGCTCATTCTGCATCAAAAACCATCCTTGTGCTCGGCGATAGTTTATCAGCCGAATATGGCCTGATGCGCGGTAAAGGCTGGGTAGCTTTGCTGGAGCAGCGCTTGCAGCAAAAAAATATACCTGCAACTGTGATCAATGCGAGCATCAGTGGCGACACCACCAGTGGTGGCAAAGCCCGATTAACCAGCCTGCTGGAAAGGCATCATCCTGAGGTAGTCATCATAGAGTTAGGTGGCAATGACGCTTTGCGAGGTTTATCACTTAAAGCCTCAGAAGATAATTTCAAGGCAATGATAGACATGGTCAAGGCACAGCACAGCAAAGTCTTATTAGTCGGCATGAGAATTCCACCCAATTACGGGCCCGATTATTCTGAACGTTTCTTTTCGCTCTACGAAAAACTGGCCAAGGCTAACAAGATTGCATTGGTCCCCTTTCTGCTGGAAGGGATAGCCGAAAAAGAAAACCTGTTTCAGGTAGACCGCATTCATCCGATCGCAGAAGCGCACCCAAACATACTCAATAATGTCTGGCCACACTTGCAGCCTTTGCTGAGTAAATAAGATGATGAAATACCCTGAACTGCTGGATTTTCCAGAAGTATTCAAGCGGCGTGCAGAATTTGACACCATCATTGATGTGCGCAGCCCTGCCGAATTTGCCGAAGACCACATTACCAGCGCCATCAATTGCCCAGTGCTGGACAACGAAGAACGTATTATCGTTGGCACCATGTACAAGCAAGTAGGTTCATTTGAAGCCAAACGTCTGGGTGCAGCATTGGTTGCAAAGAATATAGGACGACATATAGAGAACTTCTTTCAGGATAAACCCCGTGACTGGAAGCCTTTGATTTATTGCTGGCGCGGCGGCAACCGCAGTGGCGCCATGGCCCATATCCTTGCCAGGATAGGATGGCCAGTCGCGCAATTGAATGGTGGCTACAAGGCATACAGGCAATTTGTCAATCAGAACCTGAGTGACGGATTGCAACAACTCCAGTGGCGGGTCTTATGCGGCCCCACGGGCAGTGGCAAGAGCCGGTGTTTGCAAACATTGGCAGGTCTCGGTGCACAAGTGCTGGACCTGGAACAAATAGCCGCCCATCGTGGCTCAGTGTTAGGTGATATTCCCGAGCATGCGCAACCCTCGCAAAAAAAATTCGAGAGCCGTATTTTTGAACAGCTGCAGCTATTTGATGAACAGAAATTGATTTACGTAGAAGCAGAAAGTAAAAAAATTGGCAATCTCCGGGTACCAGAAAATCTGATGCAAGCCATGCGCGCCTCAGGCTGTATTCAAGTTCACTTACCCTTAGAAAAAAGAGTGGAGCTCTTGGTGGAAGAATATGCTCACTTCATGCACGATACAGAAAGCCTGAATAAACAATTGCATTTTCTGACCGCACTACACGGCAAAGAGAAAATTTCTGGCTGGAAGCAAATGGCGCAAGCTGGTGAACTCACACAGTTAGTCAAAGAACTGCTAGAACAGCATTATGACCCAGCCTATGGGAAATCAATTGCGAGGAATTTTGTGGAATACGCCAAAGCCAGACAAATTGAACAAAATGATATTGGCGAATCGGATTTCTATCATTCTGCGCGTCAAATCTTGCGTTTTGCAATTCAAAATCCCATTGACGCTTGAACACATTTTAAAAACTCAGCCATCCACATCGTCGACAATTCTTTGCCCCTGGTCTTCCAGGCTATCAAACTGTTTATGATTGACTGCCCACCAGAATACCGCACCAATGGCAAACACAAGCACCAGGCTCAGCGGTATCAGCAAATAAAGTATATCCATAAATTTTTACGCCGATCTTTATATCAATCTTGCGTCATGTAAATTGGGTTGGGCAACAAATACAGGCGCAACGCATTCATTACAACAATCAGCGAGCTCAGCGACATACCCAATGCTGCATGCCAGGGCTCAAGCCAGCCACACATGGCAGCGGGTATCGCCACTACATTATAAAGTACAGCCCAGGCGAGATTTTCGCGTATCAGCGTATAGGCCGTATTGGCTACTTTCATGCCAAAGCTTAGATCCAGCAAGCGATTCGACATCAATAATATGTCACTACGGGATTGTGAAATTGGTGCCCCTTGCCCCATCGCTACTGATACGTCTGCCAGTGCCAGCACAGGCCCATCATTCATGCCATCACCAACCATGACTACTACGGCACCATTGGTCTGCAGTTTTTGCACTATCTGATATTTACCTGCCGGGCTCAGTCCAGAATAGACCTCCCGAATATCGCATTGCGCAGCAATTTTATTGACCACGTCTAAGCGGTCACCAGATAAAAGCAAGATTTTCTTGCCCTTGCCTTTTAAATTCCTGATCGCTTCAATTGCATCGTCACGCAGTATGTCATCGAGTGCGAACCATAAGAGATTGCCATATTCATTCGCCAGCACAGTCAATGTTTGTCCTGCAAAACCAACGGGGATAGATATTTCCTGAGCATGCAATTCACGGGCAAATCCCACACTACCCAGGCGATAAATTTGCCCTTCAAATTCAGCTTCGATGCCACCTCCCAGCACCTCTCTTACTTTATGAAAACCCGGCATACCTTGATTCAATTTTTTTTGCGCCAGATAATCGCCAATTGCTTTGGATACCGGGTGCGTAGATTGACAGGCCAGCGCCATGGCAATTGCTGCAGTGACGCACACGTCATCAGTCGACAGCATTTCCCTGACCTGCAATTTCCCCATGGTCAGCGTGCCGGTTTTATCAAAGACAATATGCGTGGCCGATGCCATAGCTTGTATGGCTTTTGATTTTGCCAGCAACACGCCATTTTTAGCCAGGATACCAGTGGCCGCCGACATGACGCCAGGCGTTGCCAGAGACAAAGCACATGGACAAGTCACCACGATGATGCTGATGGCGATCCACAAGGCGCGGTCAGTATCTATTTGCCACCAGACTATGCCGCTAAAAAACGCCAGAAAAAGTATGACGATCAAAAAACGGCTGGCATGTTTATCTGCCAGCAAGACCAGCGGTGGCTTTTCCAACGAAGCTGATTCCATCATGCCGATCAAGGCTGACAATTGGGTGGCACCACCTACCAGCTTTGCCTGCATCACCAATGCACCTTGAATATTCACCGATCCGGCCAGAACATTGCTGCCTGCTGTTTTGCTGACTGGCAAAGACTCCCCCGTCATCAAGGCCTCATCACAACTGCTATCGCCGGCGATAACCACACCATCGGCAGGAATATGCTCACCGGCAGCAACCATCAGATAATCACCTGTTCGCAAGACAGCGACGTCAACAGTCTCAAGTAAGAGTTGCGGATAATTGATATAGCGTTGCGCCATTGCTGGCGACAATTGCGTCAATACTCTCAATGCTGCGGTCGTGCGCTTTTGCACTTTGGATTCAATCAAACGTGCACCCAGCAAGAGAAAAACAAACATGATGGCCGAATCAAAATATACGGCACCACCATGAAAAGTCGCCCAGACGCTGGCAAAGAAGGTCAGCAATATGCCAAGAGAAACTGGCACATCCATGCCTATGTGGCGATTTTTCAAATCACGCCATGCAGAAGAAAAGAAGGGGGATGCAGAGAAAAGGATGACGGGAACCGTGATAATCATGCTAGCCAGCTTCAGCAGCTTATCGACATCTGGCGTCAAATCGCCATCAATTTGCGGCACAGGAACAAGGTAGGCAGGAAAGGCATACATCATCACCTGCATCATGGCGAAACCAGCGACGAAAAGACGCCACAGGGCACTCTTGTTCTCTTTTTGCTCTTGCTCATCTGGCGATTGACTGGCCGGCAAGGCACCATAACCAAGATCGGTGACAGCAGTCAGGATACGCTTAAGCGTCAGCAATTCGGCATTCCAGGAAATATCGGCGCGATGACTTGCAGGAGTGATCTTGAAGGAAGTGACACCTGGCAATTGTCTGATGCGGAATTCGATTAATTGCACACAAGCAGCACACCGCATGCCTGAGAGATTCAATTTTTCGCTGACTAAATGTGGCTGCTGGCTTATTTCATCAACGTTTAGCAGGACCTCGTTTGAATTGCGCATGACCTTACCCGGCAACCGTCTGGCCGGCTTTATTCTCCATATACGCAGCCACCAAATTGTTTTTCTCTACGGCATGTAAAACCGCGAGGCAACCATGACAACATACTGGCTGCGTGCGACTATCGAAGTGAGCCATCAACGCCTTGCTTTTGCGCATTCTTTCACCGCAATGAAAACAGTTTGTCTTTTCACTTGTTTTAAAAGCGAAAAGCGTCGTTTCTAAAAGCGATGAAAATGCAAAAGCCATGTTTGCCAGATACGTAGATAAGTCAACAAAATAGATTGCTCTGATATTACAGAAGAAAAAAAGACAAGACTTGATTCACATCAAGTTTAAGAGAGGGATGCGGGCATAAAAAAACGGTAGCGTTGCACTACCGTTTCTTTTATTTCATGGATGCTAATTCGCTACTATTACGTTACTACCGTTGCTACTGCTGCTAACTCAGCGAGGAATCCAAGAAACCTCAGGTCCGTGAACTATAAACGGATGGGTACTTCACAAATTGTAGACTATCCACTTCATAATAACCGGCACACAAGACATTACCGGAGCTCAAATTCAATCCGCCTAGGATACAAAAATTTATTTTGTATATCGACCTCCTTCTTTTGAACCAGTTACGCCCCTAATATATGCCAACTCGAGAACGAGTGGAAGAAAAAAATAACTATGCAAGCAGCCAACAGGATTAAGAAAATCAACCAAACTAAATAGCAAATTTAGCGCAAGCTGGGAGTATTTCCCTTTAATAATGTAGTTGCTGCACTGGCACCAATAGAAGCGCCAAATTTCTTCAGGACACGTTCAGGCAGACCTTCTTTTTGGGTGTAATCAACGATATTTTCGACCTTGATAATATCGCGTGCGACGGAATCAACAGAACCAAAATCGTCAGCAAGACCCATTTGCACAGCCTTGCTACCTATCCAGAACAGGCCAGAAAACATTTCTGGCGTTTCTTTCAAGCGCGGGCCACGGCCAGCACGGACTGTATCAATGAATTGCTGGTGAATTTCATTGAGCATGGTTTGGGAAAATGCTTTTTGCTTTTCTGTTTGCGGTGAAAATGGGTCCATGAAACCCTTGTTTTCACCTGCCGTCATGAGACGGCGTTCTACGCCCAGTTTATCCATGAGGCCAGTAAAGCCAAAGCCGTCCATGAGTACACCAATAGAACCGACGACACTGGCTTTATTGACGAAAATTTTATCGGCTGCAACAGCAATGTAATAGCCACCAGATGCGCAAATTTCATCTACCACGACATACAATTTTTTCTCCGGGTATTCTTTGCGCAGCCTGCCCATTTCATCATTGATCATGCCAGCCTGCACAGGACTACCACCCGGACTATTGATGCGAATAACGACTGCAACTGAGCCGGGATCAGCAAAAGCGCGATTCAACGCGGGGATTACTGTATGCGCACTGCCCGAACCTTCAGACTCTATGGTGCCGTCAATTTCTATGAGGGCCGTGTGATGACCAAGGTTTTCCATTTCACCCGTTGCATAATCGCTGAAATAGTAAAACGCGAAAATAACTACCGACAGAAATGCGAACCTGAAAAAGATACTCCAGCGTCGGCGCAGTCGCTGCTCACGCAGGGAGTCCGTCGCCAGCTTTTCCAAAAGCTGACGCTCCCAGCCTGTTTCTTTTTTTTCGCTTTCGCCCATTGGCAAATTCGATAATTGCTCATCCATAATTTTTCCAGAAATCAGGCAATGACAGCTTGTATATAATCATCGGGATGCCAGTAAATCTGCCCTTCTTCTTCACTGACATTAATTTTTCGCAGACGTCCACCTCGACAAGGGCCGCCAGTACAATAGCCGGTATCTGGCTGGTAAATCGCGCCATGGGTTGCGCACATGATGTACAGACCGCTGGATTCCAGAAATTCGCCAGGATTCCAGTCAAGCTCCACCGGCACATGGGCACAGCGGTTCAAGTAACCATGCACTACGCCGTCATAACGAATGACGAAGCCGACAGCATCATCACTGCCAGCGGTGACAGGAAAGCGCACCCCCTTGCCACCTTCTATCAATTCATCTGAATTGCATACGGAAATTGACTTCATCCCTACCTCTTATTTACCGCGTATCTGATGCATATCTTCAGGCATTGTCACGCAACCATTCATGCAACTGCGCAACATCTTTCGCAGAAAACAAGGGCTGCATGTTTTGCAGTGCAAGCACGTCGTGCGCTCCATACTCAACCGCAATCGCTGCGGCGCCGGCATTACTAGCCATCTGCAAGTCATGGGTGGTATCACCTATCATGACAGTGCGGCGCATATCCTGGCCAAGTTCACGCGTTAACTCCTGCAACATCGCGGGGTGCGGCTTGGAAAATGTCTCATCGGAACAACGGGTCGCATCAAACACTGAGGTCAGTTTGGCAGTATGCAAGGCGCGACTCAGGCCTACCCGGCTCGCACCAGTAGCTACTGCCAGAAAGTAACCCTCTTGCGCCAGTTCGGCCAACATTTCTCTGACACCTTTAAACAGGGGTAGCTCATGATCCCTGGTCAAGAAGTGATGACGGAAGCGGTCAACCACCTTTGGATAGAGTTTAGGATCTATGCCAGGCATGGCCACCTGTATTGCTTCAGGCAAGGCAAGGCCTATGACATAAGAAGCAATATCTTCTTTGGGAACTGGCAAGCCAAGGTCTTTCGCTGCAGACTGTATACAGATGACGATGGCAGCAGTACTGTCCATCAAAGTGCCATCCCAGTCGAATACAATTAAATCAAATTGCTTTTTTGCCATATATTCAATAAACGCGCACACATCAGCATGCGCGACATGTTTCTCATCAATAACAGCATCATACCATTACTAAACCATTAAGACTTTTCCTCAACAGGCACTAAGCCAGGCTTTTCAGAAAATCTTCACATTCCTTGGGCAAGCCTGCATTTACAGTCACAGTCTTGCCCGTCTCGGGATGGACGAAACTGATCTGGTGTGCGTGCAGGAACATGCGTTTCAATGCGCCACGCCCTTCACCGGCTTTCAACAAAGCACGATTCAAGGAAAAGTCACCATATTTATCATCACCCGCAATAGCAAAGCCACTCGCTGACAGATGAACGCGAATTTGATGGGTGCGCCCGGTTTTCAGCTCAGCTTCCAGCAAGGCAAAATCGCGGTATTTTTTTTGCAAAGTAAAGACCGTATGCGAAGCCATGCCATCGGCCTGCACCCGCACGCGGCGCTCACCTTCTGCTGTTGAATATTTATGCAAGGCCAGCTTGACATGCTGGCGGGCATTTTTCCAGTCGCCATGTACCAGCGTCAGATAGCGCTTGTCCGTAACACCATCACGCATTTGCTCGTGCAGATTTGTCAAGGCGCTGCGTTTCTTTGCCAATAAAAGTATGCCGGAAGTTTCCCTGTCCAGCCTGTGCACTAGCTCAAGGAACTTGGCATCTGGCCTGGAAGCACGCAACTGCTCAATCACGCCATAACTGATGCCCGAGCCACCATGTACGGCTACACCAGCTGGTTTATTAATAATCAATAAATGATTATCTTCAAACAAGATAGGAAATTCATGCTTGGGCACGACTTGTTCGCCGACTTCTGCCATGCGGATTGGCGGGATACGGACAACATCGCCTTCCACCAGGCGGTACAACTGGTCTATGCGGCCTTTGTTGACGCGCACCTCGCCTGATCGCAACACTCGGTATACATGGCTTTTTGGCACGCCTTTGCAGATGCGTAGCAAGAAATTATCGATGCGCTGCCCCGCCTCTTCTTCCGAGATCGTGAGCATCTGAACTTTGGGTTGTGAGGCCGAAGGCTGCTGAGGGGGAGTCTTTTCCATCTGAATTTGATGTGCTCCCCTATTAATTGTCGCTAAGTCCTTCATTTTGAATATATAATCATTTTCGCTTCAGCATTTTATGCTTTAGCAGTGTAAGAGGAATAAACGCCTATTTTACACAGGGGCATGTCCATCGGCCTCGCCTGTTTGCAAATTTGATGGAAAAGATGTGTATGCAGCGTCATTTGCAGGTCAAGGTAGCAGCCAATTGTTGTTATCGGGCATAGACAAATGAAGTTGGATCAGAGAGTTTGAATTGTAAGGATATTAGTCTGGCAAGAGGCGCGGGTTTACATATGAACCAGTGAGCTTGCCGGTTGATGGTTGAGGTAATAGGGTCGATTCCGCCAGACACAACAAAATAAGATGGTCTGGCACCAAAGTTGCGCATCGCCTGGCGTTGTACTTGCTTGTTCAATCAATAAGCAAGTCAGTCAACGCGGGGGACATGTGCACTCGAACTTGATTTATCTTGATTGTCCGCGCCCAACGCAAAACAGATGGCCGTATTGCCATATCAACAGTTCTATTTGGCTTTTCATGGCCATATAGACCCCGCCCTGTTTTGCTTCAGGCATTTCCCTCCCCCTCAGACACTCCGGTCCCGCGTACATCCCGTATCAGTACAGTTGCCCCTTCAATGGATGGCAACACAAGATGACCAACAGGTCACGGAGTAAAAACATGAAACGTATGCTGTTCAACGCGACGCAGCAAGAAGAGTTGCGCGTTGCCATTGTCAATGGGCAAAAACTCATTGACATTGATATCGAGACTGCTGGTCGCGAGCTGCGCAAGTCCAATATCTACAAAGGCGTGATCACTCGTATCGAGCCTTCCCTTGAAGCCTGTTTCGTCAACTACGGCGAAGAACGTCACGGTTTCCTCCCCTTCAAAGAAGTTGCCCGCACCTATTTCAAAGAAGGCGTGGATGTACGCAATGCTTCGATTAAAGAAGCGCTGCGCGAAGGCCAGGAAATCATGGTCCAGGTCGAAAAAGAAGAGCGTGGCAACAAGGGTGCTGCCCTGACCTCGTTCATCTCCCTGGCAGGCCGCTATCTGGTCTTGATGCCTAACAACCCGCGTGGTGGTGGTGTTTCCCGCCGTGTTGAAGGTGAAGACCGTCAGGAATTGCGTGAAACCATGGACAAACTGGACTTGCCAGGCGGCATGTCTGTGATTGCCCGCACTGCCGGCATAGGCCGCAATGTCGACGAATTGCAATGGGATTTGAATTACCTGATGCAACTCTGGCGTGCCATTGAAGGTGCTGGCAAATCTTCCCCAGGCGCCTTCCTGATTTATCAAGAGTCTTCCCTGGTCATCCGCGCTATCCGCGATTATTTCCAGCCTGACATTGGTGAAATTCTCATCGATACAGATGAGATTTACGAACAAGCTCAGCAGTTCATGAGCCATGTGATGCCTGACATGGTGCATCGCGTTAAACGTTATAGCGACGATGTACCGCTGTTTTCTCGTTTCCAGATTGAACATCAGATCGAAACGGCGTATTCCCGCACGGTACCATTGCCATCTGGCGGCGCGATCGTTATCGATCATACGGAAGCCCTGGTATCTGTGGACGTCAACTCGGCCCGCTCCACCCGTGGTGGCGATATCGAGACGACAGCCTTCAATACCAATCTGGAAGCTGCTGAAGAAGTAGCCCGTCAATTGCGTTTGCGTGACTTGGGTGGTTTGATCGTGATCGATTTTATCGACATGGAAAACGCCAAGAACCAGCGCGAAGTTGAAACACGCCTGAAAGATGCCCTGCGCTATGACCGCGCCCGCGTGCAAATGGGCAAAATTTCCCGTTTTGGCCTGATGGAGTTGTCACGTCAGCGCCTGCGCCCGTCACTGTCCGAAGGCAGTCATGTCACTTGCCCACGTTGCAATGGCACTGGCCATATCCGCGACACCGAATCTTCTGCCCTGCAAGTCCTGCGCATTATCCAGGAAGAAGCAATGAAGGAAAACTCAGCAGCGATCCACGTCCAGGTACCTGTTGACGTTGCCGCTTTCCTGCTGAATGAAAAACGTGGCGAGATCCTGAAGATAGAAACGCGCCATCGCGTGACTGTCATCCTGATCCCCAACAAGCATCTGGAAACTCCACATTACAAGCTGGATCGGCTGAAAACAGATGATCCGCGCCTTGAAGACCACCACGCCAGCTATGCAATGGCTGAGCAGGCTGATACCGACATCGGCTATAGCAAACGTCAGAAAGAAGACGTCAAGCCACGTCAGGAAGCCATGGTCAAGAGCATCACGCCTGAGACTGCTCCTATCGTTGAGCGCAAAGAAATTGCCCCAGTGGTCGTTGCACCAGTTGCAACTCCAGCAGAACCTGGCTTCTTCGGCAAATTGTTTGGCTTCCTGTTCGGCAAATCTGAGCCAGCAGCCAAAATAGATGCAGCAAAACCAGCAGAAGAAAAGACGGCTGAGCGTGACCGCACTGCCCGTGGCCCACGCAATGGAAGTGGCAATGGCCAACGTAATCGCAATCGCCGCAACCGCGACCGTGATGAACGCGAAGACCGCCCAGCGAAGGCAGAAAAAACTGAAAAGCCAGAGCAAGAAGCAGCCAAACCAGTAGCCGTGGAAAATCCACGCCCGCCAAAAGCACCTAAGCCGCCGCGTGAAGAGCGAGAATCCCAGGAAACCCGCCGCGAACGTCAGCAACGTCAACGTGACGAGCGCAAGGAAAACCAGGCGCAGGAAAGCAAGGAAGAACCTATCCACAAGCATGTAGATCCTGTGCCTGTGGATGTCATGCCTGCCGCACCACAACTTGAAGCATTGGAATCTGGTGCCGAAAACGATAACAGCGAGCAAGGCGAAGAACGCCGTCGTCGTCGCCGTCGTGGTGGCCGCAACCGTAACCGCCGCGACCGTGATGGTAACGAGCAAGTCAATGAGCAAGGTGAATTGCCGATTGATGGCAGCGAAGCAGTCGATGCTAATGCAAGTAACGATGCGGACGTAGCGAGCACAGCAGTCGCTCCTGCGGATGCAACGCCAGTCGTGACTAACAGTACGGTAAACCATGCTGTTGAAGCCATGCAGCCTGTTGCCTTTGCTGAAACAGTAAACACAGCATCATCCGAGCCAACTCCGGTGACAAGCGCTCCTGCCCATGTTGCTGATGCCTTAGTCAGTACTGGTGATGCAGTAGCAATTGCACCTGAGGCACCTGCCGTTACGGCACCTGTAGCAGTTATTGCGCCTCAGGAAACCATCGGCGTACCAGCAACTCCTGAAGCTCCCGTAGTGACTACTCCAGCAGAAGCAAGCACAACTGCTACTGTAGCTGCGGCCGCTACAGTTGTCATTGCCACTGAGCCAGCATTAGTTCCTGAGGTAATCATCTCTGCTCCGGCAGAAGTTATTCCTCAAGCTGTAGCGGTTGACATCGCGCCAGTTCAGGTAGTCGATACGCCAGTAGTTGATACGCCACCAGCAAAACCGCTGGATGCAACCATGCCTTTGGAATCCTTGCATAGTATGCTGAAAAATGCCGGGCTGGAATTGGCCAGCACCGATCCTGTGAAGCTGCAAGCCGCCAAAGCAGAAGCAGAAAAATTGGTAGCACCGGCACGTATTCCTCGCGAACGCAAACCACTACCAGCTGTTGCTGATGAACCATTGGTGATGGTGGAAACACGTCACTCATGATATGAGCAAATGACCCGTAGCAAATCTTTTGTACGGGTCTAAGAAAAAACCGGCTTTCATTCTGATTGCCGGTTTTTTTATGAGCATCACCAGATAAATGGTCATTACTGGCAGAATATTCGTCAGCAAGATATAGAAAGTATTGCCCTTGCCAGATCACGAAATCCCACTGAAAGCTGCATTCCTGTACTGGCTCAGGCTGGGATTCATCAGCTTTGGTGGACCAGCGGGACAAATTGCATTGATGCATGCAGAACTTGTGGAAAAGCGTCGCTGGATATCCGAAGCACGTTTTTTACATGCCCTGAATTACTGCATGCTCTTGCCTGGACCTGAAGCGACGCAGCTCGCGATATACATAGGCTGGCTCATGCACAAGACCAGGGGCGGCATCATGGCTGGCCTGCTATTTGTCTTGCCCGGACTTCTGATATTGATCCTGCTGTCCTGGATATATATGGCTGCTGGCGACAATACTGCAGTTCAAGCAATCATGAGTGGCATCAAGCCTGCAGTAGTTGCGATAGTTCTAGCTGCTGCCTGGCGCATCGCACAACGCACCTTGAAGAGCAAGGTATTGGTGATAGTGGCGATAGCGGGCTTTGTTGCCATAGCCTGGTTACATCTCCCCTTCCCTCTGGTAATCATGGCTGCTGCATGTACCGGCCTGATATTTCGCAAACATTGCAATCCCGTAAAGTCCGACCCTGATCAAACCAGGCACCCGCACCAGCCCGCCATCATCGGTGACGACACACCGACACCAGTTCATGCACGTTTTTCCTGGTTAAAGCTGCTCATCACCTCAGGCCTGGGGATATTGCTTGCTATTACAGTGTGGCTGTTGCTGGCATTCAGTTTTGGCCTACCCCATCCTTTAACAAATATGGCCAGTTTTTTTACCAAGGCTGCCATGTTCAGTTTTGGTGGTGCTTATGCAGTGCTGCCTTATATGATGCAGGCAGCAGTTGAGCAATATCATTGGTTGACCACAGCACAAATGATGGACGGTCTGGCCCTGGGTGAAACCACGCCAGGCCCCTTGATCATGATAGTTGCTTTTGTTGGTTTTATTGGCGGCTGGAACCAGGCGTTTTTAGGAGGAGATCATCTACTACTGGCGGCAAGCCTGGCAGCCAGCGTTGCCTGTTTCTTCACTTTTTTGCCTTCTTTTATTTTCATTCTGGCAGGTGGCCCACTGGTTGAATCCAGTCGAAAAAGAGTGTATCTGCATGCGCCCCTGAATGCCATTTCAGCAGCAGTAGTTGGCGTCATAGCCAGCCTGGCCTGGCTGTTTGCCAGCCATGTCTTTTGTAAAGATGCATCACACCTGGATATTCAAGCCATCATACTCACTACCCTTGCCGCCATTGCAGCTTTCAAATTCAAGCTATCCACCGTCAAGCTGCTGGCAGCTTGCGCCTGCGCGGGATACATCCTGTCTCTGTTGGTTTAAATTCAATACCAGCCTGCGCAGTCACATGAGATTCCAAGTCATGCTATTGTTCTTTATTAAGCATAAAAATTACCAGCTCCAGCCATGACGGAAAAATTTATTCCGCTATCAGAATTAACACGCTTCCGCCCAGCATTGTCTGTTCCAGAAGTATTAACAACACCAGATGGTCAATTGCAGGATGCCTTGTCACGCCCCTTGCATGATCTACGCATTTCCGTCACAGACCGCTGCAACTTCCGCTGTGTTTACTGCATGCCCAAAGAGGTCTTTGATAAAGACTACCAATACCTGCCGCATAAATCCCTGCTGAATTTTGAAGAGATCGCCCGTATCGCCCGTATATTTGTGGCGCATGGCGTCAAGAAAATACGCCTGACCGGCGGTGAACCATTATTGCGCAAACATCTGGAACACCTGATAGAAATGCTGACCAAGCTCCGCACTATCGATGGAAAACCGCTTGACCTGACGCTGACAACCAATGGATCACTGCTGGCACGCAAGGCACAAAGCTTGAAAGATGCTGGGCTGACGCGGGTAACCGTGTCACTGGACGCCTTGGACAATGCTATTTTCCAGCGCATGAATGATGTCGATTTCTCGGTAAATGAAGTGCTGGAAGGCATAGCCGCAGCTGAAGCTGCCGGGCTAGGGCCAGTGAAGATCAATATGGTCGTCAAGGCAGGCTTGAACGATCATGAAATCGTCCCCATGGCTCGTTATTTCAAGGACAAGCCGCATATCCTCAGGTTCATAGAATACATGGATGTAGGGGCTTCCAATGGCTGGAAACTCGATGAAGTCATCCCCTCCTCGCAAGTCGTACAACGCATCCAGGATGCAGGCATGCCCTTGCTTGCCCTGGATGCCAACTACACGGGTGAGACAGCCACACGCTGGCGTCATGCAGAAAGCCAGAGCGGCCAGGGTGAGCTGGGATTCATCTCCAGCGTAACCGGGGCTTTTTGCCGCGACTGCAGCAGAGCCAGACTTTCAACTGAAGGCAAGCTTTACACCTGCCTGTTTGCCAGCCATGGACATGATTTGCGCAGCTTATTGCGTGACCCTGATCAACTCCCGGATCTGGCAATTGCGAATGTCATTGCACAGATTTGGCAACAACGTACAGACCGCTATTCTGAATTGCGTAGCCAGAATACTGCTAGCCAGCAGCAAAAGAAGATAGAAATGTCTTACATAGGTGGCTGATAACAGTATCATAAGTACTTTAGATTTCAGCAAGTCGATTTCAGTGTCAAATTCAAGCCATTCCCTGGACAAAGAGCTTATCACCGGCCTGGTACTCGCAGGTGGTCGCAGCGCACGCATGGGTGATAAAGATAAAGGCTTGCAATACCTGCACGGCAAGCCCATGGCTTTACATGTCCTGCAAAGACTGGCAGCGCAAACAGCCTCTACCATGATCAGCGCAAACCAAAACCTTGATACCTATAAAGAGTTTGGCTCCCCAGTCTATGCAGACCATATGCAAGGTTTTGCTGGCCCGCTGGCGGGAATACAGACTGGCTTGCTACATTGCACAACACCTTATTTGCTTTGTGCGCCCTGCGATTCACCTTTTTTACCAGCAGATCTGGCTGAGCGTTTATGGTCTGCACTGCGACAACACAATGGCGACCTGGCTGTAGCCGCGACTTTGGAAAACCACAACGGCATTCTGCAAAAACAAGCTCATCCTGTTTTTGCACTCATGAAAACCAGTGTACTGCCCAGATTGACAACTTATCTTGAGAATGGCGGGCGCAAAATGCTGACCTGGCATGCGTGCCTGCAAATAGGCGAAGTCTTGTTTGAGGACAAGGCAGCATTCAGGAATATCAATACGCTGGAAGAATTACAGGAACTTGACAACTGATATGAATACCGCCTCAGGAATAGCCGCCAAGCTGCAAGACATCACCGCAAGTATGTCTGATTACAATCCCAACGCCCTTACAGTCCAACAGGCACAAGATATCATGCGCGCCTATGTCCAGCCTGTTTGCGGAATAGAAAAACTCACCATACGCCAGGCCCTTGGGCGCGTACTCGCTGCCGACATCATTTCCCCGATCAACGTCCCTGGCCACGACAACTCAGCCATGGATGGATATGCCTTGCGGGGTGAAGATGTAGCAGACGGCCTGGAACTGGAGCTCAAAATCACAGGCACAGCGATGGCAGGCGCAGAATTCACTGGTATGGTCGGGTACAGGCAATGTGTACGCATCATGACAGGCGCACTCATGCCAGCGGCTTGCGATACGGTAATACCGCAAGAATTCACGACAAAAATCAGTGACGATGAAATCAGAATAAGCGCAGGCAGTTTGCGCGCAGGCGACAACCGCCGCCTCAAAGGTGAGGACCTGGCCATAGGCACAGTCGCCCTGCATAAAGGCAAGATACTGACGCCAGCGGACCTCGGCCTGCTTGCCTCTCTGGGCATCCCCGAAGTCAGCGTACAGAGACGGCTGCGGGTCGCCATATTTTCTACCGGTGATGAATTGCGCTCTTTGGGCGAAACACTGGAAAGCGGTTGTGTGTATGACAGCAATCGTTACACCCTGTATGGCATGCTGGTACGCATGGGTTGTGAGGTGCTGGATATGGGCGTGATTCAGGACAATCCCGACGCGCTTGAAGCAGCGATGCGTAGCGCCTGCGAAAATGCAGATGCCATCATCACTTCTGGGGGCGTCTCTGTTGGCGATGCTGACCATACCCGACAGTTGATGCGCAGGCTGGGCGAGGTTGCCTTCTGGACCATCGCCATGCGCCCTGGTCGCCCCATGGCCTTTGGCAAAGTCACATCGACAGGCAAAGCTGCCTACCTGTTTGGCCTGCCAGGTAACCCGGTTGCCCTCATGGTTTCTTTTTATTTTTTTGCGCGCCAGGCTTTGCAGCAACTGGGCGGAGCAGAAATAGTTCCCCTGCCCATATTCCGCGTCAAATCGAACGCAAACGTACGCAAACGGCCGGGGCGAACAGAATATCAGCGCGGCATATTGTCCATACGTGAGGATGGCGAGCTTGGTGTCAGTATTACAGGTTCACAGGGTTCAGGCATTTTGCGCTCCATGTCAGAAGCAAATTGCATGATTATCCTGGATGATGAACAAGGCAATATTACTGCTGGCGAAAAACTCAGCGTGCTTCCATTTGCAGGTCTTATCTAAGAAATGACAGCCTCAATTGTATAGAAATCGTAACAGCTTCCGGCTTGACGAGAAAAATAGAGCTAAGCAAAGTAAAATACTGCCATTCACTTATTTTTGGAGAACAGTTTGAAAGCGACATCATGGCTCTTGGGTGCCTGTGCATCTATCGTACTACTTAGCGGCTGCGGCGGTTCCAAGTCAGACACGGCTGCTGTTATACCATCTGTGACAAAAGTCACAACGGATCAAGTTGTTTACCGTAAGGTGACCAATTTCACTATTACCGGCCAAAATCTGGACAAGGGCTATAACGCTAGCATCCCTGCCTGCCTGACCATTACAGAATTGCCAGGTGGTACGGCTACCCAGCGCGTGTTGTCCTGCAAACTGGTAGGTGTTGGCTCAACGACTTACTCCATCACAGCGGCAAATGGTACGACCCTGTTCTCAGGTTTGGTCAACCTGACACTGGCTGCGCAGCCACAAGTCACGATGACAACCAGCATGGGCACAATCGTCATTGAGCTCAATCCTGGCAGAGCACCTGTTACTGTCGATAATTTCCTGAACTATGTGGAAAATGGCTTTTATGTGAATAAAATTTTCCATCGCGTCATCAAGAGCGCTATCGTCCAGGGCGGCGGCTTCACGTCTGATTTGCAACAACCGACAACACTGCCAGCCATCAAACTGGAAACACCAAATGGTCTAAGCAACCTGCGCGGCACCATCGCTATGGCACGTACCACAGACCCTAACTCTGCGACAGCTCAGTTCTACCTCAATGCCGCTGACAATACCGGTTTTGATGGACTGACTGCTGGTACTGGTTATGCTGTATTTGGCAAAATTGTGACTGGCCTGGATATCATGGACTTGATCAATTCCGTGCCAACTACAACAGCTGGTGGCATGTCTGATGTACCCGTATCACCAGTATTCATTAATTCGATGGTACAAACACAATAACATGCTATGCTGCACTCAGCAGCGCTCATGAACTTTGTAAAAAAACAGGAGCCTCGTGCTCCTGTTTCACTTTTTGGGATGGAGTAAAGATGAAAAAACAATGGCAGGCAATCTTGTTGGCGACCACGCTGACAACCATGGCTATCGGCAGCGTTTTTGCCGCCGACGCGTCCAAGAAAGCATCGGCTAGCGCTGCTGTTGCGGCAACATCTGCATCTGCGGCGGCTTCAGCATCGGCCAAAACCGAACTTCTGGATTTGAATAGCGCGACAAAAAAAGAGCTGGCAACCCTGCCTAAAATTGGCGATGTACGCTCCGATGCAATTATCAAAGGGCGTCCATACAAAGGTAAAGATGAATTACTTAGCAAAAAAATATTAACTGAAGATGTTTATAACGGTATAAAAGATTTGGTGATCGCCAAACAAAAACCCGCTGAGAAAAAATAATCATGTAGTCCCGTGCAGTGTCTGTAAAATCTGTTGACAGACATTGCACAAAACAGCTTGCCTTTGATCGTGTAGCACTTTGCCGTGACAGTGAGGTTCTATGTCAAGCAGGTTTTTACATTTTATTCCATGCATTAGCATGCTCACCCTGGCTATACAGGTGCATGCTGCAGATGACAGCAAGCCATTTACCATCAGTGGTTTTGGCACATTGGGTGTCGTTCACAGCAACACGCGCAATGTTGATATCGTCCGCGACCTGGCGCAGAACGACGGCGTTGGTTACACCAGACAAACTGATTTTGGCATGGACTCCAATGTCGGCCTCCAGCTCAACAAGAGCATCAGTGACAATATCGATACAGCCCTACAAGTTGTCAGCCGCAGATCTGCAAATAAATTCCAGCCTGAAGTCACATGGGCATATGCCCGCTATGTACCCAACGACAATCTGCAGTTGCGCACAGGTCGCCTAGGATTTGATGTCTATCTGCTGGCTGATTCACGCAATGTAGGCTACACCTATCAATGGGTAAGGCCTCCCATTGATTTCTTTGGCAGCCTGATCATTTCCTACTTCGATGGTGGTGACATGGTGCTCTCTACACCATTGGGTGGCGGTATATTGCGGGCCAAAGTCTTTGCAGGTGTGGCCAGGGAAAAAACTTCAACAGGCAGCCCGGATGAATTCTTATCCCTGAACCGTTCGCGCCTGCTCGGCGGACATCTTGAATACCAGACTTCAAACTGGATATATCGCATTGGCTACAGCGAGCTTAAATTCAGGAATGAGTTTCCGCCTTTGCAGCCACTGCTGGACAACCTGCGTGCACCTTATCTAAACGCTTTCATTCCCACAGCGGTCGGTCTGGCGAATGACCTGTCACTCACTGACAAAAAATTCACTTACCTGTCTGCGGGTATTGCCTATGACCAGGGCCCCTTGCAGGCTCAGCTCATGCTCAATCAGCTCAGTTCTGCATCCCTGCTTTTCCCCACCAACAGGGCAGCCTACCTGACTGTCGGCTATCGCATCGATCAATGGACACCCTATTTTACTTACTCGGCATCGAGGCCCGTTAACAAGAACACTGCCAGCCGCCTGCCCCTGGGTGTCAGTCCCAATATCGATATGCTCGCAGCAGCCTTCAATGACGCGATCAATAATCAATACAATCGCCAGACCACTTTTTCTCTCGGAGTACGCTATGACCTGACAGAAAAAAGCAATGTGAAATTGCAAGTAGATAACATCAAGACCGATGACTATTTTTTGGTCAGAAATAATCAGCCCGGATGGAATGGAAAAGCCAGACTGATCAGCATTGCCTACAATTTCATTTTTTAATGAGAAAATGATGAAAGTCCTTTACCATCTTCTCTTGTGTCTTGGTTTCTGGGGCTGTTGTCATGCAGCACAGGCTGACCTGGTGGTGATCGCCAATCCACAAAGTGGGATAGAAAAATTGAGCAAGGATGAAGTCATCAACCTGTATATGGGCAGAAACCGCAAGCTGGCATCTGGCATGAATGCGATGCCACTGGACATGACGGCAGCCAATACCGAAAAAGCGAAGTTTTATGCATTGCTGGTCAATAAAAATCTGCCTGAAATCAATTCCTATTGGGCAAGGTTGATGTTTTCTGGTCAGGGATCACCGCCCACGCAGGTAGAATCTGCAGACGAGGTAATGGACATCGTCAGCAGCAACAAGGCTGCCATAGGCTATATAGAACGCAAGAAGCTGGATAAACGGGTCAGAATGATCTATGACCCCACACAATAAGTGATTCCTGCATGTTAAGACTACTACGTACCAGCATTGTCTATCGCAGCGCATTCATTGTGCTTGGTATTGCTCTGCTTGTAGGTATATTTTTCGCACTGCTCAGCTATCATTTCTCTGCACAATCGGAACAGGAGCAGGCCCGCCAGCGCATGCAGGCATCGTTAAGCACGGTTGAAAATACCGCCAGTATAGCCTGCTTTGTACTAGATCAGAATCTGGCAGCAGAGCTCGCACGCGGATTATTAAAGAATGGCGACATCAGCCGTGTGCAAATCATTTCAGAAGGTAAAGTCCTTGCCCAGGCCGACAAAAAACCAGTCAAAGGCAGCGATCAATCCGCGCTTGCCATACTGCCTGGCATCAGCCCATCCAATCAACTGGTGCATGAAGTTTATTCTCCATTCAATCCCAAAGAAAAAGTCTGCGAAATTCACCTGGACCCTAATATTGATTTCATCAGGGATCAGAGCACAACCAAGGCGCGCTTCATCGTCTATCTCTTGTTATTGCAGGCGCTGGCCATGGCTTGTGCAGTGGTGTATGTCGTACTGACGATGATTACCAGGCCGATTAAAAATATATCAGACCGCCTGCATACCCTGGCACCAGAATCCGGTGACAAGCTGGGCCTGCCAGACGGCAATGAAAAAGACGAAATCGGTCAGTTGGTACGTGACGTCAATACCCTGGTCGCCAGCCTGCTCAAGACACTCAATGAAGAGCGGACCCTGCGCATCCAGCATGCAATAGGTGAGAAAAAATTCCAGACCATTTTTGAAAATGCAGAAACCGGCATCTTCCAGCTCAATTTTTCTGGTGAACTGCTCTCTTACAACCCGGCCTTCCTGCGCATGTTCAGTCTTGACGATCATGGTGGCAAAGACATTATTGCGAATGCCCTGACTTCATTGCTGGAAGGCCAGGAATTACGCCTGCACCTGATGATAGATGCGGCCATCAATGAAGCCAGGATCATGTCTGACGACTTTTACATACAACTGGCAAGCTCGAGCAGCAAGAAATGGATCAATCTTGTCATCAGCCCCGCCGAAGACGGCATACTGCAAGGCCTGGTGAACGACATTACTGAACGCAAATCGCAGGAAGAAAGTGCCAATCAACTAGCAGTGACCGATCATTTAACCGGCATCAACAACCGCCTGGGCTTTGAAAAAGAAATCAGCCGCCTCTCCAGGGAATATGCCAATGGCAATGCGCACGGCTTTTTCTTGCTCATGATAGATCTGGACAAATTCAAACAAGTCAATGATAGCCACGGCCATACGGTTGGTGATCAGGTACTCGTACACTTTTCACGCCTGGTCAGCAATACGGTCAGAAGATCAGATTTCATTGCCCGCCTCGGCGGTGATGAATTCATCATCTTGTTAAAAGACCTGACGCACCTGGAAAAAGCAGAAGAGATTGCTCAAAAAATCATTACCCTGGCCAGCCAGCCTATCGTCATCAATGAAACCCTGTGTGTGCAAATCGGTGCCAGCATAGGGATCAGTTATACCGGCCCAAATGAATTTGATGCCAGTGATTTACTCAGTCAAGCCGATGCCGCCATGTATGAAGTCAAGCGCAGTGGTAAAAATGCCTACCGCGTTGTCCATCTTGACAGTAGCAAGCATCAGCAGGCAAACGATACTATTTGATCTTCCAGCATTTCCATGACCACCATCTGATAAAGCAAATTGGGCTGCAAGCTGATTTCCAGGGCGCAGGTATAAGTCAGCTTGATCACGTGGTCGTCATTGCTTTCTATGGCCCTGGCAAACAAATCCGACCAGGAGCAAAGTTGCCTGTATTTTGCGCGCATGCGGCTTTCATACACGGATTCAGACACGAGCATTGGTGCGCCAACAGAGACGTATGCTGCGCATAGCGCTACCCATAAATCTTGCAGCCTGCTGAACAGTGTTTTTTGATCGAGATAAGGCAAAACCTGCCTTGCCGCATTGACACCCGTGACTATATGCAAGATCGTAAAATCCCTGGTTTGCCCATAAGCTGAAATCGCCCAGAGCGCCAGTTCATCCAGCAAATTTTCAGTGACAGGCATGCCCGGCAAAATTTGCAAAAATTGTTCATCATTGACGACTGCCCGCATTTTCTCTGCAATCATCCTGCCTGGATAGGTTTTGCCTCTCATGCCTTGCGATAACTGATAAAAACCAGATGCAACCGAACTGGCTGCTGGTCGCGCTTCGATATCGATGCTGATATCAAAGTTCGCGGCAACCAGTGCAGCGAGACTGGCAGCTATTTCCCCATCATGCCCAGCTTGCAAGCCATAAGACAACCGTATCAGTGCATGAAAGGCTGTCGTTGCAGGAGCGAATGGGACAAGGGCAAATAAATCCCTGATGACTTCGCCTTTTCCTCGCTCAGCAATGCGTGTGGCAAAACAGGATTGCAGGTCAGCAAAATTGTCTCTCTTGCCAAGATAAGCCTGAAAATCTTCATACCTGATCGCTACAGCGGGAGCCAAGGCTGGCAAGGCATAAGTATCGCGCCAATGTGCAAAGAATTCCTGCAAACGTCTGTCGCTCGCCCCCATGCCGGCAAGTGCGCACAAGGCCATGGGACAGTGGTTGGTGGTTCCCTTGCCATTCAAGGCGAATTCCCTGTTCTTGTCCAGCAAGTCCTTAAGAATCAAATTACTGCACATCGCTGTTGTTGAAGCGGCCATTTGCATCCTCCATCGGTAGTTGATGTGTTGTAGTATGCAAGTTCAAGTTAACTTGAAGTCAAATACTTTTTTATGCTTTGAGGTGAAATGATGGCTGATGCAAACAATACAAACCTGATCAGCATAGGTGAACTTGCCAAACGATCAGGCATCGCGGCCAGTGCTTTGCGCTTTTATGAAAGCCGGGGTTTGATTGCGAGCGTGCGCAGTCCGGCGCAACGCCGCCAATTTCCGCGTGAAGTATTGCGTCGCGTTGCCTTTATCAAGGCCGCGCAAACTGCAGGGCTGACACTGGAAGAAATAGAAAACTCTCTTGCTAGCCTGCCCGGCCAGCGCACACCAACAAAACAGGATTGGGAAAGGCTGTCAAGATCTTGGCATACCTTGATAGAAGAACGCATCAGGGCATTAACAGTCTTGCGTGACCAGTTAAGCTCCTGCATAGGTTGCGGCTGCCTTTCGCTCAAATCCTGCGCGCTCTACAATCCGCAAGACATTGCCAATACCAGAGGTACTGGGCCGCGTTATTTGATGGGAGATAAATCTTCTGACCTGGTTTAATCAGGTCGAAGCATATTTATTCAGTATCTGCATCACCGGCATCAAGGCCGGTGCCCAGCAGACTTTGCGCAGTATCAGCAGGCAGGGCTTCAACGCTTTTGAGCTTGCGCGTCATTTGCCGGGTTCTGACCTCTGCCTGATCGATATTTTTTGCCGCTTTTTCCAGTGCGACCTTGGTAGCCGTCAATACATCAGCAAACTTGCCAAACTCTGTCTTGACTGCGCCCAGCACCTGCCAGACTTCTGATGAACGCTGCTCCAGTACCAGACTGCGGAAACCCATTTGCAAACTGTTCAGTAAAGCTGACAAAGTCGATGGCCCAGAGATTGAGACGCGGCAAGTACGCTGCAACTCATCAGCCAGGCCTGGCCTGCGCATCACTTCTGCGTACAGACCCTCGGTCGGCAAAAACAGGATGGCGAAGTCAGTCGTCAGTGGTGGTGACAGGTATTTCTCGGAGATGGTTTTGGCTTCCACGCGTATCGCTCTTTCTAACTCTTTGCCGGCCTGCGCAACTCCTTCTGCATCTGCACGTTCGGCTGCATCGATCAGGCGCTCATACTGTTCTTTGGGAAATTTCGCATCGATAGGCATCCACACTGGCGCCCTGTTTTCTTCCTTGCCTGGCAATTTGATGGCAAACTCCACTCTTTCACCTGAGCCTGGTACAGTTTCTACGTTCTTGGCATACTGATCTGGCGTCAGCATTTGCTCCAAGATCATTTCCAGTTGCACTTCGCCCCATGTGCCACGGGTTTTCACATTTGTCAGCACCCGCTTGAGATCACCGACACCTATCGCCAGTTGCTGCATCTCACCCAGGCCCTGATGTACTTTTTCCAGACGGTCAGAGACCAGCTTGAATGATTCTCCGAGGCGCTGTTCTAGCGTGGCATGCAGTTTTTCATCGACGGTCTTGCGCATTTCTTCGAGTTTGCCGGCATTATCTGCCTGCAGTTGCTGTATTTTTTGTTCCAGCGTTGCGCGTATTTCATTCATGCGCTGGGCATTTGATTCTGTCAACGCAAGCAGGGTCTGATTCAGGCTGTCACCAAAGCGTTTCAGACTCTGTCCTTGCTCATCACGGGCGACCTGTCCTTGCAGGATGAAAGCCTGCCTGAATTGTTCCAGTTGCTGGGCATTGGTTTCATTGAGTTTCACCAGTTGCTGGGAGAATGCATCGATCTGGTTATTTTGCAGGGTCGCCACACTGGTTAACTGTGCAGCAAGGTTTTGCTGTAACTGACCAAAACTACCAGCCAGTTCCTGGCGGCCCGTTTGTGCTGTCAATTGCACCTGCTCTCTTAATGCGCGCTCACTGCGCTCTTGCGACATTTGCGACTGCTGCTGAGTCTGGCGCAGTTGTTCCTGTATGGCGAGGATGCCGGCCACGTTTTGATTACCCGTCTTGCGCAGCAGAAGCACAACATTCAAGACCACGGCCAGCGCAGCCAGCACAAGTATCAGTACCTCAAACAGGCTCATAGAAAAATATTCAGGTGAAAAAGGGATCTCAAATTTTGCGAAGTTTGGAAACTTAACCAGGGTGGTTACGCATCCAGTCAGCCGTCTGATAAAATGATTGCATCAAATGCTGCTGCAAATCTTCACTGACGCCAGTATCCTGCATGGCCCAGGCCATGCAGCGCAGCCATTGATCGCGTTCACTGCTGGCGATGGCATAAGGTAAATGGCGCGCGCGAAGGCGTGGATGACCAAACTGTTCTATATACAAATTAGGCCCCCCCATCCAGCCTGACAAAAACCAGAACAGCTTGTCGCGTGATCCGTCCATGGGCGTGGGATGCAGTGCGCGTATGCCAGCAAATTCTGGCTCCAGTTCCATCAAATCATAAAAACGAACGACCATCTCTCGCAGTTTTTCTGCACCACCCAGCAATTCATACAAATTAACCTGGGCTTCTTCATTATTTTCAACTTCTGTATTCATGATCGTTGTTAAATTTTTTACTACTTAGAGTGCTGGTCTTGCCTGATTCACCCACAATTGCACAGCAGGCCTTTGCCATTGCTGAGCCGCGAACTTGACTAATTTTTTAGGTACATGATCGCCATGTAGCGCCAGGCGGTTAATCATCAAAGCGAGGTCGAGATCAGCGACAGACCAGTCGCCGAAGAGGTTTTCGGCATTGTCTGACACGAGTGATTCACCAACCAGGAACAATTGCGCTGCGGCTGCCTTGGCAGCATCAGACAGTGGATCCAGCTTCTTTCCATAAAAAATCACCTGGGTATTACGCTCTACCCGTATAGGCATCAGGGCGCTGCGTATCCATGCTTGCACCTGCCTTGCTCTGGCACGGGCGTGCGTGTCTTTGGGATAAACAGGCTGCTGTGGAAATACCTCTTCAAGATATTCGGTAATCGCTGAGGATTCAGACAAGGCAAAACCATTATGCACCAGGGTAGGAACGCGCTGTGTCAAAGAAGTGGCGGCATAATCTGGTGCATGCTGGGCATCTGCTTCCAGATCCACCGTCAGCAAATCAAAGTCCAAGCTTTTTTCATGCAGGGTGACGAACACCGACATGGCATAAGGGCTGGTAAATTGTGAATCCACATAGAGTTTGATGTCTTGTTTTTGCAAGATAAATCCTTTTAAATTAATTCGATAGTGCGTCCATCAAGCCTCACGCAGGCTTTGCAGAGGCGGCTGGTTTAGCACATTGCGCAAACCCAGCCAGCCACCTATAACTGCACAAGTCGCGCCAACAAACAAGCCTGCCAGCCAGACCAGCGGCGAGAAGGTCCATTCAAAATTAAAACTGAAACGTGCCAATGCCCAGCCTATGGCGGATGCACCTGAGGCCGCCAATACGCCAGACAAGCCGCCTATCATCAAGAATTCTATCCACTGTGCCTGCGAGAGTTGCTTGCGGGTTGCGCCCAATGCACGCAAGAGTGCTGCTTCACGCATGCGTACATCTTGAGAGCCAGCCAGCGCTGCATATAGCACCAGCACGCCGGAAGCAAGCGTGAACAGGAACAGGAATTCCACTGCCGTAATCACTTGGTCCAGCACATCCTGCATTTGCTTGATCATGGCACCGACATCTACTACCGTCAGGTTGGGGAAATCGCGCATGAGGCGATTGACGAAAGTTTTATCTGTTTCAGGCAAACGGAAAGCCGTAATCCAGGTTTGCGGCATATCAACCATGGCTTTGGGATTGATGATGACAAAGAAGTTCACCCGCATGGAACCCCAGTCGAGTTTGCGCAGGCTGGTGATGGTGGAAGTAACCTGCTGCCCTGCGATATCGAAAGTCATCTTGTCGCCTAGCTTGAGCTTCAGGGTCTTGGCTATACCCTCCTCCACCGACGCCTCGGCTTCTGTCGCCTTGCTATCGTCATACCAGCGACCGGCGGTGATCTTGTTCAGAGCAGGCAGGTCTGCCATGGTCGACAAATTGAATTCGCGGTCCACCATACGCTTGGCCTGGTCTTCTATATAGGTGTCGCCAGTGATAGGTTTATTATTCAAGGCGATCAGGCGACCACGTATCATGGGGTAAAGTTCAGGTTTGCCAAAAGCCTGTACTTGCTTGGCAATATCTGCTTTTTGATCTGGTTGTATGTTGATGACAAACTGATTAGGTGCATCCGCCGGTGTGGCTTTTTTCCATGCAGTGATGAGGTCACCGCGCACCACTGTCAACAACAACAAGGCCATCAAACCCAGGGCCAGGGAGACGACTTGTACGATAGTCGCACCAGGCCGCCTTTGCAGAGCAGTAATGGCAAAACGCCAGGCAGAATGTGCAAATAATGAACGCATGCGTTTGAGTGAAAACATGCCCAGCCAGGCGACCAGCGCGAATACCAGCAAACCCACCAAAAAGCCAGCTGCAGTCATCAGGCCCAGCTTGATATCCGCCGTTTGCCACAGCAGCAAGGCCACAAACATTCCAAGGCCGCAAGCATAAGTCACCAGCGTCATTGCCTTGGGTGCATCTTGCTCACGTCGTATGACGCGGTTATGCGGCACATTTCGGAGTTGCAAAATCGGCGGCAAGGCAAAACCTACCAGTAACAACAACCCTGTGGCTATGCCCTGCACGGCCGGCAAGAAATTCGCATCTGGCAAATCCTTGGCGACCAGCTTACCCAGCCATTCGAGCAAGACATAATGGCCAGCATAACCCAGTAGCACACCAGCGATACTGCCCAGCAAACCCAGGATCAGGAATTCAATCAGATACATGGACATGACCTGGTTTTGTGTAAGGCCCAGACAACGCAACATGGCACAGGCATCCAGATGACGCAGCATAAAACGGCGCGCTGCCATGGCAATGGCAACTGCTGCTAACATGGCTGACAACAGACTCACCAGAGACAGGAACTGATCTGCGCGATCCAGCGTGGCACGCATTTCTGGCCTGCCAGACTCTAGCGATTCCAGGCGTATGCCTTTGAGTTTTTCACTGTCTATTTTGCCCTGCAGCTCTTTTTGATAGGTAGCGATGAGTTTGGCATCACCCGCCATGAGTAAACGGTAAGTCACGCGCGAACCATTTTGTATCAGCTTGCTGGCGGGTATATCCGTGAGCGATATCATGGCGCGTGGCGCGAAATTCATAAAACCTGCACCACGGTCTGGTTCTGTGCCGATAGTCTGGGTCACTGTCAATTGCAGCTCACCCAGTTTGATTTTTTGGCCTACATTCAAATTCAAAGCCGACAGCAAGGCAGGATCCACCCACACTGTGCCTGGTTGCGGTACTACATCAGTAACGACTTCTGTTTCGCCCTTGTTCAATTTCAACTTGCCACGCAAAGGGTAATCGGCACTCACGGCTTTTAACGATACCAGGCGGGATATCGCTTCATCACCCTCGCCCGCCAATGCCATGCTGGGAAACACCACGGTTTCTGCCGTCTTGAAGCCGCGCCTTTCTGCTTCCTGCCGCCATTCTGGCTTGATAGGCTGGTCAGCAGCGACCAGCAAGTCTGCACCGAGCAACTGATGCGCATCGCGATTGAGGCCGCTGCGCATCCTGTCAGTAAAAAACCCGACCGAGGCCAGGGAGGCCACGGCGATCATCAAGGCAATCAGTAAAAAGCGCAGCTCACCAGCACGCCAGTCACGCATCGTCATACTGAGAGAGAGTTTGAACATATTTACCTTGCCATTACAGAAATTAAAAATCCAACATATTTAAAACCTAGCAACATCTCACACTACTTTTGTAGTGCTGCAAACCCAACTTTAGTTCAAATATTGCTGTGCTTTTTTACTCAGATGCCAGCGCCCTGGCAAAATCATCCAGCAAATCCTGGGTATCTTCTATACCAACAGAAACGCGTATCAGAGAATCCGCTATCCCCATCTCGGCACGACGTTGTGCCCCCATCTCAAAGAAAATGGTGTGTGCAACTGGAATCACAAGGGTACGGGTGTCACCTAGATGCGTCGCATTAATCGCCAGCTTCAGGCGGTTTAGGTAATCAAAGCAATCTATCTCAGGCTTTAACTCAAAACTGAACAGGGCACCATAAGCACCGAACAACTCTGTAGCGAGGGCATGCTGGGGATGGTCTGGCAAGCCAGGATAATGTACCGCCGCAACACGCGGGTCGGCGGCCAGCATTTTTGCCAGTGCCATGGCGTTTGTACATTCCCGGTCCATGCGCAAGGCAATGGTTTCCGCTCCTACTGCAACCTGATGTGCTGCATCTGGTGAAAGCGAGGCACCAAAATCACGTAGAGCCTTGGCCCGGATTTGCGCCAGGCCTTGCATGTGTGCAGGCTGTTTGCGGAAATTGGTTGCGATATTTGGAAAACTGCTCCAGTCAAACAAACCAGTATCCGTCAAGGCACCACCCAGTACATTGCCATGTCCGGCGATAGATTTAGTGAGGGAATTGATCACCAGCCCCGCATGCACAGCCTTGGGCTGGAACAGATAAGGCGAAGTCATGGTGTTATCGACCACAAACAGGATGCCTTTTTCACGGCAAAGCTCACCTATCTTTTTCAAATCAGCGATTTGCGTGCGAGGATTGGCGATAGTCTCGACAAATACCATGCGGGTCGCTGGCGTCAGTGCGGCTGCGAGTTGGCTGACATCAGTAGCATCCACCAGGGATACATCAATGCCTTGAGCAGCAACTGTCTGCCACAGGCTATTGGTATTGCCAAACAAGAAAGAGGAAGACAAGACATGATCCCCCTCCCGCAATAATGCCTGGAACACAGCACCAATGGCAGCCATGCCGGTGGCAAATGCGATTGAGGCCAGCCCGCCTTCCATCTTGCTGATTTTTTCTTCCAGCGCTGATACCGTAGGGTTACCCTGGCGACCATAGCGGTAGCCCGATTGTTTATTTTGGAATACTGCGGCCAGATCACGCGCATCGCGATAGCCGTACATGACTGAGGTATGAATAGGCTTATGGATAGAGCCGTGCTCTATGTCTTTTTGTCTGTCGCTATGCAGGATGGTGGTGGTGAAACCGTATTTGGGTGATTGAGGTGTCGTACTCATAATTGCGGGGGCATGAATAGAAAATAAAAAGCGAGTTCTGGGAGTTTAACCCAGAACTCGCTTTTTCATTCTTGTACCGAGGCCGTAAGGCTGTCTAAATCAGTCCTTCAGCAAGAATGTCTCTATCAATTCTGCCAATTTCTCTGGCTGGTCATGATGCAGCATGTGTCCCGCATCGAAAATCATCTCTTTTTGCAATTGCGGTATATGTTCCAGCCGCCTGTCTATTTCCAAGCGCGCTTCTTCTTTAGGGCCCATCCAGTGCCAGACATTGGTGTCATCCGCCTCCATCCACAATACTGGTGCAGTAATTTTTTGCCAGCAGGCCATAACCTCTTCAACCCTATACAAAAGTGGGCTGGTTTGTTTGTGGGCAGGGTCACCCAGTATCTCCCAGCAACCGGGACTGGTTTCCTTGGCCCAATGGTCAGAAAGAAATGCTGCCCTTTCGTCTGACAGGCGTGGATTGGTTTTTTGCAAGCGTGCGGCTACCTCTGCCTGAGACGCATAAGTACGCAAACCGGCCTGGTTTTCCAGCTCGTCCAGCCACTTCCTGTAGCGGCCCGGTGCCTGCTTGGGATGCGTCACCGGCATGCCAAAGCCTTCAAGATTGATGAACTTGCGCACACGTTCAGGGCGTACACCTGCATACAGGCCAGCGACATTCGCGCCCATGCTATGCCCTAGCAGATTTACGGGCTCGTCCGGCGAGATATGCCTTAACAGCGCATCAAGGTCACCCAGATAATCGGGAAACCAGTAAGTATCGACATTGGGTGATTCAGTCAATCCAAAGCCGCGCCAGTCAGGTGCAATCACTTGCCAGTCCTGCTTCAGGCAATCGACGACAAACTGAAAAGATGCAGACACATCCATCCAGCCATGCAGCATGATGATCTTGGGCGCATCTTCCCGCCCCCAACTGCGCACATGGTATTGCAGGCCGCGGATATCAAGAAAGGTCGTGCGTGAAGGCTTGAATAGAGTATTCATAAGAATTTAATATTTTTCATCTGGAAATACAGGGAAACGACAGCATGTACAGCGCATTATCAAGTAGCATGATAGGAATGCCTCAAGGCACTTGCAGCACAATCATACAATAGCACGACCGTTCGATTATTATAGCGGAGACAGGATGAAGCAGTTGGACAAACTTAAAGACAAGACTAAAAACGATACAAAAGCTGATCAAGTTGACCAAGTAGATCATTACGAGCAGCTTTACCACGAATTCAGATGGGATATACCCAGCAATTTCAATATCGCAGAAGCCTGTTGTCACCGCTGGGCGGCGAAGCACAAACATGCAAAGAAGACAGCTATCCTGTACGAGAACAGTGAAGGCATTAGCCTACGCCTGACTTATCAGCAATTGCATGAGCAAGCCAACCAGCTTGCCAATCTGTTATTACAGGAAGGCATACAACGTGGTGACGTGATAGCCTGCATCTTGCCACAAAGGCCAGAAACCGCCATTACTATCATGGCTTGCCTGCAAATTGGCGCCATCGTCATGCCCTTGTCTTTTTTGTTCGGGCCAGAGGCGCTGGAATACCGGCTACAGCATAGCCAGTCCATCGCGATTGTCCTGGATGGCAGTGGGATAAAGGCATTTGAAGAAATCCGCAGCCGCTGCCCTGACCTGAAAACCGTGATTACCGTTGATTGTGCCACCTGCGACGACATGCCTCCCTGCATAGATTGGGAAACGCATGTACCCAACATGCCTGTCACCGCCCGCATAGCCGATACCCGCTCCAGCGATCCGGCCATCCTGATTTACACGAGCGGCACTACTGGCGCGCCTAAAGGGGCGCTGCTACCGCATTCTGCCATTCTCGGTAACCTGACTGGCTTTGTAGCGTCGCAAAACTGGTTCCCGCAGGACGAAGATATATTCTGGTCGCCAGCAGACTGGGCCTGGACTGGTGGCTTGATGGATGCCTTATTGCCCACCCTATATTTTGGCAAACCCATTGTCGGCTACCAAGGGCGGTTTACGGCAGAGACTGCATACTACCTACTGGAAAAATACCAGGTCACAAATACCTTCCTGTTCCCCACGGCCTTGAAAATGATGATGAAGGCCGAGCCCAAGCCCAGGAAAAAATATAAACTTGCTTTGCGCGCCATCATGACAGCGGGTGAAGCGGTAGGCGACGCCGTGTTCAACTGGTGCGAAAAAGCCTTGCACATCACACCGAACGAAATGTTTGGTCAAACTGAAATGAATTACATCGTCGGCAACAGCCATCAATTATGGCCAGCCAAACCCGGCAGTATGGGGCGGCCTTATCCTGGGCATAGAGTGGCCGTGATTGATGATGATGGCAAAGAAGTGGCAGATGGCGAGATAGGTGAAGTTGCCATGAGCCGCTACGATGCCTACGGCCATCTCGACCCCGTATTCTTCCTGGGTTACTGGAAGAACGATACTGCAACCCGCAATAAATTCACTGGCGACTGGTGCCGGACGGGCGACCTGGCCACCCGAGATGCGGGTGGCTACCTGTGGTATCAAGGCCGGGCAGACGATATGTTCAAGGCTGCCGGTTACCGCATAGGCCCCTCAGAAATCGAGAATTGCCTGGTCAAGCATGGGGCTGTGGCAAACGTGGCGGTCGTGCCTAAGCCGGACAAAGAGCGAGGCAACCTCGTCAAGGCGTATGTGGTGTTAAGCCAGGGCTATCAGGGTGACGATGCGTTGGTCAAGGAATTGCAAGACCATGTGCGCGGCAAACTCGCACCCTATGAATATCCCAAAGAGATAGAATTTATCGACGCCTTGCCGATGACAACCACTGGCAAAATCCAGCGCCGTATATTACGGCTGCGTGAAGAAGAGCGCGCAGCGAAATAATACCGGCTACTATTCAGACCCGCTCAGTGCTGCGCCATCACCGTAGCACTGACCAGGCTAGCAACCTGATCCAGCATATCGCTGATAGTCTTGCCATACAGCGTGCTATTGAATGCTGCGCCATCGAAAGTATGTTCACGTCCTATACTCACATTGCCCGCAACGGTATTTGAAAACTCCTGCTGTGCCAGCAGTTGACCAGTACGTGCATCATAAATACGCACATCCAGCTCTATGGCACGGGTTCTTTTTTGCGTCAGGCCAAACAAATTGGAGTCTATCTTGATACCCGCATTGCGAATCTCGCCAGAGACGATGTAGCGGCTGGCATAGGCCTGCCCCAGTTGCTGCAAGAGATTCACTGGCGGGACATCCTGCTGCCAGTCAAACGACAATAAATCAGGCGAGGTGCGCACCTGCACTTGCCGTTCGCGCATGAGTCTGCGGGCAATCGCCTTGGGAAATCCCTGTGAAGCGTCATCAATATCAAGTACCTGCACAGGCTTATTGACGGCAAAGCCTGTCAACACCAATGCCTTATTGGGCGGCAAACCAGAATCGGTCATTTGTGCGATGGAATGCGCAGAAAAGAATACGCCGAGTAAAATTAACGCGATCCGGTTTACCATTGAACTTGGCGATGTCATAACATTCTTAGCCTAAATTTATTTGAAGTATTTAGTTTGATTACGACAGTAACAGCAACAACTTTAAGCATCTATTACAATCCTTCATTCACTAACCAGCCTTGACGAATCCTATCCATGAGTTCATCTTTGATCATTACGCTAGTCAAATCCGATGATGCCGCTGCCGTACTCGCATTTGAACAGGAAAACCGCGACCATTTTGAAGAATGGATAGCCAGCCGGGGCAATGATTTTTATTGCCTGCCAGAGGTACGCTCCAGCCTGGAGCAGGCACAATACTTGGCCAATGCCAAGCGCGAATATCACTACCTTGCATGGATAGAGAGGGAAGTTGTCGGCCGCATCACCCTGCGCGGCGTTGAGCAAGATCAATATCACAAGGCTTTTCTGGGTTACCGCTTCAGCCTGCGCCATGGTGGGCATGGTTATGCGACGGCGGCAGTCAATGCAGTAGTCAGCCAGGCATTTGAAGAATTCAAACTGAATCGGATTGAAGCGACTGTCATTATCGATAACCTGCCCTCCCAGGCCATCATGCGCAAATGCGGCTTCAGGGAATATGGCCACTCGCATGCCTCTGTGTTTCGCAATGGCGTATGGCTGGACATGCTGCACTACGAAAAGCTGAATACCGTGCGCCCGGCCTGAATTACGGCTCACCCCCAGAATTTTGCAGTTCATCGCAAAGCGGGCGCGGGTGCAGGTGAAATTGGCAATACTGTAACCAGTGCAATACATTTACCACTGGAGAAACCCATGCGCCATTTATTGTTGATCACTGTCTTGCTGCTCAGTTCTGCTGCGTTTGCTGAAGAGCAAACCCGTCACCTGCCCGCCTTTAAGTCTATCAAAACTCGTAGCGCCTTCAGCCTGGTGGTGGAGGTTGGCAAACCCCAGTCTGTCCAAGTCAAGGGCAATGAGAGGTTTGTCAACAATGTGATTACCGAAGTCATTGGTGATGAACTGGTTATTTCATACAAAGAAAAGAATTCCATCAAAATCAATGACAATTCCCAGGTCATTATCAGCATTCCAGAGATGAGCCGGTTCAAGATAGAAGGTGCGGGTAAAACCATCCTGAACAATCTCTCTGGCCCGCACTTTGCCTTGTATTACGAAGGTGCAGGCATGCTGGTGGCGAATGGCAAGGTCAAATCATTTACCCTGAGGGCCGAGGGTATAGGCCTGGTAGAAACCAAGGACTTGATTGCCGAGCAGGTGGATGTACGCATAGAAGGCATAGGCTCGGTATCCGTCAATGCGCGCGATAGCCTGAATGCATCGGTACAAGGCATAGGCAGCCTGACGTATTATGGCCACCCACGCAATGTCAGCAAATCTGTGGACGGTATAGGCTCGGTGCGCGCTGGAGATTAAGCAGGACCGCATAGATCAGCTTGCCGCTGCCTGCAGGGCACGCAGTTCATCTTCATCAAACCCTGCTGCTCTTCTGCCTTCCAGGTTAAAAGGTCCCCGCACTGGTGGGGCATTGTATTTGCGGGCCAACTCGGCATATGTTGAAATGATATTCAGCCCCTGCTCTGCACAAAGCTTCTTGTACCAAAAATTGCCGATGGCGACATGACCAATTTCATCGTGCAAGATAATCGCAAGAATATCGGCAGCAGCCTGGTCACCCGCCTGCGTCAGCTTGGCCATCACGGCAGGCGTGGCGTCCAAGCCGCGTGCTTCCAGCGTGCGTGGCACCAGGGCAAGACGGGCCAATAGATCACCCTTGGTTTTCTCTGCCATTTCCCACATGCTGTTATGTGCCGGGAAGTCTCCATAAGCAAAACCCTGGGTATGCAGATGTCCAACCAGCAATTGGAAGTGATAAGCCTCTTCTTTGACCACTTTCAACCAGTCCAGGTAAAACTGCGCTGGCATGCCGGCAAAACGCCAGATGATGTCTGCGGCCAGATTGACTGCGTTCAATTCTATGTGCGCCAGTGCATGAATGAGTACCGCCCTGCCTTCTACCGTATTCATGGCACGACGACCTACCTTACCTGGCGGTACCAGTTCAGGTTTACTCAAACGCCCGGGGATACCTTCCGGCTCAGCATACACTGTGGCGACATCGAGTAACGGCTCCTTGAGAATTGCATGGATAGCCTCACATTTACGTTGAGGATCTGGTTCTAGTACCGCAGCCAATGCGCATGCTCTTAACTCATTAATAACTTTATCTTTCATATACATGTGAAGCCAGGCAAGCAAGCCCGCAGGGGTTTACAATACTGCTTTAGCTAAAAAGCGTCATTTTACGGAATAACCATGCCCATTTACCAATTCGGTGACCTAGTACCTGAAATTGATGCATCCGCCTATATTGCCGACAGTGCCAACATCATAGGCAAAGTCAAGATAGAAGCCAATGCCAGCATCTGGTTTGACGTCACCATACGCGGCGACAATGAATTGATTACCATCAGTGAAAACAGCAATGTTCAGGAAGGCAGCATTTTACATACGGATCCTGGCTACCCCATGGTGATAGGCAAAAATGTGACTGTCGGTCATCAGGCCATGCTGCACGGCTGTACCGTTGGCGATGGCTCATTGATAGGCATACAGGCGGTAGTACTGAATGGCGCAAAGATAGGCAAAAACTGCCTGGTTGGCGCTGGTGCACTGGTCACGGAAGGCAAGGAATTCCCAGATAACTCCCTCATCATAGGCTCACCCGCCAAAGTAGTCAGAACACTGGGCGAAGCAGATATTGCTGGCCTGCAGCGCAATGCCGACACTTACGTGAAACGCGGGCAAGCCTTTAAAACACAACTGAAACGCATAGACTGATTTAGCGATAACAATGACTGATACCTTACAAAAATTCATGTTCGAACATGCCGGTGTACGTGGCGAAATGGTCGAACTGACTCACACCTGGCAACAAACCCTGGCACGCAAGACTTATCCGGTTGCAGTACAAACCATACTGGGGGAGTTGATGGCCGCATCTGCGCTGCTGTCGGCCAACCTCAAGTTTGACGGCACCATGATCATGCAAATCCATGGCGATGGCCCGGTCAAATTGCTTGTTGTTGAATGTGACGCAGAACTGAAAATGCGTGCCACTGCCAAACTCGGTGAGCATGCCAATATTGCAGATGATGCCAGCCTGACTGACCTCATCCATTCCCATGGTAAAGGTCGTTTTGTGATTACCCTCGACCCGAATAATAAATTGCCGGGCCAGCAGGCTTATCAGGGCATCGTGCCTCTGGATGGCGACAGCATAGCCACTGTCATAGAAAACTACATGCAACGCTCTGAGCAACTCGACACCAAGCTGTGGCTGGCGGCTGACGATCAAGTCGCGCGCGGCATGTTGCTACAAAAGCTGCCAAAAACCGGCGGTGCTGAAGCCCAGGTAGAAGATGAAACAGAAGCCTGGAACCATGCAGTCATGCTCGGTGACACCCTGAAGCGCCCTGAATTGCTGAGCACAGGTATAGACATACTCATGCACCGTTTATTCTGGGAAGAAACCATACGCGTGTTCGACCCTTTGCATCCGCAGTTCCAGTGCAACTGCACGCGTGAAAAAGTCGGCGACATGCTGAGAATGTTGGGAGAAGAAGAAATACAGTCAGCCATTGCCGACCTTGGTACGCTTGATATCAATTGTGATTTCTGCGGCAAGCACTATGGCTTCGACAAGGTAGATTGCGCGCAGTTGTTTGTTGCCAGCACGCTGACCGAAGCGTACGCTGGCCGCGCCTGAAATCAAGCATTAATATTTGTTGCTCTACTGGTCTGGCGACTACGCGTTGCCAGACCACACCCATCTCAAATCCACCTTGAATTCATCACTCTGCATGAATGTTTGATCACATAAGCCAAATCCCAATTTGATTTTCTGCCATTGTCGAAAGCTCATTATTTTGGAGGCTTTCCATGATTCAACAATGGTATAAATTAAATCAAGAAAATTCAGCCAACCAGCACCGCGGCATGGATATCGTACGCATAGGTGTCGCACTGATTATTTTGATGCACCCCCTGCATGGCTACACCCACCTGGCAAATATACCCAAATTTGGCGAGTTCCTGACTGAACTTGGCTACCCTTTTGGCACTACCCTGGCATGGCTGGTCTTGCTGGTGCAAACAGCCAGCAGCCTGTCATTACTGACCAATCGCTTTGTCGTCCCTGCCTGCCTCGGCCACATCATTGTTGTTTGCTTTGGATTGCTCCATGTTCACTCCCAATATGGCTGGTATGTTGTCGGCCCAGGTCAGGGCGGCATGGAATGGGGCTTTATTCTGCTGACCAGTTTGCTCGGTGTCATGTGGGCTTATTGGCCACAACAATACAAAAAAGACAAATAAATCAGGCAATAAAAATATTTTCAAAAAACCTTTGACCCTGACATTAGGTGAGGCTTTATAGTCTGGCTCATTGAAGGAGATCAGGTATGTTATTGAAAATCGGTGAACTGGCCAGTCGTACTGGCCTGACCATACGCACACTGCATCATTACGACAAAATTGGCCTGCTCAAGCCATCTGCGCGCTCAGAGGCAGGGTATCGCCTCTACGACAAGTCAGATATCAAACGCCTGCATCACATACAAGCCCTGCGCCGCCTGGATTTATCGCTGGCAGAAGTGGGCGATGTCATCAACGGCGCTGGCAATGATTTGCACTTCGTCATAGACGAACAGATTTCTGGCCTGGATCAGCAAATAGCACAAAGCATGGAATTGCGTGACAGACTGCAACAATTGTCTGGCGTGTTGAAAGCCAAAAGCGAACCCAATCTGGAATATTGGCTTTCGACGCTGGAAATGATGAGTTTGATAGGCAAGTACTTCAGCCGCGATGAGATTTTGCATATGCGTGAACTAGAGCTACAAGCAAAAAGCAAGCTTGAAACTCATATGTCTCCCCTTATCCAGGCAGCCAGAAGCTTGCTGGATCAAAAAACCTCACCGCTTGATCCTGCGGCCAAGCAATTGGCCAGGGAATGGGTGCTAGCCATGAGCCAGATCATGCCTGATCCCAGATTACTCAGCAAATTCACGTTGATGCACAGAAAAGAACCTTCACTGCAGTCATTAAGCGGTGTCGATGATGAGATGATGGATTTCATCACCCGGGCATCTGTAGAAGTCAGGTATGACATTTACAGAAAATACCTGAGCGAAGAAGAACTGAAGTATTTTCGCGCCTCATTTTTTAGCAATGCAGAATCGTGGACACACATCTTTTCTGAAGTGAAGCAAAAAATGGCGTTAAACCTGCCACCTGACCATCCCGATGTGCAAGCCACTTTAATCAAATGGCGCGAGCTGTTCATGGATGCATGGGGCAATCATTTGCCCACCATGCTCAAAGTCAGGAGCATCCATGAAAAAGAACCTGAGCTCAGTATCGGTGGTGGATTGACACTTACCATCATTGCCTACGCCCGCCTGGGGATGGCAATACTGGAGAAGAACTCTCTTGAAATGCCACAAGAAGAAGTAAGGAAAAAAATATGAACAATATAAATACAGACCAAACCGACCATACCCCCAAAGGTATATTCAAGGACAGTAATTTTCTCTGGATGATAGGCGGTGGCGCCCTCTCCATGCTAGGCGACCAGTTCACTTTAATTGCCCTACCCTGGCTGGTACTAAAGATGACAGGTGATACACTTATACTGGGTATCGTACTGGCACTGATCAGCGTGCCGCGTGCACTATTGATATTGCTCGGTGGCGCAGTGGTTGACCGTTACTCCCCCAAGACAGTAATGATGCAAACCAAGTACATTAATACACTGCTGCTGGGTGCATTGAGCGCCCTTATTTTTTACGGCAAGCTGGAATTATGGATGGTCTATGCGCTGGCCCTGGGCCTGGGTATCTCGACTGCCTTCAGCATACCTTCAGGCACATCGATGTTACCGCGTGTCGTGCAGCTATCGCAATTGCAGCCTGCAAATGGCATCATGCTGGGCATGCGTCAGTTGACCATGTTCATCGGCCCGGTACTGGCGGGCCTGTTGATCGCCCTGTTTGGTACGCAAGAAAGTGGCATGGTACATGAAGCGCAAGGCCTGGCAGCAGCATTTTTCTTTGACTGTTTTACCTATGCTTTTTCAGCCTGGACGCTGAGCAAGGTCAGGATGAACGACGGCATGCCAGCACTAGCTGGCACAGCACCTGCTGCGCAAAAATCGGCACTGCTGAAGTCCCTGGCAGAAGGTTTGCGTTATTGTTGGAATGAGAAACAACTGCGTAGCTGCTTTATCTATTGGGCGGCAATCGCCTTCTTCATCATGGGGCCGATACAGATTGCCCTGCCAGTGATGGCAAACCAGCTCAGCAATAGTGCCAGCGCACTTGGCTTGCTGGCAGGCTCACACGGCGCGGGCACCTTATTGGGCATGGCACTGGCAGGCATGAAACCCAATCTGCGTTTTGGCAATCTGGGACGCACGATCTTGCTGGTCGATTTTATTGTAGGCATTTTGTTTATCCCCATGGGCCTGATCAGCACTAGCTGGCAAGGTGCTTGCATACTGTTAAATGTGGGCATATTGGGCGGCTTTTTGCATGTGGCAGTATTTACCTGGGTGCAAAAACAGGTGCCACCAAATATGATAGGCCGCGCCATGAGTATGTTCATGTTTATCTTCATGGGCATAGGGCCGGTCTCGGCAGCATTTACGGGTTGGCTGCTGCGCAGCATCACTATTCCGCAATTATTCATCGGTAGTGGCAGCTTGTTGATTTTAATCGTTATCATGGCGACGCAAATGAGCCCTATCACCAGAGTGACGGACAAGCGCGCCGCTACATAGGGCTCAATGCAACAGAAATAGATTCAGTAATGACTCAGGTACCGACTATTTGTCGGGGTACGATGACGCCAGTCATCAACTCTTTTCAGAAGTTACCTGAGCCAGTATTCTGAATAGAGAAAAAAATAGAGCTGGCTTTGTCACGATGTACAGGGTAACAAGTTCACGTTAGATCAGGAATTTACGGCAAGGAAAATGCAACTTCAGCACGATGAAGTTCATTAAAAGAAATGGGTAATGGAGATTTAAACTGGAAGTTGGCGAGCCTGGTCTGCGGCACTTGCGGTAAATGACTGTGGCTGCTTCGTTCCCGACCTGACCAGATTGGCCACGCCGCAATGCGCAGGGGCCCGCCAATCATTATTATAACGCATCGCATGCAAACTTGCAGCATTTCAATTTAACCTGGAATCGAACTTATAGATATTACCGCCTTTTGGCTAAAGGTCGGGGGTGATAGGATAATAACTCCGCACACCAATAATATCAATTTATCATTAGCACATTCAAGAAATACTTGCCAGAAATTAGTAAATATATTTCCAAATTAGCTTTTCAATTATGAACTTTCAGACCAAAATATGGCCTCAAGTACAGGGGTAGCAGGGTTCATTGAAAAGTGGACATATCAAATAAACAATAAACCTCTACTCCTGTATGTGTTGCACATCCATTAATCCAAAAAATCCACACTGGACCATTAACCATGCATAAACATCTTGTTCGCAACTTGTTCGCTGTTGCATTGACACTACCCAGCTTCGCCTTTGCTGCCCATCCCAGCGAGACAGAAGCAGACCGCTGGAATTTAAATGATATGTATCAGAGCAAGGCAGACTGGGACAAGGATGCCGTCATGCTGGAAGTGCAGTTAAAACAGTTTCAAACCTGTAGTAGCCACCTGGCTGACAATATCGCCCGCTTCAAGACCTGCCTGGATTTGAACGCTGATTTATCCAAGCGTTATGCCAAACTGGCCAGCTATGCCTTCCAGTTCCGCGATCAGGATACAGGTGACAATGCTGGCATGGACCTGGGCCAGCGCTCAGACATTCTGGGTAGCAAGGTCGAGGAAGCCACCTCTTTCCTGCGACCAGAAATCCTGAGTATAGGTGTGAAAAAAATCCAGGCATTCCAGGCAAAAGAGAAAGGCCTGAAGATTTATGCCCACCAGCTCGATGACATCTTGCGCTCAGGTGCCCACACCTTGGACAAAAAGGGTGAAGAACTCATCGCCACTTTTGGCATGGCCACCAATACCGCCAGCGCCGTCTATTCGACCTTATCCAACGCAGAAATGCCCTGGCCCAAAGTTAAACTTTCGACAGGTGAAGAAGTACGCATAGACCAGGCTGCCTATACCAAATATCGCGCTGCCCCCAACCGTGCTGACCGCCAACTGGTATTCGATGCATTCTGGGGCAAATGGAAAGAGTTTGAGCGCAGCTATGGCGTGACCTTCTACGAACAATTAAAACGTGACTCGGCCTATGCCAAGATACGCAATTACCCGGATTCGCTGACACAGGCGCTGGATAACAATAAATTGCCACGCGAAGTGTATGACACACTGGTAACGCAGACTCGTGCCAACCTCCCTACCCTGCACCGCTATTTCAAACTGCGCGCGAAACTGCTTGGCGTAAAAGACCTGCGTTATTTCGACATTTATCCGCCACTGGTGTCTGGCGATTTCAAATATCCTATCAAGGATGGTGTCAGGCTGATGCTGGAGTCAGTCAAGCCGCTGGGTGATGACTACGCCAAGGCCATGGCAAAAGCCACTACCGAACGCTGGATGGATGTTTATCCACGTCCACGCAAGCGATCTGGGGCCTATATGAATGGCGCTGCCTATGATGTTCATCCTTACCTGCTGTTGAACTACAACGATGATTATGAGTCTGTCTCGACCCTGGGCCATGAATGGGGTCATGCGATGCATTCCTATCTGGCCAATAAACATCAGCCATTCATCAGTGCGGATTACCCTACCTTCACGGCAGAAATTGCTTCGACCACCAATGAAGTCTTCTTGCTTGATCATATGCTGAAGATCGCCAAGAGCGATGACGAGCGACTACTCTACCTGGGCTCAGCATTGGAAAACCTGCGCGGCACATTCTTCCGCCAGGCCATGTTTGCCGACTTTGAACGTGAAGTACATGCCAAAGTCGATAAAGGCGAATCCCTGACTGGCGAAGCACTGTCAAAAATCTATGGCGACATCCTGAAAAGCTATCACGGCGATAAGGAAGGCGTCATGAAAATAGACGACACCTATGCTGTGGAATGGGCTTACATCCCGCATTTCTATAACCGCTTCTATGTATTCCAGTACGCTACATCCATCGCTGCAGGCTCGATGTTTGCTGACGAAATTCTTAAGGGTCAAGCTGGTGCCAGAGATAAATACCTGAATATCCTCAAAGCCGGTGGCTCTGCCTACCCCTATGAGCTAGTCAAGAGCGCAGGTGTTGATCTTGCCTCACCTGCCCCGTATCAGGCAGTGTTTGTGCGCATGAATAAAATCATGGATCAGATTGAAGCAATACAGGCAAAACGCTAATACAATAAGCAACTCTATCAGAAGCTGATTCAAAACCGAATGAGCATCTGAACATGAAAAAACCCTGCCTCCCGCCACCCCTGGCGAGAGGCAATTTATTTTTCAAGGTAATGGAAAAAAGATGCAAAAAAAATTCTTGTTGCTGAGCCTGGCATTGCCGGCGCTGTCGATGGCCGCAGAAGGTATGTGGACACTGGACAATTTACCAGGCACCAGACTGCAAGCGGAATATGGTTTCAAGCCCACGGCAGAATGGGTCAGGAACACCATGCTGAGCTCAGTCAAACTGCCCGGCTGCTCTGGTTCTTTTGTCTCCAAAGATGGTCTGGTCATGACCAACCATCACTGCGCTTCAGGCTGCATGGAGCAATTATCGACTGCCAAACTAAATTATGTAGAAAACGGCTTCCTGGCCAAGAAACGAGAAGAAGAACAAGTATGCCCAGCGCTTGAACTAAACCGCCTGGAAGATATCAGCGACGTAACAGATGACATCAAAAAAGCCACTGCGGGCCTGGAAGGTGCAGAATTCAAGCAGGCACAAAATGCCATTCACGCCAAATTGACTTCAGCCTGCGTGGGTGAAGATAAAGAAAAAATCCGTTGCGACATCGTCGATCTTTATCATGGTGGCCGTTACCATCTGTATAAATATCACCGCTATGCCGATACCCGCCTGGTATGGGCACCAGAAAAATCCATCGCTTTTTTTGGTGGCGACCCGGATAATTTCAATTTCCCGCGCTATGACCTCGACATCACCATGTTGCGCGTGTATGAGAATGGCAAACCGGTTGAAATCAAGAATTTTTTCCCCTTCAGCAAAACTGGGCCACAAGAAGGTGAAATGACCTTCATTACGGGTCATCCTGGCTCTACCCAGCGCCAGTTGACCATGGCGCAACTGAACAGCCTGCGCGACATCGGCTTGATCGACAGGCTGCAGCATCTGGCAGAGTTGCGCGGTGTGCTCACGCAATACCGTAAAACCAGCCCGGAAGCAGCGCGCACTGCTGACCATCTGTTATTCGGTACAGAAAACAGCTACAAGGCTGGCGTGGGTAGGTTAAAAACCCTGCTGGACCCGGAATTTATTGCCCGCAAACAAGCTGAAGAAACCGCATTGCGTCAGTTTGTCGATGCCAGGCCAGAGCTCAAGGCAAAAGTTGGTGGCGCCTGGGATGCCATCGCCAGGGCACAGGAGAACTACCGTCATTTACACATAATCTCCAGCATGACAGAAGGTGCAGAAGCATTCTCCAGTGATTATTTCCGCATTGCCCGCAATCTTGTCCGTGCGGCAGATGAGAAAATCAAAAATAATGCTGAGCGTCTGCCGGAATTTACCGATACCCGCTTGCCCGGAGTCCAGCAGATGGTGTTTTCTAAAGCGCCAATTTACCCTGAGTTTGAAAAAGTCAAACTGACACATTCCCTGACCAGGATGCGGGAAGATCTGGGCAACAATCATGCCTTCGTCAAGCAGGTACTGGGTAAACTCTCGCCCGAACAACTGACGGAAAAACTGGTCAGTAAAACCCGTCTGGCAGATATTGAATACCGCAAGACTTTATGGAATGGCGGCAAGGAAGCCATCATCCAGTCCGATGACCCCTTCATCAAACTGGCACTGGCAGTCGATGCCGATTCGCGCAGCGTGCGCAAGCGTATGGAACAGGAAGTGCAGTCCGTAGTGCAAAAAAATGCGGAGCTAATTGCGCAAGCACGCTTTTTGCAGACAGGCACCAGCGTGTATCCGGATGCCACAGGCACCCTGCGCCTGTCTTATGGCGAAGTCAAAGGCTGGCAAACTGGCGAACAAACCATTAAGCCGTTCACCAATTTTGCTGGGGCTTTCGAACACGAAACCGGGGCCTACCCTTTTGTCCTGCCCGCATCCTGGCATCTTGCCAAAGACAGGTTGAACCTGCAACAGTCTTACAATTTCGTGACCAATAACGACATCATAGGTGGCAATTCAGGTAGCCCTGTCATCAACAAAAATGGTGAAATTGTCGGTCTGGTATTTGATGGCAATATCCATTCACTGGGGGGTGCTTTCTGGTTTGATGAACGCAACAACCGCAGTGTAGCCGTGCACAGCGGCGGCATACTGGAAGCCATGGATAAAATTTACCATGCTCAGGAATTGCTGAAAGAATTAAACAGTAAGTAATATTTCACCTGATCAAAAATCAATATAGCCACTCAAGCCAAACTTGCGTGGCTATATTTTCATGAGTTAGCTTACGACAGACCCGCACATTTGATCCTGATCAACAGCCCCCTCCCGCTGCCAAAGTAAAGTAAGCAAAAGAATAGCGAGGAGACGAACCATGTCAGTCAGAAATATTTACCCTGCTTCGTTGCGTATTATCCAGGACGAACATGAACACTTGTCGTCGGTTATACAAGGCATGCGCTATTTTGTCCGGCATATAGATAGTGGCGGCAATGCACCTGGTTTAAAGGTATTCCGTGCGATGCTGTACTACATCATGGAATACCCGGAAAAAGTTCATCATCCCAAGGAAGATCAATACCTGTTTGCCAAGATCAAGGAAAGGACACACCAGCTCGACAGTGAACTGGATGCCCTAAGCGAACAGCACAGCAAAGGTGAATTGATGGCACACAGACTGTTTCATGCATTGCTGGATTATGAGTTTGCTGGCAAGTCTGCTTTTGTGCAGTTCCGTGATCTGGTGGAACAGTACGCACTTTTTTATTTCACCCATATGCGGGCAGAAGAAGAACGCATCATGCCTGTCGCAAGGCAAGTGCTGAATGACAAGGACTGGAAAGAAGTGGATGCCGCATTTATGGAAAACAAAAAAATGCTGGATGATGCTGGCCAATATTATAAATACGAGGAACTATTTTCACTTATTGTCAATATTTCTCCAGCTCCCATAGGCGTGGGTGATCGTATCTGAACAAAAACTAACGACGCGATGAAAGAATAATGCCACCAACGATGCATATGAAAGCCAGCGCATGAAACACATGCGGCCTCTCACCCAAAAATGCAGATGACAATAGCGCCGCAAACAAAGGTGTCAGATTACTGAAGAAAGCAGCAATATTCGGCCCCACTCTTTGCACACCCATGCCCCAACAGCGAAACGCAATCACTGCAGGGCCAATCGCAACAAAAGCCAGGGCGGCAAATAATGCAGGGTTCCAGTATATCGTCGGTTTGGTAATGGTCCATTCAGCTGCTGAAAACAAGCCTGACCACAATACACCGAAGCTGACTTGCGCCAGCAAAAAATCAGCCCAGTGATTGCGTAATTCACCATCATTACCATATGTCAGCAACCAGCTATAAATTGACCACGTAATGGTAGCGATGATCATGAAGATATCGCCTGGCACCAGACGCAAAGCCAGCAATTGCGCGAACTCGCCACGACTCAGGACAATCAGCACCCCAGCGATAGAAAGTAGCGCACCTGCCAGTTGCCAGCGCGTGACTCTGGCTTGAAAAAACAAGCGCCCCACGATGAGCATCCACACCGGCATACTTGCCGCAACTAGAGTGACATTGATAGGAGTAGAACTTTGCAAGGCCAGGTATTGCAAGGCATTGTATAAACCCACGCCCAGCAAACCCAATAAAGCATAGCGCCGCCAGTTGCGCCATAACATACTGTCACGGCGATAAATGTGGGCAGCCATGGGCAAGAGTATTAAAAAGGCCAGCACCCAACGTATGAAATTCAGGGTAATCGGTGGCACCAGCTCATGTATCATGCGCCCGACGACAGCGTTGCCAGCCCATAGCAAAGGTGGGATAACAAGCAAAAATATGGTTGCAGAGTTCAGTTTGTGATTCATGGATTTCTGGCTGTCGATAAAAAAGCAGGCTTCAGCTTGATTAGCCTGAAGCCTGCCCTCAGCATACAACAAGCAAACAAGCTTTGCCTGCAGCCATGTTAATCCATCTCAAATGCTAACTATCGCTGCAAACTCTCCCACACTTTTTGCAAGCGCTTGACGGACACAGGCATGGGTGTACGCAGTTCCTGAGCAAACAAAGATACCCTGAGTTCTTCCAGCAACCAGCGGAATTCCAGCAGTTTTGGATCAGCATCCGGCCCGGTCTTGCGCGGGTGACGTTGCCATGCCTGGGCCACGCTATTCCACTCTGCCAGCAATTTCTGGTCACGTACAGGATCAGCACGCAGCTTGTCCATGCGCACCGTAATCGCTTTCAGGTAACGCGGGAAGTGCGACAACTGGGTGAAATCATTTTCCGCAATAAAGTGCTTGGTCACCAGCATCTGCAATTGCGCCTGCATATCAGTAGCAGCTTGCGCATGCGCCTTGATGCCTTGCAGTTTCTTGGGCAAACCGTGGTATTCCCCCAATATCTGCGCTGCAGTGCGGGCGATTTCATTCGCTAGCAAATTCAATCTTGCCTTTCCTTCATCTCGCCGCTTATTAAAGTCACCTGAATTAGCGGGCAAAGGGTTTTGCAGGAAAGCACTTTCTATCGCGACCTGGATAATCTGGTCACGCAATTCCTCCTGCGAACCCAGAGCCATGAATTGCATGCCCATCTGTTGCAAGCCAGGGATATTTTTTTCCAGGAACTTGATCTGCTCTTTCAGTTGCAAAGCGAACAGGCGTCGCAAACCTATGCGATGTATGCGCGCTGCTTCATCTGGGTCATCAAATACTTCAATATGGCAATGCGTGAGTTTATCCACCAGTGCCGGATAACCGATCAAAGTTTGTTTACCCTGCTGCACTTCCAGCAACTCAGGCAGGCTGTCGAAGGTCCAGGCTGTCAGGTTTTCTTGTTTGAAAGCTGGTACGGTAGCACCAGTCTGGATATTAGCCATCGCTGGTTTGCCAGCATTGCGAACCGACTTATCTTCAGTCACGGCAAGCTGTTTGGCCGCAACTGGATTGGTTTCCAGCAAAGCCAGTTTCTCGGCACTGGCAATACGCTGAAAACTCTCACGCGCCTGGCTGCCAAATTCTGCGCGCAGGCTGGCAAGGTTACGCCCCATTTCCAGTTGACGGCCATGCTCATCAACGACTTTGAAGTTCATCGTCAAATGCACTGGCACGGTTTCAAATTTGAAATCCGTAGTCTTGCACAGCAGGCCTTTTTGCTCGCGTATGTCAGCGATCACAGCATCAAGGAAATTACCTTTGCCAAAATCATTACGCTCGCAAAAGCCACCCGCATATTCAGGGATGGGTACGCAATGGCGGCGTATCTTTTGCGGTAAGGACTTGATCAGCAAATGCACTTTTTCTTTCAACATACCGGGCACCAGCCATTCGCAGCGGTCTGCCGATACCTGGTTCAACGAAAATAACGGCACAGTCAAGGTCACACCATCGCGTGGGCTACCTGGTTCAAAGTGATAACTGAGCTGCAAAGCCACACCCGACACCTGCATGGTCTTGGGAAACAAATCCGTTGTCACGCCTGCTGCTTCATGGCGCATCAACTCGTCCTTGTTCAGGTAGAGAAGCTTGGGATTGGTCTTGGTCGCCTCTTTATGCCATTGATCAAACAGGACTGCGTTCCATACATCGGCTGGCAAGTGCTGATCATAAAAAGCCACGATCAACTCCTCATCCACCAGCACGTCCAGTCGTCGTGATTTGTGTTCGAGGTTTTCTATCTCGCGTACCAGTTTCTGGTTAAATGCAAAGAAAGGCGCACGGGTATCAAATTCACCTTCCACCAGTGCATCACGTATGAACATCTCACGCGCTTCTGCCGGGTGTGTCAAGCCATATTGTGTGCGGCGCTGACTATATACGACCAGGCCATACAGAGTGGCACGTTCAAAGGCAGATACCTGCCCTGCACGTTTTTCCCAACGCGGTTCGCCATAGGATTTTTTGAGCAGATGTTCGCCAATCTTCTCCAGCCATTCAGGATTAATCTGGGCAATGCAACGGCCATATAGCCTCGTAGTATCCACCAGCTCAGCCGCCATGATCCAGCGTCCGGCTTTTTTGACCAGAGTGGAACCCGGCCAGATATAAAACTTGATGCCACGCGCGCCGAGGTAATGCGCTTCTTCATCTGACTTGTAGCCGATATTGCCCAACAACCCCGTCAACAAAGACAGGTGCAATTGTTCATAAGTAGCAGGCGCTTCATTCAAGCGCCAGCCCTGCTCTTTTACTATCGTCAGCAATTGCGAATGCACTTCACGCCATTCGCGCAAGCGCATCTGGCTCAAGAAATTTGCACGGCAATTGTCTTGTAACTGGCGATTGGTTTTTTTATGTTCAATGGCATCTTCAAACCATGCCCAGATTTTCAGGTAAGACTGGAATTCGGATTTTTCGTCAGCAAATTTCTTGTGCGCCATGTCGGCAGCAGCCTGCGCTTCCATAGGGCGATCACGCGGGTCTTGCACCGAAAGCGCAGCAGCAATAATCAACACTTCCTGCAAGGCCTGGTTGTCGCGCGCGGCAAGGATCATGCGCCCCACACGCGGATCCAGCGGCAGTTTCGCCAGTTGCCTGCCAACTGGCGTCAACTGATTGACTTCATCCATCGCACCCAGTTCTTGCAAGAGCTGATAACCATCAGCAATCGCCCGCCCTGGTGGCGGCTCAATGAAAGGGAATGTTTCTACATCCGTGAGGCGCAAGGACTTCATTCGCAAAATAACAGCTGCCAGTGACGAGCGCAGAATCTCAGGTTCGGTAAATTTTGGCCTTTGCAGATAATCCTGTTCATCGTACAAACGTATGCAGACACCAGCAGCAACACGACCGCAACGGCCTGCACGTTGATTGGCAGCAGACTGGGCAACAGCCTCTATCTGCAATTGCTCGACTTTATTGCGGTAGCTGTAACGTTTAACACGGGCCAGACCTGCATCAACGACATAGCGGATGCCCGGCACAGTGAGCGACGTTTCCGCCACATTCGTCGCCAGGACAATGCGACGCGCATTCGAGGTCTTGAATACCCGCTCCTGCTCTTGCGCCGACAAGCGTGCAAATAAGGGCAAAATCTCTACATGCGGTGGATGGTGCTTGCGCAAGGCTTCGGCAGCATCACGAATTTCACGCTCACCTGGCAAAAATACCAGCACATCGCCAGAGCCTACACGGCACAATTCATCAACGGCATCGGTAATCGCCGTCATCAAATCACGCTCTTTATCTTTTTCTGTATCCTGTATAGGGCGGTAGCGTACTTCTACCGGATACAGACGGCCTGACACTTCGATGACGGGCGCAGGCTTCGGTTCCGCACCTCTGGTATCAGCAAAATGATTGGCGAAGCGCTGCGCATCTATCGTCGCTGAAGTAATGATGATCTTCAGGTCGCGGCGCTTGGGCAGCAATTGCTTGAGATAGCCAAGCAAAAAATCAATATTCAGGCTGCGTTCATGTGCCTCATCGATGATGATGGTGTCATATTGTTTAAGCAGAGGATCGGTCTGGGTTTCTGCCAGCAAGATACCGTCCGTCATCAGCTTGACCGATGCGCCCTTGCTCAGGGTATCGGTAAAGCGCACTTTAAAGCCGACATGCTCACCCAACGGCGAATTCAATTCTTGAGCAATACGCTTGGCAGTGGAAGAAGCAGCAATCCGGCGCGGCTGGGTGTGACCTATCATGCCTTTTTGCCCACGTCCCAACTCCAGGCAAATTTTGGGTAATTGCGTGGTTTTGCCTGAGCCAGTTTCACCACAGACAATGATGACCTGGTGTTTCTGCAAAGCCTCGGCGATTTCAGCCCGCTTGCCGGATACTGGCAACTCTTCAGGATAACTGATCGTTGGCAAGGGATTGCGAAATGGTAAAGCAGGCTCTTCCCTGGCTGGCGCAGCTATTTTCTGTTTGTTATTTTCTTTGCTGTTGTCCCTGCCAGTTCCTGTAGCAGCCACGCGTCCTGACAGAGGCCTTGCTGACTGTTGACGAGGTCTTTGCGATCGTTCTTGCTGCGCTCCCAAGGGGCGCATTGGTTCTGCGCCACTATCATTAAGATTGTGTGGTTTTTTTTCAGGCACTTCAGACTTCGCGGAAGTATCACGCAATTGTTGTCGAAGCTCTCGCAATCCCGATAAACCATCTATCGCACCGGGCATTGCTTTCTTGGGGGAGTTTTTAGGTGTTTGATTTGAAGACATAGCACTGCGCATTATCCCAGATTTTCGCGCCTAGCAGGGAATGTTGCATTGCTTGCCATGACATGCCTGCTGAGCAACAAGCGAAGTTTCATATAAATCAAACGCCTCTTTATTTATCCTATAATGAAGCAGAGGCCAAGCAAGTAGTCAAACTATACCGAGGCATGCGAGGTTCAAAACCTGGTTACACGGGGAGACAAAAAAATGAAAACCTGTATCACATTGCTGATCAGTATTTTGCTTACGGCCTGCGCCAGCCAACCGAGCCAGAGAATCAGCCACCTGCAATTTCATGATGCAGGCTTTAGCGCTCCCGCCAAAATTATCAGCACTGACGATGTCATGGCACTCAGCGATGAGATGCGTTCTTACGTCAAAAATGATATCCACTCACAACTAAGGCTTAAGTCTCCGCAGAAGGCCTTGTTTGATGCACTCTCCAGCAAAGCTCAGATCAGGCTGGAATATGATGCCGAAATCACGCGCAATGCAGCTCAGGCATTCAAGGCACGCTCGGGTAACTGCCTGTCACTGGTCCTGATGACATCATCATTGGCAAAAGAACTGGGGATGGATGTGCAATATCAAAATGTTCTCATTGATGAGTCATGGAGCCGCAATAACGATATCTATTTTGCAGCCGGACATGTCAATATCGTATTGGGCTACAAATCAGCATTCAAGGGTTTTACCCAGGAATATTCACAGTCCATGGTGATCGATTTCCTGCCCCCAAAAGATCTTCGTGGTCAACGTACGGAAATGATCAAGGAAGAAACCGTTATTGCCATGTATTTCAATAACCGTGCGGCAGAATCACTGGCACAACAGCAGCTTGACGATGCTTACTGGTTCGCCCGCTCTGCGTTGATGAGTGACCCGGACTTTACCGCTGCCTACAATACCTTGGGCGTGGTTTACAGACAGCATGGTGACCTGGCGCTGGCTGAAAATGTGTTCAGGCAAATACTGGGTAAAGAGGCAGAAAACGTCATGGCACTCAGCAACCTGGTGGAAGTGTTACGCAAAAGCGAGCGTCGGGCTGAAGCGCAAATATACATGAACCGCCTGGAAAGCTTGCAACCTTATCCACCTTTCCATTTCTTTAACCGCGGACTGGCTGCCATGGAACGCGGTGATTATGCCGAAGCCAAAAACCTGTTCAAACGTGAACTCAGGCGCGACCCGAATTATGATGAATTCCACTTATGGTTGGCACTGGCGCACTTAAGACTGGGTGAAACCCGGGATGCCGTGGATGAACTGACACTTGCCAAGGCCAATAGCACAACGCGCAAGGCACAAAACCTCTACGCCAGCAAGCTGGAGAAAATCAAGGCAACGTACTCGCACAATTAAGGTATTGCTTACTATTTGAGACGATTTGAGACGATTCATGATGTGTGACAAGGGGTAATCGCCCCGGCGTCATGACTACGATGGCAACAATGTGGAAATTCGACCACGTTGTTGCCGCATGCATTTTTGCGTCTCAGATTATAATTGGCGGATGGAAAATCCCTTTCAATTCGTTCAATGGTTGCGCTCAGTCGCTCCCTATATTCATGCCTTCCGTGGAAAGACCTTTGTGGTCGCGTTTCCCGGTGAACTGGTCATGGCAGGTGCGCTGCCGGTTCTGGCGCAAGACTTATCACTTTTGCATGCACTTGGCATTAAGGTTGTCATTGTTCATGGCTCACGACCACAGGTAGCTGAACAACTGGCCCTGCGTAATGTTGAAGGAAAATTTCATAATGGCATACGCATTACCGATACTGCCGCACTGGAGTGCTCGAAAGAAGCTGCCGGTGAATTGCGTCTCGATATAGAAGCCGCATTCAGCCAGGGCTTGCCAAATACACCGATGGCGCATTCCGCCATCCGTATTATTTCTGGCAATTTTGTTACTGCCAAGCCTATTGGCATAGTCGGCGGGGTAGATTTTCAACTGACCGGTATCGCCCGCAAAGTGGCGTATGACACCATCCACCGTATTCTTGATGCTGGCAACCTGGTATTGCTGGGCCCGCTGGGTTTCTCCCCTACTGGCGAAGCTTTCAACCTGACCATGGAGGACGTGGCCGTTTCTGCTGCCACAGCCTTGCGCGCTGACAAACTTATTTTTATTTCTGAAACACCGATGATGGTGGATCAGGACAATGACGAAATACGTGAATTGTCTTTCATGCAGGCAGAGCTGGAATTAAAAGCCGCTTACCTGCCATTGGACTCAGCGTTTTATCTGGAACATGCCATCAAGGCCTCGCGCGGTGGTGTGCCACGTATTCATATCGTTCCTTACAAGATGGATGGCTCAGCCCTGCTGGAACTATTTACCCATGATGGAGTGGGTACCATGGTGTCTTCAGAAAACCTGGAAAGCCTCCGAGAAGCCACGATTGAAGACGTAGGCGGCATCATCAAACTGATAGAACCGCTGGAAGCCGACGGCACCTTGGTCAAGCGTGGTCGCGAGCTGATAGAACGCGAGATTAATTACTTCTCAGTCATCGAGCATGATGGCGTGATTTTTGGATGTGCAGCCTTATACCCGTTCCCATTCGAAAAAATGGCAGAAATGGCTTGCCTGACCGTTAACCCGGATGTGCAAAGCCAGGGCGATGGCGAGCGTATCCTTAAACATATGGAAAAACGTGCACGCCGGGCGGGCTTCCATAGCCTGTTTGTGTTGACGACACGTACCGCCCACTGGTTCCTGAAGCGCGGCTTTGTCAGCGCATCAGTCGATGACCTGCCTAAAGACAGACAGAAAATGTATAACTGGCAACGAAAATCCCTGGTTCTGGTCAAGCAACTCTGAGCCAATGCTAGCCTGTATAATTCACCCTGTTTTCAAGATTTCATATTAAGGAGCACCACATGGCCCGTACGGTCCACTGCATTAAATTAGACAAAGAAGCCGAAGGCCTTGACATTCCACCATATCCAGGTGAATTGGGCAAACGCATTTATGAAAGTGTTTCCAAAGAAGCCTGGGCTGCCTGGCTCAAACACCAGACCATGCTGGTCAATGAAAACCGCCTGAATCTGGCTGATACACGCGCACGCAAGTATCTGGCAACGCAGATGGAAAAACACTTCTTTGGTGACGGTGCAGATGCCGCTACCGGTTATGTGCCGCCTACAGAATAAAATATCTGTAAATAAAGCGCTGCAAACAAGAAAGCTCGCTGAAGCGGGCTTTCTTGTTCCGACGTGAACTGCATCAATAAAATTCTATCTTGCCAGTTTCTACATCAAGCATGGCACCAATGATCTTGATCTGACCCTTGTCCGCCATTTCTTTCAATATCACACTCTTTTCCGTGACTGCCTTGACCGTCATCTTGACATTCATCTCTGCCACCGCATCGACAAAATGGTGATTTGCAGAACTACGGTCGCTGCCATGCGTGTCTGGCGTAGATTTCACCGCCGGCATGATCTTGGCCACCAACTGCGTCAGGTTACCCAGATTAGCATTATCACACGCACCTTTAACGGCACCGCAATGTGAATGACCAAGAATAACGATGGTTTTGGAACCGACAACCTTAGCAGCATATTCAAGACTGCCAAGTATGTCTTCATTGACGATATTGCCAGCAACTCTGGCAGTAAACAAATCGCCTATACCCTGGTCAAATACCAATGCCGGATCAGAACGTGAGTCTATGCAACTGACGATGCTGGCAAACGGGAACTGCCCATCCCTGCCACTGGTTTTCACCTGCCCTGGCAAATCCCGCTTGAGCATATTGCCTGATACAAAACGCTGGTTTCCCTCTTTCAACATAGATATGGCTATATCGGGGCTGATCTTGCTCTGCATGGCCTGCGTCATTGCAACACTGACGGGAGGCTGGCTTGCAGTCGGAGACTGCGAAGCGCAGGCTGAGATTAATAACGCGGCCGTCAATGTGACAAAAAAGCTCCATGACGTGGCTGTTCTTTTATTTGTACTCCCGTTCGTATTCATTTGCATAATCTCCACATAAAATTGAACAACGGATGATTTCTAATTCACCTGCGATTGCACACATTTACAGCAGAACAACTGAATATTCCCTTACTGAATTCAGAATTGCAGTGTTTTAACACCTTCTGCAGTTCCCAGCAGGCAAACATTTGCACCTTGACGAGCGAACAAACCGACCGTCACCACTCCAACGATATTGTTAATCTGAGCTTCCATCACAAGCGGATCCTGGATTTGCATACCATGTACATCCAAAATCATATTGCCATTATCGGTCAGCAATGCTTGCCCATCTTTCATACGCAAACGCGCCTCACCGCCCAATGCATTGAGCTTGCGTGCGACGACGGCATGCGCCATGGGAATCACTTCTACCGGCAAAGGAAACTTGCCCAGCACATCCACCAACTTGGAACCATCAGCGATACAGATAAATTTTTCAGCAACAGATGCAACTATCTTTTCGCGCGTCAGTGCCGCACCGCCACCCTTGATCATGGCACCATGCGGCGTGATTTCATCTGCGCCATCGATATAGACAGGCATGGATGTCACTTCATTCAAATCCAGCACGGTAATACCATGAGAACGTAACCGTGCTGCCGTCACCTCGGAAGAGGCAACAGTTGCTTTGATTTTGTGCTTGATCTTGGCCAGCTCATCGATAAAAAAGTTCGCGGTAGAACCTGTGCCTACGCCAACAATTTCACCTTCTACTACATAAGCAATTGCCGCCTGGGCGACGGCAAGTTTCAATTCGTCTTGAGTCATGGTGCATTTCCATCATAGTTTAAAAATTGGCGGGATTTTATAGTAAGGCTCAACTTATTAGCAATTTGATCAAAACTTAGCAAAAAGAGTATTAAATTTGCCACAGCGGCGCCTCATCCATCAGGGCAACCTGCTCGCGCAGTTCAAGTATGCGGTCTTGCCAGTAACGCTGGCTGTTGAACCATGGGAAAGCTGCAGGAAAAGCAGGATCGCTCCAGCGCTGCGCCAGCCATGCGGAATAATGGATCAACCTCAAAGTCCGCAAGGCTTCTATCAAATACAGCTGACGCGGCTCGAATTCAAAGAAATCTTCGTAACCCACCAGGATATCGGTCAACTGGCTTTGCATTTCGCTACGGTCGCCGGATAGCAGCATCCATAAGTCTTGTATGCCAGGCCCCATGCGACTGTCATCAAAATCAACGAAATGCGGCCCCGCCTCTGGACCTGACTCCAGCCATAAGACATTTCCCATGTGGCAATCTCCATGCAGACGCAGTTGCTGCACGTCACCTGCCCGGTCATAGCAAGCCTGGATACCATCCAGAGCCTGCTGGCTGACGCTGTTATATGCAGCTAGCAGGTCTGGTGGAATAAAATCATTTTCCAGCAACCAGGTACGCGGCAAGACGCCAAAACTTTGGAGGTCAAGCGCAGGCCTGCTTGCATAGCTGGCGGTGGCACCAACGGCATGTATGCGCCCTATGAAACGCCCTAGCCACTCCAGTGTGGCGGGATCACCGGTTTCAGGCGCACGGCCGCTCTGGCGCTTGAACAGGGAAAAACGGAAGCCCTGATAATGCCGCAGACTATTGCCCTCCTCAGTTTGCAAAGCGGCCAATACAGGAATCTCCTGCGCCTGCAATTCACGCACGAAATCATGCTCTTCCTGTATTGCTGCATCTGACCAGCGCAAGGGCCGGTAAAACTTGGCAATAATCGGCGAGGCGTCTTCTATGCCTATCTGATAAACACGGTTTTCATAGCTGTTCAGGGCCAGCATGCGGCCATCACTGCGCAAGCCACTGCTTTCAACAGCATCAAGGACTAATTCGGGTGTCAGCCCGGCGAACGAATCTGGGGGAGTAAAATCTGTCATCCCGCTATTGTACGTGGCTACCAGTACATTCGACATAAAACTCCTGTGCAGCCAGCACACAAAGCGCTAAACTTCCGGTATTTTCATACTTATCTTTTCAAGAGTCACGACATGCATCTCGACGAACCACTAAGCGACAAAGAATTCAATGAACTCGACAAATTCCTGATGTCGGACAAAGTCGGCGACGATGGTATGACCATGGATGCCCTGCACGGCTACCTGACCGCCATTGCCTTGGGCCCAGAGGTAATACCCATGGCTGAATGGCTGCCACTGGTATGGGGCTTGCCTGATCAGGGCGAACCCAAGTTCAAAAACGAAAAGGAAATGCAGCGCGTGACCGGTCTGGTAGCCCGCTTCATGAATGAAATACAGATCACCTTTGAAGTCGCCCCGCAGGAATACGAGCCCCTGTTTTGTGTCATGGAGCAAAATGGCAAGGAATTAATCGATGGCGAGACCTGGGCCTGGGGCTTTTGGGAAGGCATGCAATTGCGTGAAGAAGCTTGGGAAGCGGCCTGGGAATCCGAAGAAATCGGCCCTTTGCTGCAACCTATCTACTTGCTGGGTGCAGAAGAGATAGAAGAAAGCGAATTGAAATTTGTTGATACACCAGAAAAATGTCACGAACTGGCATTGACACTGGAAGCTTCCATTCCCACCATACGCCGCTTCTGGGCACCTTTGCGTAAGTCTGGCGTCACTACTGTCAAACGCGAAGCACCAAAGGTAGGCAGGAATGACCCTTGCCCTTGTGGTAGTGGCAAAAAATACAAAGTCTGCTGTGGTGCCGAGCCTATCCTGCATTGATCAACTATTAATCATCTGCAAACCTGCAGCGCTGGAGGGAAACCTCTAGCGCAAAACTGCCCCGCCTGTGTGTCTTCATGCTATTTTTGCGCTTCTCAATAACATGCTGGAGACTACCATGAGCTTGCAAGAACTATTCACCCAGGCACAAGCCGATTCCAAAAACCTGTCCGAACGTCCGGACAATATGACTTTACTGAAAATCTATGCCTTGTTCAAACAAGGCAGCACTGGCGATGCTACGGGTGACCGCCCTGGCATGACCGACTTTGTCGGCCGCGCCAAATTTGATGCCTGGGCCGGACTGAAAGGCACGACCCAGGAAGCAGCGATGCAGCAATATATTGATCTGATCAGCTCACTCAAAGACTAAGGCGCTCAATTAAACCGTAGGATTGAGCCAATCTCTTGGTTTGCCTTCAGTCAAGCCGGCAATCAGGTTATCTGCCGCACGGTTTGCCATTGCCCGGCGGGTTGCCTCAGAGGCGCTGGCAATATGCGGTGTCAGCACGACATTATCCAGCGTCAAAAAATCTGGATGGAATTTGGGTTCATTTTCAAATACATCCAGGCCTGCTGCCGCGATCCGTTTTTCACGCAAGGCTGCAATCAGGGCCTGATCATCGACAATACCACCACGCGCCAGATTAACCAGTGTTGCACCCGGTTTCATCATGCGTAATTCTGCCGCTGCGATCGTATGATGTGAGGCTGGCGAGTAAGGCAACACCAGCACAACATGATCGGCTTGCTGCAACAATGCCTCCTTGCTGACGTATTGTGCATTGTTTGCATAAGCTTCTTGTTCAGCGCTCAGGCGGGAGCGATTGTGATACATAACCTTCATATCAAACCCGGTAGATCGTCGCGCTATGGCCTGCCCTATCCTGCCCATGCCGATAATTCCCAGGGTGGCACCATGCACATCTGCACCAAGAAAAGAATCGTAGCGCCACTTTGTCCAGTGACCCGCACGCAGCCAGTGCTCAGACTCTGTCACTCTCCTGGCGGTTGCCATCAGCAAGGCCCAGCCAAAATCAGCCGTGGTTTCATTCAACACCTCCGGTGTATTGCTGGCCATGACGCCATGCGCCGTACATGCCGGTACATCGATATTGTCGTAACCGACAGCCATGCTGGCGATCATTTTCAAACCTGGCACATGCTGCAATAGCTCGGTATTGATTTTGGCACTGGCCGTCGCCAGGGTGCCGACCTTACCCTTAAGCTTGCCAGCGAGTTCTGTTGGAGAAAAAATAATGTCATCCTGGTTTGACTCCACGTCGAAGTACTGTTCAAGCTTCGTCAACACTTCAGGAAAAATGGCGCGTGTTACAAGAATTGCAGGCTTCATGTCTGACCTTACCCATAAAAATATCAAAAAGAAATGCGGTAGATTGCCCATCTGATTGCCCACCTACCCACCTATTAAGCCCTATTAAGCAATAGACAAGCTCGATACTGCATGATACTGCCTAAATACCCTTTTTTTTAAGCATGGCATGCCAACTCAAAAAATTCATGCAGGCTATAATTCATGCAAGAAAATTCATGAAGATGATGCAAATCAAGCCCCCAGACATAAGCCAGCATTAAAATTATCCACTTGCGGCGAACTGTATAGGCAAATGCTCTTGATACCTCCGCATTTGCTTATGCGCAAACTATATAAGCCTGATTTGTGAGAACTGCCAAATTGCCTTAAAATACAAGGCTTTGCAGCCCAGAGCCTGTTTTTTCGCCAAGGCTGCACCTAAATCCCGAATTTTTAGTTTAGATTGGACTGTTATGACCCACGTTGTGACCGAATCCTGCATCCGCTGCCGTTATACCGATTGCGTGGATGTGTGCCCGGTGGACTGCTTCCGTGCTGGCCCGAATTTCCTGATCATTGATCCAGACGAATGCATTGACTGCGCCGTGTGCGTTGCAGAGTGCCCGGCTAACGCCATTTTTGCCGAAGAAGATGTACCGGCAGATCAGCAGCAATTTATCAAGATCAATGCCGACCTGACCCGCAAATGGCCGTCGATTACCAAGACCGTTGCTCCTTTGCCAGATGCTGACGACTGGAAAGACGTTAAAGATAAATTGCAATATCTGGACAAATAAGTATCTGGGACAGCAATATGGGCTTTTGCTAATCGGCTCAAACAAATCCGCAATATCAGGAATCATCACGTCGTATGGAAAACAAACAAACTAACGCGGCCAGCGCCGCCATTGAAGCAGATGCCGTCATCATCGGTGCAGGTCCTGTTGGCCTGTTCCAGGTATTCGAACTAGGCTTGCTCGAAATCAAAGCACACGTTATTGACTCCCTGGCAGTCGTCGGCGGCCAATGCGTAGAGCTGTATCCCGACAAGCCGATTTATGACATCCCTGCCGTGCCAGTATGCACAGGCCAGGAATTGACAGACAATCTGTTGAAACAAATTGAGCCTTTCGAGCCAACTTTCCACTTGGGCCAGGAAGTGACCCTGGTTGAGCGACGTGAAGATGGTCGTTTTGACCTGGAAACATCGGCAAGTACACGCTTCATCACTAAAACCATTTTCATTGCTGCTGGTGTTGGCTCCTTCCAGCCACGCACTTTGAAAGTTGAAGGCATAGAAGCTTTTGAAAACAAGCAGGTGTTCTACCGCGTCAAAGACCCCACTCAGTTCCACGGCAAAAACCTGGTCATCTGCGGTGGTGGTGATTCTGCGCTGGACTGGGCATTGAACCTGGTTGGCAAAGCTGAATCTGTTGTTGTCCTGCACCGCCGTGAAGACTTCCGCGCTGCACCTGCCTCTGTCGCCAAGATGAAAGAGCTTTGCGACAACTATGAAATGCAACTCACCATAGGCCAGGTGACAGGTATAGAAACCAAAGATGATTTACTGTCTGAAATCAAGGTCACTGGTGCTGATGGCGTCACCCGCCGTATGCCACTCGACACTTTGCTGGTTTTCTTCGGCCTATCACCAAAACTCGGCCCTATCGCTGAATGGGGTCTGGACATAGAACGCAAGCAATTGAAGGTTGTCAATACCGAGAAGTTTGAAACCAACGTACCTGGCATTTTTGCTGTGGGTGACATCAACACCTACCCTGGCAAGAAAAAACTCATTCTGTCGGGCTTCCACGAAGCTGCACTGGCTGCGTTTGGTGCTGCGCCATATATTTTCCCTGACAAGAAAATCCACATGCAATACACCACGACATCGCCAAAACTGCACAAAATCCTGGGTGTGGAAACACCGGTTTTCGATTAATCAGAAACCGCACAAATAAAAAGCGCAAAGATTTTTCTTTGCGCTTTTTTATTCCTGGGACCGAATTCATGATCTCCATCAGTCTTAGGCAAGAACTGAGCAAACCCCTAATTCACCGGGATATGAGAATCCGACTCCTTGAATTGATTGGCAATCTGCTGGAACTCTTCAGTAATTTCCAGAAAGGCGTCCAGAATATCAGGGTCGAAATGCGTCCCATGTCCTTTGCGCATGATGCCGATGGCCTCCTCATGCGAAAATGCAGGCTTATAGACGCGGCGCGAGATCAGGGCATCATAGACGTCCGCAATCGCCATCAGGCGCGCAGAGAGCGGTATGGCGTCACCTGCCAGATTCTCCGGATAGCCTGAACCATCCCATTTCTCTTGATGTGAATACGTGATCTCACGGGCGAAACGCAAAAACTCATTACTCTCACCCAGATATTTTTCTACCGAGATAATGGTTTCACGTCCATAGACGGTATGCAGCTTCATGACTTCAAATTCTTCTGAAGTCAGTTTGTCAGGCTTCAACAAGATATTATCGGGAATACCTACTTTGCCTATGTCATGCAGCGGGGCCGACTTGTAGAGCAAATCTATATTTTCATCTGTCAGCTCATTGACGAAGCGCGCATGATTTTTTAACTTGCGGGCCAGCGCTGCGACATAATTTTGGGTGCGGCGAATGTGATTGCCAGTTTCATTATCCCGTGTCTCGGCCAGTGAAGCCATGGCCATAATAATGGCATCTTGCATCTTGCCCAGCTTGCGCGTCCGGTCCTGTACCAGGCTTTCCAGATGTTTATTCTGGTCTTGCAACAGGTGGCGTGCCCTGACCAGGTTCAATTGCGTAGCCACTCTTGCCAGCACTATTGGTGGGCTGATGGGCTTGCTGATGTAATCAACCGCCCCCAGACGCAAGCCCATTTCTTCATCCTGCACCTGGCTTTTGGCGGTTAGGAAAATGATGGGTATATCTGCAGTAGCGGTATCTACCTTCAGGCGGCGACAGGTTTCATAGCCATCCATTTCCGGCATCATGACGTCAAGCAAAATCAGGTCAGGTCCAGGCAGGCTGGACGCGATTTGCAAAGCCTTCAAACCATTGGTAGCAATCTTGATTTTGTACTGGTCTTTCAACAATCCCGACAAAAGTGAAATATTGTCGGGTGTGTCGTCGACGATCAGGACGACCTGCTTGGCATTTTGATCGAATACTTCATTCATACATCACCTCGATAAGAAGTAATTGCCCCGCATTCTTATGAATGCCATGCATCAAACTGGATACTATCAAATCAGAGTATTTCATAACCGAGGTTTTTCGCACTATTACTTAATAAATTCAGGGCCACATCGTAGTCAAATTGCCTGACTGCACGCATGATTTGCTTTTGCACATCGACGCCAAAGACGTTGGCGATCATATCTCCTGACTCTAACAGCAAGTCGACCGCTTCGCCATCGTAATCACGCAACAAGTTACAGCATTTTACAAGCAAGTCTTGCATGAGCGCATGATCAACCGGTAACAACTCCACCACTTTGACCTCAGTTTTATTTGAGATTTTCTCCTGTGCCAAAACCTTGTCAATTGCGTTGATCGTATCCAGCATTGTTTGCGCGCACCCATCAAGCACAGGTGCCAGTTCCACCAAACTGGCATTGTCATGCAATTTCAATTCAAGCTCTGCTGCATAAGGTTGTATGGCTTTTGCGCCTATCAAACCAGCAACGCCCTTGAGGGTATGCGCCAAACGCTCTGCCAGCAAAATATCGCCTGCCTCCAAGGCACTGCGTATATGTTCAACGACGTGGCGCTGATCATCGCAAAAACGCGATAACAATTCCAGATAAAATGAGCGGTTGCCAAGCGTGCGGCTCAAACCCTCTTCAACATCAACCCCATCAATCTGCAAACTATTGCTGATGTCCTGTATAGGAAGCTGGACATTGTCAAAATTGTTGCCAGACACATGATGAGGGCACCAATGTGAAATGGCGTGATACAACTCTTTGGGGTTAATGGGCTTGGCAAGATGTGCATTCATGCCAGAAGCAAAGCATAGTTCTCGCTCCTCCACCATGGCATGTGCCGTCATCGCGACGATGGGTAAATCATCAAAACGTGTATCTGCACGGATTAAGCGGGTTGCCTCATGCCCATCCATTTCTGGCATCTGTACGTCCATGAAGACGACGCCATAATATTCAGGCCTGGTTTTGCTGATCATATCCACTGCGATTTTTCCGTTACCGGCTATATCAACAACAACGCCAGCAGCCTCCATTAATTCACGGGCAATTTGTTGATTGATCTCATTGTCTTCCACCAGCAGCACACGCAAGTCCGTGTATTTGGGCACCAATACTCCGTGACTGGTAGGGATGGCGTAACTGCTGCTGGAAAACAATTCAACCAGACAATCCACCAAAGTGGAAGCATTCACAGGCTTGGTTAAAAATCCATCGGGCAGAGCAATATCATCCCTGTAGCTGACCTCTTCACGCCCATGCGCGCTGACCAGCACCGTCAATGGTGCGGGCTGTAAAGAGCCATCGCGCTTCAAATAAGTGATAAGTTCCAGTCCATCCATCTCAGGCATGCGCAAATCGGTAAATATCACGCCGTAGGGGTTACTCTGATTGCATTCCATCACAGCCTGCAAAGCAGCTGCCCCGCTGTTGACGACGTCAATATCGGCAGGCAATTCGGATAGTATCTCCTGCAAAATCTCGGCAGCGGCGGGATTATCGTCAACAATCAACAAACGCATGCCATTAATGGCGCCAGGTATCACCTGTCTTTGCACCACAGGCTGAGCTATGCCAAACCAGGCGGTGAAATACACGCAGGTTCCACAATCAGGCTCGCTGCTGAGAGCGATTTCACCTCCCATCAAATCGACCATACCCTTGGAAATCGACAAGCCCAATCCAGTACCACCAAATTTGCGGGTGGTAGATTCATCTGCCTGGCTGAAAGGACGGAATAGTTTTTCTGACTGTTCTTCCGACATTCCTATGCCGGTATCACGCACCTCAAACTTGAGTTTGACTTTGCCCCCAGCCATTTCCAGCGTCTGGCAAGTAACATAGATCTCACCCTTCTCGGTAAACTTGATGGCATTGTTGATGAGATTGATCAAGACTTGTCCCAGCCTTAATGGATCGCCATTAAGGTAACGCGGAATATCCGGCGGCGCACGGAACAGGAATTCCAGGCCCTTTTCATCCGCCTTGTCAGTCGTTACCGCAGAGATATTATTGAGCACATCATCAAGATTAAAATCAACTTGCTCGATATTGAGCTTGCCTGCTTCAATTTTGGAGAAATCCAGTATGTCATTGATGATGCCCAGCAAAGAAATGCCAGCTTTATGTATTTTATCTACGTAATCTTTTTGCTTGGGATTGAGTTCTGTTCTTAAAGCCAGATGTGCCATGCCAATGATGGCATTCATCGGTGTGCGGATTTCATGGCTCATATTCGCCAGGAACATGGATTTGGCTTCTGTCGTCTCTTCTGCATGACGGCGCGCCATTTCTGACTCCTTCAACTCATTTTGCATTTGCAGAGTTTGCAGACGGATCTGCTCTGCCATGCTTTCTTTGAGCTGGCTTTCCAGCAATTTTCTCTGCGTGATATCTGAGACAAAAGACAGCGTTGCAGGACGCCCCTCCCAATCAATCATGACTGCGGAGAGCTCCACCCAGATGATGGAGCGGGTCAGGTTATTTTCGATACGGAAATGATAGTACTGCTCAACATCCTCGCCGCGCAGGCGCCGTGTGTGATGATCAATCACCATAGGCCTGTCATCGGGGTAAATTGCGGTGATGAATGACATTTGTCCCAATTCATCAGCCCTATAACCAGTCAGACTTTGCACGCGCGGATTAGCAAATACGATACGGCCGTCCTGCACGACCAGTATGCCTTCCGTCACGTTGTTGATGAGCTGGCGATAATGCTGTTCAGACTTGCTCAAGTCTTCTTCGAGTTTGCGACGGGCAGAAATATCCATGACCACCCAGACTGTGCCATGGGTCAGGTTGGTTTTATCCACTGCACGACCAGAGAAATGCACCCAAAAAACGGTGCCGTCACTCCGCCGCATTTTCAATTCAGTCTCGAAAGCAACACCCTTGAGAACCGACTCATTGACCAGAGCACCTGACTCCAGATACGCCTCACGAGACTCGTAGAAGGGCTCCAGCGAAGCCCCCAGGACATTATCGCGTTCCACCCCAAATATTTGGCACAGCGGCGTATTAACCCATTGCACCCGACCCTGGTTATTCAGGAAAACCATGCCGACGATGGAATTTTCCAAAATAGTTTCACGTTCGGCCAGAATGCGTTTGAGTTCATCTTCGAGCTGACGACGCTCAACCATGGCGCGTTCAGCCATGCGGCGTGCCAACTCGGCTTCTTTTAATTCATTTCTGATGTGCAAGGTTTGCACATGCACACGAGTTGCCAGACCCTGCGCCTTGGCAAACAAATCAAGATACCGCTTTTGCTCGTGATACGCTTCTTTCCATTCCCCCATTTCGGTAAATATCTCAGACAATTCCTTAAGTGCTCGCAAGGGCATATAGATATAACCATTGCCGCCGACTTCATCAACCCCGCGACGCAAGTCACGGATGGCCTCGGGATAACGCTTGTGGATGCGGTGCAGGTGACCACTGACCCACCAGCTATATGGTTTCAAATGCTTGTCTTCAAAACTGTCCAGTAACTTCATTGCAGCATCACTGAGCTTATCTGCCTCATCCACCTGCCCACGCATGGCCAGCGTATAGGCAGCTACCGAGAGGCAAAATGCCCTACTGGAATTATCAGAATTTTCTCCGCTCTTGATACCGCCAATATATGAAGCAATGGCCTGATAGGCTTCTTCATATTTGTCCAGCGATACCTTGCACAAAGCCAGCATGGTGGACACAAAAGGTGCCAGCCAGCGCTCACTGGAATTGACAGCAATATCCCTTGCCTCTTGCAACAAGACTTCGGCATCTTCTGCATTGCCGCTGACATAAAAAATCTCACCCAGATTAGCAGTCACTTGCGCCACACGATTTGGAATTTGCAGCGCACGGGCGTCGTTCAATGCTGTATAAAAATGACGTATGGCTTCTTCGGTATATCCCAACTCCTGAGACAAAATACCCAGGGTGTTATAGACCACGACAGAAATGCGGCTGACTTTCATGCGCAAAGCCGGCACGATGCGAGAATGGCAAAGCGCATAGGCATCTTGCACCTTGCCACGGCGACGCCAGACTGCAACAGTGCCAAACAGGGCAAATGCCATTCCCTCATGCTCATCCACTGATTCAAACAGCGTTGCTGCGCGATCAAATACGGGGGCAGCCTGCTCCATATGATCATCAAAATAATCAGCAAAGGCATCAATCAGGTCCGCAGCAATCAAGGCGGTGGGATTACTTTTAACAGCATCTTGCAAGCGCATGGCGGCGGCTACCTTGCGGCCATCTGCCGGATTATCGCGCATCAAGTCCAATGCATCGAGACAAAGCTCGCGCCAATGAATTTCTGCTAGAGAACTATCTTTACTCATTCTGCTCGGCTCTTCAGAAAGAAATGATGCGGTGAAAAATCCAATTAAACCTGAGCCAAGTCCATACTCAGGCGCTGGCTTAAATTCATAACCCTTGTATCAGGCACTACACATACCGCAATATTAATGCGAGTGACCTGCCAATGGATGAACATTGCCTGAAACTGTGTCTTTTACCTGAATAAATAAACGAATCAAGTGATTTTCAGTTTCGCGACAGCAAACGAAACGTCTAATTCTTGAAAAATAACTTAAATTTCAACATTTCCACAAGAAATCATTGCATATAAATCAATAATTTAACATTAATTCACACCAACTAGTGGTGCAAATCTTTTGCTCAGCGAAAAATTTTTGAAACTGGTTTATGATGCATTGCAACAGTACGATTAAGTATTTTTTCCAGGAGCCTGTTTACGATCTGTGGCGAGAGAGCGTCAGCGGGGCGAAGAGCAGCGCAAAAAGCGGAATGTCCTCTGGTACATGCGCATTTTGAGCAGCACATCAGTCCCGATCACGCCCGCGCAGTAAGATCGTAAGCAGGTTCCAGGCTTGTTTCGCCCTGTATCATTTGGTTCCAGCTATCCTGTTTTGACCGAGTGAATGCGTAGCCCCTATTTGAAAGATTCACTATGCTTTATCAATTTCATGAGCTCAATCGCGCCTTTCTGAACCCCCTGACTCAATGGGCAGAAGCATCTTCAAAACTGTTCACCAATCCAGTGTCACCACTGGCGCATACACCTTACTCACAGCGCATAGCAGCGGGCTATGAACTATTGTTCCGCCTGGGTAAAGATTACGAAAAACCAGAATTCGGTATCACGTCTACCACCATAGACAAGCAAGAAGTCGAGATTGCGCAAAGCACAGCAGTCATCAAGCCTTTTTGCAAATTGCTGCACTTTAAAAAAGTCCTGAGCGACAAAGAATTGAGCAAGCTGAATCAGCCCAAGGTATTGCTGGTTGCTCCTTTATCTGGTCACCACTCAACACTGCTGCGCGACACTGTGCGCGGTTTGTTGCCCAAGCATGATGTGTATATTACCGACTGGACAGATGCACGCATGGTGCCTTTGTCGGCCGGCCCCTTCCATCTGCATGATTATATTTACTACGTCCAGGATTTCATCCATTTCCTGGGGGCCGGTACCCATGTGATTTCAGTGTGCCAACCGACTGTGCCAGTACTGGCGGCGATTTCCTTGATGGCGACTGCCAAAGATCCTTTGCTGCCTAAAACCATGACGCTCATGGGTGGCCCGATAGATCCGCGCAAATCGCCAACACAAGTCAACAACCTGGCGACGGAAAAGAAATTCTCGTGGTTTGAAAATACGGTGATCTACAACGTGCCTGCAAATTACCCTGGCTATGGCCGCAAGGTCTATCCGGGCTTCTTGCAGCACACCGGCTTTGTTGCCATGAACCCTGACCGCCATGCCCAAAGTCACTGGGACTTTTACCAGCACCTGATACAGGGTGATGATGAGTCAGCAGAACAGCATCGTAAATTCTATAATGAATACAATGCAGTCCTGGACATGCCTGCTGAATACTATTTGGAAACTATCAAACTGGTGTTCCAGGAATTCCGTCTGCCAACTGGCACATGGGAAGTTGAAGGCAAGCTGGTCAAGCCGCAAGATATCAAGAACGTTGCCCTGTTCACGGTCGAAGGCGAACTTGATGATATCTCAGGCGCGGGCCAAACCCAGGCAGCCCATGATTTGTGCAGCGGTATTCCTGCCAATATGAAGCAGGATTATGTAGCACCTGGTGCTGGCCATTACGGCATCTTCTCCGGCCGTCGCTGGCGAGATATCATTTGCCCGAAAATCGGCGAATTCATCAAGCAGCACTCCTGATCCATACTGAATAAACCAGAACCAACAAAAGCCACGATGCTCAAGGCCTCGTGGCTTTTTTGTTTGTGGGTGTTGATATTTAGGGGGATAATCACGGCTCTCCATTATCTTTTATGATCACCGTGTCAGAATCTCTAGCAGATCAGCTTGAAAACGCCTTGCCGCAAACCCAGTGTACCAAGTGCGGCTACCCTGCTTGCCGCCCCTATGCTGAAGCCGTTGCCAATGGCACGGCCAACTACAATCAATGCCCACCAGGTGGGCAGGAAGGTGTAGTGCGACTTGCCAGCATACTCGGCAAGACCGTCATTCCACTGGACGTCACTCACGGGCTTGAGCGCGAAAGACCGGTCGCAAAGATAGAAGAAGCCTATTGCATAGGCTGCACCCTGTGCATACAAGCCTGTCCGGTCGATGCGATTATCGGTGCGCCCAAGCAAATGCACAGCATTATCAGTGAGCTATGTACAGGCTGCGACCTCTGCGTTGCTCCCTGCCCTGTCGATTGCATCAACATGCTGCCCGTCACGACAGGACAAACCGGCTGGGATGCATGGAGCCAGACTCAAGCGGATAAATCACGTCAACTCTACACTTCGCGGAATCGGCGCCTGATACGCGAAAAACAGGAGAATGATGAGCGACTGGCGGCCAAGGCGGCAGACAAACTCGTGGCACTCGAAGCAGAGCCAGCACTCAGTGAAGAAGAAACTGCCAGCAAGGAACGCAAGAAAGCCATCATTGCGGCAGCCATAGAAAGAGCGCGCATCAAGAAACTACAAACACAAGAAGACTCAGCAAAAGGTGACAAGCAATGAATGCAGCAAAACGCCAGGCCATTTTTGAACGCTTGCGAGAACAAAATCCACATCCGACTACTGAGCTCGAATACACCACGCCCTTTGAGTTACTGATCGCAGTCTTGCTGTCAGCGCAGGCCACGGATGTGTCAGTCAATAAAGCTACCCGTCTGCTTTATCCAGTGGCGAATACACCCAAGAAAATCCATGCCCTGGGTGTTGATGGTCTGATCCCCTACATACAAACCATAGGTCTGTTCCGCACCAAGGCCAAGAATGTGATCGAGACTTGCCGCATCCTCATGGCTGAGCATGGTGGTGAAGTACCACGCCAGCGCGAAGCACTGGAAGCCTTACCCGGCGTAGGGAGGAAAACAGCTAATGTCGTCATGAATACGGCCTTTGGCGAACCGACTATCGCGGTGGATACGCATATCTTCCGGGTATCGAACCGCACCGGTATTGCACCAGGCAAGAATGTCGATATCGTTGAGCAAAAACTCATGAAATTCGTGCCCGCAGAATTCAAACAGGATGCGCATCACTGGCTGATATTGCATGGCCGTTACACCTGTATCGCCAGAAAACCCAAGTGCTGGAATTGCATGATCGCCGACTTGTGCGAATTCAAGCAAAAGACGCCCTTGCCGGATTCAGTTTAAAAAACATTCACGCAAAAACAAAAGCCTGCATTTTTGCAGGCTTTTGTTCTTTAACAGAGCGTCAAGAGATTCAGACTATCTTGCACGCCTCATCAAAACTCAGACGTGGGGAACGTGGGAACAATTGCTGTGCATCGCCATAACCGAGATTGCAGATGAAATTGACTTTAATCGTTGTGCCGGCAAAAAAGGCAGCATTGAGCTTATCTGCATCAAAACCCGACATAGGGCCACAATCCAGGCCTACAGCGCGTGCGGCGAGCATGAAGTAGGCACCTTGCAGCGATGAGTTACGGAAAGCCGTTGCATCGATGTTCGCCTGGTTGCCAGCAAACCATGAGCGGGCATCTGCATGCGGGAATAATTGCGGCAACTTTTCAAAAAACTCCATATCCATGCCGATGATGGCAGTCACGGGTGCTGTTTTGGTTTTTTCAAAATTGCCCTGTGAAACGCAGCCCAGCAATTTTTGTTTTTCAGCTTCGGACCTGACAAATACGATACGTGCCGGGGAACAATTGGCAGAAGTGGAGCCCCATTTCATCAAATCATATATTTCTTGCAATTGCACATCAGCAACCGGCTTGTCCAGCCAGGCATTGTGGGTACGTGCATTGGTAAACAAGGTGTCAAGTGCGTCTTTGGATAACATGGAGTATTCCTTTCAAATAATCGGAGGATAATAACCCAAGTCGTCAAAAGCTTCAGGGCAGCAAAAGAAAATACCTTTTACAATAGGCGCACTTTTTAATTTGGACCAGTTCATGTTTACCCCTAGCCAGCACGATGTACGCCGTTTTTTTTGTGAAACCTTCAGGAAAACCCGCGAAAACCTGATACTGACACCAATAGAAATCATTGCCTCTGACTGGATCAGGCAGCATCCCGAGTATGACAATGCGCTTGCAAACATAGAGCAAGCCCTTGAAGCCAATTACAGCGTGGATCAGGGGCAAAGCAATCCATTTCTGCACCTGTCCATGCACTTATCGATAGCCGAACAGATCTCGGTTGATCAGCCACCCGGTATCAAACAGGCGTTTCAGATACTGGCCAGAAAACTTCAGTCTGAGCATGAAGCACACCATGAAATCATGGAATGTCTGGGGGAAATGATATGGAACTCACAAAGAACAGGCTTGCCACCAGATGGGCAAGCGTATATAGAATCGCTGAAGATGCGCTGCAGTTAAGCTGTAGTCAAACTGCAACTTAGCTGCATGTCCGCGGCAACTAAATTCGCGGATATATTTCTCTAGTGGCGGAAAACAAAAAAAGCGAGGCTGAGCCTCGCTTTTTTACGTAACAAGCAATTACTTCAGTTGATCGTTCAAGAGTTGCAGGATCTTGTCTGCTACTGGTGAAGATTCGACCTTGCCGTCGCTGCCATGTACGGATACCTGGCTGGTTTCGCCGGTCGTCGTGTTCTTGACCAGGATGCGGTATTTCTGCGCATTCTTGGCGGCATCACTGGATGAGCCGAACGAGAACAGGCGGGAGAAGAAGCCTTCGCTGGCGCCTTTGGTCTTGGCATCGATGTCCTGGTCAACATAACGGACAAAGTACAAGCCCTGGGAACGGTCACGATCCTCCACTGTAAAGCCTATGCGGTCCAGCGCCAGACCTACCCTGCGCCATGAGCGGTCAAATGCCTCATCCACTTCAACAAAAGTTTTGCCATCAACCTTCAGCAATTGAGAGTGCGGCTTGCCTGTTGCAGCAGGTGACGCCACAGCAGTTTTGGCTTTTTCACCATCAGAACCCAGACGTACCATCAGGCGTGACAGGAACTCAGCTTCAAGGCCAGGATCAGCAGCACGAGGCGTCCATACCGTACCATCTTTTTGCGCACCAACCAGGACTTCTTGTGCACCGCGATGGCTGATATAGATCTCTACTTCACCATTGGCACTACGCTCAATGCGGGTACGGAATTTATCACGCTCACCCGTGGAGTACAGGGAATCAAGCACCTTGCCCAGGGTATTACGGATAAGGTCTTGAGGAATCTTGGCACGGTTCTCTGCCCAATCGGTTTCCATGACGCCTGCTTCCTGGTTTTCCACATTAATCAGGAAACCCAGCTCTTGCCAGAAATCTTTCAATTGTGGCCACAGGGCTTCAGGCGTGTCTTTGACGACCAGCCAACGGGCATTGCCATTGCGTTCTATACGCATGCTTTGCACTTGCTTGACCGCAACTACGCCAGAGTCAGTGGCGACTTTATTTCCTTTTTCCAGGTTGTAGCTGGACGCTGTAGCGCTGCTTTTGTTTGCTTCAGGAATGGAAAAACGACTATCGCGTCGAATTTGCGTCAAATCTGGTGGCACCTCCAAGGATGCAGTCGTTGCCTTACTGGCACTTCTATAGTCGATCCGGTTCGGTTCGAGGATATTGCCGATTGAACTACAGCCAGTCAAACCTGCCAGCGCCAGCGCGCCTATGATGCCGTTTTTAGCAACAAAGCTTTTTGCCATGTGAAAGTCCCTACGTATTAGTATCGAGTATCAATTAAAACTGCGTGAAGCAAACGTGCAAGTTTCCAAGCCGTTCAGGGGGAGTCATTGTAATACACCCGCCTCACGCATTGCTGCGCGAACGGTTTCATGATATTGCTCAGCCATCGTCACCAAAGGCAAACGAATACCAGTTGGTATCAAACCCATTTCTACCATCGCCCATTTCACTGGCAAAGGATTCGGTTCGATAAACAATTTATTATGCAAAGGAATCATGCGGTTATTGATGGCAACGGCTTCCTTGACATCACCGCGCATGGCAGCTGCACACAATTCATGCATGGCTTTGGGAGCCACGTTGGCAGTCACCGAGATATTGCCCTTGCCACCGTACAGCATCAGCGCTACTGCCGTTGCATCATCACCTGAATATACAGCGAAAGAAGCGGGGGCCAAACGTATCAGATCTGTGCCTCTGGCGATATTACCTGTTGCATCCTTGACACCGATAATGCCAGGAACTTGCGCCAAACGCAGTATAGTCTCATTCGACATGTCTGCAACAGTACGACCAGGTACGTTGTACAAGATAATAGGGATATCAACCGACTCAGCAATCTTCTTGAAATGCTGGTACATGCCCTCTTGAGTAGGGCGATTGTAATATGGCACGACTTGCAAAGAAGCGTCCGCACCAGCCTGCTTGGCAAACTTGGTCAGATTGATTGCTTCTTCAGTCGAATTACCGCCAGAACCGGCAATGATAGGGATGCGCTTATTGGCATGCTCAACCGCCACACGTATTAATTCGCAATGTTCCTCGACAGAAACAGTGGGAGACTCACCTGTCGTACCAACGATGACGATGCCGTCTGTGCCTTCGGCGATATGCCAGTCTATCAATTTGCGCAAACAAGGCAAATCAAGACTGCCATCTGCATGCATGGGGGTTACGATCGCAACCAGACTACCCTGAATCTTTGTCATGTTAATGCAAGAAAAAAGTAAAACCCTGATTGTAGCGGATACGCTGCTAAACGGGGCGCAAATAGCTGGAATAAGCCTCTAAACTTGTGCGCATTTGCTTCAAAGCTTATCCAAAACACTTATTTTTCCAGTTTTTCTGGCACAAATACGCTGCACCATGGCTGGCTTAGGCTGCTCGACATAGCCATCTTCGTAAGCGATGATGGACATAGTCACTGCGGGATTAGACTGCATTTGCGCCAGAAGTTCGCCTGGCCGTAACAAAAATGCAGGATTAGAGGGTTTACCAAAATTCTCATTGCCGGCAGCAAAGGTTTCATAAATCAGCAAACCATCCGGTTTCAGGCTGGTGAATATGTGCGGGAATAATGGCCGGTGCAGGTAGTTGCAGACGACGATGGCGGCAAAACTGTGTTCGGCAAAAGGCCAGTCATAGCCACACTCACCAGTCTCAAGGTCATGTACTTTAGTTTCTATACCCTTGGCCTGCAAGCCAGCCAGGCTCTGAGCATCTTTATCCAGTGCCAACAAAGACAAACCAAGGGAATGCAGGTAGAAACTATTTCTACCTGCTCCGCAGGCAAGATCAAGTATTTGCCCGGGAGTTGTGAACAAATAATGGAAGCGCTGCAGCCAGGCTGAAGGCGAAGTCAAAAGAAAAGCTCCCAACAACAAAAGGTGAGTATCAACCTGCGCCAAATAAAATAGCGAAAGGATACATGCACAGTGATAACAAAAAATTCGCTGCCAACATCACTGGGACCATCCAAAATTTCAGTATATTCATCATCGCCAGACCCATGACGATAAAGAAACCATAAGGCTCTATCTGGGCAAATTTATAAGCAAGATTATGTGGTAGCAAGCTGAAAAGTATGCGACCACCATCCAGAGGAGGGACAGGAAACAAATTAAAAGCAAACATCATCAGGTTAACTATCAAGCCTGCATTCGCCATTTTCATGAAAAACTCGGACATACTCAGCAACAGTTCGTCTTGCACCTGCAGCGCCTGAATCAATGCAGCAAGCACCAACCACCCAAATGCCATGATTAAATTAGCCAAAGGTCCTGCTAAAGCAACCCATGCCATATCACGCTTAGGTTTTTTCAGATTGGAATAATTTACTGGTACTGGTTTTGCGTAACCAAATAAAAATCCAGTCCCTGTAGAAATATAAATGACAGCCAGAACAACAGGGATAAGGATGGTACCGACAGGATCTATATGCACCATGGGATTTAAGCTTACCCTTCCCTGGCTGTAGGCAGTTAAATCACCAAAGTATTTGGCGGCATAGGCATGCGCTGCTTCGTGCAAGGTAATTGCAAAAATAACTGGGAGCGCATAAATGCTAATAGTTTGGATTATCAAGTCCATTGCGCGTTTCTATTTAAGTTTGTCGTTGAAGGAAAACCGCACCCGGCAATCACAATCCGAATAAAGCAGCGTCACCCCGCCCCTGTCGCACTAGTTCCGGAGCACCGCCGGTCATGTCAATGACGGTTGTCGGTACCAGGCTGCAAGCCCCGCCATCAATGACCAGATCGACGAGTTTTGAAAGCCTGTCTCTGACCTGCTCAGGATCAGTCAAAGGCTCTTCTTCATCTGGCAAGATCAGTGTGGTACCCAGCAAGGGTTGCTTCAACTCTTCCAGCAAGGCATGGGTGATGGAATTTTCCGGCACGCGCAAACCTATGGTTTTGCGCGAAGGGTGGCTTAGGCGGCGCGGCACTTCCTTGGTTGCTTCCAGGATGAAGGTATATGGCCCTGGTGTGGCTGCCTTCAACATGCGGTACTGGCTATTATCAACCTTGGCATATTGCGCAATTTCAGACAGGTCGCGGCACAGCAAGGTCAGATGGTGTTTTTCATCAACACCGCGTATTTTGCGCAGCCGCGTGACAGCGTCCTTATCGTCCAGATGACAAACCAGTGCATAGCAAGAATCGGTAGGCAAGGCAACAATGCCGCCATCATCAATAATTTGCACGGCCTGCCTGATCAATCTCAGTTGGGGATTATCAGGATGAATTTGAAAAAATTGGCTCATAAAAAGAAGAAAGGCGGTAGCTCAGCTACCGCCGCAAAATAATTATAAAATTAACGCATGTTCTGTAATGCGGCAATACGTTGCTCAAGTGGCGGATGGGAAGAGAATAAAGCACTCCAGCCAGGTACATCACTAATACCAGAGGCAGCCATCGATTTTGGTAACTCGCCCGGTTGCAAACCACCGAGTCTTGCCAACGCATGCATCATGGGCTGGCGGTTACCCAGCAACTTCGCCGAACCGGCATCTGCACGAAACTCACGCTGACGCGAAAACCAGTTAACGATCAGGGATGCAGCAATACCAAACAGTATCTCACATACAAATACCGTGATCATATAACCTATGCCCGGCCTGTCATCATTATTATTGCGGAATACCGCCTTATCCACTGCATAACCAACTACCCGGGCCAGGAATACCACAAAAGTATTCACCACACCCTGTATCAGCGCCATGGTCACCATATCACCATTAGCGATATGCGCCACTTCATGACCGAGTACGGCTTCAACCTCTTCCCGCGTCATGCCATCCAGCAAGCCAGTGGAAACAGCAACCAGTGCAGAATTTTTGAAAGCACCAGTGGCAAAGGCATTGGCTTCGCCATTATAAATCGCCACCTCAGGCATACCGATCCCCGCCTTTTCAGACAGGGCCTTGACAGTATTGACCAGCCAGAGCTCGGTTGATGTAGATGGAGATTCAATGACCCTGGCACCCGTTGACCATTTTGCCATGGGCTTGCTGATCAACAGAGAGAAGATGGCACCGGTAAACCCGACAACCAGGGAAAATGCCAGCAAGGTCGATAATTGCAGGCCGTTCGCCGTCAAAAACCGGTTAACGCCCAATACAGACAGCACAACCGACATGACGGCAATCACCGCCAGATTTGTCAGTAAGAACAGGACTATGCGTTTCATGAACACCTCCCAAAGGAACACACGATTCATGCCCTTCAGATATAGCTTAAACCCGCGTTTTCAAGGCAGCATTTTCAGGCCAGAGACCACTGCTCCCATACAGGTCTGGCCATTTTTGGCAACGGAGGCAACCGCCCTATATCGACCTCTGCATCCTGGGGAGAATGGAAATCAGAACCACGCGAGGACAAGAAACCATAATGGGCAGCGATCCTGCTGTACTCCTCATACTGATCCACCGTATGGCTGCCAGTCACAGTTTCTATTGCAAGGCCACCAAGATTCTTGAACTCGGTAAAAAAGGCATCGTAAGCCAGGGGGCTAAGATCATAGCGCCCGGGATGTGCCACTACGGCCACACCACCGGCACCACGTATCCAGCCCACCGCCTCTGCCAGCGTCGCCCAGCGATGAGGAACAAAACCTGGCTTACCATCTGCCAGATAATGTCTGAATACATCGGACACCGTGGCGCAGACACCAATCTCCACCAGGTAACGGGCAAAATGCGAACGCGAAATCAGGTCAGGGTTGCCAACGTATTTGAGCGCCCCCTCATAAGTGTTGGCGATACCTGCCTTGCTTAATAATTCTGCCGCCATATCACGCGCACGACGCTCACGGCCTGAGCGTGTTTGCGCCAGGCCACTGACCAGATCAGGATTGGTTTCATCGATATTGAGACCAACAATGTGGATAGTCTTGCCAGCCCAGGTAATCGAGATTTCTACCCCGGCAATATATCCCATGCCCAGGCCCAGTGCCGCAGCACGCGCTTCTGGGATGCCGCGCACTTCGTCATGATCAGTCAGCGCCCAGACATCCACCCCATTTAACTTGGCGCGCTCTGCCAGTTGCGACGGGGTCAACACACCATCAGAGACGACGGAGTGGCTATGTAAATCGGCATTTAATTCTGGAGATAACATGATAAGTACGGTGGAAAATCAGGCTGGCGGTGTTGATTTTTTCCAGACTGCCTGTTTTAGCCAGGAATTGTTTGTGCATGCAGCAATACATCGTGCACCTATACACCGCCCTACTGGCGCATTGTACTCTCCAAGACAGGATCGTGCTGCACTGCACGATCCATTGCTTTTATAGCATGATTCACAGCTTCATCTCCACACGCAATGTCCAGGTGGTGTAGGTTTTAGATGTGTTGTAGTCAATACGGTTAAGTGTGTCCGAGTTCACTATGCTACCACTCTGATAATCATTGGCCCGCAAATTATTGGCTGACAGGCGCACTTGCAAGTTTGGATTGAATTTCCACAAACCATACAGATCCACTTGACGTTTGATACCCGTCTGGTTGATCTGGACGTTACTGCTTTGTATTTCGTAGGCCGGCGTCCAGTTGATATTACCGCCAATAGTCAGCGGCATACCTGCCGGACGATAATCAAGGCCAAAATTGGCAGTTTGTGTAGGTTGCTGGTCAAGGCGATTATTTGGCCCCTTGATATCATCCACAGTGGACCAGAAATGGCTATAGTTGCTGCGCACATCAATAGCCGGGCCATCAGGAAAAAATTCCTGCAATTGGAATTTAGCTTCCAGTTCTATGCCTTTGGTTGTTGCGTGACCAATATTCACAGGCTTGGAAATCTGGCGCGTTTTGTACAAACCATCTGCCAAATCCAAAACCTGAACCGGATCTGTGCTTCTGCGTATCAGATTATTGATATCGCGAACAAAAAAGTTAGCGCTAATAATACCTGCACGCGTCAGGTAATGCTCAAAGGCGAGATCAATACCTTTGGATAGCTCCGGTTTCAAAAAAGGATTACCGGTGCGGTCAGGACGATAAAAACTGTTTTGATTGGAAATACTAGTCACAGCGATCAAATCATTCAATGCTGGCGCACGGTAACTTTGAGTCAAACTGGCTCTGACCTGATCTTTGCCAGCACCCGGAATACGCCAGACACCATGCAAGACCGGACTCCAGACACTGCTAGTATTCTCGATAGCATTGCCACCTACAGTACTGCTGGTTTTGATACCTTCCCAGCGCAAACCTGCATAAGCGGAGAACTGTGGATTGATATCAAATTCATCCTGCGCAAAAACAGCCAGGCGACGTGTATTAGCATCCAGGTTGTCACCTGATTCGGCGAACTGCGATTTTCCATTATCCAGTGAAATACGGGTCTGGCTGCGCTTACCCATTTCTATATCCCAACCAGCGGCCAATGTGTGCCCCTCGCCATAAGGCTTGGTGAATTTACCACCGGTATTAATACTGCTGTCCCGGGTATTATTGACATCGCTGATCAAGTCGATCTGATTACCGGTTTTATCAAATTGATAGCGCAAGGAATTGCTATCCATCTTGCCCAGTCCGCCGCCAAATTTGATATTCAGTTTCGAGTTGTCCTCGAACTTATGCTGCCAGTTACCAAAACCGCGCAAGAATGTCGTCTCTGCGTGCGCAGATCCGGTTGCTACGGCAAAATCGCCGTTAGTGGCAAGTACATTAGTGTTATCTAGTTTAGTTACATAGTGGTCGATCAGATTAATATCACTTCGGGTACTTGAATCACTGCGCGAATTCATCAGGAATGGCTGCACCATCAAGGTGTCGCCATTTTCAAACTTATAGTTGAAACGCGGCGTTAAATGAATGCCAGTCGTCCTGCGGTTAGTTTGATCATATTGATTCTGTATTAAAGTCTCAGATACAGTCTGAGGATCACGCTGTAAACCATGATCATAAGAATTGGTAAAAGTACTGCCATCATCATGCTGACGATTCTGAAAAACAGAACCACTCAAGGCATACGACAAACTACCCATTTCACCAGGCACTGTCAGCGACACATTCGGTGCCAGCCTGCCCTGTTCGTAGCCCATGGATAATTTCAAATCGATATCTTTTTGCTTGTACTCTTCCCTCAAGACAATGTTGATGGTGCCAGCAATCGCCTGGGTGCTGTATTCAGCCACAGTGCCGCGAATGATTTCTATGCGCTCCACCTGATCAGGAGTCAGGCTATCCATGGAAAACCCACGCGGTGCACGTTCACCATTGAGCAGTATCTGTGTATAGCCATTGCCCATGCCGCGCATGCGTATGTCACCGCCACGTCCTGGCCTGCCGCCTACGGTGACGCCGGGCAGGCGTTTCAACACCTCACCGAGATTGCTGTCGCCATTCCTGTCCAGTTCTTCCCTGCCGAAAATAATCTTGGCGGCGGTCGATTGACGGCGCTCATCCTGGTCAGTACGACCACCGTTGATGGTGACTTTTTGTATATTGTCCTTGCTGGCTGCTTCAGTCTTTTTGTCGCCTGTCTTGGCTTTGGCTTTCACGTCCTGAGAATTTTCCTCAGTACTTTTGATGGCTTCAGGAGAGGTAGTTTGCGCATAAGCAAACGTGGTCACTGAGAACACACTGGCAACAGCCAGTGTCAGGGTACGCAATCTAAATTTTGGATACATAGGTTTCAAACGTGAAAACACAAAAACTGCATGAGCGCAAACAGGCAGCGCTCGCTCATGTCAGGATTGTATTTTTAAGCAAGCTTGAATACCAGCAAACACTGGTTCATATTTGTATAGAATTGAAACAGTGGGCTTGCGACGGTTACTTTGTGATACCAGAAAAAACCTGAGGCTTTCAAGTTTTACGGAAGCGCCATAGCGCAATTACCCCAAAAACAGCAGCAAAAGCCAATTGCACACCCACTGCAGGTAAAGCAGCATCCAGCCCCAGACCCCGCCAGGTCATGGCATCCAGACCATCCACTGCCCAGCGTGTAGGTACGATCAGGGTCAAGCTTTGCAACCATTGCGGAAACATGAAAGAAGGCATCCAGGCACCGCTGAGCATGACCATGATCAGGGTCGCAAACACAGATATGCCACGCGCCGCTTCAGGGGTTTTACCAAAAGCGGCAATCAACAGGCCAAAGCTGGCCGTCATCAGGGAAAAAGAAATCACTACACCGATGAAGCCAGGCAGGCTTCCCGCTATCTGCACATTGAATACGAAGACTGCGACCAAGAAAATAAAACACATGAGGCCACAGGCAATCAGCGCACATGACAGCGCCCTGGCGATCAACACAGTATTCAAACCAACTGGTGCAGCCAGCAAGCGGTTCCACAAACCCAAACGTCTGGCCAGCAGTATACCTATACCCGCATCTATCGCCATGAATAAAATAAACTGTACGCTCATGCCGGCAAATGAATGGGCATAACCATTATATTTATTCGTGACGGGGTCACCCGCCGTCATGGCCTGATCTTTGGTAATGAAAGGCATGCTCAATCCAGCATTTGTAGTATCTGTTGATTTTGCACCAGCGGCGCTTGCTGAACTATCAGCACCTGCATCAACGCCAGCAGCTTCAGTTTTTTGCTGACTAAGCTGGAATTTTTTCAGGCTACCAAGAAAGTCATGCAATTCCCCGGTGCTTTTATTGGTCTGGTCCATTTTTTCCATATCTTGCAAACTCTGGTCAATAAATTTGGTACCAGACTTGCCACCAAACATTTCGGCACTGACACTTTGCATGACTTGCTGCGTCAGCATGCCCTTGACCATGGCCAGTACTGCAGTCTGAGAAGGATCATAGAAAATGTCCAGCTCTGGCTTTTCCCTGCCACCAAACAAAGCGCCACCAGCACGCTCACCAAATTTAGCTGGTATCAGCACTGCCATGTTCAGCTTACCCTTCAGCACCAAGGCCCTGGCTTCTTCCAGAGGCAATTCCTTGACCGACAAGGTGGCCTCTTCTTTCAAGCCCTTCACTATTTTTTGGCTAATCACATGATCATCCTGGCTGACCACTGCTATCTCTATCTTCGCCGCATCTTTAGTCTCCCTGCCACCAGTCACAAATCCAAAGAATGCTCCCAGCAAGATGGGCATGACCAGGTTGAGCAACAAGGCACGGCGGTCAGCCAGGAAGAGGATCAGGTCTTTTCGTATCAGTGCGATCAAGGCAGTCATTATGGGTCCTCAGTATTTCGCATTCTTATTGGGGGGGGCGGCGCAAATCGTGAGCAATATCAATCGCGCAAACTACGACCAGTCAAGGTCAGGAATACCGCTTCAAGATTGGTTTTCGCCGTCGCAAAATGATTGGTTTTGTAGCCTTTTTTTGCCAGCCAAGCCAGCAAACCCAAAGCCACTTCATGCTCAGTCAGCGTCACATCCAGATGTTTGCTGTGGTCTGACAGATGCACACTATCGACACCTGGCAAAACACTCAGGGCAGCAACATCTGTCTCAGTGATCTGCGTATTCAGATCGAGTTGCAACGCTGCCTTGGCAGGCAAACGACGATATAAATCTGCCGGGGTTTCGTTGGCGATGACTTTGCCGTGGTCGATAATGACGATATGATCAGCCAGGCGCTCAACTTCCTCCATGTAATGACTGGTATAAATAAGCGTCCGCCCTTGTGACTTGAGTACATCCAGACTATCAAAAATCGCATTGCGGCTTTGCGGATCGACACCAACTGTTGGCTCATCCAGTATCAACAATTCAGGGTCATGCAAAAGTGCTGCAGCAATATTCAGGCGGCGTTTCATGCCACCTGAAAAAGTCGAGGGCTTATCGCCTGCCCTGTCCACCAGATTAACCAGTTCCAGCACAGCATCACATCGTTGTTGCAACTTGCCGCCAGAAAGCCCGTACAAGGCACCAAACAACTTGAGATTTTCTCTTGCAGACAAATCGTCATACAGTGCCAGGTCTTGCGGCACTAATCCAATGTTGAATTTAACAGCGTTATTGCCTGCACCCATGATCTGCCCATCCAGCAAGACCTGGCCCTGCTCAGGCTGCAACAAGCCACAAATCATGCTGACCGTGGTTGATTTACCCGCTCCGTTTGGCCCCAACAAACCCAGGGTCTGCCCGCGCTCAATAGTAAATGAAACATGATCAACGACCTTGCGTGCGCCATATGATTTAGTCAAGTCCTGTACATCCAGCAGCGTGCTAGCCATGGGATTTGCCTTAATGGAGAACAATAAACATAATTTAAAAAAACCAGTTTCACAATGGTAATTCAAACAATGCTTTTACAGCAAACAAGAATTTTGACTATGCGCGAGTTTGCAACAGATATGGCAACACCAAGAGCAAAAGCACAAAAAAACCTGCTTACTTGAAGTAAGCAGGTTTTTAAATTCAGCCTGCCGTTTTCAGGCAAGCTTAGATTTCGATGATCAGTCGGCGCGATCTGCCAGGTTCAGGTTCAGTTGTGAACGCAGCAAGTCTTCAGTATCCGGACGTGGGTTATTGCGTGCTGTTTCCAGCTTGTCGAGATAACCGGAAGTGACATCACCCGTAATGTAAAAACCATCAAAACACGATGCTTCTATATTTTTCAACAGCGGATTGACATCAGAAATCGAACGCTTCATTGCCGCCACATCCTGGTACACCAGGGCATCGGCAGTGATTTCACGGCAGACTTCTTCTTCACTACGGCCATAGGCAATCAATTCGCTACGGGTAGGCATGTCTATTCCATACACGTTAGGGAATTGCACCGGTGGCGCGGCAGAAGCAAAAATCACGCGACGAGCACCGGATTCACGCGCCATTTGTACAATTTCACGGCTGGTCGTGCCCCGGACGATGGAATCATCGACCAGCAAGACACTCTTGCCCTTAAATTCAGAACCAATGGCATTCAGCTTTTGACGTACGGATTTGCGACGAACAGCCTGGCCTGGCATCATGAAAGTACGACCTATGTAACGATTCTTGATAAAGCCTTCGCGATAATCCAGATTCAGTTTTTGCGCCAACTCCATCGCTGAAGGCCGGGAAGAATCAGGGATAGGCATGACGACATCAATTTCACCATCGCGGAATTGATTCCGTACTTTCTCGGCCAGGTATTCACCCATTTTCAGGCGGGTCAGATACACCGATGCGCCATCGATAATCGAATCAGGTCGGGCCAGATACACATATTCAAATGCACATGGGTTCAAGCTAGGATTATCTGCACATTGCTGGGTATGCAGTTTACCATCCATATCGACGAACAAGGCTTCACCCGGCTCAACGTCACGCAGGAACTTGAAGCCCAGGCCTTCGAGCGCGACCGATTCGCTGGCGATCATGTATTCAGCGCCGTTTTCAGTTTGTGAAACACCGACACACAAAGGGCGAATACCAAATGGATCACGGAAAGCCAGCAAGCCGTAGCCAGAGATTTGTGCAACAACGGCATACGAACCACGCACACGCCTGTGCAGCATGGCGACGGCGCGGAACAAGCCTTCAGGATCAAGCGAATAGCCGCTAGTAACTTCCTGTATCTGATGCGCCAGGATATTGAGTAAAACTTCTGAGTCAGAATCCGTATTCAAATGACGTCTGTCATTTTTGAAAAGTTCGATCTTCAACTCCACCGCATTGGTCAGGTTGCCGTTATGTGCCAGCACGATACCAAATGGTGCATTCACATAAAACGGTTGCGCTTCTTCTTCACTGGTGGATCCGGCTGTTGGATAGCGTACTTGTCCAATACCGACATTACCAGGCAAAGAACGCATATTGCGGGTACGGAATACGTCACGCACCAGGCCATTCGCTTTATGCATGGCGAATTTATTACCATGGTTTGTTGCGATACCAGCTGCGTCCTGACCGCGGTGCTGCAACAACAGCAGCGCGTCATAAATCAATTGATTGACAGGATTATTTGAGAATACGCCTACGATGCCACACATGGTGGACTCCTAAAAAAAACAATTAAAACTTTACATGCTCCGAAACCGAGACCGGCAACAGCGGGATCACCGTGCGCGCTGCGGTTTCTGCAAGGGGGCTAAGCCATGCATGGGTCCAGAATGGCTGTTGCGGTATGGATGTCATACCGCACACCAGCACGGCAGCCAACACCAGTATACAACCACGCGCCAGACCAAACAGTCCACCCAAACCACGATCAGCCAATGTCAGGCCGCTGGCCTTGATCATGGCATCCACCGCCATCATGATCAGCGCCATCAACAGGCGCACACCGATAAACAGGGCAATAAAGGCAACGATCAGGCGCAGCATCTGGCCTGGCACCATGGATGGCAACCAGGTCGCCAATACATCACTATAGGCATTGGCAACTACAAATGCGACCACCCAGCTGACCAGCGACAAAATTTCTTTAATTAATCCGCGCAATGTACTGATCACGATAGAACAAACCAGGATCAGCAGCACGAGATAATCAAACAATGTCACGCCAGATATTCCTTACTTATTCAGTTGGGTGGCAGGCTGGCACTCAGGCCCAGCTTGCTTAATTTGGCGCGCATTTTATCTGCCTCTTCTTTGGAAGCAAAGGGGCCTACCCTGATCCTAGTTACTTCACCATTTGTGGTGATGATTTTTTGCGTATATGAACGTATATTGGCCGCGTTCAGCTTGGCTTGTACTTCATCCACTTTGGCCTGCGAGGAAAATGCACCAGCCTGTACTGCGTATGATGATTTTTCTGCTGGCTTGTCTGCGGCTTCAGGCTTGCTCACTACCGGCTTGGTAGCTGGAGGTGTTTTACCTTCGAGTATGGCCAGCGCACGGGCAGCCTCATCATCGGTATTGCCAGTTTTGGCGACAACTGGTTTTACTTCAATTTTTTCAGACTTAGCAGGTTTGGCCTCAGCTTTAGGTTCATTTCTTGCCGTAGCCACATCCTTCTCCACAGCTTTGACTGGAGTTGGAACTGGCTTTACCTCAACTTTTGATTCAGGTTTGCTTTCTGCTTTTACTACAGGTTTGGTTTCTGTTTTTGTTTCAGTCTTTGCTTCTGCTTTTACTTCAGACTTGGCGGGCTTGACCGTTGCTGGCGCAGTCTGGGCTAGCGTAGTACCGCCCGCTGTGGTCATGGACTTGATCTGCCTGTCAGCGCCATCATTTGCAGCGACCTTATTTTTGGGCGTAGCTGGTACTTCTATGATTTCTTCAGGCGGCTCATCTGACAGTTGTTTTTTTGATTTTGGTGCGACAGCATCGGCAGTGATATCTGGCGTCTTATCCTTGGAGGGAATGCGGATATTGATATCATCAGGCAAAGGCTTGGGGTCAGAATCCAGGATCATAGGCAAACCTATGATGGCAGCCAGCGCCAATGCAACTGCGCCTATCAGGCGGCGTCTGGCACGTTTTTTTTCTGGCAATATGGGATCATCGACCTTAGAGCGCCGCCTGGGCTCTGCCTTTTTTGTCCTGGAACGAGTTTCGATACTGTCTTCTTCAGCGCGGGAACGGAATTCGCCACTATCCTGAGTATCGGAAGTTTCTTGCTTCTGTGTAAAACGCGAGAGCAAACCCATGTGCAAATTTCTGGTTGGTTAGCTAACTGGCCTATCATCACGACCATCACGATCGTCAACAAACCAGTTCGCAAAAAACATCAATGGAGTGCAGAACGACGGGCGCGCATCACACCTGCTACCGTCAAAAACGATCCAAAGACCACTATTCTATCATTTTCGCCTGCCTTGCTGATGGCGTCCGCATATGCCTGCTCTGGCGACTCGAAACCAGTGACGGTTTTTTCAGTATCTGCCAGCACGCCAACAGCGACCAATTTATCTTTCAATACCTCAACTGGGGCCGCTCGCTGCAAAGGCAAGGCCGTGACGCACCAGTGATCGACTTTTTCTTTCAATTGAGCAATGACACCGTCAATGTCCTTGTCGAGCATGGAACCAAATACCGCATAGGTATAGGCATGAAAACCCATATTGTCGAGATTTTGCGCCAGCGTAGCTGCTGCGTGCGGATTATGCGCCACATCCAGCACCACGGTTGGACGGCCTGGCATAACCTGGAAACGGCCAGGCAAATCCACCATCACCAAGCCCGTACGCACTTCTTGCGCGCCGACCGGCAGTTCGAGCTTCAGTGCTTCCAGCGCAGCCAATACTGCTGACGCATTCAGGAGCTGGTTGGCGCCACGCAAACTGGGGTAACCAAGGGAATTACGGCGCTGGTTGCGGCCCGCAAAATTCCATTGCTGCTTGTCACCGTTGTAATTGAAATCGCGGCCAAACAACCACAGATCAGCACCTATGGCGTTGGCATGATCAATCAGGGACTGGGGAGGCAAAGGGTCACCACAAATGGCGGCCTTGCCTGGCCGGAAGATACCAGCTTTTTCAAAGCCTATCTTTTCACGGGTATCACCGAGGTAATCAACGTGATCGATATCAATACTGGTAACGATGGAGACATCGGCATCAATGACATTCACGGCATCCAGACGGCCACCCAGGCCTACCTCCAGAATGACCACATCAAGCTTGGCATCAGCCAGCAATTTGCAGATCGCCAGGGTGGTAAATTCAAAATACGTGAGTGAGATATCGCCACGCGCCTCTTCAACCGCATTGAAGGTGGAGATGAAGACATCGTCCTTGACCATCTCGCCATTGATACGAGCGCGCTCATTGAAGTCGAGGAAATGCGGCTTGCTGTACAGGCCGACACGGTAACCAGCCTGCATCAGCACAGCTTCCAGCATGGCGCAGGTAGAACCCTTGCCATTCGTGCCCGCCACCATGATGACGGGGCAGTCATAATGAATTGCGAGCTTGTTTTTGACCGCTGCAACGCGGTCCAGGCCCATATCGATTTCTTTGGAATGGCGGGTTTCGAGTACGGCCAGCCAATCAGCCAGGGTGGCAGGTAAATTTGTCATAAGATAAAAAAAGCCCGAACAAAATGCTTCGGGCTTATTAGGTATTCAATATATATCAGGTAGATACTGCTTCAACAGGCTGGTTTTGCAACAAGGCCAGCAAGCGAGCAATTTCTTCACGCATCTTGCGACGGTCAACAATCATGTCGATCGCGCCTTTTTGCAGCAGGAATTCAGAACGCTGGAATCCTTCTGGCAATTTTTCACGCACGGTATTTTCAATCACGCGCGGGCCGGCAAAACCGATCAGAGCCTTGGGCTCTGCAATCACCACATCCCCCAGGAAGGCAAAAGAAGCAGATACGCCGCCCATGGTTGGATCAGTCAGCACTGAAATGAAAGGTAATTTCTTTTCGGATAACTTGGTCAGCATGGAAGTAGTTTTTGCCATTTGCATCAATGACAACAAGCCCTCTTGCATGCGCGCACCACCGGTAGCAGTAAAACAAATGAAAGGAACTTTTTGCTCCAGCGCAGCCTGCACACCACGGACAAAACGTTCACCCACCACAGAGCCCATGGAACCACCCATGAATTCAAACTCAAAACAAGCTGCCACGACAGGCACTGCCATGATGGAACCACCCATGACAATCAGTGCATCGGTTTCACCCGTAGTTTCCAACGCATCTTTGAGGCGATCAGGATATTTTTTACTGTCTTTGAACTTCAGGGTATCAATAGGCAAGACTTCCTGGCCGATTTCATAACGACCACCCGCATCAAGCAAGGCATCCAGACGCTCACGAGCACCTATGCGCAAATGATGGCTGCATTTTGGGCAAACATGGATATTGGCTTCCAGATCAGAACGGTAAAGCACCGCCTCGCAAGACGGGCACTTGACCCACAAACCTTCAGGAATCGACTTACGATTTGCAGATTCCGAGCGTTGTATACGCGGTGGCAACAGTTTTTCTAACCAACTCATGTTTTCTCCTTATGGCCGCCGGGCTGTCTTTTTAACAACCTGGCATCAGGTTCATTCTGGTAAAAGAACCAGTCAGGCGCGTATTTTACTCGTCCAAAGCCTGTCTGACACCAGAAATAAAGCTTTTCACTGCAGCAACTGCATTTTCACGCGGGGTATTTTCCAGTTCCTGGATGATACGCGAGCCTATCACCACCGCATCTGACACTGTGGAAATGGCTCTTGCCGTCGCCCCGTCACGTATGCCAAAACCCACGCCTACTGGTACTTTGACATGCTTTTTGATACGCGGGATCATGGCGGCAACCGCATCCAGATCCAGTGCACCAGAACCAGTAACACCCTTCAGCGACACATAATACACATAACCACTGGCAATTTTACCAACTTTCGCTATGCGCTCATCGGTAGATGTCGGTGCCAGCAGGAAAATGGTATCCATCCCCTGTTGCTGCATTTTACTTGCAAATTCTTCACATTCTTCCGGCGGGTAATCCACGACCAGCACACCATCCACCCCAACTTCAGCAGCCTTGGTAATGAATGCATCCTGCCCCATGCGCTCTATAGGATTGGCATAACCCATGAGTACAACTGGTGTCTTTTGATTACTTTGCCGGAATTCGCGGACGAATTGTAATACATCCCGCAAGCCAACTCCAAATTGCAGGGCTCTTTCAGAAGCGCGCTGAATGACGGGGCCATCTGCCATGGGGTCGGAAAATGGCACGCCCAACTCGATAATATCTGCCCCGCCCTCAACCAAAGCATGCATTAAAGGCACCGTTAATTCAGGCGCAGGGTCACCTGCGGTGATGAAAGGGATTAAACCTTTTTTATTGCTGGCTGCCAAAGCAGCCATGGTATTTTGAATTCTTGACATCTTGTTGGTCCTTATTTGATGCGCTATGCGCTGTCCAGGACATTATTCCTGCGATGGCATCAATCTCAATTCTTGATAGGGAAGACATGCAGGCCGCATCTCTATATGCGCCTGCATGTTTTGCTCAATGGCTAATCAGAACTTCAATCCAGCCCGCTCCGCCACGGTATGCATGTCCTTGTCGCCACGTCCCGACAAATTCGCCAGGACTATCTGATCTTTGGGTAAAGTTGCAGCGAGCTTGGCCGCATAGGCTAATGCATGACTAGATTCCAGCGCAGGAATGATGCCTTCGATACGACAGCAATCATGAAAAGCCTTAAGTGCTTCATCATCAGTAATCGTCACGTACTGCGCACGACCACTGTCCTTCAACCACGCATGCTCTGGCCCCACACCCGGGTAATCCAGACCAGCTGACACGGAATGGGTTTCTATGACCTGCCCATTGTCATCTTGTAGCAAATAAGTACGGTTACCATGCAGTACGCCAGGTGAGCCTGCCGTCAGCGAAGCAGAATGCTTGCCACTCTCCAGCCCCTCACCTGCCGCCTCAACACCGATGAGCCTGACTTGCTGATGATCGATGTAAGGATAAAAAATACCCATTGCATTCGAGCCGCCGCCGACGCAAGCCACGACATAGTCTGGCTGACGTCCGGTTTGCTCAGGCATCTGCCATAAGCATTCCTCACCGATGACAGACTGGAAGTCCCTGACCATCATGGGATAAGGATGCGGGCCAGCCACCGTACCTATGATGTAAAAAGTATTATCGACATTCGCCACCCAATCGCGCATGGCTTCATTGAGCGCATCCTTCAAGGTCTTGGAGCCAGACTCCACCGGCACCACGGTTGCGCCCAGCAACTTCATGCGGTACACGTTTTGCGCCTGGCGTTTCACGTCTTCTGACCCCATGTACACCACGCATTCGAGTCCGAAACGGGCGCAGATCGTGGCAGTTGCCACGCCATGCTGACCGGCACCAGTCTCGGCGATGACGCGAGGCTTGCCCATGCGCTTGGCCAGCAAAGCCTGGCCGATGACATTATTAATCTTGTGCGCACCGGTGTGATTCAAGTCTTCACGCTTGAAATAGATTTGTGCGCCTCCCATCAGATCAGACCAGCGTTTGGCGTGATACACAGGCGATGGGCGACCGACGAAGTACTTCAATTCACTACGAAACTCGGCCAAAAACTCAGGATCATTTTGGTATTTGGCATAGGCTTCTTTAAGCTCAGTCAAAGCATGAGTCAGCGTTTCCGACACAAAAGTGCCACCGAACTGACCAAAATGGCCGCGAGAATCTGGTAAATGGTATTGGGCTGACTGATAAATTGCCTGGCTGGAGATAGATTGGCGCTCGAACTGAGCATCCGAAGACTGGAGTTCTTTCATTTTCTTTCCTTCAAACTGGCTTGAAAGCGACGTACCGGGGAGATACCCCATCTACCATCACTATTCCTGATTGTCTGCCAGACGCACCGCTGCAATAAATGCGCGCACGCTGGCCTCATCCTTGATACCCTTTGCCGCCTCCACACCACTGCTGATGTCGACCGCAAACGGGCGAACCTGACTAACTGCGCCAGTCGCGTTCTGTACGCTCAAGCCACCACTTAAAACGACCCGAGGCGCGAGCTCTTTTGGAATGAGAGACCAATCAAAAACCTTTCCACTACCGCCATACCCATCAACATGGGTATCTAGCAATAAACCACTGAATAAAGGACTAGCCTTACGATAAGACTGCTCACATTCTAACAAATCCTCAGGCCTTGTGTCAGCTTTGACGCGATAAGCACGAATAAATGGACGATTGACACTGGCTGCCAGGCTGGCGCATTGCTCAGGCGTTTCGTCGCCGTGGAATTGCAGTAATTGCACAGGAGCCTTATTAATGACCTCTTGCAAGCCTGCCTCGTCAATATTGACGAACAGGCCTACCGACATGACGAAGGGAGAAATTTCGCGTAGCAAAGCCCCGGCAGTATCAGGTGTGACATAGCGAGGGCTGGGTGGATAAAAGACGAAGCCCAAGGCGTCAGCACCAGCCGAGACAACGAATCGCACATCTTCCGACCGAGTTAAACCGCAAATTTTGATTCTGGTTCTTGTACGCATCGAGCCTACCTTTGAGCTTTGAAAAAGTTTCCATATTTTACCTTTAACAACTACCTTGCCCAGCTCATATCGCCTCAATGCCCAACAAGATACTTATTCAGCCAATGCCCCTTCGCATGCGGCAGAGCAAGCCTTAGCGCAATAAATTCCTCGATCGGAAAGAAATTCGGCAGATCAAGCTCAGCGAGCATGGTGAGATTATGCAACGCGCCTAGCTTGCAATCCGCAACACGGACGTTTGCAAGTTTCAATCTTTCCAATTTCGTCACAGTAGAAAGGGGCAACAGTGAATTAATACGCATGGGCTTCGCTTGAGAACTCGACAGCCACAGATTACGAAGCTCTGTGCATGCAGAAAGCGGCGCGAGATCAATACTGACCGGACTAGCTGCAAGCGCAAAAACCTGCAATGCAGTCAACTTTTCCAGACCGTTTAGAGTAGAGATTTTCGTGTTATCGCTTAATTCCAGCCCTTGCAGATTCACGAGATTACCTAGCTTCTGTACATCTGTAATTCCATATGCGTTGACACTGAAATGGGTAACCTGCGATGCCTCACAAAGCTGATTAAACTTAGCATCATTAATATCATGTGCGCACAGGTGGCGCAAATTTGCCAGCGTGGGCAAACGATCTAGCGCCAAAGTATTTTTGGTCACATGGAGAACTTCAATATTGTCTGGGACATCTAGTAAGCTTATTGCAGGTTCGATATCAAAACCCTTACGCATCAAGCCATAAACATACATATGATCAAACATTGACTGTGTTCCATACAAAAAACCAATGCAAAAATACAATCGAATTGATGAGAATTGCTTTCTCCTTGTTCGAGCCTACCTCAAAGAACTGAGACATCATTAATTTCTGCCTGCCTACAAATGCAGTGAGCATAAACATCGCTAATGCAGCAAGGAAATATACCAAGCCAAAGACATTTATGCAGGAACTAACTAATAAAATGTACAAGGCATACCATCCCGCATTGCCACCACGATGTGATCGATGTGCAATCCAGATTGCGCGAAAAAAAGTAAGGACACAATGAAGGAATTTAGCTCGTTAATATCGTCAAACATAGCCGGGCTGTTTAGGTTAGAAGTTCAAAATCACCACTCAAGATTACCTTAAAATTAACAACAAATATAATGCTACTGTAACGACAAACAGTATAAGCACATGACTAGTCTTGTTTTTGGGAATAATTGCAGCTGTCAATGAAGTAAATCCAAGCGCAGAGCAAGATATCTTCAAGATTTGGGCCGCGACAGCAGACAAATGCGTTTCTGCAGGATAATCTGCCAAGATGCTAATTACAAAACCAATAATTCCTAAACAGATAATTAGCTTTCTTTCCAAACTTAATTGCTCTTCGCGATGCATATTTTGTATAAACCTCCTTGAGTGACATCAACAAACCAAGGATAAGCAATTAGCGATTTGCGTCGAACGGTGAAATCTTACCCATCAATCATCACAATATCAGGGTATTCTGGAAAATGATCGTTTATAAGACACTGGGTAATGATTGTTGGCACACACAAATTTCAAGCGCTTAAACATGTAGAACGACTATCACCCTATTGAAGCATGCGATAATCAATTACCATTTCATTCATAGACGCCATGAATTCACCTGCGACAAAACCGCTCATCACCCGGCTATTCGGACTGGATATCTGCAATATGCGTTTTGCAGAGGCCAATCAGCATTTGCTGGAAGTTGCCAGCAGCCGTGACCATGCCAGCCGCGTGGTGGTGACGCCGAATGTGGATCATATGACCAAGCTCGAATATGAGCCTGAGTTCAAGACCCTGTATGCCACTTCAGATTATATTTTTGCCGATGGCATGCCGATAATCTGGGCCAGCAAAATGTGCGCCCTGGCCTTGCCGGAACGTGTGACCGGAGCTGATCTGTTCGTGTCGCTATGCCGGGGTTGCATAGAAAAAGATTTGTCGATTTTTGTCTTGGGCGGCATGCCGGGGCAAGAAAGCCTGTTACTGGAATCATTCGCCAAGACTTACCCTGGTCTCAAGGTTGATATTTTTTGCCCGTCCATGCAGTTCACTGCCGACGGCATTGAAAGTGATCTGGCCATACAGCGCATACAGACTGCAAAACCAAATATCCTATTCATTTGCCTGGGCATGCCCAAGCAGGAAAGACTGGCATTTCGCTATCGTGCGCAATTCACGAGCGACAACGTGCCATTGATATTGTGCGTGGGTGCGGCCATGGAATTTGCACTGGGTCAGAAAAAACGTGCGCCTTTATGGATGCAAAAGATAGGCATGGAATGGTTCTGGCGTCTGGCGAGCGAGCCGCGACGCTTGTGGCAGCGCTACACAACACAAGCCTGGCGCTTTGTCGGACTATTGCTGCGTGAGAGAAAAATACAACAGCAAATGCGCTGAATTTCAAAAAAATTCCAGCAAACTACACTCTAAGCCGGGTAAAAAGATAAAAAACCGCACAGAATAAAAATCTGTGCGGTTTTTTCTTGGGAGCTTATCTAATGCTTATTGACTGCTTATCTTTACAAACTTATGCCACTTTTTTTGCATCAAAGAATTGCTCATCTTCAGTAGAACCGTGCAAAGCTGTCGTGGAAGACTTACCTTGCTGGATAGTTTGTGTCACTGCGTCAAAGTAACCAGTACCAACTTCACGTTGATGTTTAACGGCTGTAAAGCCTTTTTCTGCTGCTGCGAATTCAGCTTCCTGCAATTCAACGAAGGCAGACATCTGGCGACGTGCGTAGCCGTGTGCCAGGTTGAACATGCCGTAGTTCAATGCATGGAAGCCTGCCAGTGTGATGAACTGGAATTTGTAGCCCATTGCGCCCAGTTCTTTCTGGAATTTGGCGATCGTTGCATCGTCCAGGTTTTTCTTCCAGTTGAAAGAAGGTGAGCAGTTATAGGACAGCAATTTACCTGGAAACTTGGCATGGATAGCGTCAGCAAATGCTTTAGCAAATTCCAGGTCAGGTTTGCCAGTTTCACACCAGATCAAATCTGCATATTCTGCATAAGCCAGGCCACGGGAAATCGCTTGTTCCAGACCTGGTTTGGTTTTGTAAAAGCCTTCGACTGTGCGCTCACCTGTGCAGAAAGGCTGGTCGTTGGGATCAACATCAGATGTCAGCAAATCAGCAGCTTCAGCATCAGTACGGGCCAAAATCACGGTGGATGTACCCATGATGTCAGCAGCCAGACGTGCTGCGTTCAGTTTTTCTATCGCTTCACGGGTAGGTACCAAAACCTTGCCACCCATGTGACCGCATTTTTTTACAGAAGCCAGTTGGTCTTCAAAGTGAACGCCTGATGCGCCCGCTTCTATCATGGCCTTCATCAATTCAAAGGCATTCAATACGCCACCGAAACCGGCTTCCGCATCTGCCACGATAGGGGCGAAGAAGTCAATGTCGTCTTTGCCCTCAGACCATTGGATTTGGTCAGCGCGTGTCAATGTGTTGTTGATGCGTTTAACAACCAGTGGTACTGAATTGGCTGGGTACAGGGATTGATCAGGATACATTTCGCCAGCAACGTTGGCGTCGCCAGCGACTTGCCAGCCAGACAGGTAGATGGCTTTCAAGCCAGCTTTAACCTGCTGCATGGCCTGGTTGCCAGTCAAAGCACCGAGGGCATTGATGAAAGGCTCGTTATTCACCAGATCCCACAATTTGATCGCGCCGTTTTTGGCGATAGTGTGTTCAACTTTCATAGAGCCGCGCAGGCGAACGACTTCTTCTGCCGTGTAATTACGCTTGATACCGTTCCAGCGTGGATTGGTATCCCAATCTTTTTGCAATTCTGCTACTTGTTGTGCGCGAGTTGTCATATTTCTCTCCTGTGGGCAAATCAAATGAAAAGGTGCATCCGTTGAGAGAAATAATAGAGTATTTTTTGCGTAGCAACAAGGTCTTATATAAGACATATGACAAATATTTAATCATTTAAAATCAAACACTTAAAATTACTTTTTTGCGATGTGAAATTATATTTCTTAGAATGAGAAAAATAATTTGTGCAGCGAGTCAGGATTTTTCATAATATGAAAAATTGATTTCACATCATAAAATTTGGCAATTCAGTTTTTTACACAAAGAAAATTAAGTTTCAAATTCATTCGATAAACTGGAAATTTTTTGCGCAGAACGCATGTAACTATTTATATTGCCGTCATTGTTGTCATTGCCGCTATTGTTGTCATTGTTGCCACGACAGCAGCAGACTTACTCCAGAACGATCTCATACCATGGCGATGGAAAGTCAAAGTCGAGCTCAAAACCATCTGGCTTTTTACTAATGGCAGAACTGGCCAGTGCCTTCATGCGCACGCCATTTCCATCCAGCGGGTACACCGTCATCTTTTTGCTTTTGCTGGCGTGGAATAACTTGACCGGGATACGCTCCAGCCATACCGGCGCCAGGCCTTCCAGTGAACCAGAAGGTTTTCTGGCTGTTGCAGGGTCAGGCTCCAGCGTCCACCACCCGGATTGCCCTTCATAATTTATCAATTGTTTAGGACGTTCAGGTTGCACGCCAGCTTGCGTGGTCGTCGTGGCACCGCTCAGCACCAGTAACAGGTGACGACTATTTTTCAAAGGCAAGGCATCGCGGCTGCTCAGCATAATGACGCCATATTGCCGCCCTTTTTCTGAAAACACAGGCAGGTATTTATCTGCTTCCATGATGACAGAGCCCGGTGCTTTGCGCCCCGCGAACAGACGTGTATAAGCAGTTTCTGCTGCCAGCCAAGGGCCAGATTCACCGTAACGTAACTGACCCCCGGTTGCGGCCCAGGTCATATCATCTTCATGCCATAACCTGGCAGTGTGCTGCACCGGCCCAACCGGCCTGGCTTGCGTGCCATACATCATGGCTACGCGGGTATAAAAAGCATGCCGGTAGTCAATGCCGTATTGCGCCTGTAGCCAGGCATGCAAACCTCCGCCACTGACGCCATCACGCAAGGCACCCAGCATGGTGCGCTCTTCAGGTGCCAGGCTGATATTCATCTGCGTTGGTAATGGCTGCACCTGGTATTGCCTGAACAGGGCCGCTGCCATACCACTGAGGACGAGTTGACCACTGTGGCCGCTGAGCCCAAAACTGTCCGGCACGGACCGCCACAGATCACCATCTATATAGTGAAACAAAAACAGCCCATCCCAATCCTGGGTGCTGGCAAACGCACTCATGACAGGCAGGATTTCTGCCGACTGCCGATTTGGAAAAGCCTGATTGAATTCACTGACCACAAACGGCTTGCGCGCATCGCGCACATAGGCACGCTGCAACAGCGATTGCCAACCCTCGCGCAAGACGGAATTATTGCGTATGCGCCAGTCATTTTTATCCCACTCCTTATGCGGAAAGTCATAGTGATCCACATAGAAATGCTCATCGACATAATCCATCTGCTGCTGCGCATCGGCGAGCGCTACTCCACCAAAATACATCTGCGTACCAGTCACAGGCAATAAATCTCCGGCTTCCTGCCTTACAGTCTTGCGGATCAGATTTAAATATTGCTGATCAAGATCAGACAAAAACCGTACATAGTCGAGTACCCTGCGGCCATTGCCCTTTTGATGTGGGCGGTATTGCTGCTCCAGGGATGCCGGTGTCTCCCAACCCAGCTTATTGATTACACGTCGCGAAAAGCGCTGCACACCAGCGACCCAGCCTTCGCCGTATTCAAGCACGTTGGCTTCGGACGATTTGACGTTGATCACACCTTTGCGCGGCATTGAACAGCTATCCCATAGCTTGCAAGCGTTGTCGGCGTTCCCATGCTGACGCAGCACCCATTTTTGCCAATGCTGCTGCAAGGCCCTTTCATATTCCCCCGTCAAGCCATCGAGTTGCTTTCTTTGCCAGGCACCCAGCAATGAAGATTCATTATTGATCTCAACCATGGCAAGGGCAGGATCATCCCTGAGTTCCAGCCTGCGCAATAGCTGCTGCACATATTCTGCCTGGAGACTGATCATGCGTGACTCAAACAAATGCAGAGGATGGCTGGCAAAAGGCATTTGCTCACCCGCCATCAAAGGCGTGACTTGATCAACAGCCGGGCGAAATTGATAACCCACATGCAGATTCAGGTTGATGTACAGACCCTCGGCCTTGAGCGCGTCCATAAACACGCGCAAGCGCCGCAACGCAGTTTCGTTAAAACTGGGATAAGCGGCTGTCGTCAAAATACCACGAGGCCGCTCCAAACTATCACTAAGAACGCTGTCCAGATGATGCAAGCGCACCGCATTAAAACCCAGTTTGCGCAAACGGCGGGCGATTTTTTGTGCGTCTTTTTCTTCCGGGAAGTTCGCTGCACCAGTCAAGCTGATGCCAAAGAAGCGCACGCGGACATCGTCCCTGGTGCCGCCCCTGCCATCTGGCCCGACCCGGTAAAAATGCCCTTGCTTGACAAATATCCTGTCAGCAGCTCCCAGAGTATGATTCATGCCGCCAAAATCCACGACGGGCGACAGGGCGTCCTCATTGACTTCAAAACGGTACCAGGCGAGATCACCCGCTACTGCAAAAGGCGGACAGAGACAAACCAGACTCAATAAGGTCAACCTGAAGGCGAAAAGGGCGTGAAATCGAAAATACTTCATAGTTTGGGTCGCAACAGACAAGGTAGCCATTAGAATATCGCACAAACACATGACATTAGTATTGAGAAATGCAAAATTTGCCCGTACTGCCCGGCAATACCAGCCTGAACCTGCTGGAAACCAGAATCGTCAAACTGATGATCATTCTGTTCGTGGTTTTTTCCCTGTTACCTTATGGCATTTCCTGGGACTACACCGGCTCGTCTGCATTGACCATGGAAGGTTCGCTCACCACAAAACTGCAGTGGGGTGGTCTGTTTCTGCTGGCAACATTCATACTGTATCGTCATTTGCCTGAAGCCTTGCAAGATGTACGGGCGATGAATCCCTTCCTGGCCTTCGTGCTGATATGGTGCCTGGCATCGAGCATCTGGTCTCCTTTGCCGGCAACCACCTTCAAACGTGCGATACAGCTCTATGGCCTGGTGATGATAGGTTTTAGCATACAGCTCGCTGAACATCCTTTGAAAATGATGGTGAATTATGTTTTATATACCTTGACGGGTATGCTGATACTGTCATTATTTATGGCCGTTGCCGTGCCCAGCATAGGCATAGACTATGACTTGGGAGGCGCCTGGCGCGGTGCCTTGTCGCAAAAAAATGAACTGGGGCAGGTTGCTGCCCTCAGCATTTTATTATGGCAAATCAAGGCTTGCAGAGAGACCGTGGGTATCAGGAGCCTGGCGCTGGGCATACTTTTTTCTTTTTTCATGCTGGTCATGAGTAAAAGCTCGACCAGCATGATCATTACCCTGCTGACTTCGGGTGTTTTTCATTTGCTGCGCAAGCGACACATTTCATCTTCTTATTCTTTGACACGGGCCAGTATGGTGATCATTTGCCTGCTGACGATCGCTGTATATATCTTCTTCATGCAAGAGTCACGCCTGCCTACCTGGCAAGAAGCGGCATCACCGATTGCAGGCTTGTTTGGCAAAGGGACAGATCTGACTGGCCGCACCGATGTCTGGCAACTGGTAGAGATGGAGATTAACAAACATTATCTGTTTGGTCTGGGCTATGGCGCATTCTGGCTGGGGCCAGACAGTCTTTCGCAATTCGTGATTGATGCCCTGCACTGGATACCTTTGCAGTCTCACAATGGCTATCTCGATATCCTCAATGAGCAAGGCTTGATTGGTTTGATACTGGTGATACTCACCTTGTTGACGCAGGCAAAAATGTTGATTACGCTTTCTCATCAGGACAGGCAGCAGGCCGCCTTCTGGTCCGCCATGCTGGCCGTTGTCGTAATTACCAATTTCACCGAAAGCAGCCTGTTTCGCGGCTTTGTATTCCAGAATGTCTTCTTTATCTTCAGCCTGATTGCGGTCAGCTCATCGAGCCGGAGATTCAAGCTCACAAAATCAAAATCAGCAAACCTCGCAAATTCAGACCATTAATTTGCGTCCAAGGTTTTGAAAAGTCTGTTCTATGTAGCGGTATGACAAGTGGGATAACAACAGCGAAAGCACAGTAATGAGCGCGATTCTCGGCAGTGTAGTCAGCTCCAGCAAAAAATGCGCGACGCTATGTGTTACCAGCCAGTGATACAGATAGAGGGAATAACTGATACGCCCCACATAGACGACAGGTGGCAGTTGCAGGAAATTGTTCAAGGCATTTTTTTCAAATACCAGCATCGGGAACATATAGAGCAAAGCCACTCCCTGCAAAGAGTAACGCAAGGATTCACGAAACTCTTCGTTACGGATAGCTAGTGTCATCAACATTAAAAAGGCACCAAACAGAAAGGTCTGCTGGCGTGATAGCTTGGCAAAAAAAAGTGGATAGTACGCCTGTATGATAGCCAGAACCACTCCATACAAAATGGAATCGGCGCGGGTATCGGTCGCTGTATAAATTCTGTAATGCGGCAAATGATCCAGGCCTATGGCCAGCACCAGATACACACGCCAGACCAGCATCGCCAGCAGGATTACCGCGATCAGACTTAAGAAGCGCTTGGGCAGGCGGATGAAACCGATAAACAAAAAAGGGAAAACAAAATAGAAATGCTCTTCCACTGCCAATGACCAGGTTATCGCCAGGGGTTGCTTGATCAACTCCCCGCTGAAGCTGGAATAAATGCCATAGTAATTCGCAAAATAAAAAAATACCGAGGCAACTTCTTTTTGCGGTGGCAACTCACCGACAACAGCCATCAATGCCAGTGATATCAGCACAAAAAACAGCAAGGCCGGTGTCAGCCTGAACAACCTGCGCACATAAAAATTACGTATGCTCACACGGCCACTGTTGCCCCACTCTGCCAGCATCAGTTTGGTGATGATGAAACCGCTGATAAAAAAGAAGATCGTCACGCCCAGGCCGCCAGGGAAGAGATGACCAAATCCTATGTGTGACAGGAAAACCAGTGCAATGGATAAGGCACGCAAGCCATCCAGTGCCTGTAAGCGTTGAGATTGATGAACCGTCATGATTTACTTTTTCGCTGGCTGGCTGCCATAGGCATGGCTGGCGCTACCCCAGAAATAACTGAGTTTGCCCAGTTGCGAAGCAGCGACCCTGAGCCAGGTGAAGCTACGCAGAAATTTAAAAGGCAATAACAGCAAGGCAAATAACAAGGCGAGCACAAATTGCACGCAGGCCCGGGCACCGAGCATCAATGCAGAACTGACTTTTTTGCCGCCCTCGAGCATCGCCAGTTCGGTGCGGATGAATAATTGCCCCGTGCGGTAAGACCTTTGCAACAACCATTTTGCGGTAGCCCTGTCCGCCGGAATAAATTCATCAGCAGGTGCTTCATCACACCAGACCATGACAGCCCCCAGTTTATCCAGGCGGCGAAACAACATGGTATCTTCCCCACCTGTCGTACCAAAGGCAGGGTCGAACGGGCCTTTGCCATCTTTTTGGGATGCGGCTATATCCTGCAGTAGTGAACGACGGACAAGCACATTGCCACTACGGGCGTCCTTGTGATCTATTTTTGTGCCGGTAGGCATGCGGCGGCGGTCAAAGTAGCCGCCCTCACGTATCCAGGCTGGTGTACTTTCTGAGTACTCGGGCAGCACTGGTGCAAATACTACATCAGCCTGCTCAGCCTTTTGCACTTTCAACAGTTGCTCCAGCCAGTCTGGCACCGGCACTTCGTCATCATCAATCATGACTACCCATTGTCCGCTGGCGGCGGCAATAGCTGCATTTCTGGCGAGTGAAATATTTGAATTTGCGAGGCTCAGCGCCTTGAGGTTTCCGGCAAAACCAGTTGCCATTTCAGCCAGTACGGCCGCAGCAGACTGATTGACGTCATTATCAACAACCACTACTTCTATGGCCAGATCCCGTACAGTTTGCGTCAAAATAGCGCGCAACAAGCGGCGCAATAATTCCGGCCTTTTATAAGTGCAAATGCAGATACTCAGTTCAGGCATATAAACTCAGCTTTTTCGCCGGAATAATCTTGAAAGCAAACGCATAACCCAGCTGAATGGCGCAAAACGCACTGCTCCTGCAAGTTCATATTGATTGAAGATGGTTCCCAGCACCTCGACCCCAGCTGCCTGCATGTCTGCCTTGGTCTGACGTAGCTCATCGACATAGGTATGGTCTTTTCTGGCTACCAGCAAGACACTCCCGGTCTGATGGGCAACCATCTGGGCATCTGATGCCAGGGTCGCTGTATGGGTATCAATCACGAAAGCATCGAACTGATCGGAACAGGAATCGAGCAATTCACGCATGCGCGGTGCACGCAAAATCTCCAGCGGGTTAGGCGGCTGCGGCCCGGCTGGCAAGAAATGTAAATTCGGCATCAGCTGTATCAGGGCATCGGATGCTTTAATACGCCCCGCCAGCACAGAAGACAAACCATCTGGCTTGCCGAGTGAAAAATATTCATGCAGCTTGCCGCTACGCAGGTCTGCATCGATCAACAAAGTACGCTTGCCAACTTGCGACAAGGCGATAGCCAGGCTAGCTGCCATATAGGATTTGCCATCGCGGCGTGCCGGGCTGACCAGGGTAATCTTGATTTTTTCCTGGCCGCTGAACTTCAACAGCAACTCACTGCGCAGGCGTCGGATTTCCTCTGCCTCTTTACTGAAAGGGAAGTAAAAGAATTTCAGAGACTTGTCTGCACTGCCGTTAATCAGGTCCTTGGTGGAATAGCCGAACTGCTCGCCCAATGCCTGATCAAGCTGTGTCTGGCTCAGGTAACCTAGCGCCAGTGCAGCATCACCAAACCGGAGTTTTTTTTCTTTTTGCAGTTGGGCAATCTGGTCAATCTGTTCTGGCGTGAGCAAACCTTTTTGCAGGAACAACTCACCGAGCCGACCTATTTTGGAGACTGGCTGGTTCATGGTTTCAGCTTGCATGCAAACCACCTTGTCCATTGCCAGTCAATTTTTCATCAAATCCAATTTTTGCCATCACAGGTTCATCAAATTCACGTTCCAGATCTTCCAGGCAACGTACACGGCGATTCATCAATTCAAGCAGGAAAGCCAGGCCAAAGCCAAATACAACGCCGGCCAGCAAACCAAATACCAGGTTATTGCGCAGCAAAGGCTTGGCATGCTTCTCGGGCAACTCCGCCCATTGCATGACAGAGGCATTTGAGATGGCCACGTTACTGGTCATGAGCAACTCATCAAATTTTTGTATGGCGGCGTTGTAAATCTTTTGCACGCTATCAAGCTGACGCTGGTAAGAGCTGATGACGTCCCTGTGTTTCTTGTTTTCAAACGTCTTTTTCTGGTAGCTGGCGATCTCTATTTCTATGACTTTTTCCTGCTGACTCAGGCGCGTTTCAGAGGCACCGAGCATTTCAAATGCAGTGGCGGATTCTTTTTTGAGCTTGTCCAGCAGCGCCTGGCGCTCGTCATTGATCGCCATGTATTTGGGATGACGCACACCCAGAGTAATCTTTGCATTGGCCAATTGTGTATCAAGCGAAATCAGGGCAGCTTTCAAGCCTGAAATATGGCCGATGCCGGCAATCTCGGGAATATCTGATTCTGGATTACCTTCGCGCACAAGTTTTTCCAGAGACTGGCGCTTGGCCTGAGCTTCCACTTTTTGAAGTTGTACATCAATCAGGCGCACACTCAAGGCATTCATTTGCTTGGATTCTATGTCAGCCCTCTCATCGACATCAACGATCTGATATTCCTGCTGGTAAGCGGTCAGTTTTTTTTGCAACTCATCAATCTGCCTGCTCATGGACTCAAGCTGGGCATTGTATTGATCACGCCTGGCCCTGGCTGGTGCATTCATCATCTCCAGCGACAAATCTATATAAGCCTTAACCACGGCATTGGCAACTTCCTTGGCATGCTTGGGGTCACTCGATGAATACTGGATTTCTATAACGCGGCTGTTCTTGTGCGGTGAAACATCGGTATTCCTGACAATCGACTCAGCCAGTGCGCGCAAGCCACGCTGCTCGCCATATCTTTGTACAAAGCGCTTGGCCTCTGGCGTGGCCTGCAAGCCCAGTGCCTGGATTACTCGCTCAGCAACCTGTACACTCTTGATAACGTCAAACTGGGTTTGCAGATAGCTTTCATCTTGCATGGGGTGGAATTGGCGGCCACCGATAGGGTCATTGACGCGGTAATCGATAAAAATATCAGCCACCGCGACATAGGTCTTGGGCAAGATCAGGCTGGCGACAGCAGCGCCAACAACAGCGACTATCATGACAAAGGCGATTAAAAGCTGGCGCGCCCGCAACATCGCCCCTATCTGGGCAAAGGACAAGACCAATTCACTTGGGGAGGTTTTTATCATACGCGTCAGAATATTCTTTCGTTGATAAATACCACATCACCTGGCAATACCGGGTCGGCAATACCTGCTGAAATTTCGCGTAACTCTCCACTTTCTGTTTTGCGGTGAATGATGATGCGCCGTACTGAACCTCGTTCAGTCACACCGCCACCTATGGACAAGACCCGCATGACATTCAAATCATCTTCCATGGGGTACATACCAGGACGACGCACTTCGCCATAGACATAAAAGCTCTTTAATTGCGGGACGAACAAGACATCATTCGGCTGGATTTTTTGTGCCAGCTCTGGCGCCAGTTTTGTTGCGTCCAGCTCCAGCTTGACGGATGCATACTCTTGCAATTCCGAAGCAGGCTTGCCGGGTTCGCGGCGCAAGATGCGCAGGCTTTTTTCAGCTTTCTGTGAGACACCACCAGCCAGACTCAAGGCTTCCAGAATACTGATTTGTCCCGTCAGTGGATAACGTCCTGGCCGCACCACTTCGCCAAGAACTGAAAAAGTCCTGCTCAGCTGTTGTATGACCTTGATGGAAACCCGGGGATTTTTAATGTATTGCCCCTGTTCCAGCTTTTTTGCAAAAGTAGCAGCAATTTCTGTTGCTGTCCTGCCTTTGACTTCTACCGTACCCACCAGCGGTAGGGTGATAACGCCACTCTCACCTATGGTGACATCGGCGGTCAGGTCTGGTTGACCGAAAACGGTGATCAGCAACTGATCGCCCTCGCCTATGACATCGGAGGCAGCGTCACCAGGCATGTCATCTGCGGCGCTCTTTATTGTGTTTGGTATTGGTACAACTGCTGACGCGGGCGCTTTGTCTGACTGAGGTATTTGCAACAACTGGATGTCGAGCTTCATGCCATTTGCAGGAATAGTCTTGATCTCTTGCGCCGGCAACTGCCCAACAAAAGCAAAGGCCAGCACTGCAGGCAGCAGTTTGCGGGCGATTATTTCAGAATAGGCAGAAAATTTGGACCAAATTGTCATCTGAATCAGGCATTTCTTAGAAAGAACTTCATTTTATAGTGCAATAGTAAGAATAGATGCAAATTTTTGTCAGGACAACAAAACCCTGTAACAATAAGCTGCCAGCTTTATTAGCATTGCTATTTAATTACAAAAATTAACCTTTATTGAATTGTGGGCAACTCAAAGCTCAGTTAACATGCAAATAAAAGTAAGAAAGACTCATTATGCAAAGCGCGAGCGCACAGCCTTCAGCAAATCCCTTCAGAGTGGTGCCTCTGGTCATCATTGCCCCAGTGCGCGATGAAGCCGACCTGATCAGGCTGACGCTGGACTCTATGGTAGCGCAAACAGTCAAACCGGTAGAGTGGATCATTGTCGATGATGGCTCACAAGATGGTACTGCGGACATCGTACGCGAATACTCTGCTAAATACCCGTTTATCAGACTGGTACAACGCCCCGACCGCGGTTTTCGCAAGGTGGGCGGTGGCGTGGTAGCAGCCTTCAAATTTGGCATTACCCAGATTGCGCATCAGGAATATGAATATATCGCCAAACTCGATGGTGATATGTCGTTTGGGCCGCGCTATCTGGAATGCATGTTTGAGCAATTTGCGCAGGAACCCAAGCTGGCAGCCGTATCCGGCAAGGTTTATCGTGAAGAAGAAGGCCAAAAGATAGAAGAAATCATCATTGATGAACACGTCGCTGGTCAATTCAAGCTCTACCGCAGGACGGCATTTGAAGAAATCGGTGGTTTTGTGGAAGAAGTCTTGTGGGACGGCATAGACGTCCACACTGCCCGCATGATGGGGTGGACGACCAAAAGCTTCTTGCATCCTGATGCCATCCTCATGCATCACCGCCTCATGGGTTCGTCCGACAAAAATGTCTATCGTGGTCGCCTGCGCTGGGGGCGTGGCATCTGGTTCATGGGTTATCACCCTCTGTATGCGCTGGCTTCAGGCATTTTCCGCATGCGTGAGAAACCATTTGTCATCGGTGGCTTGTTAATTATTGCCGGCTATCTTGGCGCAGCGATCAGACGTGCACCAAGATATGAAAACCCAGAATTCAGGAAACATCTGCATCGCTGGCAGCTGGGACAAATCAAGAAACTCTTTTCAGGACCAAAAAACTAAACATGCAGGCCTGGTAATTTGTTTTAAAAACCAATTCAGCAATCTCAGGAATATAAGCGAAAACTCCACAACCATGCTCAATGCTTCACCCGCCTCCAACACCTCACAATCAGCGCAAATTCTGGCTGCGTTTACTGGCGTTGCGTTTGGCATAACAACTTACCTGACGCTATTTGGCATCATCCTGTATTCGGACCATAGCGAAATTGAAATTTTTGGTGTGCGCATGTTGATTGCGGGCCTCTCCAGCATTATCGTTTTTTCTAGTCAGCAGCTATTGGGCACACTGCAAGAAAAGCATGTCCTGGCCGCCTTTCCCAGCATTACGGCACGCTGGTTTGTGGTATTCATGATCGTGCTGATGAGCGCTTATGTCGATAAGTCTGCCGAAAGACTGTCACGCGCCATTATGTTGGTCTGGCTGTTTACCACGCCATTCACGCTTTTGCTGACAGCGTTGATCATGCGCAAGCTGGCAGTATTCTATTACTCAAATCCTGCAAGGCGGCGCAAGGCTGTTCTGATCTGGTCTAATTCAGCCTGTGCTGACCTGGTGGAGTCATTGCGCAATACACCATTAGCTGCGATTGATTTTGTCGGTTTTTTCGACAATCGCAATGAATCGCGCCCGCCCAGCAATCTGGAGAGGCTGGGTGACCTGAGCGACGCGGCAGACTGGATCGTCGATACTGAGACCGGCCACGTCAATGTTGATGTGGTTTTCATAGGCCTGAACACCAAGGAACCGCCAGAACTGGCAGAAATCATCGCGATTCTGGAAGACAGCACGGCATCCACTTACTTTGTTCCTGAATCGCTGATTTTTGGTATGCCGGGAATACAATTGCGCGAACTCGCAGGCCGCCCGGTACTGGCATCGACAGAAACGCCTTTCATAGGCCTGGCGGCCCTGCCCAAACGCATACTGGACTTGTTCGGCTCTTTCTTTGGCTTGATTGCCCTGTCACCGATATTGTTACTGATAGCGATAGGCGTGAAGCTAAGTTCACCCGGCGCCGTACTTTTCAAACAGGTCAGGTATGGCATAGCTGGCCGCCCTATCAATGTCTACAAATTCCGCAGCATGCGGCAGAGTAATCCTAACGAACGGGTGGTACAGGCTACGGTTGGCGACCCTCGTGTTACCAAATTTGGCGGTTTCCTACGCCGCTCTTCGCTGGATGAATTGCCTCAACTCTTCAACGTACTCAAAGGCGAAATGAGCCTGGTGGGCCCCCGTCCTCATGCAGTCGAACATAATGAGTTGTACCGCAAACTGGTCAGTGGTTATATGTTCCGTCACAAGATCAAACCTGGCATTACTGGCTGGGCACAGGTCAATGGTTTGCGTGGCGAGACAGAGACGCTGGAGAAAATGGAAGAACGTATTGAATACGATCTTTACTATATTCAGCACTGGTCTGTCTGGCTGGACGTTGTGATTATCTGGCGCACCATCAAGGTTGTGCTTGGCGATAAAAACGCTTATTGAATACACACTTATCAATACAGACTTACTTGGCAGTCTGATGCAATTTACGCAAATGTTGCCCCAGGTTAGAGGCTTTCAATTTTTGCTTGCCGTGATAGAGTCCGGCTTGCAGCCTGCTTAAAATTACAGGTGAGCTGATAGCCCCTTCACACAATTGCTGTGCACCCGTGGCAAAACGCAACTTGTACGGCTGATCACCCCGGCCCAAATCTATCGTAGTGATACCTGTTTGGGCAGCATGTCTGGCGCATTGCGCCAGCAAGATCACCCCTGGTGAATGCTCGGCAAAGTCAGTGTGATACCACGGGAACCAGTAATGCATTACCTTGCCGGAACGCATCCCAAAATGTGCCGCAATCAAAGTATCACCCGCATACAGCGTCGATAACATGCCAGCAAAATCAGGTGCATTTGCTGCCCTGATTTCATCCATGACCTGTCTGACCCAATCCAGCCTGAAAATATCATGCTCTGCCCCGACCGTACGCTGGAACTGATCGCGCTTACCTGCGATCAATGCAACAAAATCCGCATTACTGGTACTTTGCAACTCAAAACGCAATTCACCAAATTTCTTGACAAGTTTGCGCTCATTGGTTGCCACTTTTTTCAAGAGTGAAGCATCGCGTATTTCCGTCAAACGTTGCGCATAGACATCAAAGCCTCCCGTCAAATCCAGGATATGCGACTGACTATATGTCCACGCATACTGGCTGAACTTGCCCAAACCAGATGGCATATGGTTAAAGGAAAAATAGCGGCACTGCATGGCACGCAAGGCATCAGCAATATGCAAGTCCAGAGATGCCTCATATACCGGCCCCTGATAATCTGCCAGAAAATCACCGATGGAAACAGCGCGGAAGCTGTTCAAGGCATGAAAAGGCCATATGGCAACGATACGGCCAGCATCTTCCGCTACCATAATACGAACATCGCCCCTGGCATTGGCGATGATGGTGGTGAAAGCCGGGGAATAATACGGACTATCATAGATAATGCTTTGACTGCGCAACTCTGCCCAGCGTGCCACTAAAGGCGCGTCGAGTTCTTTTGCCCTGATCAAACGGAATTTCATTTAGCCTTGCCCCACCGGATAAAAATACGTCTGCAAGCTCTGTTGTAAACCATTTTCTATACTTTGATCAACCAGGTTGGATAATTGGCTCTCGCGTGTTGAATCAAACACAAACAGGCGATAAATATCTGACAGGCGCAAGCTGGCGGGATTGACCAGCATGATCCACAATTCAGCCCCTGCTTCATTTTTACGCAACCAAAAGCGGCTACGTGAAGCCGTGGTTTCTACCTTCACCCTGGCAACCCAGCCAGCTTCTGCCATATTTTCCAGCAAACCCTCAATTTCATCTATACCCAATCTGGTCTCGGTACGTATGGTATTGACGCTCACGGCTGCGGTAGCATCGGCCAGACGGGCATCGACCAGCACCTGCAGGATACTGACAGCATCTTCAAAAGCACTGCCAGGCGTGGGCACATGCCACCACCGTTCGAATTTAACGACAGGCAAAGCAGCCGCGATGACCGCGCCTATAAGGAGGATCAGCCACGATACATAAATCCAGACCAGAAACAAAGGCACAGCTGCCAGCGCACCATACACAATGGTATAAGTAGGAAACTGAATGACAAAGCTGGCGAATATGCGCTTGGCAACTTCAAATGCCAACGCTGCAAACAGGCCACCCCAGACTGCATCACGCCACTCAACCGCACGATTGGGCACAATCAAATACAGCAAGGTAAATGCGCCTGTCGTGAATGCAATGGAAGTCAGGGTATAAAATACGGCACCCAAAAACGGCACGGAACCGACTACGCCGCTGGTCGCAGTGAACAGGTAAGACGTGCTGGAGATGGAAACACCCACCAGCAAAGGCCCCAGAGTAACGATGGCCCAGTACACCAGTAGTCTTTGCAAAGCGGGGCGCGAGCGCTTGACTTGCCAGATCTGGTTGAATGACTTGTCTATCATTGCCATGGTGGTAATGGCGGTCACCATCAGGGCCACGCCACTAATGGCAGAAACGCGGGTCGCCTTGGTGGCAAACTGCGTCAGATAACCCAAAATAGTATTGGAAATCCCCTTGGGCATCAGACTTTGAATAAAATACGCCTCCAGCGAAGTGCGGAAGGTATTAAATAGCGGGAAAGCTGTAAAAATGGCAAATGCCACAGTCAGGATAGGCACCAGAGCCAGCACTGTGGTGAAAGTCAGGCTACCTGCAACCTGTGGCAAACGACCTTCCTGCAGACGCTGCAGGGCAAATTTGAAGAGATTGAGTATTTGTTTCCACGACAGACCACGCATAGTTTTTGCAGCTAGAGATATAAATGCCTCGATTTTAACGAGAGACCAAGAAAAAAGACTTCTATAATACAAGCATGACTACACAAGAACTCACGATTTTAGTTTTATTTTACTCACGGCATGGCAATACCAGAAAAATGGCAGAATTTATTGCCCAGGGTATAGAAAGCGTGCCAGGCTGCAATGCCCGCCTGCGTACCGTGCCAGCCGTTTCCACAGTGGCAGAAGCAACCGCCTCTGATGTACCGGCAGATGGCGCGCCCTATGTGGAATTGTCTGACCTCAAGGAATGCGCCGGGCTTGCCATGGGCTCCCCCACCCGCTTTGGCAATATGGCGGCAGCACTGAAGTATTTTCTGGACGGTACGGCAGCCGATTGGTTATCCGGCACCCTCACCGGCAAGCCAGCCTGCGTGTTTACCTCCACTGGCAGCATGCACGGCGGCCAGGAATCGACCTTGCTCAGTATGATGCTGCCACTGATGCATCACGGCATGCTGATGCTGGGCTTGCCCTATAGCCATGCCGAATTGATGACAACTTCAACCGGCGGCAGCCCCTATGGCGCAACTCATTGGGCAGGTCAGGACGGTGCGCAAGCCATTTCAGAAGATAGCCGCAAGCTGGCAATCGCTTTAGGCAAACGTCTGGCAGAAGTCAGTAAAAAATTACGGGCTGCAACATGAGCACGGCGGCACCAGAGAAAAAATATTACCTGCTCGCTTCTGTCAGCCTGATTGGCTTGCTGCTGTTGTGCATCTGCTGGGAATGGTTTCTGGCACCGCTACGCCCGGGTGGCTCATGGATGGTGCTCAAAACCCTGCCCTTGCTCATACCACTGCGCGGCGTACTCAAGCGTGATAATTACACCATGCAATGGTCCTCGATGCTGATCTGGCTGTACTTCACCGAGGGCATAGTCCGGGCATACAGTGACCGCAACTCCTTGTCCGTAGCCTTGGCTCTGGCTGAAGTAGGCTTGTCCGTCTTGTTCTTTATTGCGGTCATCCTGTATTTACGTCCTTTGAAAAAAGCTGCGAAAGCGCTGGCAAAAGTGAATGCAGCAAAGGTAGCAAAGGCAGCAGAACAGTGAACCCGGTAAGCGAAGACGATATCATGCACGAAGAATTTCTTGCTGACTGCACCAATATTCTGGGCCATGATTTCGTCATCACAAAGGCGTCAGATCAATACCCATATTTGATGGACTGGCGCCAGCGCTATCTCGGCAAGGCTCTTGCTGTACTACTACCAACGTCTGCCGATGAAGTGGCAAACCTGGTGCGGCTGTGTGCAACACATAAAATCGCCTGCGTACCACAGGGTGGCAATACTGGCCTGGTATTGGGCAGCATACCTGATCAGACAGGCCAGACTGTAGTGATCTCCTTGAAGCGCATGAATCGTGTATTGGCTGTTGATGTCGCTAACAACACCATCACAGTCGAGGCTGGATGCCTGCTGGCACAGGTTCAAGCTGCGGCAAGCGAAGAGCAAAGATTATTTCCCTTGTCACTGGCATCAGAAGGCAGTTGCACTATAGGTGGTAATCTCTCGACCAATGCTGGCGGCACTGCGGTACTGCGCTATGGCAATACCAGGGAATTATGCCTGGGGCTGGAAGTTGTCACTGCCCAAGGTGATATCTGGGATGGCTTGCGTGGCCTGCGCAAGGACAATACTGGCTATGATCTGCGCGACCTGTTTATAGGTGCTGAAGGTACTTTGGGCATCATCACGGCAGCCGTGTTGAAATTATTCCCGCAACCACGCTCGCAGATTACCGCATTCGCAGCACTCGATAGTGCGGATAATGCCCTGGACCTGCTCAAACAATGCCAGCAAGCACTGGGGCCGACCCTGACTGCATTTGAGTTGATATCTGACTTCAGCCTGCAACTTGTACTCAAACATTTCCCGCAACTGCAACATCCATTTAAGCGTAGCCATCCCTATTATGCGTTGGTGGAAATGTCTGACCACGAATCAGAAAACCATGCTATTGCACTTATGGAACAGGTTCTGGAACAGGCCATCAATGATGGGCTTGCCGCTGATGCTGTCTGCGCAGCATCTATCGGCCAATCCAGGTCTTTGTGGAAATTACGTGAGCATATTTCCGAAGCACAGGCCAAGGAAGGCAAGAATATCAAACACGATATTTCCATCCCTGCTTCGCAAATCCCCCATTTTATACAAATCACGGATGCAGAATTAACGGCGGCTTTTCCAGGTTGCCAGATCGTCTGCTTTGGTCATATGGGGGATGGTAATCTGCACTACAATGTCTCAGCGCCTGCTGGTAGCAGCGATACGGAATTTATCCTGCAGCAAACTGGCATCAATCGCATAGTCCATGACCAGGTGCATCAGTTCAAAGGATCAATTTCTGCCGAGCACGGGCTGGGAATGTTGAAACGGGATGAGATCAGGCGGTATAAATCCGGGTTGGAATTAAGCATGATGCGCGCCATCAAAATGGCGCTGGACCCGCAGAATATAATGAATCCAGGCAAAGTATTGTAGACCGCCTCAATGCATTTGCTGCACAAACTGCATTGAGGCCAGAATAAACTTCAGTTCGTTAATTGTCTAGGCGTATAGCGGCGTGCCTGGGGGCCAGCCACTTCAGCCGCCTGCAAATTGGATGGCAACTGGAACACGCTGACTGCATGCGTCAATTCCATCGCCTGCTCTTCCATGCTCTCTGCCGCTGCCGCTGCCTGTTCAACCAAGGCTGCATTCTGCTGCGTCATTTCATCCATTTGCGTAATCGCCAGATTCACTTGCTCTATGCCTGAACTTTGTTCCTGGCTGGCCGCCGTGATCTCACTCATGATGTCGGCAACATGCTGGACGCTGGTGACGATCTCATCCATCGTTTTACCGGCTTCATCGACCAGTTTACTGCCCTGATCGACTTTATCGACCGAGTCACTGATGAGGGATTTAATCTCTTTGGCGGCACTGGCACTACGTTGTGCAAGATTGCGTACTTCTGCCGCAACTACGGCAAACCCACGCCCTTGCTCACCTGCCCTGGCGGCTTCTACCGCAGCATTCAAGGCGAGAATATTGGTCTGAAAGGCGATGCCATCAATGACGCCGATGATATCGACAATCTTGCGTGAGCTTTCTTTGATCGAGCCCATGGTATTGACCACTTGTCCCACTACCTCACCACCTTTGACCGCTACGCTGGAGGCAGAAACAACAAGTTGATTGGCCTGCCGCGCGTTGTCGGCATTTTGCCTGACCGTGCTGGTCAGTTCTTCCATGGAACTCGCCGTTTCTTCCAGCGAACTGGCCTGTGATTCTGTACGGCTCGACAGGTCGGCATTGCCTGAGGCTATCTCTTGTGAGGCTACGGTAATGGTTTCTGTGCCAGTCTTGATCTTGGAAATCGTAGTCAAGAGATTTTCCTGCATCATCTGCAGGGAATGCAGCAAGTCACCAATTTCATCTGTGCCGCTTGCTTCCACATGCTGCGTCAAATCCCCATTCGCAATTTGATCTGCGATGATCGCTGCGCGCTTGATTGGACCAGCAATGGTTCTTGCTATCAGCCATGCTGCAACTGAGCCTATGACTATCGTCAGAATACCAATGACCAACATGCCCAGTCTGGCATTTTTGTAGTTGGTCAGCGACTCATCATAAGCAGCCTTCATGGCCTTGTGCTGTTGACTGGCCAGCTCTGTCAACGCCTGCATCCATTTTTCGTTTGGTGCATTAAATTCTGTCTGCAATACCGATGCTGCGTCGAAATAATTTCCTTCAGCGACCAGGCCTTTGATCTTGTTGGCGATCGCAAGTACCTGCCGTTTTTGATCAACTGAATTTTGCAGGGTATCTTTACCCTCTTTATCGTCTATCAATTTTTTTGCTGCAGCTTCAGAAGCATCATAGCCTTCCAGTATTTTTGCCAGCCTTTTGGTTTCGCGTTCGGCCTCTGCCATGTCACTGGGCGCAGTCATTTTGCGCAGCACCAACGCCAAAGCCCGCCCCTCCTCGCGCATATCGGTAGCAGCATCAAGACTGGCGACCTTGGTATTGAAAATATAGTCTGTCGAAGCCTGCAACTGACTCAAGCGAAACAAGCCAAGGACGAGCAGACCGCAGGACAGCAAGATGACCAGACCAAAACCCAGAGCCAGGCGACCACTAATCTTCAAACGTGACAATTGATTCATACATTTTCCTGAGTATCCGAAACAGACGGAGGTTGGGTATCAGATTAGAAAGAAAAATACTGAGAATGCCCCCCGAATTTTTCATGCACTCTGATTTTTATATTTTTAACACGCAAAACTTCAGAAAAACCTGCTTCGGCATGCATTCGTAATAGCAATTTGAATAGGCTGCCAGTAAGAACTAAGATGAAATTCCCTGGCCAATAAGTGGCGCTACTTGATCAGAGTATAGCCTGAAAAAAAGGCGGGACACATGCGTCAATGATGGCGAATTGCAACATCGACCCAAAATCACAACGACTTTTTGTATACGCAGATATTTATGCATGCGGTAAAAACAATTCACAGCTTCAGATGAAAATTTATTTTCTACGGAGTAGATATAGCCGCCTTGAATGATACCGTTTGCATGACCTGGCCATCATCAAAACATAGCGAGCGTTCTGGCCATTGCAATGCAGCCAGCTTGCAATCAGATTCAAGAAAATCTTTATTTTTTCTCGCAGACCAGCGTCCACCCACAGAAAAGTCAACGCAAAACACATTACCGGCTACACCATGCCACGCAAGCGGCGATGTATTCTCAAAGAGGTCTTCGCCCCCCTTGCCAACATGGGCTCGGTCAAATGCACGAAAGCGACGCCAATAATGACCAACGACCACAGGTAGTTGCTCTGTGTATTCATTCCACCATTGCACACGACCGACAAAACGCCATTTGCCACCCGAATAAAAAGGTTCATGCCATTTACTTTCTACTCCCGATGTCAACACTCTCAAAGGATTATGCATTTGCATCAGCACATCGTATGCTGCATGAGCATGCATGAATGGTGGCAGATAATCCGGGTTTTCCAAGCCGGGACTGTGGGCAGCCAGTTCGGCCTGCATTTGCGTCGCCAACTCCTGCACCAACTGCCGCGTGTCGGCGTCCAGGCGGCGGTCATTCTCCATCACGCTGCCGAGAGCAAGATGACGTATTTCTTCTATATGCTCCACGATCCATGCTGCATGTACCACCCGCAAATCGTCGCGCTCCAAAGCGACAGGAAGAGATGCTAAAAAATTAATGGTATCTGCTTTATTTGCGGTATCCAGCCTTTTGAATGGCGCGTATTTGGATTCATCCCTGACTGCTCTTTCATCAAAAAACCACCCAGCACCATCTTTGGCACTTCCGCGCAAAAGATTCATCTCATGATTGCCCAATACTGCCGCGGCCCTGCCCGCCTTGATCAGGCGCTCCAGCAACGCCAGCACGGCGGGACTGTCTGGTCCACGATCGCAAAAATCTCCGACAAACACTAGGCTACGCCCATCCTTGTGACTGCCATCGGCCTCATAGCCAAGGTGGCGCATCAAATTGCAAAGGGCATCATATTCACCATGGATATCACCAATAATATCAAGCGGGCCCGACGGCAGTTGTTGAATCAGACTCATGATTTCCCTTTTATTCCGTTACCAAGCCGCAGTTTTCTCGATGTCATCAGAACACCCATAAATACTTTATGAGCAGCAATAAATTACAAATAACAAACATCGGATCAATTTGATCCCATATTAAGCTCAATTGAATAATAGCATCAAATTGATTCGATGCTAAAATATTCCATAAAATTAACTAATCAATCAGCATCATGCATCTGCACACCCTGCCCGCCGCCCAGCGCGAACGTCTCGCATTTATAGAGTTTCGCTTATGGTTTCTTGGTACCATCACCCGTAAAGAAGTCATGGACCGCTTTGATATAGCCTCTGCAGCTGGCACACGCGACCTGGTTTTGTACCGGGAACTGGCACACGGCAATATGCTGTATGAAGGAAAAATGTATCACTATCAGGAGAACTTCCAACCGCTGTTTCAACATCAGGCAGACAGAGTATTGTCAGCGCTCTGCTCAGGATTTGGCGATGGTGAGCGCGGCACCGGCGCATCCTTGTTGGCACACGACATCCCCAACCGACTGAATCAACCCGCATTGCAGGACCTGGCCAGAGTAACCCGCGCCATTCGCGGCGAATATCCGCTGAGACTGACCTATCACTCCATGAAAACCGGCCCATCCAGCCGGGAAATTGTTCCACTGGCACTAGTGGATTCTGGCTTGCGCTGGCACGTACGGGCCTATGACAGAAGTAAACGCGAATTTCGCGATCTGGTACTGACGCGCATGGAAAGCATCACGGATATCAAACCCGGCGATAAAGGTCACATGCTGCAAGAACATGAACAACTCGCTGCTGATGACCAATGGCAACGCCTTGTCCATATCGAATTGCAGCCTCATCCCTCGCACCAACATCTAGAATCCATCATGCGCGATTATGGGATGAAAAACGGCAAGCTCCAAGTCAAATTGCGAGCCGCCATTGCCGGCTATGTCCTGCGCCAGTGGCAAGTCGATTGTTCACCAGATGGCAAACTTGACGGCAGCAACTCCAGATTAAAGCTGGCTGATCTGAGCGTGCTTGATGAGGTAAGCAATGCGGTACTGGCACCGGGGTATCAGAAAATGGATATCTAGAAGATATGCTATCCCAACCCTTCTGCGATTTCATCACTACCATTCAATTTTAGAACTCAGACAAAAGCAAAAAGCCCCTGAAGCAAGCGATGATGGCGAATTGCAACATTTACTCAAGTTGACAAGTACGTAAAATGAAACAAATCATATGGGCGCCGGATGCAAAACCGGCTCGGTCAGCAATGCACCTTTACCTCTTGCACTTGCTGAAAAGAAGATTTTGAGTTGATTAAACAGACACTACAGATGACTGCGCGGCACCAAGAGCAGGCAAAACGAAGTAATTGCGCCTCTCTTTTTCGGCAATGTTTGACAATTAGTTCAGGGAGTAGCAGACCAGCGCCGGCAATACTCAAAGGCGAATTGTGAACCCCAGACGCCTGGCAGCACATCCGATTTGATCATGCCTATGAGTTCGGCAGTTTTACCCTTGTCTTTCGCATCACAGGCAAACTTGGCGAAGTGATTGATATTCCATGCATCGGGATATTTTTTCAATACGTCGTCAATCCCTTTTTTCATGGCCGTCCAATCTACCTGTGATTCAGTAAACAGCCTGTTACCATATTGCGTCTGCGCGGCGTACCAATAGATGCGCGCATACATACCATATCCTTCAACAGCCTCGGTACGCTCCAGCGCCTTGCGTGCAAATTTCTCTATCGCATGAGCATTACCACCCCATTTGGGTGCGTAATAATCAATCGCATCAAAGTATAGAGGATAGAACTGAGGCATTTTACTCAGACCCTCATCTATCCCGGCCTCCATCTTATTTTCTGGCCAGCTCTGGTACTTGGCGACTCTCTCCATTTGCTGGTACCAGTATGGATCTTTAGAGGCTATCTTTTTATGTGCCTCAAGATATGCTCTCGCTTTTTCTACGTATGCATAGAATGGCTTCCAGTTTTTTTCTTGCACCTCACCAGCAAAGCCACTTCCTCTGACGGTCCAGGCACGATTGATCAACATTTCAGTATAAGCTAATTGAGCAGCAGCAGAATCAGGGTACGCTCTTTGCCATTTTTTTATGCGCCCTTCTATTCCAGACCATGCCTCGTCGTCATTAGTGTTATGCCTGAATGATTTTGATAGCCCCACGTAAAAGAGTGTCAGCTTCCATAAGCCACTCGACGTACGGGCTTGAGGATCACGAAAAGCTGTTGCCATTTGTTCGAGCTCGGCAAATTTTCCGTTAATCGACAATTCTTTTACTTCATTCTCAACTTTTTCTCTATTTTCAGCTTCGTCTGCATAAGAAAATTGCGTCATCAATGTCATCAAAGACAGGATCAGGCCCAGGCTCAGTTTTTTTAAATGCATCATCGGGAGAGTAAAGTTGAAGTATAGGCAAATAATCGCAAATTAATTCACGAATAGCAACTATTTAACAGGTGTACACATAAAAAAACCCCTGCTGCGTAAGCAAGGGTTTTCATTATTTTTTTGGCCTGCCCAGCAGGAATCGAACCTGCGACCCCGAGCTTAGAAGGCTCGAAAAAATGGCATTTCTTTCTGTTGATTAACAATCACAAAAATTTAAATATCCTTTAAAAACAATAGTCTACTGATTTTCAGGCGCGACATTGCATTGATTAATGTTGATTGATATACTCCAAAAAGGGTTACATGGCGGTTACATGGAATGAACTGATGGAGTATAGAGACAATGGCTAAGATTAATTTCACGGCTGGCAGAGTCAAGGCTTTCAAGTGCGAAGCTGGCAAAAGCCAGTGCTTCCTTTGGGATACCACGGCGCACGGCCTAGGCTTGCGAGTAACAGCAAAGAACGCCAGAACATACATCTTTCAAGCCAAACTCAATGGCGAGACCATACGCATGTCTATAGGCTCGCCAAGTGCATGGACAATTGACGATGCCCAAGCAGAAGCCCGACGCCTGCAAGTATTGGTAGAGAGCGGGAAAGACCCGCGCCAAGTCAAAGCAGATGAACTGGCAGAAGCACACGCCAGGAAAGAAGCCAAAACAGCCAAAGAGCAGGCCGCGATACTTCAGCAAAGGCGCGAATTAGTTACTTTGGCCGACGTCTGGCCCGCCTACTTGGAAAACCGCAAACCCCACTGGGGTGATGGTCACTATGAAAATCACATTAAGCTTGCCGCCGCAGGGGGCGTAAAGCACAAACGCGGTAACGGCGTTACGGTTGCTGCGCCACTCGCAGCCCTCATGCCTATGCGCCTGATTGACTTAACCAGCGCCAACATTGCCGCATGGCTCACTAAGGAAACCCTAAGCCGTCCGACCAATGCAGCGCAAAGTTTCAGGATTTTAAGGGCTTTCATAGGCTGGGCTGCAACAATGCCAGCATACAAAGATATGGTTTCAACTGACGCTTGCAAATCACACGACGTCAAAGAAGCGATCCCAAAGAATAAAAGCAAAAGCGATACTCTGCAACGCGAGCAATTAGCATTGTGGTTTGAAGCTGTTGGAAAAATAGGCAATCCGGTCATTAGCGCGTACCTGCAAGCGTTGCTCATTACGGGCGCACGTAGGCGCGAACTAAGCTCACTGCGCTGGGAAGATGTAGATTTCCAATGGAATAGCCTGACAATCCGCGACAAGGTTGAAGGCGAACGTACCATTCCACTAACGCCCTACATCTCACAATTACTTAACACCCTGCCCCGGCGAAATGGCTGGGTATTTTCCAGCCCTGCCGCCGCAGATGGAAAACTGACCGAGCCAAGAATTGCACACACCAAAGCCCTAAAAATGGCGGGTTTGCCGCATGTATCATTGCACGGTCTGCGCCGCTCGTTTGGCACTTTATGTGAATGGGTAGAATGCCCTGTAGGCGTGTCAGCGCAAATCATGGGGCACAAGCCTAGCGCCACCGCTGAAAAGCATTACCGTATCCGTCCAATTGACCTCCTGCGTATGTGGCACACTAAAATAGAATCTTGGTTGTTAGAGCAAGCTCATATCGATTTTGTGCCAACTCAAACAGGTTTGAGGGTAATTAGCAATCACGCGAGCAATGAATAACATAATGACAATCAACTTAGGGCTCCGGACGGTTTTGCTGTTTTCTATCCTGTTAAGCGGATGCGCCTACCATTACTCACCCGATATAGTCGCGGACCCGTACGGTTTTTTTTCAGGAATTTGGCATGGAGTGATTTTCCCACTAACGGCTTTTGTAAATATGGTTTCTTGGTTACTATCGTGTGTAGGAATATCGTTTTTGGATAATATTCAAATAATTGGCAGGCCAAATACTGGTGGATTTTATTATTTCGGATTTTTTATAGGGATTTCATCATTAGGCACTAGTGCATCGTCAAAGTCATAATTTCCATTTAGCATCAAGCTAGTTCAACGAAATGAAAAGTGGATACCTCTGCCGCCAGCTTGATGCCCTATTCTCGGAAAGAGATGGAGGTAACACAGATGAAGCCAAAGTATAGCGGCGCTCTAAATAAGCCAATGCGGCCTCGCAAATTAGGTTTGCTATCGAATGAAGACGAAACGCAAAAAGTAATTAGTGATTGGATTGCAGAAGATAGGCAGAATATCCTTACGCTTTGTGAACACTACAAAATCCCTCCAGGAGACGGTCAATTTTATCAATTGGCACTTGCACTAGCACGCGAAATCGTACCTTGCTTCAAAGAAAAGCTCAAAGAAGGAAAACCCAAAAAATGGGACGATTACACGCAGTGCGTTCTAGCCGTAGAAATCGAGAGACTAACCGAGCAAGGAATAACACAAAAAGACGCGACCAAACGACTCGCAAAAATTGAACCTTGGAAATCATTTTTATTAGGCGATTCGTGGGACCCCGCAACTTGCAAGAGCGCAGACCCAGCCGACGCATTGAAATCACAATATAAAAGCGCCACAAAGTTAAAACTATATTCTTTCACAAAAAATGCATTTAAGTACCATGAGGTCACCAACACAATTAATGAATGGAATCAAGAAGTTTTAGCCATAAAGAAGAAAAATACTTAGTTCTAGTTTTCACCCGAGCACAGTGGAATCCTCTCAACACACAAAGAGGTTTCACGATGCGAATCGCAAACATTCAACAATCAAAAGACGTCACCGATGATGCTTTATCCACCAAGCTAATCGTCAATTTTCCATCACTTGAACAAGAAACACGTAGTCATGTAGATACGGCATGCGCAGCCTTCCATTTAATGCGCAAGCCTCAAACATTGCGTACCTATGCGTGCTTCGAAACTGGGAGTATTAGACCCATACGAATTAATGGCCGTTTAGCTTGGCCAGTTGCAGAAATTCGCAAGCTATTAAATGGAGGTGTTTAAAATGAAAAACGCCCCACCACAAAAAGCAATGAGAGCGCCCCAGACAAGCGTAATTATACGCCCGGAATACTGCCAAAGAAAACCAATACCGTCACATCTGGAGTCCTTGCCTATCTGCTAGAAAACCAGAGCCCGACAGGTATGGAAGCCGCGTTCAAAATGAGCACTACTAGGCTTGCAGCAGTAATCCATTATCTCGGCAAAAAATATGCATGGAATGTTGAGCGAGATGACGCAGCCACTGGTACAAATGACGGGCGCATTTCATGGATAACCGTCTATTGGCTCCCTCAAGGGACAATATCAAATGCCTTTGCTCAAGATGCACGAGGCTGGATTGAACGGGTCAAAACGTCTCGTGCAACACAGCGCAAATTATCAGGCAAATGCAAACAACTGGCGAGCAAGTTAAATGCCTGTCGCCAGCGAGTCAATGACCCGCGCCAAGCTTCCTTTTGGGAGGAAAAATAATGTACTGCCATTTCCTCAGAATAAAAGGACTCAGCACAAAAACGACCGATTCAAGGACTCAAGCAGCCGTTATTCCGCGCGTGATGGGACATAACCTGCGCGAACAGGGCGCGAAAATGGGCGTCCGCGCTGATATTCATATCGATGCTACACGCAGTAAAGACAATATTGTGCTTAGAGGTGGGCGCACCTCTGCCGAGGTTGCATCAGCAGTTAATGCCCTGATGAAAGGCGTCATAGTTTCGAAATGGCGAACAGACACCATAGGCGCGATAGAGTTGATTTTTAGCTTGCCCAGCGCTGCAAAAATAAATCATCGCGACTATTTCAGCGCATCAGTTGCGTGGGCCGAAATTTTTTTTAGTGTGCCAATTGTTAGCGCCGTTATTCACCTAGACGAAGACGCACCCCATTGCCATGTAATTCTTGTCCCCATTGTGAATGGTAGATTATGCGGCAGCCAGGTCATGGGCAATAAAAGGCGTATGGTGGCAATGCAAGAGGATTACCATAGCTCAGTTGGCAATCAATACGGATTAGCCCGCCCAACACCTAAAAAGCGGTATGGCGCGACTATCAAGCAAGAGTGTATAGAATTAGCACGCAAGGCGCTGGAACCCGTCTGCGGGCTAACTGACGACCTTCTGCTATTTTTCATTGAAGCTTGCATGGACAATCCTGAAGCACTCATGCAAAAACTTGGATTAGAAATGCCAACGCCCAAGCCAAAGACCACATTTGCCGCAATCATGACAAAACCGTGCAAGCCAGAAAAACAGGTTCGCAGCAAGTCCGCAGCAAATCCCTACTCGAATAACTGCGGAGAAAATTCCGGCCATGGCAAACCCGAAGTAGCAGGCACGATGCTTTTGAGCGACAAAGAAAAACCTATAGAAGTTGGAGTAGCAATTCCTATAGTAGTTAAAATCGACCTCATAAAACCTCACAAAGAAAATCAACCTCTATCCTGTGTAGATGTTCAAATTCCAGAGAATTCAATTGCAAACTTGCCGGATGCTGTGCCTGATGACTACACACGAATACGAGAAACGGATATTCCAGCCAATGAATGGGACTGTGAACGCGGGGAACACATCAAGCAAACAGCAAGGGTAAGCAAAAGGGAGCAAGTGTTTGCTTCAGTCCAAAAAACACTTTCAATCCACAAAAGGTATTGACCATGAAGACCACAAATGCAGAACGCCTGCGCACCTACAAGGCGAGGATGAACGAAGCAGGTTTTAAGCGCCTGTCCATCTATGTGCATCCTGATTTAGTTGCCCTCATTAGGCAAGAAAAGAAGCCTTGCGAATGTGGCGGCAGAACCCTTGAGCGTCTATTGCTGGGTGCGGCACTAAAGCGGCCAAAGCATCGTTAGCCAGAAATAACCGACCGATACGCGCGCGCGTGATGGTGGAAATATGCCAGCCCCATAAGCAAACCAAAGCTAAGTTTTATTAAGGTATTGGTGTTAGATTTTGTTAAGGCGCATTGCTACCAACCTGATGCAAAACAGTTTTGTCGATGAGGTTTATTTCTTCAGTATTTTTGACCAAGCCCTCAAAGGAATCAAAACACGGTCTGGATACTCCGCGCTTCTTATTGGTGGTGCAAAGTGTTTCAAAGCCACAAATAAATCCCCATGATTAATATCAATTTGATTGCGCAATAGAACGCAACCGAGCCGGACGTTATAGGGCAAGGAAGAAATCGACGGATATGGCTCTTCAACAAATTGCTTAACTTGCTCATCACGCAAAGCAAGTAGGCCATTCCCATATTGAGAAGAAAAATCGACTTTGAACGCGGTTGCCTCTTCTGCAATCGCAAAAATTAGCTCGGGATCAATCCCGGCCCTATAAGACTCATAGAAAATCGTATGCGCAATCACTTCCGCATGATATCTATCGCCTATAAATTGATTAATGCGGGATATTGCTGCCTGCAAAAGACGCTTGCCAACTCCATTCTTTAATCGATAGTCGCTTAACATTGCAACGTCCGGCTTTGAAATTAAGAGTGACCAAGAATCAGTCAGAAACTCGCCACCCGGTTTTGCAGTCAATGTCAATGACCCGCAAATTCCTAAATTAGTCGCGGCACAGAGAAAAACTCCTAAAACGGTCGAAATGAAAGTTTTCATGGTCAGCAGAAAAATCTTTGTTTAAAGAACAGCAAAACAGGTTACTACGAAACCTTTTGCAAATACTTACCTCGAAAAAAATTAATTACTGAACATTTCTCAAATTGGGTTACATGGTGGTTACATGGAATCAGAAACGAAAAAGCCCAGAATTGTAATCTGGGCTAAGTCTTTGAATCTATTGGCCTGCCCAGCAGGAATCGAACCTGCGACCCCGAGCTTAGAAGGCTCGTGCTCTATCCAACTGAGCTATGGACAGTCTGGTTAATGGCTAGCAAAACAGTTGTTTGCGAGCCCAAAAACTGAAGGCTGAATAGTACATGGTATCGCTCACACTTTCAAGAATGAAACCACTGCTGACAGCTAATTTACTTACTTAGATTGCAGCTGGAATACAATCTGCCAGGCGGCGCGCGCTGGTGGAGGCGAGTTCGGCATCTTCTGCTTCTACCATCACACGCACCAAAGGCTCGGTGCCGGATGCGCGTATCAGCACCCTGCCCCGATCCGCGAGTTCGGTTTCGACCTTTTGCTTCTCTGCAACCAGCTTTTCATTTTTTTGCCAGTCAAAACCGGCCGGCACTTTGATGTTCAATAAGGTTTGCGGGAACAGTTGCAGATCATCGAAGCAGGCATCGAGGCTCTTGCCGTTGCGCCTCAGAGCCGACAATACCTGCAGGGCCGAGACTATGCCGTCACCGGTAGTATGTTTGTCCAGGCACAGGAGATGACCAGAACCTTCTCCGCCGAGCAGCCAGCCACGTTCCTGCATTTGCTCCAACACGTAACGGTCGCCGACTTTGGCGCGGGCGAAGCCCACACCGAGTTTTTTGAACGCCACTTCAACTGCCATGTTCGTCATCAAGGTACCTACCACGCCCTCAAGCTTGCCGACTGCCATGCGGTCTAGCACCATCAGGTAAAGGAGCTGGTCGCCGTTATAAATCTTGCCGTGCTTATCTACCATCAAGAGGCGGTCAGCATCACCATCGAGGGCTATACCCAGATCAGCGTGATTGGCGCGTACCGCCAGTGACAAGGCATCTGGTGAAGTTGCGCCGACCTTGTCATTGATATTCAGGCCATTCGGCTGATTGCCGATGGCGATAACATCTGCGCCCAGCTCATGAAACACATGCGGGGCGATATCGTAAGCAGCACCATGGGCGCAATCGACAACGATCTTGAGACCACGCAAATCCAGTTCTGCAGGGAAGGTGCTTTTGCAAAATTCAATGTAGCGTCCGTTGGCGTCACTCAAGCGGCGAGCCTTGCCCAGTTTTTCTGAGCTCACGCATTGCATGGGGCGTTCAAGTTCAGCTTCGATCGCGAGTTCAACGTCGTCTGCCAGCTTGTTGCCGTTAGCCGAGAAAAATTTGATGCCATTATCATCAAACGGATTATGCGAGGCCGAGATCACGACCCCCGCTGACAAACGCAATGCGCGTGTCAGGTAAGCCACCGCGGGTGTCGGTGCCGGGCCAGACAGCATAACATCGACGCCTGCGGCGGCAAAGCCGGCCTCCAGCGACGCTTCCAGCAAGTAACCTGAGATACGGGTGTCCTTGCCGATTAACACTGTGGGGCGGGCATCGCCAGTGACATTGGCTTGCGCCAGCACCTTGCCTGCGGCATAGCCAAGGCGCATGACAAAATCAGGCGTGATCGGTGCCACCCCTACTTTGCCGCGTATACCATCTGTACCAAAATATTTTCTGCTCATATTCTTCCTGCTCATCAAGGGGATAATGCATCCCAGATTTTGTATGCATCGACAGTTTCTGCCACGTCATGCACACGGATAATGTTTGCGCCCATCTGCTTTGCCAGCAGGGCTGCTGCGATACTGCCTGCCATACGCTTTGGTGCTGCCCTACCAGTCAAGCCACCGATCATGGATTTGCGGGATACCCCAACCAGCACAGGCAAGCCCAGCTCTTGCTGGAACTGCGGCAAGTGTTTGAACATGGCTGTATTATGTTCCAGCGTTTTACCAAAGCCAAAACCTGGGTCCAGGCAGATACGATTGGCTTCTATACCAGCATCTGCCAGCGCTGTCAGTCGATCGTGCAAAAATGTCTTCACGTCCTGATTAACGTCTATATATTCGGGACTGACTTGCATGTTTTCTGGCTTGTTCTGCATATGCATGACACACAAAGCTGCTTCTGCATTTTGCACGACAGCGATGGATTCAGGTGAACGAAAACCCTGGATATCATTGATCATATCGACGCCTGCGATCAGCGCCTCACGCATGACCCCAGGCTTGTAAGTGTCTATGGACAAGGGCTTGCCACAGTCGCGCAAGGCATAGATGACAGGCATGACCCGGTTCAACTCTTCATCCAGCGGCAACGGAGCAGAGCCCGGGCGGCTCGATTCACCGCCTATGTCGATCATATCGACACCATCTTCTATCATCTGTTCAGCACGGGCAATGGCACTTTCCAGGTTCAGGTATTTGCCACCATCAGAAAAAGAGTCTGGTGTGATGTTGAGCACGCCCATGACTAGGGTTCTGGATAGTGTTCCGCTCAAGGGATAGCGGAAACGGCCACATTGGAAATATTTCATTTTTTAAAAAGACTAAGGGTGAGGAATAACCCTCACCCTTTTACAAGAAATTCAAAAATTAATTGTGTGTTTTTTGTACGTCAGCTCAGGCCGCTGCTGTCGCACTAGGAGATACGCCACCAGACGACTTATCAGACGGAGAGCGGTTAATCACCTGACTTTGTTTTGGCGGACGTGGGTCCACACCGTTCATGATGTCACTGACCTGGTCCGCATCGATGGTTTCCCAATCGAGCAAAGCCTTAGTCATAACTTCAACCTTATCGCGGTTTTCTTCCAACAGCCGGCGTGCCAAAGCATATTGCGCATCCAGAATATTACGGATTTCAGCATCCACTTTTTGCTGCGTCACTTCGGAAATCGTTTTGGATGAACCACCAAAATAGCCATCATTCTGATTGTCTTCATACACCATCACGCCCATGCTGTCAGACATACCCCAGCGTGTAACCATCGCTCTGGCAAGTTTGGTTGCATGGGAAAAATCACTTTCCGCACCAGATGACATTTGACCAACGAAAATTTCTTCCGCTATACGACCACCAAATAACATCGAAATTTTGTCGAGCATTTTATCTTTGTACAAGCTCACTGCATCATGCTCAGGCAAAGACAGGGTCACACCCAAAGCAGAGCCGCGTGGCATGATCGTCACTTTATGAACAGGATCAGACGTAGGCAGCAATTTTGCCACTACGGCATGACCAGACTCATGGTAAGCGGTAGCCCTGCGTTCTTCTTCACGCATGACCATGGAGCGACGCTCAGGACCCATGTAGATTTTGTCTTTCGCATCTTCAAAATCGATCATTTCGACCAAACGTTTATTGCGTCTCGCAGCAAACAAAGCTGATTCATTCACCAGATTAGCCAGGTCGGCACCAGAGAAACCCGGTGTACCACGCGCCAGGATGTCAGCTTTTACGTCAGCAGAAATAGGTACCTTGCGCATATGAACGTTAAGGATTTGCTCACGGCCACGAACATCCGGCAAACTAACAGAAACCTGACGGTCAAAACGACCAGGGCGCAACAAAGCTTTATCCAGTACGTCAGCACGGTTGGTTGCAGCAATGACGATGACACCGGAATTGGCTTCAAAACCATCCATCTCAACCAGCATCTGGTTCAGTGTTTGCTCACGTTCATCATTACCACCACCCATGCCAGCACCGCGATGGCGGCCAACAGCGTCGATCTCATCGATAAAGATGATACAAGGTGAATGTTTTTTGGCATTCTCAAACATGTCTCGGACACGGGAGGCGCCCACACCAACGAACATTTCAACGAAATCAGAGCCAGAGATCGTGAAGAAAGGTACTTTTGCTTCACCAGCAATAGCGCGTGCCAGCAAAGTTTTACCAGTACCTGGAGGGCCAACCATCAACACACCACGCGGAATACGGCCACCGAGTTTCTGGAACTTGGTAGGGTCACGCAGGAAATCAACGATTTCGCTCACCTCTTCTTTGGCTTCATCGCAACCTGCGACGTCAGCAAAGGTAACATTGTTGTTGGTATCGTCCAGCATCCTGGCCTTGGATTTACCAAAGGAGAATGCCCCACCTTTACCGCCGCCCTGCATCTGGCGCATGAAGAATACCCAGACGCCGATCAGCAACAGCATCGGAAACCAGGAAATAAAGACTTGCGACAGGAAAGACTGTTCTTCAGGTTGTTTGACATCAAACTTGACGCCGCTATCCACCAGATCGCGTATCAAGCCCTTGTCCAGCACAGTAATCTGGGACTTGACCTTTTTACCTTCAGAATTAGTCGCCACGATGGTGCGGTTTGCTTCATCGATGGTCGCTTCCTTGATGTGCTTGGACCTGACCTCATCGAGGAACTCGGAATATGCAACAGAGGTCACGCCTATGCCGCTGCTTTTTCCATCAAACTGCTTAAAAAGTGTAAAAAGCACCAGGGCAACCACCACCCATATAGCAGCTTTTGAAAACATATTATTCACGAGAACTCCTTGAAGGCAGGATGCGCCATTTGATACTGTAAACGTTCATTCTACCCCCATTGGGTAGAGCTTGCTAGCCAGCATATGTTGGCAATATTGATGATTATCAAGAGGTAAATTCAATTATTCGGGATTTTTCAAGCCTTTCCCAAGCAAAAATATCTCGGAAGACTTGTCTTTGCTGGCTTTCGGCTTCTTGTTGACCACTGTTTTGAATTCATCTTTAAATAGTGTGAAAATATTGTTATAGCTGGGTCCGTGGAAGCATTTCACCAATAAAGCGCCACCCGGTTTCAAATGAGCCTTGGAAAAAGTAACTGCCAATTCGATAATATATTCAACACGGGCAGAGTCAACGGTGGAATTACCAGACAGATTTGGGGCCATATCTGATAAAACCAAGTCAACTTTACGCCCTAACAATTTAGATTCCAATTGATCAAGCACCTCATCTTCACGAAAATCGCCTTGTATGAATTGCACGTCGGCGATTGGGTCCATGGGTAACAGGTCCAAGGCAAAAATTTCACCCATGATGCCGCCACCTTCTTTACCTGCCAGCTTATTCCTTACATACTGTGACCAGCTACCAGGTGTTGCACCCAAATCAACAATAATTTGCCCTGGACGTATCAGTTTTTCTGATTCATCTATTTCTTTTAGCTTGTAAACGGCGCGCGCACGATAGCCTTCCTTTTGTGCAAGTTTCACATAAGGATCATTAATATGGTCGTGAACCCAATTTTGATTGAATTTATTCTTTGCCATTCGCGTAAAATACTGCTTTTAAAGGAATTACTATGTTAAAACTTACGCCCGCTGAAAGAAGCGAACTCCGCTCCGAAGCACATGCACTGAAACCTATCGTATTAATCGGCGAAGCTGGATTGACTCCTGCTGTGATCAAAGAAATTGATGCTGGCCTGAATGCCCATGGCCTGATCAAGGTACGCGTATTTGGCGATGATAGAGAAGCACGCATAGGTATGTACGATACCATCTGCGCCGAGCTGAACGCAGCCCCAGTACAACATATTGGAAAACTTTTGGTGGTCTACCGTCCAAAACTGGAAGGTATTAAAGAAACCAAACTGGTTAAAAAAGGTAAAGGCATGCGCGAAGTGACTATCGTCAAGCCTAGCCCGAGTGGTACAAAAAAACCGACTGTATCCAGAGTCATGGTCAAAGGTAATGAACGCGTTACCCAGGGTGGCAATATCAAACGTGCAAAACCACGTCAAAGCAGTGCAAAAAAATCATCGCTTGCCAATAGCTGACCTTGAATACCTCTGATATCTGATCAGTACTCAACCCGGCCAAACCAGGCCGGGTAATCTTTTGCCTGAGAATACGTCTCTCAAGCCACTCTACATCGCTTCACATCTATTCATATTCATTGACTGACTATGAATTTAAAAACGTCAGTATTAAACGTACAGTACATCCAGCACTTCATATTCACGCACACCAGCAGGTGCTTGCACACCAACAACGTCGCCAGCATACTTGCCGATCAAGGCACGCGCGATAGGAGAAGTGATGGAGACCTTGCTTAATTTCAAGTCTGCCTCATCTTCACCAACGATCTGATAGCTGACTTTTTGTGAAGTTTCCAGGTCTTCCAGATGCACGGTAGAGCCGAATACGACGCGGCCTTCTGCATCCAGCGTGCTTGGATCAATGATTTGCGCAGATCCCAGCTTGCCTTCCAGATCAGCAATGCGGCCTTCGATGAACGCCTGGCGCTCTTTGGCAGCATCATACTCGGCATTTTCAGACAAGTCGCCCTGCGCCCGCGCTTCAGCAATCGCATTGATAACGTCTGGGCGCTCTTTCGTCTTCAAAAGATGCAATTCTTTCTTAAGCAATTCTGCGCCGAACTTGGTGACAGGTACTGTACTCATATCATTTACACTCATAAAAGTAAAAATACAGAGGCCACATTAGACACCAGCATTACCGATGCCTTTGTGACCTCTGTATCGAAGTTCAAGCCTCCCTGATCTTGCATCAGCACAATCTCAGGGACACTGTTATTTCTATCAGTTTAAGGTTTTATGCAGACCTTGTAAATCATAAACATGTAATTCATTGAGATGACGCATACCTTCGACTGCAGCCTCCGCACCGGCTATGGTTGTGAACGTTGTTGCGCGGGCAATCAATGCAGAGGTACGAATAGCGCGAGAATCCGTAATGGCATTGCGCTTTTCTTCTACAGTATTGATGACCATGGCAATGTCATTGTTCTTGATCATGTCCACGACGTGCGGGCGACCTTCAACAACCTTGTTCACGATAGAAACCGGAATGCCTTCAGCCGCAATCGCCGTTGCCGTACCACGGGTAGCAACGATGGAGAAGCCCATCTCCACCAGATCACGGGCCACTTTCACGCCACGCGGTTTGTCGCTGTTCTTAATACTCAGGAATACCTTGCCGGACGTTGGTAATTTCACGCCAGCACCCAATTGCGATTTCACGAAAGCTTCGCCAAAGGTTTTACCCACACCCATGACTTCACCAGTCGATTTCATCTCTGGGCCGAGGATAGTATCAACACCAGGGAATTTCACGAACGGGAATACTGCCTCCTTGACGCTGAAGTAAGGTGGCACGACCTCGGCACCTATACCTTGTGAATCGAGAGACTGACCAACCATGCAACGGGCAGCGATCTTCGCTAATTGCAAGCCAGTGGCCTTGGATACATACGGTACGGTACGCGATGCACGCGGGTTCACTTCCAGCACGAACACAACGTCTTTACCCTCTTGCTGCTGAATCGCAAACTGCACGTTCATCAGACCAACGACATTCAAACCCTTCGCCATCAAGGCAGTCTGGCGCTTGAGTTCAGCGATGGTTTCTTGCGACAGAGAATAGGGTGGCAAGGAACATGCAGAGTCACCAGAGTGTACGCCAGCCTGTTCGATATGCTCCATCACGCCACCGATGAAGGTGCGCTCACCATCAGACAAGCAATCGACGTCAACTTCAATTGCATCATTCAGGAAGCGGTCTAGCAAAACCGGGGAATCATGCGATACCTTGACGGCTTCGCGCATGTAACGCTCCAGATCACGTTGCTCATGGACGATTTCCATCGCCCGGCCACCGAGCACATAAGACGGGCGCACCACCAGCGGATAGCCAATTTCTTGCGCCAGCGCCAGTGCATCAGCTTCAGTACGTGCGGTGCGGTTAGGCGGCTGACGCAAACCGAGGTCTTGCAACATCTTCTGGAAGCGTTCGCGGTCTTCCGCAGCATCGATCATGTCAGGCGATGTACCTACGATAGGCACGCCATTGGCTTCCAGATCGAGAGCAAGTTTCAAAGGTGTCTGTCCACCATATTGCACGATCACGCCGACCGGTTTTTCTTTTTCTACGATTTCCAGCACATCTTCCAGCGTCAGCGGTTCAAAATACAGACGGTCGGACGTATCGTAATCCGTCGAAACAGTTTCAGGATTGCAGTTGACCATGATGGTTTCATACCCATCTTCGCGCAGCGCAAATGCGGCATGCACGCAGCAATAATCAAATTCAATACCCTGGCCGATACGGTTAGGGCCACCGCCCAATACCATGATTTTTTTCTTGTCGGTTGGGTTGGATTCGCACTCTTCTTCGTACGTTGAATACATGTAGGCTGTATTTGTAGCGAATTCACCAGCGCAAGTATCTACGCGTTTGTAGACCGGGCGCACATTCAAAGCCTTACGCTTTTCACGAATCGCTGTGTCAGTCGTTTTCAACAGCTTTGCCAGACGACGGTCAGAAAAACCTTTTTGCTTCAGTTGCAGCATCAGGGCTTTATCAACGCTATCGAGCGACTGTTCATCCAGCCACAATTCGATATCCACGATGTCCTTGATCTGCACCAGGAACCACGGGTCGATATGCGTCAGTTGATGCACTTCCTCCAACGTAAAGCCCTGGGCAAACGCATCGCCAACATACCAGATACGGTCCGGGCCTGGCTCACCAAGTTCTTTTTCCAGGGTCTCACGATCCTGGGTTTTTTCATTCATGCCATCGACACCAACTTCCAGGCCACGCAGGGCTTTCTGGAAAGATTCCTGGAAGGTGCGGCCGATAGCCATTACTTCACCGACAGACTTCATCTGGGTCGTCAGGCGGTTATCTGCCTGCGGGAATTTTTCAAATGCGAAACGCGGTATCTTGGTGACGACGTAATCAATCGAAGGCTCGAAAGAAGCTGGTGTAGCACCGCCCGTAATTTCATTGCGCAATTCATCCAGCGTGAAACCAACTGCCAGCTTGGCAGCAATTTTAGCAATTGGAAAACCAGTCGCTTTTGATGCCAGCGCAGATGAACGCGATACGCGCGGGTTCATCTCGATGACGATCATGCGGCCATCAGCAGGATTGATGGAAAACTGTACGTTGGAACCACCAGTATCCACACCAATTTCACGCAGCACTGCCAAAGAGGCATTACGCATGATCTGGTATTCTTTATCGGTCAGTGTCTGTGCCGGCGCCACGGTGATGGAGTCACCAGTGTGTACACCCATGGGGTCCAGGTTTTCGATGGAGCAGACGATGATGCAGTTGTCGGCCTTGTCGCGCACGACTTCCATCTCATATTCTTTCCAACCTATCAGCGATTCTTCAATCAGCAATTCATTGGTGGGCGATGCTTCCAGACCGCGTTTGCAAATCGTCTCGAATTCTTCTGGATTATAGGCAATACCGCCACCTGTACCACCCATGGTAAACGATGGGCGAATGATGACCGGGAAGCCAACATCTTTTTGCACTACCCAGGCTTCGTCCATCGTATGAGCGACGCCGGAACGTGCAGAACCCAGACCAATCTTGGTCATGGCGTTCTTGAATTTCAAGCGGTCTTCAGCCTTGTCGATGGCTTCTGGTGAAGCACCAATGAGTTCGCAATTGTATTTGGTCAGCACGCCATTGCGATGCAGATCCAGTGCGCAGTTCAGTGCAGTCTGGCCACCCATAGTCGGCAAAATCGCATCCGGTTTTTCTTTATCGATGATGCGTTCGACGACTTGCCATGTAATAGGTTCGATGTAGGTCACATCGGCCATTTCTGGATCAGTCATGATGGTTGCGGGATTGCTGTTGACCAGGATCACACGGTAACCTTCTTCACGTAAGGCCTTGCAAGCCTGTGCGCCGGAATAATCGAATTCGCAAGCCTGACCAATGATGATGGGGCCAGCGCCGATAATCAAAATACTTTTTATGTCGTTACGTTTTGGCATTCTCTTATTCTCCTGTCTTTGCCCTGGCCATCATCGCGGTGAAGCGGTCAAACAGGTACGCAATATCATGCGGACCTGGTGAGGCTTCAGGGTGACCCTGGAAGCAAAAAGCTGGTTTATCAGTACGGGCAAAGCCTTGCAGTGAGCCATCAAACAAAGACACATGAGTAACGCGGCAATTGGCTGGCAACGTTGCTGCATCGACTGCAAAACCGTGGTTTTGCGAAGTGATCAAAACTTGTTTGGTCTCCAGATCCTGCACAGGATGATTGGCACCGTGGTGGCCGAATTTCATCTTGAGGGTTTTTGCACCGGAGGCCAGCGCCATGATTTGATGGCCGAGGCAGATACCAAAGGTAGGAACGCCCTTCTCTATCAACTCTTTAGCAGCAGCAATCGCGTAATCGCAAGGCTCAGGGTCGCCAGGGCCGTTCGACAAAAACACGCCATCCGGGTTCAGCGCCAGTACATCAGCAGCGCTGGATTGCGCAGGCAATACCGTCACCTTGCAGCCGCGCTCTGCCAGCATGCGCAAGATATTGCGCTTGACGCCAAAGTCGAAAGCGACAACATGGAATTTTGGATTTTGCAACTGACCATAACCCTGGCCCAATACCCACTCAGTCTCAGTCCAGTCGTAAGCCTGCTTGGCAGACACAACTTTGGCCAGATCCATGCCCGACAGACCAGGGAAAGACTTGGCCAGCGCGATTGCTTTTTCAGCATCAGCACCCACCAGGATAGCCCCGCCCTGCGCGCCTTTTTCACGCAAAATCCGTGTCAGCTTGCGGGTATCAATACCGGCAATAGCAACGATGTTTTGAGATTTGAGGTAATCAGAGAGGGATTGTTCAGAGCGGAAATTTGATACCAGCAAAGGCAGGTCTTTGATAATCAAACCCGCTGCATGGATTTTGTCAGACTCTACGTCTTCGGCATTGATGCCGGTATTACCAATATGCGGATACGTCAGGGTAACGATTTGGGCACTATAACTGGGATCAGTCAAAATTTCCTGATAGCCAGTCATTGAGGTATTAAAAACGACTTCACCTGTGGTCTGACCGGCAGCGCCAATCGAATATCCAGTGAAAATGCTTCCATCGGCGAGAGCAAGTATAGCGGTGTCCTGGCCGGAACGAAGAAGGGACTGCGGAATGGGCAGCAAGGGCAACTCCTGTATTGTTACCGCCGCTGCGACGCACCAAGCTGTCGTTTCCCTGACCGCGCAAGAGTTGCAGCGTGGCCTGGAAAGATGATGGAGCGATGTGAATTTGGGTAGGCGCTACGGCGAGATTTCGGATTAGTTAAACCCTCGAATTATAGCGCGAAACAGCCCATCAGGCAAATGCGAAATGCCTGATGGGCCGTTAAATTACCTGTATACTCAATAGTGTACGGGCGTTCGCTAATTAATTTCTTGAAACCACCACTGCTGCCATTCCGCAAAAAGAATGCGTCATTTGATATAAATTACAGGCCCAGCGCAGCAATGCCGGCTTTAGCGATTTGCGCATCTTCTGCCGATTTCACACCAGAAACACCTACCGCACCAACGCATTGACCATCAACAATAATCGGCACGCCACCTTCAAGCATGCCTTCCAGAGGGGCACTCAGGAAAGAAAAGCGACCATTATTGATAATATCTTCATAGATTTTTGATTCACGCTTGCCCAGGGCTGCTGTAGCTGCTTTTGCTGGTGCGATTTGGGAAGAAATAGGGGCGACGCCATCCAGACGCTGCAACCACATCAAATGACCACCGTCGTCCACGATAGCAATCACGACAGGCCAGTTATTGGCCTTGGCTTCTGCCTCGGCAGCAGCAGCAATTTTCTTGACATCATCCAATGTCATCACAGGTTTTGTTTGCATAAATACCTCTCCATTAAAGTCAGCGGATTGTACGCCAAGCAATTGCGCTTAGGTATACAAACAGTTTTTACCAATTTAATCAGCTCATTCTGGCAGTTTGACAATCTAAAGAAATCAAGGCCTATACAAAACTACTCAGAAGACTACTTAGCACATTGCCTTTATTTCAATTGAATGGCTGAAACTAATTGTTACGCAGAAAGGCATCCCAAATAGTTTACATTTTTTCTGAGTTCGCTTACAGTTGAGCGGTTTTTCCAACCAGGTGCAAAGATGCTAATAACCGTTTCCAGACTATCAAGGAAAGCCAAGTTAGTGCTTATCTCGACTATGCTGCTCGCCGCAGCGGCCAACCCAGCCTGGAGCGCAGACAATCCCTTCCCCGAATCATCGACCGCTTACACCAAACTGCAAGAAATCAAGCAACGCGCATCTGATCTGACGGTCAAGGCCATGGATTTAATGGGCATACGTTACAAGCGTGGTGGCAACTCCCCGGAAAATGGTCTCGATTGCAGTGGTTTTGTCAGGTATGTATTCAAGGATGTGGTTGCCGCCAATTTACCGCGCACTTCGGCAGAAATCAGCAAAGTAGGTGAACACGTAGAGCAAAAAGATTTACAGCCCGGTGATCTGGTTTTTTACAACACACTCAAACGCGGCTTTTCTCACGTAGGCATTTATCTGGGTGACAACAAATTCATCCACTCCCCCTCAGCAGGTGGCCAGGTCAGAGTAGAAAGCATGGACATCGCCTACTGGAAAAAACGCTTCAATGGCGCACGCCGCATCAATGATGATGAAGCAAAATAATTTCCGCATATCACAAGCATGTTAAAAAGCTAAATTATTTAGCAGCAATCTGCAATTCCACTCCTCAGTCAAAAAAATAAGGCAGAGCTATATGAGCATTGCCTTATTTCTATTTTTTGCATCCAAAAATCAGCGTTCCTGCATTGCTTTAATCTTTTGCTTAATCTCAGGCATCATCGCCATTGCCGCTTTTTCACCAGCGAGTATCGCCAGATTGCGGCCGTTAAAGTCGTTGCCCTTCATGCCGGGTAATTCTGGACGTATTACTATCTCGGCCTGCCTCAATTCAAACTGATTAATACTTTGCCCCATGATAGCCACCGTTTGCAGCAAAACATCGAGGGTAGCATTTGAAACCAGCGGCTCAGGTGGTGCGGAAATATTGACTGCAATCACCAGGTCAGCCCCCATCTCGCGGGCAAAACGGACTGGTACTGGCGACACCAGACCGCCATCGACATACAGGCGATCATTGATTTTCACTGGCTGAAATACGCCAGGTACAGCCGATGACGCACGCACGGCAGCACCGGTATTACCGCGCTGGAAAAGCACCGCATGGCCGGTGGCCAGGTCAGTTGCAACAGCGCCAAAAGGTTTGCGCAGTTTTTCTATCGGCGCCTGCACTACCAGACGATTGACATACGCTTGCAGTGCATCGCCCTTCAATACACCGCTAGATTTGGAAAACAAAGGCAAGGACCAGTCAGAGATGGTCACTTCATCCATGTCCAACGCCATTTTTTGCATTGCAAAGCCATTATTGCCCGCCGCGTACATGGCACCTACTACGCTGCCAGCACTGGTGCCGACGACGATATCCGGATTAATGCCTTGTGACTCCAAAGCCTTGATGACACCAATATGCGCAAAACCTCGCGCTGCACCACCACCAAGCGCCAGGCCTATGCGCAAAGGTTTCAAAGTCTTTGCCACCGGAACGGCCGGCGTTACAGCAGGCGAAACCTGTTGTGGCGAAGTCGTACACGCTGATACGCCGATTGCCAGCATTGCTGGCAAGAGCATGCGGGTGAAAATAGACTTTTTAGCAATAGGTGCAGCTAAAGCAAAGCTTGCAGGCAGGGAAAATATATGCGGCATGTGATTTCTAAGTATCGACAGTAAATGGTTTGCGAACCCCGGCTAGCAGGATTTTTTGCAGGTGCGTGATTATATTTCTAAAAGTGCCATAGCACCGGGCATGCGGAAAAAAACTATACAAATAGAATGCATAATGAATGCCCAATGAATGCTAAACAGCAGCCATTCCCAACTCCCCCATCGCGACCATCATCACTAAATCATGATATACATTATTCACTTACCTATATGTCATGCCATAGAAATAATTAGTATTGATAATCCCGCACTTGTCGCGCAATTGCCGACCTGAATTTATATGGGAAGTCCTGCGAGTTTGCAGCCACTCCATTTTTTAAAACTCGATGCCTCAAGCTACTCTTGAAAGATTTTATGAAAAAAATTTCCTGGTTACCGCCACTCACACCAATGGCAGCACTGGTCGCGATTGCCCTGGCAGGTTGCGGTAGCAGCAATCCGGCGACGACAACCAACGTGACACCCGTAATTGACCCGAACAGCATTCCAGAGGGAACCGTCGTCAAACTGGCCCTGCTGGAAACCACGGATATTCATCAAAACATACTAAGCTATGATTACTACGGCCTGAAAGCGGATACAAGTCTGGGCCTGGAGAGGACAGCATCACTGATCAAAGATGCCCGCGCAGAAAATCCCAATAATATCTTGCTCGACGATGGCGACGTTATTCAAGGAACCTTGCTGGGTGATTACCAGGCGCTGGCGGCGCCCGTTACTTGCAGTGGCACACTGGCTATTTATAAAGTCATGAATGCGCTGAAATATGATGGGGCTGGCCTGGGTAACCATGAATTCAATTATGGCCTGGGTTTTTTGAGCCAGATCACCAATACCGACTTTGGCCTGCCTGATATCAGTAAAGCCGGCACCTGTGGTGCGCCTAACTTCCCGCTGGTTTTGTCGAATGTTGTTGGCGCCACGAGCCAGAAACCTATCTTCAGTCCTACTTCCATCATCAACAAACAATTCGTCGCTACCAAACCTGATGGCAGCAGCATGAATGTCAAACTCAATGTTGGCATCATGGGCTTTGTGCCACCGCAAATCATGGACTGGGATCAAAAATCCCTGGCGGGCAAAGTGGTCGTCAATGGCGTGCAGGAATCTGCCAACAAATATGTACCTGAGTTGCGCGCCAAAGGTGCGGACCTGGTCGTTGCCTTGTCGCATGGTGGCCTGGATGCCTCGCCTTACAGCCCTAAAATGGAAAACGGCAGCCTGCACCTGAGCACAACCGGCATTGATGCGCTGATGCTGGGACATGCTCACTTGATTTTCCCTGCGCCAAAAGAAGTTGGCGCACCAGCCATTGATGCTTCGCTGGCCGCCCTGCCCGCTGCCATTGTGGATACCAAAAAAGGCCTGGTGAATGGTGTGCCAGCCGTGATGGCACAAAGCTGGGGCCGCCGTCTGGGCATCATACAAATGACGCTCAAATACCAAAGCGGCAAATGGGTAGTACAAAAAGACCTGACTAATGTAGAAGCTCGCGGTTTCAAATATAAAGATGGCACCAATATCATTGATGCAGATGCCTCTATCGCGCCACTGGTTGATACCGAGCACAAAGCCACTATCAACTATGCAACGCAAGCGCTGGGCACGACGACAGACTTTGAGATGTCAGCTTATTTTTCATTGGTCGGTGATGTCTCGGCGATACAAATCGTCAATCAGGCACAAATCGATTATGTGAAAAATTTCATCGCCACGTCAAATGATGCGACGATTGCGAGCTACAAATCCATCCCTGTCATTTCGTGCAGCGCGCCGTTCAAGGCAGGCCGCAATGGCCCGACTGATTTCACCGACGTTGCCCCTGGCGCCAGCGCGTCATCACCATTTGGCTTGCAAGTACGTAACCCTGGTGACCTTTACCTATACGGCAATAACAATCTGCAAGCCGTCAAAATCAAGGGTTCTGATTTGAAGAACTGGCTGGAGACTGCAGCAAAACAATTCGGCCAGATAGATCCTGCACTGACGACAGAACAAGATCTTGTTCCATCCTATTCAACCATCTATAACTACGATGTGTTCTATGCAGACAATAATGCCTTGATCTACCAGATCGATGTTACCCAACCAGCAGGCAAGCGTATTGTCAACCTGACGTATGCAGGCAAGGCCATAGGTGACAATGATGACTTTATCGTTGCAACGAATGACTACCGCGCAGGTGGCGGCGGCAACTTCCCTGGCATTGACGGCAGCAAAACCATCATCAAATCACCAGACGCCAACCAGGCAGTGGTCAGTGATTTCGTTAAAAAACAAGGCAAGATCACTGCTACAGCGAACGGTACTGGTCAAAGCTGGAGCTTTGTTAAAGTAACGACCAAGGGCCCCGTCATTTTACGCTCTACCCCAGGCAAAATATCCGTAGCACAAGCGCTGGGTCTGGGTCGCGTCAAGTCTGAAGGTGCACTGGATGCCAGTGGCTTTGCAAAATATGCGATAGATTTGAGCAAGTAAAATTCACTGAAAACAGTAGCAATGAATAAGCGCGCACTTCAAACCGAAGTGCGCGCCTGATCTCCTGGCGACACTATGTTGAACAAATTTAAAATCAGTGCAAGCATTTTATTGGCTTGCAGCCTATGCGCTTGCGCACCAGTACCAACTACGGCAGAAATCGAATCCGCTGGCATACAGGCTTTACACGCGCAACTGCCATCGGCCATCGCTTCACTTAAAAAATGGGCAAATACTGGCAATGCCGTAGCGCAGCGAGAATTGGGTTTGGCGTATGCGATTAAACCTGAACAGCAATCCCTGGCATTACTATGGGTGGAACGAGCAGCCAGCAACGGTGACGGCGAAGCCCAGTTCCAACTGGCAGAAGCTTATTATAAGAACCGCTTGGGGCTGGCAAAGAATGAACAGCAAGCCTGGAAATGGTATGGAGCAGCAGCAAATAATGGGCATGGCAAAGCCAGCTTCATGCTGGCGCGCATGGCCAAGTATGGCCAGGGAGCGCCGCAAAATCTCGCCATATCTGTCAAATGGCTGGAGAAAGCCAGTGAGCAAGGCAATGCCCAGGCCATGTTCCTGCTATCGAATGCCTATGCGGCAGGCGAAGGTGTCAAACCAGATCAGGCCCTGGCCAGAAAATGGCTGGAAGAATCCGCAGAACTTGAATACCCCGTTGCCATCCAGGCGCTAGCCATGGAACTGGAAAGTGGCAGCAAACATGTAGAAAAAGACCCGCTGAAAGCCAGGCATTTAATCAAGGAAGCGTCGGATGAACGCCTCATGCGCTGGAACAGATATCAATAAAAAAATGTCATCAGCATCGATATCACGGCAAGCGCCATCATACCGGTGGCGAGCCAGCCTAATATTTTCAATCTGCGGGTGATGACAAATTTACCCATGATATCTACCCTTGCTGCCATCAACATCATGACCACCATGATAGGTACAGAAATCACACCGTTGATGACGGCACTCCAGTACAAGGCCTTGATAGGGTCAATTGCAGTGAAGCCCAATACAATTCCAATAACGGTCGACAAGGCAATGATGGCGTAAAACTGCCAGGCTTGCATGGGCGTGTTTTCCAGACTGTTTTTCCATTTAAAGGCACCGGCCATCGCATAGGCAGACGAACCAGCCAAAACAGGTATTGCCAGCAAACCCGTTCCGATAATGCCCGCGCTAAACAACATGAAGGCAAAGTCACCAGCAATGGGCCGCAAGGCCAACGCGGCCTGCGCGGATGTCTCGATATCGGTGACACCATGCAAATTCAGGGTAACAGCTGTCGTCAGAATGATGAAGAACGCCACCAGGTTGGAAAATGCCATCCCTATATAAGTATCGAGCTTGATGCGCTTCAGATTGGCTGCTGCTTGTTCAGGTGCGTGGATCAGTGGGCGCGCCAGAGGATCAGCGCGCATTTCCTCTACTTCTTGTGAGGCTTGCCAGAAAAACAGATAGGGGCTGATAGTAGTGCCAAACAAGGCGACTACCGTTGTGATGTATTCTTTTTTCAGCGATAACTGCGGCATGATGGCACTGGTCGCAACATCTGCCCAGGGCGTATGCACGACAAAGACAGTAGCAACATAGGCCAGCAAAGCCAGTGTCAGCCACTTTAAAAACCGCACATAACGCTGATAAGAAATAAACACCTGCAGCAGCAAAGACAATACGCCAAAACCTATGGCATAAAAATGCGCTTTGCCGCCTATGAGTAACTTCAATGCCTCGCCCATGGCAGAAATATCAGCAGCAATATTGATCGTATTGGCAACCAGCAAAAGGCCGACTACGGCATACAATAACCATGCAGGGTAATGACGGCGGATATTGGTGGCAAGCCCATGCCCACTAACCCTGCCTATGCGGGCACTGACTACCTGTATCCCTACCATCAAGGGATAGGTAAACAAGACCGTCCACAACATATTAAAACCGAATTGCGCACCCGCCTGCGAATAAGTGGCAATGCCGCTAGGGTCATCGTCAGCTGCGCCAGTGATCAGGCCAGGGCCCAATTTTTGCAACAAGGAAGATTCTTTGGAATTTGTTGACACATCTGAAGTCGGTTTATTCATATTCCAATACTGGTCTTTTCAAATGCGGGTGATGAAGCTTTGCCTTACGATCTTCGGTGGGTCACATCCATACCCACTCCCCGGTATCCGGCGAAACGGCTAGCCGAGTCGAAGAAGGGTTCACCACTGACTTGCAGGTATTGTACCGTGCCATCCTGTTTGCTGCGCCGATAAATAAAATCCAGGAATGGGCGACGATTCGCGATATTGTCATCAAGCTGCTCTCGCTCATCCACGTCCCAACCCTCCATGCCAATGCTGGGCGCATTACCCAGCATGTCTTCTGCCCGTATGCCGAGCATTTCAAATACGGGCCCGGATACACTGGTAAAATTGCCAAACTGATCTTGCTCCCAATACCAGTCAGATGAAAGTTGGGTAAAACTTTTAAAGCGTGCTTCGCTGGCGCGTAACTCCGCAGTTCGCTCCAGCACAGTTTGCTCCAGCCGCTTATTGTAATTATCCAGTTGCTGATACAACAAGCGCACTTCCAGCATATTGTGTATGCGCGTTTGCACTTCCTGCAGGTCAAAAGGCTTACTGACAAAATCCTTGGCGCCTGCCTTCAAGGCACGCAGCTTATGTCCTGGCTGGGCAGTAATTACCAGCACCGGTAAATAGGCATCTGCGGCGATATTTTTTAATTCTTCCATGACTTCAAAACCATCCATGCCGGGCATCTGCAGGTCCAGCAATATCAGGTCATAGTTGTGTTCTATATGCAGGGCGCAAACAGTACGCGCGTCCATGGTGGTCGTAATGGAGGTATAGCCGGTATTACGCAGCATCTGCTCCAATAACATGACATTAGCTTTTTGATCGTCAACGATCAGGATGCTGGCCTTGAGAATTTCGACTGCTTCAAGCATTTCATTCTTTCAAAATCGTTCTTGCTGTAATACGAGGTTTCAATAAATTTTTAGTTCAGCTCAACTTCATTTTTTTTGCGAGTAGACTCAAGTTCGACCTTCTTGCCACTCAGGCCATGCTCTTTAGCGTGATGCAATGCCAGATCAAGCGCATCCATAAATTCGTTCACCTTGATAGGCTTGGTAAGATATCTGAAAAATCCTGCATCCAAACCTTTTTCTATATCACGAGGCATGGCATTTGCGGACAACGCCATGACAGGTATATGCGCTGTCAATGGATCATTAGCCAAAATTTTGAGCGCACCAAAGCCGCTGAGGCCAGGCAAATTAATATCCATCAAAATCACATCTGGTTTGCTTGACTGAGCAGTGGCTATCCCAAGATGTGCATCTACAGCAGTCAACAGCCTGAGATCGCTTCGACGGGCAATCAATTGCTCAACCAGTGCCAGGTTGGCGGGATTGTCTTCCACATACAAAAGACTACGTTTGGGCGATGCGCCTTCAGATGGTTGAGCAATAAACTGACCAGTTGGAATATCTGCCAATCCGTCCTCGTGCAAAGCTGGCGCCGAGGCCAAGGAAAGCTCTACCCAAAATACACTGCCGACACCAACATTGCTTTCAACACCAATGACGCCCCCCATGAGTTCGACCAACTGCTTGGTCACCACCAAACCGATGCCAGTACCCTCTTCATTACCGGCGTCCTGCCCGAGGCGATTAAAAGGCTGAAATAATTGCCCAACCTGGTCAGGCGACAGACCCTTACCTACGTCCCTGACGCTGATACGGATACGGTTCTCGGCACGAACAACATATTCGACAGTTACTGATCCTTCTTGCTGGTTATACTTAATCGCATTAGACAGCAAATTTACCATTACTTGCTTAAGCCTGGTGCGGTCAGCGAACACATACAACGGTATATCCATAGTAGGAAAAATCATATTGATGCCACGAGTCTGTGCCTGCGGTTCTATCATCGCCTGGCAATCCAATAAAACATCGGAAAGCAAGATGGATTCTTTTGAAATACTCACTTTGCCTGACTCTATCATTGCCAGATCAAGAATTTCATTGATCAATCGCAGCAAATACCAACCAGCTTGCAATATCTGGTCTATCGATAATTTTTGGTTTTCCGATGGTGGCGGCGTATCTGATGCCATCAATTGCGCAAAACCCAGCACGGCATTCAATGGCGTGCGCAGCTCATGACTCATGCTGGATAAGAATTCTGACTTGGCCCGATTCGCTTTTTCAGCAATCGCCTTGGCCAATTCCAGCTCGATATTATTGTTCTGCAGTCTTTGCTCGAATAATTTATATTCAGTGACATCGCGGGCTGATGCAAATACACCCTGCAACCTGCGCTCACGGTCATAAATAGTGCTGGCATTGTAGGAAACTTCCGTTTCCTTGCCATCTTTTGCTATGGCGGTCAGTTCAAAATTACTGACTTTGCCAGTTTGCAGCGCACTTTTCATCGCCAGTTCTGCTGCTGCCGGTTCGGTAAAATAATTTTTAAATGGCGCACCGATCAATTCATCACGAGTGCATCCTGTGATCTCTTCCATCTGATGATTGACATCACTGATGATGCCATTCAAGTCCGTGGTAATGAGAGCGTCGATGTTTGCCTCAATTAATGATCTCGTATAAAACTGTTGGTCACGTAAGCGCTGGCCCAGCAAAGCCTGCTCGGCTTCCACTTGCTTGCGTGCAGTATTATCTGTACCTATCAAAAGACAGCCAATAACTACTCCATGCGCATCCCGCAACACAGCAACCGAAACGATAGCCTGCAAACGGCTACCGTCCCGACGGATATAGGTTAGCTCATAAATGTCTTCCAGATTACGCATAGCCTTGAAGATCAAAGCATCAAAACCCGGGGCAACAGGAGTATTGAATTCTGCACTCAGCGCAGCCGCTTTCGCGGCGAGCTCTTCAGAATCAGAAATATCAGCAGGGCTGATCAAGTTGACGACATCGGCAGCGTCATAGCCCAGCATACGCTCGGCACCGACATTAAAAATCTGTATCAAACCCTGTGCATCGGTCGCAATAATAGAAAAATTCGGGCTATTAAAAATTGCATCCTGCAATGCACCCATCTTAAGCAGTACTTCACGTACTTTGACCGAGGTTTGCTCTCCAGCCAACCGCCCTAAACTGGCACGTCGTATCTGCAACGCCCACACTAATAAGAACACCAGTAAGAAGCCGACTGTGCCAACGACCAATTTGATGCGAAATGCTGCATTCGATTTGCGGTCTTCAAGCAAAACCTGCTCATCCAAAATCGCATCAGCGAGAATATTTTGTATTTTTGCTGAAGTGAGTAAGCCAGTATTAAACAAAACCCGAGTCCCGGGAAAGCCGAGTGCCTCAAATTGTTTCTGGCTTTCTTGCATGAGGGACGCTCTCTCATCAACTGCCTTTTGCAATTGCTGAATACGCGTCAGTTGCTGGGCGTTATCCACCGTCAAAGCACGTAAATGCTGGATGACAACCTGCATGTCATTGAGCCTTTGATTCCGCTGACTGAGGAAACTCTCTTCCTTTGTCAAAAAATAGGCTTTTTGTCCATTTTCCGCCTCTGACAGTTTGACACCCAGTTCACTAAGGTCGTCAATGACTTTGCGGGTATGGTCTATAGACTTTAATGCGTCAAACGGGACTGCAATATTCCAGGCTATGCCACCTATCATCAACAACGCAAGCAAGGCAATGCCAAAGCCGATCAAGGTGAGACGCTCTACTGAGATTGCCTTCATATATTTTTTCTTATTCACAGCAACCCTTCAATAAATTTTGAAATTCAAGACAGTATTTGCCAACTTACACTGCTTTACAAGCTGCCATGAATGCCTCCATGGATATAACCGGTTTTCCTAACAACGGTGACAGGCGCAACAGATAGGTCTTTACCCTGTCTCTGCGGAGCATCAGACAAAAGTCGGGCAAATTCTTTTTTTACTACGCCATAACACTCACACACATGATCCTCCAGCCCGAGTCTGTCAATGACGGTTATATGTCCGCGGCGATAACTGATAAAACCATAGTTTTGTAATTTACCTGCTGCTTCAGTAACGCCTTCACGTCGCACCCCCAACATATTGGCAATAAGCTCTTGCGTGATAGTGAGGTCGTTACCTGACATACGATCCAGCGTTAACAACAGCCAGCGGCATAATTGCTGTTCGACAGAGTGGTGACGATTACAGACTGCAGTTTGCGACATTTGTGTAAGCAGTGCCTGGGTATAGCGCAGCAATAAGCGCAACAAAGGACCGGCACGATTAAACTCTTCCATTAAAATGTGGGCTTTCAAGCGATAGCCGAGCCCCCCAGTCTGCACTATCGCGCGACTAGGCGTCGTGTCGCCACCCATGAACAATGAAACGCCTACCAATCCCTCATTGCCGACACCGGCAATTTCTGAAGATCCACCGTTTTCTAACAAATAATGTAGAGAAACAATCGCCGTAACAGGGAAATAGACATACTGCAACTTACCACCCGACTCGTACAGCACATCACCAAGCAACATTGACACCTGCTCCAAATGAGGGGCAAGTCGATCAAATTCTGTATCCAGCAATGCCCCAAGCAAATGATTCTGGTTCGGGTCTATCCGACTGTTCATATCAAATTCCCGCATAATGTAGAATTAAAAGCAAAGCGCAAATTCTGTCCAGAAAAATCTGCCCAGCACGCTCCCGCTTTTACTCTACAGAATCGCTCAGCAATCTGTCTGTTCGATTTCGCACATATAGAAAAAAGGACGAAAAAAAACTCAGCAGCTTTTTGCATGCTCAGCTTATTTAACTTGCGCAACAATTCACTCTAACTTTTAAAAATAATGTGCGAGTTTGGCATATATTAGACGGCAATTACGTGCGCTAGCGTACATAAAATAATCAATAAAAATAACGTCATGCATAGATGATTTTGTTCAAATATCTAAACGCAGGAATGAGAACGCAACTCGACGCATCCATATTCAATCAACGATTCAATTTTCTTTTTTTTCCTGACCAACTTGCCACGAAACAGGACGGGCCGACATTGAGCGTCGGTCTGACTGACCCAAAATATGCGAGGGATCGCCCTGTGGTATGTCTGCCAGCAGGCGATCAAATTCAAGTTTGACGACGGCATAGCATTCACACACCACGTTTTCCAACCCGGGACGATCTACCACATCAATACGCCCACGACTGTACCTTATAAGGCCTAGTCTTTGTATATTGCCTGCGGCAGCAGTGACGCCCTCGCGCCGCACACCCAGCATATTGGCAATCAACTCCTGAGTCATGGAAACAGAGTCTGAAGGCAAGCGGTCTAAACTCAATAATAGCCAGCGGCACAATTGCTGCTCTATGGTGTGATGGCGATTACAAACAGCGGTTTGCGTCATTTGCGTAATCAGCGCCTGGGTATAACGCAGCAAGAGGCGCAAAAAGGGGCCCGCGCGATTAAACTCCTCTTTCAAAAATTGTGCCCGCAGGCGATAACCATGACCAGCGCATTGCACCACAGCGCGGCTGGGCGTAGTTTCACCCCCCATGAACAATGAAATACCAAGTATGCCCTCATGGCCGACGATGGCTATTTCAGCGGAGGCACCGCTTTCCAGCACATACAACAAGGAAACAATGGAGGTAGTTGGGAAATAGACGTAATTCAAGGTGCCACCAGCCTCATACAAGGCCTGCCCCAGCGGCATTTCCACCAATTCGAGGTGCTGGGCAATGCGATCAAACTCTGCTTGCGGCAAAGAGGCGAGCAAGTGATTTTGCAGAGGGTTATTCGTAATGGTCATGGGTGGGGCTCTGAACTGCCAACTCGATGGAGCGGCATAGATTGTATAGACTGGATTATCTATACACAGAGTAGCAGGTATAAGGCTGGCGTATGTGCGCCATCGCGCATATAAGTTCGATTAATAGCAACTTATTGTTCAAACAAGAAAATAGTCTCCTTTTTGCAGACTATATGGCTGCCCTCAACAAGTAGATTACATCACACGTAGACTAAATCAAGTTTATTGAAAGGGAATGGAAGTGAGGAGTCGTGTAAATTCTTTTTGCACGACGAAATAACATTCGCAAACCACTTTTTCCAGGCCTGGCCTGTCCAGTACGATAATCGCACCGCGGCTATAGCAAATCAAACCTGCGCGCTGCAAATTGCCTGCGGCCTCTGTCACTCGTTCACGACGCACACCCAGTACATTGGCAATTCTTTGCTGGGTGATATTCACCGACTCTGAAGATAGCCTGTCCAGACTCAACAACAGCCAGCGGCATAATTGCTGCTCTACCGTGTGATGCAGATTGCAAATGGCTGTCTGCGTCATTTGCGTAATCAAAGCCTGCGTATAGCGCAACAGCACTCTCAACAAAGGGCCAGCGCGGTCAAACTCTTGTTTTAGCAATTGCCCCTTGAGACGATAAGCAAAACCAGCGCTTTGCACTACCGCCCGGTTTGGCGTGGTGTCCCCCCCCATAAAGAGAGATATGCCGACCACACCCTCATGGCCAACAGCAGCAATCTCGGCTGAGACGCCATCCTCTAATACATACATCAATGAAAAAATGGCAGAGGTAGGAAAATACACAAACTGTTGACGCACGCCAGACTCATACAAGACATCACCAACCGCCATAGAAATGAGTTCAAGTCCAGCAGACAGTGACGCAAATTCCGCAGGAGGCAAGGCCGCAAGCAGATGGTTTTGCATAGGACTGGGAGATGTGTGCATTAATGTTTTTGGCCTTAAAATTGCGTCAGAGATTTTGCCACATAAACAAACCTGGGTAGCGGAGCGCAAGCCTATCACGTCATGTAAAAATTCTATGCGCGCTTGCGCACACATGCCATCAGGAATAAGTGATTTAGCGAAATATTAGCTAAATCATCGCCATAAGCACCAATGCGTCAAAATATGTCTGGAAGATCGTGGATGTTGGCGGCAAGGAAAACCGGACGTAGATCCGGATAGATCACATGTTATGGCAAGCAGAAATCTGCCCGTATTAACTGACGAATTAACGGCGGGGCGATGAAGATACAAGAAAGCATAAATATTCAATACGCAGCACCAAAACAAAAAGCCCAGCATTTAACCGGGCTTTTTAAAGCTAAGTGTGATTGACTTAGCGAAATTTTGGGGTGACCGATGGGGTTCGAACCCACGACAACAGGAATCACAATCCTGGACTCTACCAACTGAGCTACGGCCACCACTGCATCGCGCACTAATATTGCAGTGCAAGAGAGCTACGCATTATACGAGGAATTTGGCTTGCTGGCAATAGCATTCTTGGTAATCAGGCTCATTCCCACTTAAGCCATCAACGTCACAAGTTCTCTCGAAGCCAGGTTGCGGCATGGCGCGCACGACGGATTGATCAGAATTTGCCTCCACCACCCGCACCCTCACGTTGGCGCCCCATGCCGCCTTTACGCTGCGGTGTCTCGCCACTATCGGGACGTTTGGCTTTAGGCGCGTCTGCGGTGGTGCGCAAGGAAGCGTTGATCAACAATTGCAAGGCCTGGCGTTGCTTGTCATCCAGCGCATCGTTCAGGGTCAGTACCAGCTCGCGCATTTGCTTGTTTTCCTGCTGGGTGGTTTGCTCTTCCTGTTCGATTTGCGGATTCAGTTCACGCAATTCGATATTGTTTTGCTCCAGACGCAACTCCAGCTCGGATTGCAGGCGATTACGACGGACATCGCGCTGATGCTGCATGGAAGTCAGCTTGCTTTCGGTCTGTTGCCACAACAATTGCTGATTAATATTCAGGTTCAATTCTTTTTTTAATTCCCCCGCTTTGGCAAGCAAGCTGTCCAGACGCACTTCCATGACTGGCGTTGCATGGGCAATGGAGGCAAACAGGGCGAAACAAGCGGAAGCGACTATCTTGTGTAAGTTGATAGAGTACATATCATTCCTGCCAATAAAGGTAGCGGGCATAAAAAAGCCCACGCAAATAAATGCGTAGGCGAAATCTCACTGAGGTAGTGAGTTGAAGGAGCGTGCAATGAAACATTATCAATATATTCCGACAAGAACCCAACTCAATAATGTATTACAAATACTTACGAATACTCGCGCTTTATTTACAAATTAGCTCATGTATTGAACTTCAATTTGCTCCATGCGAACCAGTCACATAACTAGCGATGATCATGCCGCAACAGAGGCTTGCGTTTCCAGGCTACGGTCAAAAGCAGTTACACTTTGCATGGCTAATGCCGCTTCCAGCAACAACTCTGGCTTTCCAGATGCAAGCCTCTTGCTGTCAGACAAGATTTGACGGAATACACGCGCCCCAACCAGCCCCATCATCAAACCCAGCATATGGCGGATCACGGTATTTAGGCGCAGGCCTTTGCCGGCATTGCCATACAATTCCAGCTGCTGGTAAATGTAAGGGATCATGTGCTGCAAAATCTCTTCCCTGCTTTTGACCGGAGTGGAGTCGCCATAATAGCGCTCATCAAAGCTGGCCATGAAGTAGGGGTTGTGATACGCCTCGCGCCCTATCATGACACCATCGACATGGTGCAGATGCAAGTCCATGTCGTCGAGCGTTTTAATGCCGCCGTTCAAAATGATTTCCAGCGCAGGAAATTCTTTTTTCAGGCGGTAGGCATAGTCATATTTGAGTGGCGGGATTTCACGGTTTTCTCTTGGGGACAAACCTTTGAGTATCGCATTGCGTGCATGGACGATAAAGGTCTTGCAACCGGCGTCAGCAACCGTACCGACAAAATCACGCATGAATTCATAAGAATCGACTTCATTAATGCCTATACGATGCTTTACCGTGACATCGATGGAAACCACATCTTTCATGGCCTTGACACTATCAGCGACCAGTTGCGGCTCAGCCATCAGACATGCACCGAATGCGCCTTTTTGCACACGCTCAGAAGGGCAGCCACAATTCAGGTTGATTTCATCATAACCCCATTGCTCGCCCAGCTTGGCAGCATGCGCCAGATCAGTCAACTCACTGCCGCCCAGCTGCAGGGCAACAGGATGTTCGCCAGGATTAAATTCAAGATGACGTTGTACATCACCATGCAAGAGTGAACCTGTCGTCACCATTTCGGTGTAGAGCCAGGAGTTGCGGGTGATATGACGGTGGAACTGACGGCAGTGTCTATCAGTCCAATCGAGCATGGGGGCCACAGAGACGCGGCGTGGGGGTAGTACTTTTGTATTCACAATAAAACAAGACGGCAATTTACAATACCGTATTGTACCTTGTCATTGGGAAATCACCTTTGAAAGGCGCATGCGAAGACGATCTCACGATCACGACAACAGGAAACACAATCATGAACCCTATAAATAAATAGGTGACCAGGAAATTACCTCTTGATCACAGGTTTATGCTGTGTACCTTCACCCCGGGTCATGAACAGCATGCGGCTCGGCGCAAAGACTTTCGCTGTGTGCCAGCGCCCCTTGGGTACCAGCACAGCCTCCCCCGCTTTCATGTGGATGTGTTCCACTGCATCATCGAGCTCGATGAGGAAATCAGCGAGACCGGACAGCAAATACACGAATTCGTCAGCCTTGGGATGCATTTCCCAGCTAGGCCAGTCAGATTCGCAAGCAAATTCACTGATCAGCCAGTGCTTGCCGTAAGTCTCGATTTCGGCTTCGGGTAAACTCCAGAATGCGGGGCCTTCTTCCAACACAGTCGCCATGCCATCAGCCGCCAGCGCAACATAGGTTTTTTGGGGCTCTATCTTCATGCGTAGTCTCCTGGAGTGTGGATCTTCTGCAAAAATCGTGATGCACATTACTAATTGGACAATACTACCTCAATAAGTTCAATGAGATTGATGACCAATAGAAAAGCACGGCAAGTGCAAAACAATTAAAGATGACCGTACTAACAAATGCCAGCCTGAAAGAGGGCTTGATAGTTTTGTGGCGGAATAATTTTTGTGCCAACACAGCACCCGGCCAGCCGCAAGCCAGGCCGCAAAATAATAAGGTACGCTCAGAGATTCTCGGCTTACGGTTTCTTGCAGCCGTCTTATCCAGCCCATACATGACGAGCGTGATGATACTCATACTGGCGTAGACAACGACGACACCCAGCATTTGCAACCTTTGGTCGGACTGCATCAGGGAAAATACGTCCATTATTTGATCAAAAAAATCCATGCCAGACCGGTACGGGTAGACGAGAGTTGATTATTGCAGACCAAACATCACCAGTCCATTCTTATACGCAATGTGCTTTCGCAACCTTGCTGACAACTCGCACGGCACGCGGCGATAAAAAATCATCAAGTGCCTCACATCATCCCGCATAGCGATACTTTCCCCCAAAAAATTGATGCCCCTTTTGAATCAAGAGCAGACGCTACGAAGGGAGCATCAACTCCATGATTACAACATCCTTGCAATCAAAGCTTTTTCATGTCTGGCATCCAGCGGGATACGCACCTTGTGCCCTGCACCAGCTATGATGTCCAGGACGTGATTGTTGATGCTACGCATCTCAGCCAGCCTGATCATTTCATTGCCATTCGGTGAAATTATTTCTATCTCATCACCAACGGCAAACCGGTTTTTGACTTCGACTTCAGCCCAGCCATCAGTCACTTGCAAGACCTGCCCCACATACTGGCTGCGGTGCGCCTTTGATACACCTTCCATATAGTTTTGGTGTTCTTTTGTATGGTGGCGCTGATAAAAACCGTCGGTATAGCCTCGATTGGCGAGACCATTCAACTGACTCAGCAATTCCGTGTTAAAGGGGCGACCAGCGACTGCATCATCTATCGCACGGCGATAGGTTTGGGCGGTGCGGGCGACATAGTAAATAGATTTGGTACGACCTTCGACTTTCAATGAATCAATGCCGATTTTCGCCAGGCGCTCCACATGCTCAACGGCGCGCAAGTCTTTGGAGTTCATAATGTAGGTGCCGTGTTCGTCTTCGAGTATGGGCATGAACTGGCCAGGCTTGCCGCCCTCTTCTATCAGATACGGGCGGTCAGCGAGTGGATGGCGCGGCATATCACCCATGGCGGAAAAAGATTGATTGGCCACGTCCAATGCTTGTTGGTAATTGAACGGGATACTCTCGACCGGAATGCGCGCCAGGTCACCGGTTTCATTTTCGGTGGCGTTTTCGACTTTGTAATCCCAGCGACAGGAATTGGTGCATGTGCCCTGATTGGGATCGCGATGATTGAAATAGCCGGACAACAGGCAACGCCCAGAATAGGCGATACACAAGGCACCGTGCACGAAAACCTCCAGCTCCATATCCGGGCATTGCTGGCGGATTTCCTCGATTTCATCGAGCGATAATTCTCGTGACAGGATGACGCGGGTCAGGCCCATCTTTTTCCAGAACCTGACATCGGCCCAGTTGATGGCATTGGCTTGCACAGACAGATGCACGGGCATTTCTGGCCACTTTTCACGCACCATCATGATCAGGCCAGGGTCGGCCATGATAAGGGCATCCGGCTTCATGTTGATGACCGGCTCCATATCGCGCAGATAGGTGTTGAGTTTGCTATTGTGCGGGAAGATATTGCTGGCGACAAAAAACAGTTTGCCGCGTGCATGGGCACCGTCTATACCCTGCTGCAATACATCAAGGGTAGAGAATTCATTATTGCGGGCGCGCAAGCTATAGCGTGGCTGGCCTGCATACACCGCATCGGCACCAAAGTCGAAAGCGGCATGCATTTTTTCCAGCGAGCCGGCGGGAAGGAGAAGTTCTGGTGCTTTGAGCATGGCAAAAAAATCCGAAAAGAAAAATGTTCGCGATTTTAGTGCCATCCCTGCAGACAGACAAAATTTACCAGGCCATCAGTTGATCTGCATCAATCTGCATGGCCAAGCATAGTCAGGCATTGTTGCCTCGGATGGCAGTCAACTCGTTGAACACCAGCGCAACCAGTACGACTATGCCACCGTAGATACTGGCAGTAGCTGGTACCTCACCGGCACCTAGCCAGGCCCAGATTGGTGCCAGCAAGACTTCAAGCAGAGACAGCAAGGCAATCTCCGGCGCGCTCAGGCTATTTGAGGCCCTGACCATCAGCATGCAGGGCAAGCCCAATTGAAAGAAGCCAAGTATCGCCAGGATGCCAATATCATGCAGCGAGGCGTGAAAAGGCCAGGCAAATGGCAACATTATCAGCGCAGAGATAGTGCCGCCCAAAAACACTGCTGGCACCAGATCAACCGCATGGCCACCCTTTTTGAGAATAATGACATTTGCCGAAGCCGCCAGAGGTATGCCAAAGGCGATCAACATACCAATCAGGCCGCGCTCATCCACTTGAGAAATGCTGCCAACAAACATCCAGCCCATGCCTATGCATGCCGCGGCAATCGCCCACCAGGTACGCGCTGGTATGCGCTGGTGCAAGACCAGCCAGGCCAGCAGTGCCGTGAACAAGGGTGACAGACTCTCCATGATGGAGGTATTGGCAACCGTCGTCATGGTCAGCGCAATCATGAAGCAGCTATACATGGTCGCCCACATGCAACCCGACAAAAAACCTATCTTGCCCAACAATTTAAGACGCGGAATAAAAGCCCATTTGTATTGCCGGAGCATGACAGCCGCTATAAATACAGCAGCAAAAAAACTGCGCCAGAAAGTGACTTCAAAATTACGCGCAACTTCGAGATGACGGGTAAATACGCCGGCAATACTCCACAAGGTGGCCGCACAAATCATCAGTATCACCGCTTTGCGGTGAGACATTTTATTTTGCATAAAGCTCCAAATAAAAAAACCCGCTTGACCCTGGCCAAACTGGCTAGAGCAAAACGGGTTAATCTTTATGTGGCTAAATTAACAGCCACATTCGCAAAGCCAGATCAAGAACAAATCACCTTAGTCGCGTGATGCTTTTTTACGTTCATGCTCTTTCAGGTAACGCTTGCGCAGACGGATACTCTTAGGTGTAACTTCGACCAGTTCATCATCGTCAATAAACTCGACCGCGTATTCCAGGTTCAACTGGATAGGTGGAACCAGGCGTACCGCTTCATCCGTACCGGACGAACGCACGTTGGTCAATTGTTTGCCCTTGATCGGGTTCACCACCAGGTCATTGTCACGGGAATGAATACCGATGATCATGCCTTCATACACTGGGTCATTGTGGCTGACGAACATACGGCCACGGTCTTGCAATTTCCAGATAGCGTAAGCAACTGCTGCGCCGTCATCCTGGGAAATCAGTACGCCGTTACGACGGCCACCGAGTTCGCCTTTGGAATTGTCGACTGGTGCATATTCATCAAATACGTGACTCATCAAGCCTGTACCGCGCGTCAATGTCATGAATTCGCCCTGGAAGCCGATCAGGCCACGCGCTGGAATACGGTATTCCAGACGGACACGACCTTTGCCGTCCGGCTCCATGTTTTGCAGGTCACCACGACGACGACCCAATTCTTCCATGACACCACCCTGGTTGGCTTCTTCTACGTCAACTGTCAGGTTTTCATATGGCTCATGACGTACGTCGCCTACCATTTTGAAGACTACGCGTGGACGGGATACTGCCAGCTCGAAGCCTTCACGGCGCATGTTTTCAATCAGGATAGTCAAATGCAACTCACCACGACCAGAAACTTCGTACGTGGAATCATCGCCCTCAGCCTGCACTACGCGCAAAGCCATGTTGGATTTCAATTCACGCTCCAGACGGTCACGAATTTGACGTGTCGTCACGAATTTGCCTTCGCGGCCAGCCAATGGGGAGCTGTTAACCATGAAGTTCATGGTCAGTGTTGGCTCATCAATCTTCAACATCGGCAGGCCATCAGGCGTGTCCGGTGCACAGATGGTGGAACCGATACCGATTTCTTCAATACCGTTGATCAGTACTATGTCACCAGCCAATGCTTCGTCAACCAGTACGCGATCCAGACCCTGGAAAGTCAATACTTGATTGATACGTGCTTTTGTTGGCTTGTCGCCTGGGCCATTCATCCAGACCACGTCTTGCAATGCCTTGACACGGCCACGCAGGATACGGCCAACGCCGATTTTACCAACGTAGGAAGAGTACTCCAGGGACGTGATTTGCAATTGCAAAGGACCGTCTGGATCATCTTCACGCGCAGGAACGTGTTTCAGGATAGCATCAAACAAGGGTTCCATATTCCCCTCGCGCACTGTATCTTCCAGACCAGCATAACCTTTGAAACCGGATGCGTAGATGATGGGGAAATCGAGTTGTTCGTCAGTTGCACCGAGTTTGTCGAACAGTTCAAAAGTCGCGTTAACGGCTTTTTGCGCATCGGCGTTTTCACGGTCGATCTTGTTGACGACAACGATAGGCTTCAAACCCAGTGCCAGCGCTTTACGCGTAACGAAACGCGTTTGTGGCATCGGGCCTTCCTGTGCATCAACCAGCAACAAAACACTGTCCACCATGGACAAAACACGTTCTACTTCACCACCAAAGTCAGCATGGCCTGGCGTATCGACGATGTTGATATGAGTGCCTTTGTATTCGACAGCACAGTTTTTGGACAAAATAGTGATACCGCGCTCTTTTTCGATATCATTCGAATCCATAACACGGGCATCAACCTGCTGGTTGTCGCGGAAAGTACCGGACTGACGCAATAACTGGTCAACCAGAGTGGTTTTGCCGTGATCGACGTGAGCGATAATGGCGATGTTACGAATAGCGCGTTTTGTAGTAGACATGATAGCGTTCTTATTGGGTAAATCTATGAGGTAAATCGGATAACCTGCGATTATAACATGTTGCAGCGCAAAAGTAGAAAAACTCCTATTATTTCAAGGAGTTGCTACCGTGCGATGACACTGTCAATGATCTGCAGCAATCAGGCGCTCGGGCGCGAGTATGCGGTATTCCTGCAACTGGGCTGAGCCAAGCAGCTGCCCATCCGATTCACGATAGACGCGAACGCGGCCAGTTTCAATGGGTAATGTGACTTCTTCTTTATTTAATGCCAGGCGTTGACCATGCAAAAAGCGGCGTGACAGCTCATCAGTCAAGTCAATCGATGCAAAGCTGGACAGTAAGGCATCTACTGGATCAAGCAATGCCAGCCGCTCAACTTCAGGCAGACTTTCAAGCTGCTCAAGAGTAATGGATTTGTCCAACACCAAATGTCCTACACCTATGCGACGCAATTCCTTCAGATGCGCGCCACAGCCCAACACCGCACCTATATCTTCACCCAGCACGCGCACATAGGTGCCCTTGCTGCATTTGACCTTGAGGCTCAGGAAAGGTGCCTCATAGGCCAGTAATTCCAGCTCATGAATAATCACGCTGCGCGCTTCGCGTTCCAGCGTGATACCGGCACGCGCATATTCATACAGGGGCTTGCCATCACGCTTGAGAGCTGAATACATGGGTGGCACTTGCTGTATAGGGCCAGTGAATTGCTTTAAAGTATCCTGGATTTGTTCAAGACTGACCGCTACCGGTTTTTCTTCCAGCACTTCGCCCTCGGTGTCGCCCGTTGTCGTCGTGATGCCGAGGTGTACGACCGTGGTATAGATCTTGTCAGCTTCCAACAGATCCTGGGAAAACTTTGTGGCTTCACCAAAGCACAAAGGCAGCAAGCCCGTGGCAAATGGGTCCAGCGTGCCGGTATGCCCGGCTTTGGCGGCATTCAAAAAGCGCTTGGCTTTGATCAGGGCATCATTACTGGAAAAGCCAACTGGTTTATCCAATAGCAATACACCGTGCACAGGCACGCGCTTTCTTTTTATCTGGGGAATCGTCATGTTGTCAGCAGCCTGTTGCCAGGCTGCGCACTGTGTCAGTCAGTCGTTTCTTCGCCGTCATCTTTGGCGCGGGTGGCATTGGCTTCGTCTATCAGTTTCGACATGGCGATACCACGGATGGTGGAGGTATCATGCACGAAATGCAGTTGCGGCAAAGTATGGATATGCAGGCGCAGACCCAGTTGATTACGCAGGAAACCTGAGGCCTTGACTAAAGCTTCTATCGTGTTTTTGACGGCGACAGGATCATCCACCAAAGTGGTGAAGTACACTTTTGCATGGGCATAATCGGGGGTCAACTGTACTTCAGTCAAGGTGATCATACCTACACGCGGGTCTTTTAATTCAGACCAGATGATTTCTGCCAGGTCACGTTGAATCTGGTCTGCTACACGCAGACCACGACCGGGGATATTTTTGCTGTGTTTTGCCATAATTTTCTTACCTCTCCATAAACCACAACCCCGGAACTAGTCCGGGGTTATCTTGAGTTACAGAGTACGTGCTATCTCTTGTACTTCAAATATTTCAAGCTGATCACCAACCTGAATCTCGTTGTAGCCTTTCAGTGAAAGACCGCATTCCAGACCGGCTTTGACTTCTTTGGCATCGTCTTTGTAACGCTTGAGCGAATCCAGTTCGCCTGTCCAGGTAACCACGTTGTTGCGCAGCAAACGAACAGAGGAAGTACGCCTGACCACGCCATCGGTAACCAGACAGCCGGCAATCGCGCCAACTTTGCTGACCACAAAGACCTGGCGAATCTCGACCATACCAATGATCTGTTCGCGCTTCTCTGGGGCCAACATGCCGGACAAAGCTGCTTTGACTTCATCTACTGCATCGTAAATGATGTTGTAGTAGCGAATATCAACGCCGTTAGACTCTGCCAATTTACGGGCAGACGCATCAGCACGGGTGTTAAAGCCGATGATGACCGCTTTGGAAGCGACCGCCAGATTGACGTCGGATTCGGAAATACCACCAACTGCTGCATGCACGACCTGTACACGCACTTCGCTGGTCGACAATTTGACCAGGGATTGCACCAGCGCTTCCTGCGAACCTTGTACGTCGGTCTTGACGATGATAGGCAAGTTTTTGACTTCGCCTTCACCCATGTTTTCGAACATGTTTTCGAGCTTGGCGGCTTGCTGTTTCGCCAGTTTGACGTCACGGAATTTACCCTGACGGAACAAGGCGATTTCACGGGCTTTGCGCTCATCAGCCATGACCATGACTTCTTCACCGGCAGACGGCACTTCTGTCAAACCTTGGATCTCTACCGGGATGGACGGGCCAGCCTCAGAGATATTCGCGCCATTTTCATCCAGCATCGCACGGACACGGCCATAAGCTGAACCAGCCAGTACCACGTCACCACGCTTCAAAGTACCAGATTGCACCAGAATAGTGGCAACAGTACCCCGACCTTTATCCAGACGCGCTTCCACGACCAGGCCTTTGGCAGGTGCATCTTTCGGTGCTTTCAGTTCCAGCACCTCAGCTTGCAACAAGACGTGTTCCAGCAGGGCATCTATACCCAAACCAGTTTTTGCAGATACCTGTACAAAGGGTGAATCGCCACCGTATTCTTCAGGCACAACGCTTTCAGCGATCAACTCTTGCGTCACGCGGTCTGCATTAGCACCTGGCTTATCAATTTTATTGATAGCAACCACCAGAGGCACGCCAGCTGCTTTCGCATGGGCAATCGCTTCTTTGGTTTGCGGCATGACGCCATCATCCGCTGCCACGACCAGAATAACAATATCCGTCGCTTTGGCACCACGGGCACGCATGGCGGTAAACGCTTCATGGCCTGGTGTATCAAGGAAGGTGATCATGCCACGCGGTGTTTCTACGTGGTAAGCACCGATATGCTGCGTAATGCCACCGGCTTCACCAGACGCGACTTTGGCGCGACGGATGTAATCCAGCAAGGATGTTTTACCGTGATCAACGTGACCCATGACCGTCACCACAGGTGCGCGCGGGAAGGATTCATATTCGCCGTGCTCAGTGGTATCCGTCAGCATAGCCTCAGGATCATCCAGTTTTGCAGCAAAAGCTTTATGACCCATCTCTTCCACCAGGATCATTGCTGTTTCCTGATCAAGTACCTGGTTAATGGTGCACATCTGGCCGAGTTTCATCAAATGCTTGATGACTTCGGATGCCTTGACTGCCATTTTGTGCGCCAGCTCAGCAACTGTCAGGGTTTCGGGCACAAACACATCTTTGACGATGGCCTCTACCGGCACCTGGAAATTGCTTTCACGGTCATCATGATGACTATTGCGACGACCTTTAGGGCCGCCCTTCCAGCCATCACGTCCACCGGAAGTGTCGCCGCGTGTTTTCAGACCACCGCCACGCTTCTTGGCAGCATCGTCTTGCCAGGTTGAAGACACGTTGGCAGATTTGATTGCCTTCTTGTCGCCAACCGCTGGTTTTTTCTCGTCTTTTTTCTCTACTGCTGCACCTGGCTTTTTGTCAGCCACTTTTTTATCAGCAGGCTTGTGCAAAGTACCTTCAGCAACCTTGGGGGCTACGACAGGAGCAGGTTCTGGTGCTTTGGCAGGACGACGTGCCGCGTTCATCATTTCTTTGATTTGCGCAACTTCATCAGCCACAGCTTTTCTGGCTTTTTCAGTAGCAGCAGCACGCTCGGTAGCTTCCTTGGCATCGGCGACGATTTTTTTCTTCGCCTCTTCTGCTTCGACACGCTTTTTATCTTCATCAGCGGCCACTTGAGCGGCTTGCACAGGTTTTACCTCTGCAGGCTTGGCATCTGAAGGCTTGGCGTTAGCGCTGGCATTGAGCGCCTTGGCGGCAGCTACAGCTTGCTCGGCTTTCGCTTTTTCAGCTTCAGCTTTGGCGGCCTCTATCAACTCAGCCGCACGCATGGCTTGCGCCTGGGCTTCTTTTTCAGCTTCCAGTTTGGCCAGGCGCTCTTGCTTCTCAAGCAATTCAGCTTCCTGACGTGCAATCAGTTCTGCTTCGTGGCGCGCTTCTTCATCAAAGCGTGCCTGCTCGGCAGCGTCCAGTACCGGTGCGGGAGCCTGCGCCTCATCTGCGGGAGCATCATCACGTTTAACGAAGGTACGTTTTTTACGAACTTCAACCTGAATGGTACGAGACTTCCCAGTCGCATCGGCTTGCTTGATCTCGGTCGTTTCCTTACGAGTCAAGGTTATTTTTTTCTTTTCGGTGTCCGCAGAAACGCCGTGGGAACGACGCAGATGCTCCAGGAGCTTATCTTTGTCTTCCTTTGTCAACGAATCTGACGTTGAGCTCTTACTGACGCCCGCCGCACGCAATTGCGTGAGCAGCAAATCTGCTGACATCGTTAGCTCGGTGGCAAATTGGGCTACATTGTTACTCGCCATTCAGTCCTCTTTTTCTATGTGCGCGTTATGAGATTGAAACCCGTGAATTACTTAGCTTCTACGAGTTTCCAGGCTTTGGCTAACAAAGCCTTGGCCTGATCATCATATTTAGCGTCGATGAGTTTCATCTCATCATCGGTCACATCTTCAAATGCATCTTTAATTAATTGACGGGTGCGGTCGGCAGACAATGCCAAAATCGCGCCAAATTCGTCATAAGCCAATCCAGCGAAAGCCGCCAGGGTCTTGATACCAGCCAAACCCAGCTTACCTGCCGTCACGCGGGTCATACCTTCGAGATTGACTAATTCATCTTCCATACCTTCGAGACCTTCTTCAGAAGCAATTGCTTCTGTCAACAAAGCGTCACGAGCGCGATTACGCAACTCATTGACGGTATCTTCATCAAAGGCTTCGATTTCCAGCATTTCGCTGATAGGTACGTAAGCGATTTCTTCCAGACTGGAGAAACCTTCGTCCACCAAGATGTCGGCGACTTCCTGGTCAACGTCGAGTTTTTCCATGAACAGGCTGCGGATGCCGGCAGTTTCTTGCTCGGCTTTATTCGCAGACTCTTCAGCAGTCATGATATTGATTTGCCAGCCTGTCAATTCAGCTGCGAGGCGGACGTTTTGCCCACTGCGGCCAATAGCAATTGCCAGGTTTTCTTCATCAACTACCACGTCCATGCCGTGTTTTTCTTCATCCACCATGATGGATGAAACATTGGCTGGTGCCAGTGCGCCGATCACGAATTGCGCTGGGTCTTCAGACCACAGCACGATATCGACACGTTCACCACCCAACTCGCCAGTCACAGCCTGTACGCGTGAACCACGCATACCAACGCAAGTGCCGATAGGATCAATACGTTTGTCCGCCGTAAACACGGCAATTTTTGCACGCACACCAGGGTCACGCGCAGCAGACTTGATGATCAGGGAACCTTGTTCGATTTCTGGCACTTCCAGCTCGAACAGTTTCATGATGAATTCTGGCGCGGTACGCGACAAGATCACTTGCGGGCCACGGGCATTGCGGTCTATGCGCAAAATGTAGGCACGGACACGGTCACCAACACGCAGATTTTCTTTAGGGATCATCTGGTCACGCGGCAAACGCGCTTCAATCTTGCCAGACTCAACCACGGCTTCGCCGCGCTCCATACGCTTGATGGTACCTGTTACCAGGGAATCACCACGCTCCAGGAAGTCAGCCAGGATTTGCTCACGCTCGGCATCGCGGATACGTTGCAAAACGACTTGCTTGGTATCTTGCGCAAAACGGCGGCCAAAATCAACAGATTCAATTTCTTCTTCGATGTAATCATCGACCTGAATTTCAGGATCATCTTCTACTGCTTCAAAATGCAGAATTTCCTGATCTGGCAATTGCAGGCCCGCTTCATCCGGCACCACATGCCAGCGGCGGAAAGACCTGAATTCACCAGTGTCGCGGTCGATTTCTACGCGAATATCGACTTCACCGGGAAAACGTTTTTTTGTCGCTTGCGCCAAAGCATGTTCCAGCGATCCGAAAACAACCTCTTCATCGACGTTCTTTTCACGCGCCAGCACATCCACCAATAACAACAAATCACGACTCATGCTTTGCGACTCCTAAAATCCACTTGCGGCACGAGGCGTGCCTTATCCACATCGGCGAGCGTAAACTCCAGCATGGCCGACCCATCTTTTACTTCAAATTCCAGCTTCAGATTTTCACCTTCAGGTTCGTGCAAGACGCCTTCGAAAGTTTTGCGATTTGGCGTGCCCGGCATGGGCATACGCAATTTCACATTGGCCTTCTCACCAGCAAAACGCATATAGTCAGCTATTTTTTTAAGTGGCCTGTCCAAACCAGGAGAAGAAGTCTCAAGGCGACTGTAATTGACGTTCTCTACCGTCAGCACATGCGATAACTGGTGACTGACTTTTTCGCAGTCTTCCACCGTGATATTGCCGCGCTCCAGATCCTCCGGCAAATAATCAATATAAACCCGGAACAAGCCGCGTTCGGCCTGTTCAAAGTCCACCAGATCATATCCAGTACCGTTGACGGTCTTTTCTATCAAATCCAACAAAGCCAAACTTATTCTCCGAAAAACACACTGACAATTTGCAAACCGGGCAAAACCCGCTACAGGCCTGGCGATTCGGGCTATTGAGCGCTGCGCCGCAACTCCCTCAACACGATATCAATCGCAAAAACCAAAAAAAAATGGGCAACCGCCCATCTTTTTTTGTAGCGCCTCGATTTTAAATTCAAATAAAGGCAAAATCTGCTAACTACAAGATTATAAACGATAAATTACCTCGTCGCAATGGAAAACGAGGTAATTTCAACACGTCCTGCTACTACAAAACGCTTGAAACGACCGAAAAACATTATGCGCCACGTGAGCGCCTGCGCGCTGCAATTCCCTGACCTATGGCCTGACCACTACCACGGGATGTAGGCCCACGGCGCTGTCCAGCATCCGGGAAACCCAATGCTGTTTGCAATGGATCTGGCTGGCGACTACGTTTTTTGCCGTTAGCGTTATTGGGGTTATTGCCAGCACCGTTGCCCGTTCCATTACCGGCACCATTGCGAGGATTACCTGCATTACCACCATTTTTGTTGCCATATGCATTGTTGCCGTTGGCATTACCGCCACGACCTGCACCATATTCAGCACGCTCACTACGCCCACTGGACATAGGAAAACCGACTTGCTTCTGGCTAATTGGGCCAGTACCAAAACCAGGTGCCTTATTGCCAAATGGCTTGCCACCTCTGGTTGGCGCAACAGGTTTATCACCACCAGCTTTTTCCAGACCACTCAGTTTCAACAAGGCGCGAACCGCATCTTCTTCCAACTCTTCCCAACGACCACGTTTGAGATTGGCAGGCAGGGTCATGGCACCATAACGGGTACGTATCAGGCGCGAAACCGTCAAACCGACCGCCTCAAACATACGACGCACTTCACGGTTACGACCTTCGCCAATAATGACGCGATACCATTTGTTGACACCTTCGCCACCACCGTCAGTAATTTTGGAGAATTGCGCCAAACCATCTTCCAGCTCAACGCCAGCCAACAGGCGCTGACGCATACCCTCCTCCAACTCACCGAGGGTACGCACGGCGTATTCACGCTCGATGCCATAACGCGGGTGCATCAGGCGGTTTGCCAAATCACCTGATGTGGTGAACAGCAACAAACCTTCCGTGTTGTAATCGAGACGACCAACTGCAAGCCATTTACCCACCTTCATGGTTGGCAGGCTTTCAAATACGGATGCACGGCCTTCTGGGTCACTGTTACTGACAATTTCGCCAGCCGGTTTGTGATAAATCAGTACGCGTGGCGGTTTTTTACTGACTTTGCGCATGATGGGTTTGCCATTGATACGCACCTGGTCAGTCGGCAAAATTCTTTGACCAATATGGGCAGGCTCACCATTCACCGAGACACGGCCAGCAACAATCAACTCTTCCATGTCGCGGCGCGAACCCAGACCAGCTTCAGCCAATACTTTGTGCAATTTAGGCGCATCATCATCCGCAGTCAGATCACGGCGCACTGGCTTGCCACGGCCTTTGCCTTTGGCCTCATCAGCAGCACCCGAGTCAAACGCCTCGGAAGTAACGAAGGAAAACACATCATCAGCAGCATTGCCGGCACCCGGACGTCCACCACGAGTTTGTTGCTGTGGACGCTTTGATTTGCTGGTACCTGCCTGGCCAGCGCTTTGACGCGGGCCACGTTCAGTACGTTCACCACGATCTGTGCGGTCGCTACGCTCACCGCGATCAGCGCGGACTGGACGCTCAGTATTTTCAACGCCGCCTGCTTTTTCACCGCGCTCTGTCCGTTCTGCGCGGTCCATCCTTGGCGCACGCTCTGCGCGGGGCGGACGTTCGCTACGGGGTGCTCGTTCGCTACGCTCGGCTGCCTGCTCAATAAGCACGACTGGCTCGGCAACTACAGGAGCTTCAGGCACAACTGCCACCTGATCTTCTACCACATCTGCAGGCTTGGCCTTGGCACGGCTGGCGCGTGGCGCTGCCCCAGGTTCTTTAGGGGTACGCGGCGCGCGCGGCGCGCGTGCTTTTTTCACCGGCGCTTCCGCAGCCTCATCGACTGATGCTGTCACCGCTAAAGTTGCCACTACTGCCTCTGCGGCACCTGCTGATTGCTCTGCATTCTCTTGCTTAGGCTTGGACCGGCTTACACCAGTACGCGGGGCACGCGCAGCGCGCTTTGCCGGTTTTGCGTCATCACCACCAGCAGGGCCGTTGTCATTCGCGCCCGCACCACCATCAGCTTGGTCAGCATTTACATCTTCAGGATTCATTGGATTCATTCTTCAGTTCTATTGGAGGCAACTGACTCGCTGCAGCGCCCGGTAAACTATCCGGTGCCGCAGTATCGGCTACCTGATCACTCAATTGCGTGACAGGTTGAGAATCTCCCCCAACCTCACTTATTTTTTCACTTATATCTTCGGTAATTTCTTTTACCAACTCTTCTGATACTTCTACATTTTTTGCTTTACTTGCGGTCTCAAGCAACTCTTCAATGGGAACACCCATTGCCTCATCAGTCGCAAGCAATTGATCTGGCGCATTGCCCGTCGAAACATCAACAGTCACGGCATCTGGTTCAGCGCTAACATCAGCTTCTTCTTGCGGCTCTTGCTCAGATGCAACTTCCATGCCTTGCACGATCTCGACCTGCTGTTGCTGCTGCGCATCTTGTGAATCTTGCATTTCTTGAATTTCTTGCGCCAATGACCCTGACTCAGCACCTGCAAGCATCTCAGCAGTATCCGCTGACTCTTTCCCCAGCTCCTCTGTTAGATCCACCAACGCCGCCAACTCAGGCTGCTCAGTATCATGAGCATCGACTCCAGGCAACTCAACATCGGCAGTTTGATCAGGCACAGACGCACCATCAGCCACGGGCTCTGCCACCGATGCATCCGCCTCAACCACAGCAAACATGCCACCACCCAAAGCCGCCAAGTCAGGAACCAGCTCCTCTTCGGCATCCCGCTTCACTTGCTGCAAAGGTGGCAACTGGTCCAGCGAAGACAAACCAAGATCATCCAGAAATTGCTTGGTTGTGGCAAACAATGATGGCCGACCCGGCACATCCCTGTGGCCTATGGATTCTATCCAGCCACGGTCTTCCAGGGTCTTGATCATCTGCGACGCCACGGTCACACCACGAATTTCTTCTATATCGCCGCGCGTCACCGGCTGGCGATAAGCAATAATCGCCAGTGTTTCCAGTGTCGCTCTTGAATACTTTGGTGGTTTTTCCGGGTTTAACCTATCTATATAGGCGCGCATTTCTGGCCTGCTTTGAAAGCGCCAGCCTGTCGACAAAGCGACCAGCTCTATGCCCTTGTCAGACCAGTCCTGGCGCAAACCTTCCAGCATCAGCTTGATGGTATCCGCGCCGACCACATCACCTTGATCATCCGCATCCTGGAACAGCTTTTTCATGGTGTTGACTGTCAGCGGCTCAGGCGCGCATAACAAGGCTGTTTCGAGGACTCGCTTTGCCTCAGCAGTATTCATGCAATATTAAAGTACACGGGTTTATTTGTTTTTAATTGATGTCATGCAGCAGGGCAACTGATACACCAGTTACCATCTTTGCCATTACTCACACCAGTTTTGTATTAAATTTGTTGCCACCAACCTGGTAGCAACGCCCTTTATGCGGGCGGCTGGGACTGCATGGAGCGCGCAAAGAACTTAGCAGCGCACAATCCCTAAAATTAGTAGACACTGGATTGTAGTCCAGAAATTAGCAGACGATCAAAAAATATCGTTAACAACCAATAAAAAAGCCACGCAGTAACGTGGCCTTTCTCAATAATTCTGTCTGCAACGGGATGAATAACGCGCATTAGCTGCGCACACCCCAAAATCTGCAACAAACCCGGAAAGCCAACCACAAGCCCTCCAACAACATCCTGCATACGACTGCAAGAGAGCGAGATTACCATGCATTGGGAAAGTGTGCACGGGAAAATCGGAACAAGCTCACATGCAATTTACGTGAGCAAAAATAAAATTGCATTTAAATTAAGGATATCAAATAAGATTTTATGAAACATTTACGATCTAATTTTCAATAGAACTGACTACAAATTATGTGTTTCATGACTATATTAAGTACCAATTCAGATTACGACCTATCTCTTGCAAACAATGAGCTCATTCAGTTCGTAAAAAAACTACCTGGCATTCCGGAAGAAAAATATCTACTCTTTGAGAACAAATGGTTCCTTGCTTCAAATGCTGGCTGCAGTTGCAACTTCAGGCATTTATCTGGTGGCAGCATAGAACTCAGATTTGGCGAACCAGAGGCATGGTTTCAGGAAGATGACGACACCATTGAAGCAACACGTCAAATTGCAGCAAGCATACGCACCCTGATACAGCAAGGCGCAAATGTAGATTGCTTTGATGCATGGGTACATGGCCAGAGCGATGCAATATCGCCAATCACCGACATCGAAGTCGATCTGAGTGAGGTCAGCGACACCACATTCCGTTTTTTTGAGGAATATCGATTTTCCTTCACGATCAAGCCTTAATCTGACTGCCGCGCGTAACTCAGCGTCAGCATTTCCCACTGGTGACCACCAGGCTCATTCCAGTAAATCATGTTCCCGCCATCATCAGTATTGACTCGCATCGTTACAGGCCCACGCACAGAACTGCGATATGGAATGCCAGCAAGCTTGATACGCCCGGGTATTTTATCAAACGTATGCTGGCTGACGCGAAAACAAAAATGATAAACGGGGAAGCCTTCATCAGCCTGGATGAAGTCCAGCGTCAAACCCTCATTCACAAATACCGGGGCAAATGGTCCCAAAGCCGTCGGTGCCCAAGGCACGCCCAGCAATTCAGCCAGCAGCTTTGCCGAAGCCAGCTTGTCGTGCGAAGGGACAATAGTGTGATCAAGTTCGATACTCACGACACTTCTCCTTGCCAGATCAAATTCAGGATTTACAATAATAATTTGTATTTTACTTATTTTTTTAAAATGCAGGCAGCACGCAGAAATTGGTTGAATTTACAATAAATTGCAGTTTTTGCGTAAAACATACACTTTGATTTTTCACATGGACTTCAATCAAAGATGATGCGTAAAATGCAATTAAATACAAATAAAGCAATTCACATTCACGCCCCATTACTTTAGCAAGAAACCCAAGACCTTCCAGTAGCAATTGCCAGCAAACTTGCCACACCATTTTTTGAAGTACTGCCTTCAAGGACGATTCGCCTTAGCCGCCGCTCATTGTCAATCACATCCGAACAGCAGCACAGCCTTTCAGGGGATAAAAATGTTTATTGCAAATCTCAAAATCAGCCAACGCCTGTATTCAGGTTTTGGCTTACTTATCTTGATGCTGATCGCCGTTGTCGCCATAGGCGCTTCCCGCCTGACTTTACTCAACAGCGAGATCAACCTGACCGTCAATGATCGCTATCAAAAAATATATGTACTGAACAACGCCATCAAAAACCTGAATCTGCAAGCCAGGAATTTGCGCAACATCTTGCTCATGAGCGACGAAGCTGAAATTAAAAAGGAAATCGACAGTGTACAAAAGTCCTCTCAGGTCATTACCAGCGAACTCGACAAACTGACGCCCACCATACGCAACCCAAAAGCCAAGGAATTACTCAGGCTTACTATAGAGCAGCGCGTGCAATACATTCCCGCCAGAGACAAAATGATCAAGCTCGTGACGGATGGCAACAAAGATGAAGCAAAAGATTTTCTGTTTAAGGAAGTCCGCCCCAAACAACTTAGTTACCTGGAAGCGATGGAGTCACTCATCAAGTTTCAAGAGGGATTAATGGCAGAGTCAGCCATGGAAACCAAGGAAACAGCTGAATCGGCGACTCAACTGATGATCGCTACCGGCATACTTGCCGCCATCATCAGCAGCTTTATCGCATGGTCGATCACGCGGCGCATAGTCACGCCACTCAACAGTGCAGTAGAGATCGCCAAAACCGTCGCCAGCGGCGATTTGACCAGTAATATCGATGTCACTGGCACAGATGAAATGGGCTCCCTGCTGCGCGCCCTGGCCCTGATGAACAAGAATCTGATAGACATCGTCGGACAAATACGCGATGGCACAGATACTGTCGCCACCGCATCCACACAAATCGCATCAGGCAACCAGGACCTTTCCGCACGCACTGAAAAGCAAGCAAGTGCCCTGGAAGAAACAGCATCATCCATGGAAGAACTTACCAGCGCAGTCAAGCAAAACTCCGATAACGCCCTCGAAGCAAATCAGCTTGCGAAAAATGCGTCTGAAGTGGCGGTCAAAGGCGGCAATGTCGTCACAAGGGTGGTCGATACCATGTCATCCATCAGCGAATCATCCAGGAAGATTGTCGATATCATCAGCGTCATTGATGGCATCGCCTTCCAGACAAATATTCTGGCACTCAATGCCGCCGTCGAAGCGGCGCGTGCCGGGGAACAAGGTAGGGGATTTGCCGTGGTTGCCTCTGAAGTACGCAATCTTGCCCAGCGTTCTGCAACCGCAGCAAAAGAGATCAAACTATTGATTGATACTTCTGTAGAGAAGGTAAATGCAGGAACCCAGCTTGTCGATGAAGCAGGGTTAACCATGCGTGAAGTTGTTAGCAGCGTCAAACATGTAACTCATATCATTGCAGAAATAAGCTCCGCCAGTGCCGAACAGACTGCCGGTATAGAACAGATCAACCGGGCCATTGTGGAACTGGACAATACCACCCAGCAAAACTCTGCCCTCGTAGAAGAAATAGCCGCCGCCGCCGAATCACTACAGGATCAGGCAAAACGACAGGCCGATGTTGTCAGCGTCTTTAAAATCGACGATACCACACCAGCAACCGCCGCCAGGCTGCACAATATTTCCGAACACCCAAAAGCCGCAAGGCAAACAAATGCACGAAAAGTCATTCCGCTACAGATATCTGCCTCAGCAAGAGAGAAATAAGCATAACGGGGAACGAGCACTCCCATAGAATTGGGCCACTCAAGCTGCTGCCACAAGTCCAGGGCCACCACAGCCCGGGTAGGTGCGAATAGCTCCAGCGTATTCGCACGCTTGTTACCATACCGACAAGGAGAGGTTATATTCCCCCTGCTCCGCAAAAAAATACTTCATACCTCTATGTGCCATTGCCTTGAATCCTCTGCAAGCTTCGCCGATGCGTCACATCATTGTCCGTCATACCTGCGCAACCTGGCGTAGACGAACAGCGAAAAAAACCAACCATCTTCTCATCTGAGCTATTGGAGGCACCAGAAAGTCAATCCATCAAGGCAAGTGAAAATAGATTTGTACATAGAAATGGCAATAACTTTGTATGCAATGAATGCGGCACGGAATGGTATCTTGAGTGGGCATGAGAACAAACGAGCTGGCCCATCTTTGGTGTGAAAACAAAAGCTACACACCCGACAGGCAACAATGATGTGAAGCAAGCCAAGAGGGATTTGCTGTCTTTGCTGTTAGGCGAGGAATTAGCGACAACTTGCGCAATGGCAGGCTGCACAAAGCATGCGCTTCAGAACATTTATTTGCGCGCGAGTCATTATGGTTTTCTTTGGTAACAGGAAATCAACCCGTGTTGAGGAGAATAGCTTAACGTGTTCGCACACAGGCTCGTGAATTAAAATACAAACAGTCGCCAAATAATCGCGCACGCAAATACACGTCCCTCATTTTCACTTCTAAAAACTATGCGACGTCTTGGCAATAACGAATACACGGAAGTCTGGGACAATTTTGAAAAGATGTTCTCATTTCGCCCATCAGTTAAGGGGCCATTCCCGGCAATAAAAGAGCCTAAGAACTCCATTACGTTTTTACTAGCACGAAACTATGATGACGCTATGATCGACGAGTTTCGACACGCTATTTGCAGTGCCTTGGCAGAGTGCGCGGCAGCGTCGGAAGAAATCTATTATCTTGACTGGCAACACGAATGCTATGCACTCAATATCAAGGCAAGCAATGATTCCCGCATAAATGGTTTGCCCGATGGGGACTACGCTATCTTTCTATCGAAAGACATGAGCATCGGTACTTTTGGGCATCCTTGGGAATATAGTATTTGCTTTTTTGGCGAGTCTTTTGCCAAGGCCATCATTAAACAAAGACCCTCAATTCTTGAAACAGTGACCCGAAACTCGGGTGGTTATGACCCGACGTGAATGCGATTGCGAAACTAAATGAATGAATTCTTCAAACATGAATTTCAATCCTGAAATAATTGATGCGTTAAGAAAACGCAGCGCTTCAGGCGAAAAACCCTCGGCATTATTGAAACACCTTGGAAGTGAATATCCGGATGATAGAGGGCTTGGCTTTACCGCCATGAAGTACTTTAGAGAAGCTTTTGGTCTTTCTCTTCGGCAGGTGCTATCTATTCCCGATTGGGTGCACGGTGGAATATCAGATGAAAGGGTCGATGAATATCTTTTGAGGGAATTAAGGGTATTCATACAAACTGCCGAATCTGCTCAACAAGCCGCTCTTGTTTTTCTGAGCAATGGCCCTTTTGCTGATGCCAACCCTGTACTTGCAGTCTCAAACATTCAGGAGTTTGATGAAGGCTGGGTTTTCCTCTATCAATCGGCAAGTTTTTTCAAAAAGGCAACTTTAGTGAAATGTTCCTTGGAAATCCGCCCATCTTCGTCGCTCGAAATGGCACTCCCGCACGCCATATCAGCTATCACCGCTCGATCGAAGAATCCTTGGCTGCGTCTCGTTATTCAGGCAACACTGAAGCAATTGCTAAAGCCGAAGTCAGGCTTTTCGACTGGAAACAAGGTGCACTAGCGATTTCAGCTATATACGCTATCCGACAACACTCTTTATTAGGGTTAGGTGCGGCAAAAAAAACTATCGACAACTGCCTGGACGGAATTCCATCAATGGTAGATACCTCTTCCGTCACAACGGCACGTAACTTGGTGTCGGAGTTATTAAAGGTGGGATTTGCGGCAGAGATTACTTATGGTGATTAAATATTTCCACAAGTCCGTGTAGATGCGGATAGCTCAGCGTATTTACAGGCATGACAGACGCAGCCAGCTACATTGAGGAAAAATGTCCCGATGACGATACCCCAGGTATTTAAAATGCATCCACCGGGTTTATGTCAAACTCTTCTTGAAGTAAACCACCCGCTCAGTCTCAGCAAAACCAAGCGCCGAGTGCATGTCGTGGCTGGCGGTATTTTCCAGCAGGGCGTCAGATGCAAATTCGATGCAGCCTTTGTTTTTTGCCCAGCGCTCTGCCTCAGCAACCAGGGCGAGGGCGATTCCTTTTTTTCTTGCTTGTGGCACGACAAACAAGCCCTCAAGAAAAGCAACAGGACTTGTGTCGGTTCCATTGACGTAATCACTCCTGAGTGACACGTCCACCATGCCTAGCGCCTCACCTGTCTCGCCAAACTCAATAAACTGCGCATAGCGCTCTGGCGATTCGAGCAATTCAGACATTTCGGCAAAATGTTCCTCACTTGTGCCGTCTGGCCACAATTGCTGTCTTAACGCCAGCCAGGCTGTTTGATGCAAGGAATTAGAGGGAATTGGCATAATGATTTAACATCCGTCAAAATTCATGGCTACTGTTGAAAATCACTGCATGACAAAAAGCAATCCACCCAGGTATTTCCAGCGGCAAGAATGATTGCCTGGCTGTGCAAAGCAAAAAGTCCTTGATCATTTCTGGTCAAGGACTTAAATACTTGGTTGCGGGGGCATGCATCTCACATTACAGACAGCAAGTAATGATTATCGACCGCAATTCGGTCCCCCATCTATACCCCTAATCTCATAGCGGGAAACACTTCCACCGTCACAAAATTAAGAGGCGCGAGAATATCACGCCGGGGGATATTTTGCAGCATAAAAGCACACTGAATCTAAAATAAAGTACCCTTCGGGAAAATGGTAACGCAGGTAACTGACATTTAAGAAAGCGTGGAAGGCACTGATTTATAAGGCTTTCAAGTGATTAGATAAAGGTAATAAATAAGTAATATATAAGTAATCTAGTTACCTATTCCTATAGTAATTATTTCACTTATGAATAGTCTTTATAATCAACGATCTAGATTTTTATTACCTTTTGCATTACCTTAAAATACCTTTTAAAGTAACCATTTATTTCCTTATAAATCAGGCACTTAGGATTGAATTATTTCTGCCCATACCTCTATTACCTTTTCCCCTAGATCGTCTCAAATCCCCTAAATCCGAAATACAACAACTGCATAAATTTCATGGCCGAAATTTTGATTAAGACTGCATGAAATACGCGTCAAGTTGCGTCATCTTTTGAGGCCTTCAATGTGCCTTCATACGTAGGCTGTGCTTAGTTCTATTCAATGACGCAGATTTGAGTCAAAAGCGACCTATTTAGCGGGCAGGCGTGGTGGGGGGATGTCTGCGCGCCAGGCCTTGAAATGGGGGAAAATGCAGAAAATTGCTTAAATACAATGAATTTGAAGAGATTTTGAAGCCGCTGAGTGCGGCGGCCTGGGGACGGTGATTTATCTTGCGTGCGCGGTGGGCAGCTCGTCCCAGCGTGTTGTATATGCCGGGGAGCGGTTCTCTGACTTCATAGACCAGCGAGACGCAAGCCCCGCAGAAGCCAGGCGCAAAACGTCCCGGCCATATCGCTGATTAATGGTGTCCATAGCATTCATGATGGCATCAGAATTTGCCCGTGTTTTTTCCTCACTAAACAGTGTGCCTTGAATGTTGGAATTGGAAGCCAGGTTCATTAAAACAATCCCTGCCTTCTTGTAGTTGTAGCCTTCCTTAAAAATCAAATTCAGGCCAGTTAAAGCCGCATGCACCATTAGTCTATTGTCATCAGTCTGCACAGAAAGCGGCACCGTAATGCCGTTGCTGTACTGTGCATCCTGTTCCCGAAACGGGTTTGTGTGAATAAAAACATGGATAGCGCCGCACACAGATCGCTGACCTCGTAGTTTTTCTGCTGCACGCGCCACGTAAGTAGAAACAGCCTGGGCAATTTCATCAATAGAAGTCATGAGGTTACCGAATGACCGAGAAGAAATAATTTCCTTGCGTGGCGGAACAACCTCATCAATTGACATGCAAGATATGCCCTTGAGTTCGTGCAAGGTGCGCTCAGTCACGACCCCAAAACTCTGGCGTATCAGGCTTGGTGAAGCCTCTTTTAAATCCTGAACGGTATGAATATTCATGTCGTGTAGTCTGGCACTGATACGGCGGCCCACGCCCCAAACGTCACCTACGTCGATACGCTCAAACAGCCAACGCATGCGCGCCTCTGACATCGTAGTAAAGTCGCAAACGCCATCAAATAAAGGCAGTTTTTTTGCCACATGGTTTGCCAGTTTCGCCAACGTTTTGGAAGTGGCAAAACCGACACACACCGGCAAGCCCGTCCATTTCAACACCTTTTTTCGTATGTCCTGGCCCATCACAGTCGGTGACTCCCAAAGCCCACCCATACCGTCCACATTCAGAAAACATTCATCAATGCTGTACACCTCCACATGCGGACTGTACCCCCTCAAAATTGTCATCACTCTATTACTCATATCACCATAAAGCGTGTAATTACTCGACAGCCCTATGATGCCGTGCTGCTTTATTAAGTCGGTCATGTGGAACCAGGGCGCGCCCATCTTGACACCAAGCGCCTTAACTTCTGGCGACCGTGCGACAACGCAGCCATCATTATTCGAGAGAACCACCACGGGTTTATTCATTAGACGAGGGTTAAAGGCCCTTTCGCAACTGACATAAAAATAGTTTGCATCCATCAGCGCAAATACTGGCTTCAATTGAGCGCCCATGGTCACACCTTGTATTTCCGTACATTACCAGTGATAACCCCCCAGATTTGCAGCTCTTGCCCTTCAGTCAGCCGTATGGGTTCAAACATGGGATTTTCTGGGTGTAACTCAATGCGCCCGAATTTCTGGTAAAGCCGTTTTAATGTGTATTCCTCATCAATGACAGCCAGAACTAAATTGCCATGGGTGGCGTCTATTGAGCGGTCCACGACAATGACATCCTTATCAAAAATTCCAATCCCGGTCATGCAATGACCAGAAACTTCAAAATAGTAGGTTGCCTCCTTATGTGAAACCAAGAACAAATTGAGGTCTAAATCTTTTTCTATAAAGTCCAGGGCCGGTGATGCAAAGCCTGCTGATACCTTGTGGTTTATTAAGGGCCGTTTGCAAGGGATAGGTTGCTGGGCCGCAATTCCAATAAGGGCTAATTTATAAGCTGTTGTTTCCATGACAATCAATCTAGATTCATATAATACTGTACGTTTAATCAGTATATACACCAGTTTGAGTAATCTCAAAATTATCGAAAGGCCCGATAATGGTTTGATATGCCAGGCAAACAACAAAAAAGCCGCACAAGGCGGCTTTGTCAGACTCAGAAGGAGAAAAACTAATGTGTGTGCGTTTCCAACAGGTCAGCAACCCACGTGTTTAAACTCTTCCCTGATGCCTCTGCATACATTGCAGCCCTGGCATGTGTCTCAGGTGAAATTCTCAGGCGCATGTTTCCAGAAAATGGCTTTTGCGCTGGCCTGCCTGTTTTCTCTGCAACTGCCAGATAATCATCGACAGCCTCTTCAAAGGCCGTTTTCAATTCGCTGACTGAATCGCCATGAAAACCAACAACGTCACGAATGCCCGCTATATGGCCTACGAAACATTCATCTTCTTCACTGTATTCAATGCGGGCTGCATAGCCCTTATAAGTCATCATTCCCATATTTACTCCTATTCCGGCTTGATGCCTGCTGATTGAAGGAAAGCCCGCGCATCCCGTACTTGGTAAGCCTTGGCTTCTTTCTGAGGATGTGGCCGGTGAAAAGTACCGACAACATCATTCAACAAAAAACGAACCCGCGAGCCATCCCCTTCAATGGTTTTTGCGCCCAGCGCCACGAAAAGGGATTCAATTCGCGCCCATTCCAATGTCATGGAAACGGGGTTAGTGAAAATGGTTTTCAGGGTTTTTGTGTGTGCGCTTTTCATGTAAAGAATAGTACCACATTTTGACACCACTGCAACCACTTTTTGACACCATTTAAGCCACCATCTTACACCAATCATCGCAACATTTTTTATAAAGACCGGCGACCATTCCTTATCAACGCGGCTTGTTCTTTATCAAAATCATCCCTGCAATCAGTATTGCAAAATTGTTCGTCATGGCTAATCGCCTCATCACAGAAAAGGCAATGCCCGTTGCTTTGTACATAGTGGTCACGGCTGGCAAAAGAAATTGCTTGGCTGGTGAATACTTCTATCAATTTATCTGATGAATCTGCAACATCACTCATTTTGCTGCCCCTCCCGCATCGCCTAAAGAATATGGATTGAATCGGATTACTTCCTCGCCCAGCCAGTCGTTAAACTCCCTGAAACGTGCCTGTAGCGGTTCCAGTTCATTCATGGCAAACACCTTTGCCGCAGGTTCAACAGCACCAAAACCGCCCGTATTGTTCGGCACCAGGCCCAGCAGCTGGGGTGGTACACGGTGGGCCGCCAGCATGTCATCACGAGTCACATTCTTGATACTGAAAAATTCATCCTTGGCCGCTACTTCAGACACCGGCAATATCTGGATGCCGTCTTTTTTACCGTTTGGCGCGTACATGAAAACATTGCGGAAATTGCCCGGTCCCTTGCTGTCCCGCAGTGCCTGGCGCATGGCGTCAACGTCCGTTTGATTCTGGGCCGCGTCGGTCATGTACAAAATGAACCCAGCGTGTGAGCCGTTCTTGTAATACTTCCTGCGAAAAAGCGTTGCCGCTTCATTCAACCAGGCAGAGTGCAAGGCGCTCAAATATTCCGGCAGGCCGTATACCTCTTGGTTAATGTCCGGTTCCATCAAGTGGAAAATCGAACCAGTGGCAAATTCATGTTCTTGCTGCCAGCCACGCACGAAAGCGTACTTGTCCAAATCGTCGCAGCATCGGCGCGTGTATTTGGACAATGCCGGTGCAAGCTGCAAAATCTTTCCGGTGCGGCTACTCTGTTTTTCTAGATAACCATTGCCAAATATCAGGTAATCAAGCGCAAAGCGGCTAAACGCCAGGCGTGACAGATATTTATGCGGTATGAAGGTGGCCGCCAGTAAATTGCGTTTGACGTATATTGCGGTGCTATGGTGGACGCTGGCACGGAAAGACTTTGCCAGGCCGTCCCAGCTTATGGGCGGTTCATAGTAGCGGCCATTTGACCAGCATTCGATATAGTCAAGAATTTCTGACCGGTCCAACACCGGCGAAGGGTCACCAAACGTAAACGCCTCTACGCCTGACGGTGGCGACAATACCGGCGCGCTGTCAGTTGCGCTTGGTGCGCCGGATGACGTGCCATTCATCTGGCCGCGTCGCTTTTTGTTACTCATGAATAAACCTCCATAAATGAATTGCTGTTACTGATGCCACCATCCAGCGGTTCATGATCAAGTACATGCATCAATGCCCAGGCTAAGTCAGCGTGTCCGGTTTCCTCGCTACGGTCAGCCTTGTACGTCACATGCTGGCCGCTGGCAGTTAGTGTCTTTTTGATCGTCATAAACGACTGCGCCAGGTCCGTTGCGCCCGCGTCAAACTCCAGCCTGCCTTTACTGATCACGTCTTGCGCTTTCAGCACCATGCGGCTTTTAACTGCTGGGTCATAGTTGATCTTGGTAACGTTTGGATAGAAATTTTTGACCAGTTGATAAACACCTTCGCCCATGCCGGTGGCATCAATGCCGATATACCCAACGTGAAAGCGAATAGTGGTTTGGCGTATCTGTTCTGCCTGGGCGGCAAAGTCCATGCCGCGAAACTGGATTCGTTCCAGCACGCGGAATTTGCCGCCCGGTGTCAGCGGTGGCGCCACAACCACCAGCCCGGCACTGTCACCCGTAAAAGTCGGGTCATATCCCACCCATACCGGGGCGTCACCGAATGGCCGTGTAGTGAAGTGCTTAAAATCCGTCCACAGTTCCCACGAATCGACCATGCATTTTTGCAAGGCCGTCAATGGGAAAACCGATAAAGTGTCATCAATAAATTGACACATCAGAAGGTTTTCAAACTGATCCGGGCTGTATTCGTAGGTGCGCAACTCTTCGATATCAAACAGATTACAGCCGCCGCGCTCAGCATCCAAAATCGTCACAATCTGACGCCACATCTTGTCTTCGCCAGTAAAACCGCTAGCAAGCCGTCTGTGACTGATATCGATGCTTACCTGGTCTTTCTTCGCCCTGCGTTTGTTGAACAGTTCACCTGTCCAGAATGGATAAGCCTGATGTGTGATGCTGGAAGGCGTTGAAAAGTAGGTCTTGCGCCACTGCTTATGCAGGGCCATGCCAGACGCCACCTTATTAAGTTCTTGAAAACTATGAGTCCAGAAAAATTCATCAAAATAGAAATTGCCGTGATAGCCCTGGGCAGTACGCGCATTGGTACCCAAAAAATACAGGTGCGCCCCGTTCGGCAATACGATAGGGTCACCGGCCAATTCAATGCCCGCTGCCTCCTTGGCAAACTGGATAATGTATTGCTTGAATACATGCGCCTGGGCTTTGGACGCAGACAGGAAGATCTGATTACGCCCGGTTTCCATCGCATCGGCCAGGGCCTCCCGCGCAAAATACCAGGTAGCACCAATTTGCCGCGACTTCAAAATCACCCGCGTGCGCTCGTGCCCGTTGCGCAGCCATACCTTTTGATAATCAAATAGTGAGTCTTTAAAGGCTTCAAACAGCTTGTCGCGTTGTTCTTCGCTGTAATCGTTCCGTGTCGGCTTTTTCTTTGGCCCGGCATTACGGTTTGCCAGCTTAGGATTCAAATCCACTTCATTGCCGCCAGGCGTTTCATACTTGCGCACGCGTGACGTTTGCACCACCTGGCGCATCAGCAAATCAATCTCTTTATAATCCCCGCCCGTTTTTTCTGTTTTGGCTATCAACTGAATCAGGCGCGTTTCCAGACATGATTCAAGCTTTTCTATCAGCGGCGTCTTGTCCCACTTTTCACGGTCACACCAACTCTGCACAGTCGTGCGCGCAATGTCCAAATGGCGAGCAATAGACGATATCCGCCAGCCTTGCCAGTACAAGGCCTGCGCTTGCTTTTTTATGTCGTAGGTAGGCGCGAAAGCCGCGCCATCAGCAAGCGCGTCTATCTCGTTTTCTGTTGAAGGTTCAGCGGTGATTACGTCATCAAGATCAGTCATACCGCCAGCTTAGGGGCATCGCGCACGCGAAGGCACTCCCAGCAAGTTGTTATCAAACTTAACAACTCCCTTGTCATTGATGGTTATGACAGCAAAGCAGAGTATGGGAACCTCACAGCCAAACCCGATTAAACCTTACACCACCAGATCATGACCAAAAAATTCAAATCAAAATTCTTTCGCGTGGCGCTGGAAGGCGCAACAACAGATGGCCGTCAAATTGAACGAAGCTGGATTCAGCAAATGGCTAAGAACTTCGACCCGCAAAAGTACGGTGCGCGCATCTGGATGGAACACATACGTGGCACCCTGGCAGATAGTCCATTCCGCGCCTATGGTGACGTGACGGCGGTAAAAGCCGAAGAAGTCACCATTGACGGCAAAAAGAAACTGGCCTTGTTCGCTCAAATCGAGCCTACAGACGATCTGATTGCCATGACCAAGGCCAAGCAAAAGATTTATACCAGCGTAGAAATCAATGACAAGTTTGCCGATACCGGCGAAGCCTATCTTGTCGGCCTGGGCGTAACAGACAGCCCCGCAATCCTGGGCACCGAAGTGCTGGCCTTTGCAGCACAAAACCCCGCAGCAAATCCTTACGCGTCACGCAAAGCCAGCCCCGGTAATCTCTTTTCTGAGGGCGCAGAAACCGTTTTGGAATTTGAAGAAATCGACACTGAAACGACCGGTCTTGCTACCAAAGTCAAAGACCTGCTGAAAAGCTTTGGCAGTAAAAAAGCTGGTGACGATGCCCGTTTTAACGACATGGGCCAGGCTTTAGAAACAATGCTGGAACACACAACAGACCAGGAAAAACGCTTCAGCGAATCGAACAAGCGCATTGCTGAACTCGAAAAAGACCTCAAAACAGTCACAGGAAATTTCAACAGCCTGAAAGAACAACTGGACAAGGAACCCGGCAAGCAAACCACCAGGCCAACAGCCACCGGCAGCAGCGGAGCGGAACAGACCGACTGCTAAATCTAAAGCCGACGCAAAAAACCGCAGTAAACAAACCTAATAAATTTTGGAGTTTCACGCATGAAAAATAATACCCGCCTTGAATTTAATGCCTTGGTTAAACGCCTGGGTGAAATCAATGGCATTGACAACGCCACGGAAAAATTCAGCGTCACCCCCAGTGTTCAGCAAACACTGGAAGACAAGATTCAAGAATCAAGCGAATTTCTGAGCAAAATCAACATCATCGGCGTCACAGAAATGGAAGGCGAAAAGCTGCACCTGGGCATTTCCGGCCCTGTTGCTGGTCGCACTGACACAAACACAAAAGACCGCCAGACCCGCGACCTGACTGGCTTGGACAGCAATAAATACAAATGCAGCAAAACCAACTATGACACCCATATTCCGTATGCAAAACTGGATGTCTGGGCTAAATTTAAAGACTTCCAAACGCGCATTCGTAATGTCATCATCCAGCGCCAGGCACTGGACCGCATGATTATGGGCTTCCACGGTGTCAGCATTGCCGCTGATACTGATATCGTCGCTCATCCTCTGCTGCAAGATGTGAACATAGGCTGGCTGCAACACATGCGCGAAGATGCACCACAGCGCGTCATGAACCACGGCGGCACACCAGGCAAAGTCAAAATTGGTGTCAATGGTGACTATGCAAACCTTGATGCCGCTGTATTTGACGCCATCGAACTGATAGACCCATGGTTCCGCGCAGATGCTGGCCTCGTCGTCATCGTCGGTCGTGAACTGATGCATGACAAATATTTCCCGCTGGTGAACACAAAGCAGGCACCTACAGAAACACTTGCGGCAGACATCATCATCAGCCAAAAACGTCTTGGCGGCCTACAGGCAATCAGTGTGCCGTACTTCCCGGCAAATGCATTCCTGATTACGCGCCTGGATAACCTGTCTATCTACTTCCAAGACAGCGCCCGCCGTCGTCAGATCGTCGATAACGCCAAACGTGACCGTATTGAAAACTATGAGTCGTCTAATGATGCCTACGTGGTAGAAGAATACGGTATGACAGCGCTGGTAGAAAACATTGAATTGGTCTGATTATGAAACCTACTAGCCCAGCTCAACGACACATGGCCCGCGTCCTGGCAGAAAAGGCGGCGGCCACATCAGTACACGGCGAACCAGTGCAAGGCAGCGCCTATGATTTGATGTGCGCCAAGCTCATTACAGATCGCCAGCGCCTGAAGCAAATTCAATCCATCAAAAAGAAAATCGAAGTAAAACGCGAAATTCTGCCGGATTACAACGAATGGGTAGAAAGCACCCTCAAGTATGGCAAAGGCGCGCAAGACACCGTACTGGTCACCGTGCTGGTTTGGTACATCGATACCGGCGACTATGCCCGCGCCCTGGAAGTCGCGCATTACTGCATGTTCCATAACCTGAGCCTGCCAGACCAGTACAACCGCAATCTTGCCACCATGCTGCTGGATGAAATCCCAGGCGAATACCTGGCTGGCCGGTTTGAAAACCCCAAAGAGGCACTTGCAACCCTCAAGGCCGTGCAATTGATGACGGTGGATGAGGATGTACCGGACCAGGCCATGGCAAAGCTGTACAAAGCCCTGGGATATGCACAAATCGGCAAGATAGGTAACGGCGATATCGAATTTGATCAGTTGAGCGAAGACGATACCAGCCGCGCCCTTGACTACCTTCGCAAAGCCCTGGACCTGACCGACGGCATAGGCGTCAAAAAAGACATTGAACGGCTGGAACGTCGTTTAAAGCAACTGGCTGACGCCAAGACACAAACACAGGCGCAAGCCTAACTGAGCACCCCAACGTGCCGGGCGGCGCGGGCTGATTGCCAGTGACTAGCCATCATGCAGCATGAAGCCCGCCCACCGCCCACTTTCTTATAGCGAAAATCGACCATGCCATCATTTAGCGCAAATCCACCCGGCGGCGGTACACCACAATCAATCCCAGTAACCAATGACGGTTTTTTTCCAGACATTGACCTGATCGCCATGCGCGACGCAATCCGACTTGATGGAACCGTGACAGACACGCGCCTGCGTGATGCCACTGTGGCCGCCATCATCCACGTCAACGGTGAAGTAAGAAGCCTCAAGGCATCAGCCACTAGCGCAGGCAATACACGCCTGGCGGATATCCTGGCTGACCAGGTGGACGGCAAAAGCATTCTCGTTGCCCACTACCTGCGTGCTGTCTACTGCACTGCAAAAGCAGACCTGATTGAACGCTACGCAGACTACGACACCACCGCCACGTCACTGGACGATAAAAAACTGGTCGGTTTCCTTGGCAATGGCCCGGATGAACAGCGCCGCAATGCGCAATGGGCTATTTCTGATCTGCTAGGCCGGCATCACGTCACTGTAGAACTGATCTAGCAATGATTGTCCGCGCCCAACAAAATGACACCTTAGACCTGCTTGTATGGCGGTATCTGGGCAGCACCAGCAGCATTGCCGCCGTGCTTGCCATCAATCCCGATATCGCCAGCCTGGGTGCGTTTCTACCCATGGGCAAAGCCATCAACCTGCCAGACCGCACACCGGCAGCGCCCGTGCTGCAAATGATTAATTTGTGGGATTAACAATGAATACCAACGTCATGGAACCTTTGAAAGCATCGCCCCCTGTAGCCATCAGCGCCATCACGTTGCTGGGCATCCCGCTGAATGAATGGGTATTCATCCTCACGATCATTTACACGGTCCTGCAAATCACCTTCTTTGTGCGTGACAAGGTAGTAAAGCCTTGGCTGCACCGTCGCGCAAATGCGCAGAAAGGAAAATCACAACAATGACTACAAGCATAAAGCAAAGATTGATTGCTGCCGGTATAGCAGCAGCATTGCCTCTCATCGTGTTATTTGAAGGCACCAGGCAAAACGCCTACCTTGACCCCGTAAAAATCGCCACGATATGCCGAGGCCACACCAGCGGCGTCAAAATGGGCCAGACAGCAACCATGGACGAATGCGATGCAATGACAATAGATGACTTGCTCATTGCTAAAGCTTCTATGGAAAGCTGCCTGAAAGTCCCGCTAAACGACAACCAGCGCGCCGCATTCACAAGCTTTGTCTACAACACAGGACCAGGCAAAAAAGGTGGCAAAGATGGTTTTTGTGTGCTGAAAGACGGCAGGCCGTCCACCATGATTACCAAACTCAACAATAAAGATTACACCGGCGCATGCAACCAGCTTCCATTCTGGAACACAGCTGGCGGCGTGGTCTACCCAGGCCTGACAAAACGCCGCGCCGCAGAGCGTGAACTCTGCTTGAAACCCATATAAACAGCAAAGGTGCATCATGCCCAAATTCTTGACCATGCTTGACCCACGCCCATGGATAGCCCTTGCAGTCGTTGCCGCTGTTCTCTTTTGTATCGTCAAATACAAAGACGCTATCAACGAAACAACCAAGCTCAAGGCACAAATATCCCAGGACCAGGCAGAAGCAACAGCCAACACACTGGAAAACGAAAGGCTGATGTCCCGCAGCCTGGCCGCCATAGCCTCCAACCACCAAAAGGAAATGCAAGATGAAAAGGATAAACAAGACAAATTTATTAGTGGCGTGCGCAATGGCACTGTGCGCCTGTCAATCCCCGTTAAAGCTTGCCCAACCAGTGCCGGTGCAAATTCCGCCCCTGGACCCGGCGATATCCCAGAAACGCGAGCCGAACTTACTCCAACGGCTGGAAATGCTCTTGCAGCCATCGCCACAGACGGCGACAACGCAATCAGGCAATTAAACGCCTGCATAGACAGTTACCAGGCCATCAGGACCGTCATCAATGTACAAGCCAAATAGTCTACGCAACCACCTCACAGCAGCAAATCCAGACCTCAAGCGCAACCCAGACAAGCTGCTTGTCTTTGCTGATGAAGGCCGCTTAATTGGCACCGGCACTGCTTCACGGTCATTTGAATACGCTTACAAGCTCAATGTCATCATTACCGACTTTGGCGGCGATGAAGACGGCTTAATGGTGCCATTGCTCGACTGGGTAGCGGTCCACCAGGCAGACTTGCTGGGCAACCCAGACAAGCGAGAAAAGGGCATTCGCTTTGTGGTGGACTTCAACAATCACGACTCTGTAGACATTTCGCTTGAACTGGAATTGTCTGAACGCGTCATCGTTAAGCAAAATCAAAACCGGCTTGATATCACCCACGCAGGCGAGATAGCCCCAGCGCCTGACTATGCCGCACCATATTGGCAACTGTTCAATGGTGACAATCTGCTGGCTGAATGGCAGGTACTCAAAACCGAAACAGCCCAATGAGCGACGACCTCAAAACCCTGGAACAATGGGCAAGCGTCCTGCTTGCCCAACTCGACCCCGCACAAAGACGTAAAGTGAATTTGCAGGTTGCCCAGGATTTGCGCCGCAGTCAGCAACAGCGCATCAAAACACAGATGACGCCGGAAGGCATCGCGTACACAGCAAGAAAACCGCGCAAGGATTTACGCGGTAAGAAGGGGCGAATCAAACGGCAGAAGGCCGCTATGTTCAACAAGCTGCGTACTAATACACATTTGAAAGTGAAAGAAGACGGTAATGAAATTGCTGTTGGATTTTTCGGGCGGGTGGCGAGAATTGCGCGAGTGCATCAGTTTGGGCTAGGTGATCGTGTTGCTAAGGATGGACCAGAAGTCAGATATGCAGAACGTCGTTTGCTTGGTTTTAGCACAGCAGATAGAGAAACGATACAAGACGCTCTGCTAAAACATATCAAATCATAAAGAGAATTGACGAATTCAAATTGGCGGCTGAGACAGACATCTGCGTTACGAGTTAATTTTTCATCATTTTTCAGGGTAGAATATGATCTTTTAAACATCTTTGTTTGAATGCGACTTTGCGCCCATTGAAGCACTCATCTATCTTACCCCTCCCGAAACATGAAAAAAAATCGGCTATTGGCCTTATTTGGTATTTTCTTTATTTGCAGCCTATTCTTTCAGAATAGTGCTTTAGCACAATCAACACCCAAAGTACCAACACCCCCATTCAATTATCTAACAGACCCAACCCTTGGTGATAAAGTCGTTTCGGTTACTGATAGTAAAGGCTTGCTTATTGAGTCATATGTATGGGCACCACTGCCCGACTGCGTATCCCTAATTTCTGTCAATGTGCTGCAATCCAATGGCACCTATAAAACACTGTACGCACACAATAATAATCCTTGTGGATCGCTCACGACATTGACCGATGATAAAGGCAACATAGCTGGCACACAGAATTTTGACGGATTTGGAAATCTGATCGACTCACAAGGCGCAACGGCTTCTGATAAATTCCCTATTTTGCTGGGTTACCGTCAAGAGCAGCACGATCCGGTTGCAGATTTAGTTTATATGCATGAACGGTGGTATGACCCTAAAACCGGCAGATTTATTAGTCCTGACCCCGATCCTGGCAAGAAAGAAAAGCCAGCCTCCCTGCACAAATATTCATATGCTCAAAATGACCCCATTAATAAATTCGACCCTACTGGTCGAATAACATTGATGGATCAAATTGTTGGAATGAATCAAAACGAAATGCAAACGGCAGGGATGTCGATGAAGCAAATCAGCAACTTAAATAAAATTATTCAGAATTTGTGCAAAACTACATCTGAGCTTGGAGGAACAGTTGGAAGAATAGCTGACCATCACACATTGCCGAAATTTGCGGGCGGCAAGGTCGCTGCCAAGCAATACGCGGAACTTCCGGAGCCTTTGCACGCAGCTATACATAGGCTCTTAGAAATCGCTTTTGTAGTCAATGGCTTTGCGCCGCCAAACCAAGGCAGAGAAGCTTTTAAATTGATTTTTCAAAACAAAGCCGCGAAGGTTAAATATCTAGAAGTCATCAGGGATGTCGCAGGCTATGTTGATAATGTCTGCAAATTAGAGCAAGCAAACGTCAAGGAAATAAAGCCAATATTTGACAAAATCGTGAATATCTACAAAGACTTTGATTTTTAGGAAATTCGATGCTCAAGACCCCTTTTTTAGAATTTGTTCGTGATAACGCGCCAGAGAACAAAAACTTTGTTGTAGGCCTGCCTGAACTGCACTCAGAAATTTCAAGTGATGCTGCGTCTGTGATTACTGACGATGAAGGAAGAACGATCATTCGTGACTTACTTCTTGATAATGTAATACGACCACTTATTAATGCTTCTTCAACAGTGAAATTCTTCCACACGAAATTTTCTGATGACAGTTTTGGGGGGGAAGGTGCAAATCTTAAGTTGATAATCAAACAAAATAAACAGTATTTCGATTTGATTCCAGGGGTTGACCCAATAGATAATTTTCGCAAATTCTGGGGGGGATGGCATGGAGAACCTGGTAACGAAAATTGCCGAGGATATGTTCTGTTTAAAATTGACGACCCTGATTATGATTTGAGGAGAATTTTTTCTTACTGCTATGACCCAGCAGTAAAAGCATTAAGCAGTCTTCGGTCATCAGTTGGATCCTCCAAACTAAATGGAATTTTAACGACCGTAGAAGAAAACCCTCAATCAACTTTAATCCTGCTTGGCCACATGGCGACTCTTAGCAGTCTAGTTGTATTCCCAGGCATGAGCATATTTAAGGAAAGATTAGAAGAGGCAATTTCATCAACAAGAACGTTCGTTCGAAAATAGAACTACCGTAACTAGAATCTTAAGATGGATTTATCTGTGCAATTTAACAAGTAAATTCTCAGCGTCGACTCAAATGGACCCTGGTCCTTAAATTTAAATAATCTTGATAACGTTCATACCATGTTAAAAATGTTTGACCCCAAAAAAAGCTTGTTGGAACTCAGGATTGTTCAATTAGCGTTTGTAATCCCGCTTATATTTTCTGTAGCAATTGCCATCGCCATTATCTGCAATACAAATCTATATTTTAAGTTTAGTGCAGACGGCTTTAACGAAATGTTTAATTTATTCAAAATCCCTTTTGGGTTTTTGGGCCTGATTATCCCTTTGGTTGCGTTGTGCGCGTCTAATCATCGTTCTGAACAAACAAAGGCTCAAATTAATCAATCAGCAGAACAAAATCACTTTTCAAACCGTTTTAAGCATCTTGAAGAATTCGAAAAACATTGCACAAAAAATTATTACGAAGAAAAAGAAAAAAATGAAAACAGTATAAAAACATCACCTCCCGCATTAGCTTCGTTTTCACGCAATATGGCACCTCACATTCATCCGAAATTTGTTAGAAAAATCTATGCAAAAATTTATGGCGAAAAACCTGATGTAGATTTTGTTATGAGAGAGAGTTTGCAAAATGAAATTAACGAATATATCCAAAATATTCTTGTGCAGACTGAGTCATTTAAGGGGAAAAACCAATACGAATGGCAAGATTCTATATCCAATTTATATTGGTTAAGAAAGGATTTTTCGGAAAAATATAATGTAACTTTGCCTCCTGAGCTTCAGAAAATTTTTATAACTCACAATGGATTTCATACGCCGTTTCCTGTTGATGAACTTTCCAGTTATTTGGACAATATCTTTGACGTAATCGAACCATTGGTAGTTGCGATGGAATTTGATACGCATTACAAACAAAGTTCATTAATACTACAGGCCCTGGAATTTCAAAAAGGTGTAGTACCTAAATGTAAAATTGAACCAAATGCAATCGTAGAAATAAATCAGTTTGATTTTGTTAATATATTTTGGCATGGAGATGATGAATATTTTGAAAAGATCAGGTCTGAGATAAGACATAATCACGAATAAAAAATAGGAGGTTGATAATCTACATATCAACCCTTAGACGCGTGACCTAAACCTCGCCAGCCGTCACCATAGACGGCATGAATTTCAATCTTGCCGACCTCTCTCGCCGCTTAGAAAACATCGTCCGCTACGGCGTCATTGCTGAAGTAAAGCATGGACGCGTACCGCTGGCGCGTGTCAAATTTGGCGACATTACTACCGCATTAATCCCAATTGCCGCCACACGTGCAGGCGCTACAAAAACATGGTGCCCGCCAACAGTTGGCGAACAATGCATCATCTTTTCGCCGTCTGGTGATCTGGCCGCAGGTGTCGTATTTCCCGGTGTCGCCAGCAATCACAACCAGGCACCAGACGACAATCCAGATAACCACCGCATTCAATACCCAGACGGCGCGACTGTCGATTACAACCACGCCGACCATCACTACATCATTACCTTGCCCGCTAATGGCAAGTTTAGTTTTGCTGTTGGCAATACCACTCTGGAACTGACCACAGAGGGCACCACGCTGCGCACGCCCAAATTTGAGGGCGTCAAGTCATGAGCCACGGCATTGCTGTTAAAACCCTCGACCGTGCAGGCGGGCCGCACCGTGCCGGTGGTCAAGACTTCTTTGCTGTTGATGGCTTGCCTGTCGTTGTCCTGGGTGACCGCATCGTCCCGCATGGCCCTGTGCCACACGCTAACCCTGTCATGGTTGAGGGTTCCACATGGATGACCTTGAACGGCATACCTGCATGCCGTGAAGGCCACCACGCAAGCTGCACGCATCCCAGCACAGGCCGTGACTGGTTTGTCATTCCAGACTGAAGCAAGGAATTTAAAAATCATGGCAGGCATGAATTTAAACACCGGAGAACGTATAGCAGGCCTGGCGCATTTGCGCCAAAGCATTGCCGACATACTGACCACGCCCATAGGTAGCCGCGTCATGCGCCGCGACTATGGCAGCTTGCTGTTTGAACTGATCGACCAACCAGACAACGGCGCGACACAAGTACGCCTGTATGCCGCCACGGCTGAAGCATTGCTCAAATGGGAACCACGCATCAAATTGACGCAGGTAAAAATGTACCGCACCGGCATACCAGGCAAAGTCATCATTGAATTGAAAGGCCAACTGGTGCGCGCATCAAAAGCCTTTAACCTGTCTTTGCCGCTGACCATCCGGGGGCAAGCATGATTGATCTAAAGGTTGACTTAACTAAGTTGCCACCACCGGCTATCATCGAAGAACTGGATTTTGAAGCCCTGGTCACGGCGCATAAGCAAGACTTTCTGCAACGCCAGCCAGGTGCGGCCAATGTGCTGGCCTTGCCATCTGAACCACTGGTCAAACAGATAGAAGCATTTGCCTACCGTGAAATGCTTTTGCGCAATCGCGTCAACCAGGCCGCACGCGCCAACCTGCTGGCATACGCCACCGGCACAGACCTTGACCACAAAGGTGCATTCTATGACCTGGCCCGTATGCCAGGCGAAGCAGACGACCGTTACCGCTTGCGCATTCAATTGCGCATTGCTGCCCTGGCTGGCAATGGCACCCCTGAGCAATACCGCCTGATCGCCATGTCTTCAAGCCCCAATGTAAAAGCCGCCAGTGTCAGCAGCCCCAGCGCAGGGGTGGTAAGTGTTGTACTGTGGTTGATCGATGTCAGCCTAGCGGAAACCACCAGCGCTGCTGTTTTGGCTGCACTCAATGCACCCAACGCCAGGCCGCTGGGGATACCTGTACTTATCGCCGTGGCCCAGCCCTTGGCCTTGAATGTGACAGCAACACTGTGGCGTGATGCCAGCGCCCCGGCTGATATCGTCACAAAAATTACCGCTGCTTTTACGGCATCGCTTTCAACTTATGCCAGCCTGGGCCGCAGTGTGCCGCTATCCTGGGTAACAGCACAATTGCAGCAACCAGGTATAAGCCGGGTGGAATTTCCAGTAAGCGGCCAGCCCGCAGGCAATACGGTGCTGGCTGCTGATCAATACGCCGTGGCCGGGGCCATACAGTTGACTGATGGCGGTGTCGCATGACTGCGCTTACAACTGCTATTGCGCAACTCTTGCCACCCAATGCCAGCGAACTGGAACGCAATCTGGTGCGCGTTGCCCCGCGTGCTGTCCTGGACACCGCAGCAGATGCACCGGCCAACCTGTTCACCAGCTTGCCCGCCAGCTTTCAGCCATGGCTTGCGGCAGAGTGGAATTTATCGCAATTCTCGCTGCACTTCGACAGCACAGCAGAATTGATCAATGCAGGCTTGCCCTGGTTGCGTGAACGCGGCAGCGCGGCCAGCGTCTTGCGTATCCTTGCTTGGATTGGCTACGACAATGTAACGATAGAAGAAGACGAGTTCTATATCCACATAGACCCAGGCACTACGCTGGCAGCGCTGGACCTGGCACGTATAGGCCAGGTGGTGAATGCATCCATACCAGCGCATAGCCGTTTTTATCGCCTGTATCACGGTCTTGACCTGCGCGCTGGCCGCTTTGATGGCACCAGCTTTGATCAGTGCTTGTTTGATGATGATTCTGGTATCTGGTCCGGTGACCCCGCTACAGACGGCGTAAAACTGTCTTTCGGTGAAACGCACACGGCCACCGTCAACGCGCCGCCAGCATTGGCACCCATTGCAGCACACCGCCCGCGCCAGTTAAACACCATCGTTGATGATTCAATGATGCAGTTTGATAGCTGGGTACTCGATAGCGAAATCCGCTTAAACAGCGTGGTAAGCATCAGTGACCTGTCCACTGGCCTTGTCAATCAACCGGCATTGCAGCCCCTGAGAAACGCGCATCACGCGACCTATTGCGCCGTATTGAACGCCCAGCAAATGCCAGCACCGATTAAAGCGATTGCGCCAGGTACAGCACTTAGCGTCTGCAATCCTGCATTGCCAGTGTATGGCTGGGCAGACCAATGGGCAAGCGGCTGGGCAGTGACCTACCCATTAATTGCTATTCCAACGAATCCACAATAAGGAACTGACATGGCAACCCTGCAAGACCAAGGCCGCATAGAACTGGCCGAACTTTTTAAAAATCGCCCATTGCATCTGGCCTGGGGCCGTGGCCTGGCTGCATGGGACGCCGCACCAGATTCTGAAGCTGTCACAGCCACAGCCCTGGTAGATGAGATAGGCCGCCGCCTGGCATCACAAAAGCAATTCGTGGTCCCAGAAACAGACCCCAACGCGGCCAACACCATCAAAGCGCCAGGCGGTGACCTGTACCGCATCGTCAATACACCATCCCGCTGGGTACTTGTTGAATTTGTTTTTGATTACTCAGACGGCACCGGCGAAAGCATCCGCGAACTGGCCTTGTTTGCAGGCACAGAAGTGGCCGCAGGCCTGCCAGTTGGACAACGCTATTTCACACCGGCGCAAATCACAGCACCGGGCCGCATCTACATGCTTGACCACATCCCGCGCCTCATTCGTTCCGGCGCTACTGAGCAAGTCTACCGTTATGTATTGCCATTCTGAACAGGGAACCCATGGACCAAAACATTAATTTAGCTGGCTACCTGAACCGGCACGACCCGGCCAAGCAGTTTGATACGGTGCTGTATCGCGCAGACAAAGTAATTCAATCTGATGAAATGAACGAAGTGCAAAGCCTGCTGCAGGCCCGCATAAAAGGGATTGCAGATGTACTGATGGCTGACGCTGCTGTTATCCGTGACGCCCGTATAGTCGTCAATCCGCTGACTGGAGCCACTACTTGCGAATCTGGCGCTTTGTACGTTGATGGCTCTGTACGTGGGGTAGCCCCGGCCACTTTCACTATTGCGATTGTCGGCCTGGTCACTGTTGGCGTTTACCTGCAACCGCACATCATTACCGAACTTGAAGACCCAAGTTTGAGAAACCGCGCCAAGAATGTACGCGGCGAAGACAAGCCAGGCGCAGGCCGCCTGCAAAAGCTGCTTGTATGGGGCTTTGCCGGTGATGGCAAGACAGGTGATTTTTTCCCAGTCTATACGGTCGAAGACGGCACAGTACGCAGCAAAGAACCACCACCGCAACTGGATGGCGTGACCCAGGCACTGGCCCGCTATGACCGCGATTCATCCGGCGGCAGCTATGTGGTGAACGGCTTGAACGTCAGCGCTGCAAATGACATACCGAGCGGCGAACAGGTCTATACAGTCAGCGAGGGCCGCGCCCGCGTGTCTGGCTTTGCGGTTGAATTACCCACCAGCCGCCGCCTGGTGCGCGCTGTTGCACCTGATTTGCGATTTATTGAAAATGAGCCGCACCAATCCACCGGGCCAGCCGCCCAGCGCGTGAACTTTGATCGCGCCCCGGCTGCGAATGTCACGCATGTGACCATCACAGCGCAAAAGACCATAGATGTGGCACACGGCGGCTTTACCGGCGCGCTGGACCCGCTGGAAGATGGCTCTGTCCTGGTCGTATTGTCAGTCAAACAAGGCGCAACCACTTACGCCAAGGATGTGGACTGGAAATTCACCGCCCAGCAGATAGACTGGTCTTTACCAGGTGCAGAACCAGCACCCGGCACCACCTACAAAGTAACGTACCAATACCTTGCCACAGTGCCAGCAAGCGTGATTGATGCCGACGGCTGCACAATCACTGGCGCGGTAGCTGGCACTGCTATCCTGATCAGCTATAACCGCATGCTGCCCCGTATAGATCGTCTTTGCATGGATAGCGCCGGTGCGCTGGTCTGGCTGTCTGGTGTCGCTGCTGACCGCAACCCACGCCCGCCCACCGTACCGGCCAACCTCTTGCCGCTGGCGTCAGTATTCCAAAATTGGCGCACCGGACCGCGCACTGTCATGACCGACAGCGTACGCGTAGTTCCCATGGATACCCTTGCTGCCTACGCAAAACGCCTTGATACGCTTAGCGAATTGATCGCACAGCAAACGCTTGTAAGCAATACCCAATTACGCGACGCCACTGCAAAACGCGGCATGCTGGTAGACCCTTTCATGTCTGACAGCGTGCGCGACCAGGGCTTAGCCCAAACCGCCGCCATCTTTGGCGGTGAACTGACCTTACCGGTGGCCGTGCAGCCTAACTTGCTATCCATCAGCCTGGCTGCGCCCCAGACACTGCCATTCAACCCGGTAACGCTGCTGGAACAGCCATGGCGCACCGGCAGCATGAAAATCAATCCATATGATGCGTTTGACCCGTTGCCATCAGACGTAACTCTAACGCCAGCAATTGACCGCTGGACAGACATAGACACGCAATGGAACAGCCCGGCCACAGAAACCATCACAGAAAACATCACTCGCCGCGTGGGCCTGTGGATTGTCGAAAACGGCGAAGCCTACGACACGACAAACGAAATTACCCGCGACATCAGCCACACCAGCAAGGCAGCGGAATTCATCCGTCAAATCAGTGTCGGCTTTACCGTGAAGGGTTTTGAAGCAGGTGAAACCATCCAGACTTTGCGATTTGATGGCATTGCCGTTGTACCCGGCAACGTAGCAACGCCAACGCCTGGCACGATTACCGGCACATTTCAGATCCCGGCCAAGGTGCCAGCAGGTAGCAAGCGCGTTGAATTCGTGGGTAGTCATGGCAGCTTTGGCGTTTCTATCTACAGCGGCACCGGCGTAGAAATTCAGGACGTGAAACAACTGGTGACCGTCCATGCATCCGGCTGGGTGACATTTTTGAAAGCAGACCCGCTGGCCCAGACATTCACCCTGGCAGCAGATCGCCAAATTGCCGGGCTTGACCTGTGGTTCACCGCCAGGGGCAATTCTCTACTGGCCGTGCAGATACGTGAAACCAGCGTAGGCATACCGAATCAAAAAGTAGTAGCCCAGGCACGTATTGCAGCATCCACCATCAACGTGGACGGCCAGGCCACAAGGATTAATTTTGATTACCCGGTAAGCTTGACCGGTGGTGTGGACTATGCCCTGGTTATTTTGTGTGACGATGCCACCACGGCCACCAGCATTGCCGAGCTGGGCAAGTATGACGACCACAAAGGCCAATGGGTAGCAAGCCAGCCGTACACCGTGGGCGTGCTGCTGTCATCGAGCAACGCCACTACCTGGACACCGCACCAAGACCGTGACCTGGCGTTTCGCCTGCTGGCTGCTGAATTTACGAACACTACGCGCACCATCGCCCTTGGCAATGCAAACCTTGCCAACGTCACGGACTTGATGCTGTTAAGCCTGGTAGAAACGCCAAGCGCACAGACCCGCGTTGAATATCAAATCACTTTGCCAGGTGGCAGCGTATTGAACGTGGACGACGGCCAGCCGTTACGCCTGGCTGCGCCTACTACCGGGCAATTCAGTGTTACGGCCAAATTAACCGGCGCTGCCAACTTGTCGCCGGTACTTCACCCAGGCGTCACGCTACTGGCCGGTACGGTGTCCAACCAGGGCAACTACATCAGCCCCTTGGTACCCGCTGGGCAAAACGTCCGGGTACGCATTGTGGTGGATTGCTATTTGCCAGCCGGTGCAGCATTGACAGTCGGTGTGGCACCAGAGGCGGCAGGCGCACCGGTCTACACAGCAGTGCCTTTTCTATCCAGCCGGGACATCGCTGCTGACTGGCACGAATTGACCTATGAATTGAACGGTGTCAATGCAGACCGGCTGCGCGCCAAGTTGGAATTAAGCGGCAACACAGCAGCACGGCCACGTCACCGCAACTTGCGTGTCATCGTCATTTGAGGATATCCATGATTGATCAAAAGACCGCTAACCGGCAATACCCTTTGCCCCACATCCAAAACCCCGGTGCGCAGGAGGTGGACCGCATGCGCACAGCCTTCACGGCGATAGATGCCGACGTGACCGCGCTGAATGCGGGGCTGGGTAACAAGGCCAGTAAAACCACCACCGACAACCTGCAAGCGCAGCTTGACGACCTGTCTACCCTTATTTTTGCAGGATTGATCTGATATGAGTTCAACTAATTTAGCCGACTTCCGTGACCAGTACATTGCCCGCGCTAGTACCCTGCTTAAAAGCGCGGATTTGGCACAAGCCAACATCAACACACTTGTGATTAATGGCGCGCTGTTTGGTGCCCTGGATAAAGTGATTAATGCGCCCCTGATAGGCCGCGACACACTGGCCTTGTTTGACGCCATGACCAGCGCAGATATCGATGTCTGGCTGACAGACGCAAGCCACCGCAGTGTATGGCAGCGCCTTTGCAGTGACGAAGCCAAGACCATACAAGTGGCGCTGCAAGACGACGTATTGCGCCCCAAGCTGCTGGGCAGTGCCTTGGCCTGGGAAGACATCATGGCATCCAGCGTTATGCAGACATGGATACAAACTAAAGCGGCCTATCTGGTTCCATACATCGCCGCGATACCAGGTTGCCTGACCCTGACAGTCGCCAGCCGCACCACAATGGACAAATTTGCCAGCGTCCAAGCCGCTATGACGTTGATCTATGCGTCTACCAACTGGTTAAACGCGGTTGCAGCCAACACACCGGCACAAGATGCAATAGGGGCAAGTCTGACGGCATTGCGCGAACTGGCTAAATCAAGTGTTGCTATGACGGCGCTGTACACCAAGTTGACCACGATCATGGCATATCTGTTTGCTGATGCCACCGCATCATTAGACGCCTGGAATTTTGTTTCAAGTGAAATCACCGCAGGCCGCACGGCAATGCCTACGGCGTTCTTTGCTGACGCAGGCATACGTAATGCACTGCATGGCAATACCGGCATTTCTACAGCCATGACCACCACGGCAACAGCACTGTATCAATGGCTATTCACCAACAAAATGACGGTGGTGCAACGTAACTACAACGCCACGACAGCACAACAAGGGGCTGGAATAGGTGGCAAGTTCTTAACACTGGCAATTGCAGGCACCTATAACAGCACGGCAGGCAATTTCTACCTTATCAGCACCACAACCCAATACACGGCTACCCCGAACGGCTCCACTTCGCTCACATTGACGACTGCCAATAAGCAAGTAGGCAGTCAAAACGGCGCGATGTACTTCACTGATGTAAGCACAGGCACTTTCTATATGTCTATCGGCTATCTCGCAATTTAAGGCACACCATGACACAACTGATTATTGACACTGCAAATCAAATCACTGGCTATTCACAAGACGATAGCCTGCAAGCCTGGGAAGGCGTGCGCCTGATCCCGGCACCAGAAGGCTTTAACCCGGCCTTGTTGGCTTTCTATACGGTCAAAGTGTCCAAAGGCAAGACCACAATCACCCTGGACAACAGCGCCGCCCTTGTGGACGCCAAAACCGCACGCTGCAAGCTGATTAAGGAAGAAGCAGCCAGGCTGATTGCTTCAACAGACTGGAAGCTGCAACGCGCCAAAGAACGCGATACAGCAGGCTGGGGCAGCCTGGCCGACATTGACCAGGTACTTGCCGAGCGTGAAGCGATACGCCGCAGCAATGACGCAGCAGAACAAGCCGTAAACGCCCTGACAGACATTAATGCAGTGCAAACCTTCACCTGGGCTGTAGACGTGCCTGTAGCGACTCCCAATCGTCTGACGCGTGGCGAATTCCTCGACCGCTTCACCAGGGAAGAAACAGCCGCCATCCTGGCCGCAGCAGATGCAAACGCCAGCCTGAAAGCCTGGGTAATGCGCCTGGAAAACTCAGACTGGATAAAAACAGCAGAAGCAACGCCAGGCCTGCAAGCCCTTGAAATTGCCGGGCTGATACAGCCAGGCCGCGCCGCAGCCATCCTGGCTTAATGATCAGCCTACCCATTGTTTCATCACCACAGGAGCATATAAACGATGTCTACAAACACTTACCACCACGGCGTTCGCGTCATTGAAGTCAACGAAGGCACGCGCCCGATACGCTCAGTGTCTACCGCCGTCATAGGCCTGGTTGCCACTGCTGACGATGCAGATGTAACAGTATTTCCCCTGAACACGCCGGTGCTGATTACCAACGTCCTGGCCGCCAAAGGCAAGGCAGGACACACAGGCACGCTGGCAAAGGTGCTGGATGCCATTTCCAAACAAACCAACGCCTTGACAGTTGTTGTACGGGTAGAAGAGGCAGACGACGAAGCAGCGCAAACCGCCAATGTGGTGGGCACAGTCACACCAAGCGGCCAATACACCGGCGCAAAAGCCTTGCTGGCTGCACAAACCAAGTTCGGTATCAAGCCGCGCATCCTTGGAGCGCCTGGCCTCGATACGCAGGCGGTCACCACAGAACTTGCCAGCATTGCCCAAAAGCTGCGCGCCTTTGTGTATGCCAGTGCCTGGGGCGCACAGACCAAAGAAGCCGCCATAACTTATCGTGGTCACTTCGGCCAGCGTGAAGTGATGGTGATCTGGCCGGACTTTGTGAACTTCGACACTGCCACCAATGCCAGCGCGTCAATACCGGCGGTAGCGTATGCCCTGGGCCTGCGCGCCAAGATAGACAATGACATAGGCTGGCATAAATCCCTGTCCAACATCGTCGTCAATGGTCCCACAGGCATTGCACGAGACGTTTTCTGGGACCTGCAATCACCGGCGACAGATGCCGGGGTATTGAATGCCGCCGGTGTAACAACACTGATTAACAAAAACGGGTACCGCTTCTGGGGTTCACGTACCGCTGAAGAAGCTGAATTTTTCTTTTTCGAGAACTACACCCGCACGGCCCAGGTGCTGGCAGACACCATTGCAGAAGTGCATTTCAGCTTTGTAGACAAGCCCTTGCACCCGTCCTTAGTGCGTGATCTGATTGAAGCTATCAACGCCAAATTCCGCGCACTCAAAACAGCCGGGCTGATCATTGACGGCAAAGCCTGGTACGACGAAGCAGCAAACGGCAAGGACAGTCTCAAAATCGGTTCACTGACGATTGACTACGACTACACGCCAGTGCCGCCGCTGGAAGACCTGGTATTGCAACAACGCATTACAGACAAATACCTGGCCGACTTTGCCAAGCGCATCAATACCTAAAGACTGAATCTCGCCCGCCGTAGTGGCTGGCCATCCACCAAACAACCTGGAGCAAACATGGGATTACCAAGCAAACTCAAAAATTTTAATCTGTTCAATGATGGTGCCTCATACATTGGCCTCGTCCCTGAACTGACCTTACCCAAATTGTCCCGCAAGATGGAAGACTATATTGCCGGTGGTATGTCTGGCCCTATCGAAATCGACTACCACAATGAAAAAATTGAACTCGACTGGACGGCGGGCGGCCTGCTGGTGGACGCGCTGGCGCAATACGGAGCAATTACCCACGACGCAATCATGCTGCGCTTTGCCGGTGCCTATCAAAACGATCAGGACGGCGCAGTAGACGCAGTAGAAATTGTTGTTCGTGGCCGCCATAAAGAGATTGAAATGGGTAATGCAAAAATGGCCGACAAGAGCGAACAAAAATACAAGACCACATGCAGCTATTACAAATTGTCCGTCAACGGTGAAGACATCATTGAACTGGATTTCATCAACGGCGTGGAAATTATCGGAGGCATTGACCGCACCGCAGAAATACGCGCCGCCATAGGCATGTAAGCAGCAAATCAACACCGGCAGTACAAACTATCCATTCCACACATTTAGAAAGTAGACAACATGAGCGACACTCAAACAACACAAGCAACAGCAGTTGCAGCCTCTTTTACAAAAGTCATCGTTCTGGATGAGCCGTTGAAACGTGGCGACAATGAAATCACTGAAATCACATTGCGCAAACCAAAGTCTGGCGAACTGCGCGGCGTATCCTTGATTGACCTGGGCAATATGAACGTAGTGGCCTTGCAACAGGTTTTGCCCCGTATCACCGCGCCTATCCTGACAGCACAAGACGTTGCCAACCTCGACCCGGCAGACCTGGTGGAAATTGCCTCGGAGGTGTCGCTTTTTTTAGTCAAGAAAGCGGACCGCATGGCATTCCCCCGCACATAGAAGACGCCATGGCAGACGTGGCGGTAGTGTTTCACTGGCCGCCTGCCGCCATGGATGATTTAGGTGTCTTGGAATTAATGGACTGGCGCGAACGTGCCAGAGTACGCAGCACAACGGAGTAAAGCAGATGTCTGAACGTGACCTGAAACTGCAAGTCGTTTTTAACATGATAGAGCGCATTACAGCGCCCCTCAAACGCATCATTGGCGAATCTACCGCCAGTAGCAAGGCCCTTAAGGCATTGCGTGATCGCTTGAAGGACCTGGACAGCCAGCAAAAAAACCTGTCATCGTTCAGGCATTTGCATACCGACATCAAACACACCGCTGGCAGGCTGGAAGAAGCCCGCCAGAGGGCAAAGAGTCTGGCTGAACAGCTACAGGCCACAGAAAACCCCACGCGCACCATGACGCGGGAATTTGACCGGGCAACCAAAGCGGCCCGGCTCATCAAAGAACAGCACCAGCAGCAAGGCCAGCAACTGCAAGCCCTGCGCGACAAGCTGAACGCCGCTGGTATCAGTACCAACAACCTGAGCAGCCATGAACGCAGCTTGCGCAGCAATATAGCATCCACGAATAGCCAGATAGATGCCCAAAAGCGAAAATTAGCAGAACTGGCCGCCGTCAATGACAAGGTAGCCGCTGCACAAAACCGCATGAAGAAAACACGCGGCACCGCTGGTGACATGGCGGTATCCGGCATGGGCATGACCATGGCCGGTACGGCCATGGGTGTACCCGTTATCAAAAGTCTGGACCAGGCCGCCCAGTTCCAGCAACAGACATCCCGCCTGCGCGCCCTGGGGATAGGTGAGCACATGGTGCAAGAAGGCGTCCAATTCGCCAAAGGCATGGACATCATGGGCAGCAGCAGTCTAGAAAACCTCAAGCTGTTGACTGAGGCGCAATCTATCTTGCGCGACTTCCACCATGCGCAAGAGGTCACACCACTGCTGGCAAAAATGAAATTCGGTATCGAGGGCGTCATGCAACAGCGCGGAGGCGGTGAAGGCCACGGCGAAGCAGCAGAACGCATGTTTATGGATTTAATCAAAGTTGCCGAGCTGCGCGGCGCGTTAAAAGACATGGACACCTTCAAACGAGTGCTGGATTTCTCTACCAAGGCTTATGTAGCATCGGGCGGCCTGGTCAAGCCGGAAGACCTGCTGAACATGATCAAGACTGGTGGAGTGGCTGCAAAACAATTGTCAGATGACAGTTTTTTCTTTGGCATGCTTCACAACATACAAGAGATGGGCGGCGACCGCACCGGCACATCCTTAATGAGCGCTTATCAGAATTGGGCAGTGGGCCGTACCACCCAACAAACTGCCGAAGAACTGCACAAAGATGGCCTGATAGACCCAAACTCCATCAAGTACGGCAAGACTGGCCACATCACCAAAATGCGGCCAGATGCCCTGATCAATGCCGATAAATACAAATCTGACCCCTTCAAATTCTTGATGGAAGATGTGTTACCTAAAATCCAGAAACCGGGCATGACAGACAACCAGGTCATCAGCAAAATCACAACCTTGTTCTCAAGCCGCAGCGCGGCAAACCTAATGTCATCCATGTATCTAGAGCGGACCAACATACAAAAGCACAGGGACGCGGCCAAGGGAGCTTATGGTATTGACCAGTTAAACAAAGAGTCAGGCCAAGGCGTCAACGGCCAATACCTTGCCCTGGTCGCCCGCCGCAACACGCTGGAACAGCAATTAGGTGAACATCTGCTGCCCTTGGTAAATAAAGGGCTGGAAATGCTGACCAGCACCATACAAAGCCTGACCGGCTTTTTTAACCGGCATCAGAGCGTAGCTAAAGCGCTGACCATCACGTTTGCCGGTTTGGCAGCAGTGCTGTTGGTAATGGGGACGGCCACCCTGGGCCTTGCCGCCCTGATAGGCCCGTTTGCCATGCTTCGCTTTGGCATGGTCATGCTGGGTATCAGGGGTGGCTTACTCGCTGGTACATTCGCCAGGCTGGGTGCGGCATTTGCGCGTATTGGTCCCTTCCTCGCCCGCGTGGGTGGCTGGCTGCGTGGCTTGTTGCCAGCCTTGCGCCTGGCTGGTAATGCCGTCATGTGGTTGGGCCGCGCCTTCCTTGTGGCGGGCCGCTTCTTGCTCATGAACCCTATAGGGCTGGCAATCACTGCCATTGCTGTGGCCGCGTATCTGATATACCGCAACTGGTCCAAAGTAAGCGCATTCTTCATAGGACTATGGGGGGAAATCAAGCAAGCCTTTAACGGTGGCATCGCTGGCGTAGGTTCTTTGCTGGTGAATTGGAGTCCTTTAGGTTTGTTTCATCGCGCCATGGCGGGCGTGCTGGGGTATTTCGGCATCGACATCCCGGCCAAATTTACCGAGTTTGGCAGCTTCATGATGCAAGGCCTGGTGAACGGCATCACTAGCGCGGCCAGCACCGTGCGCGACACCATCAGCAGCATGGCAGATAACGTGGTGACCTGGTTTAAAGAAAAATTAGGCATCCATAGCCCCAGCGTTGTGTTTGCGGAGTTAGGGCAATTCAGTATGGAAGGTTTGGCCGTCGGCATCGAGCGCGGCCAGTTGATGCCCTTAAACAAGTTGAACGCCGTCACCAAGCAAATGACAGCCCTTGGCACCGGCCTGGCCTTTAGCGCAGCTATGACGCCTGCTTTTGCAATGGACATTCCACAGCCACTGTTTAACCCGCAGCAAGTCGCCATGATGCAGTTTGCAGCACCACGCCAGGCAATAGAGGCAACGCGCCAGCCTGCACCTATCCAGTTTGACCGCCGCCCGCCAGTGGCTCAGGCTGGCAATGCTCCGGCAAATCAATACCACAGTGCAGACAGCATACAAATCATTATTAACCCACCGACAGGCATGGACCCGCAAGCCATCGCCAAAGCCGTGGCCGCTGAACTGGATAAGCGCGAACGCCAGAAGGCCCAGCAAAAACGATCTGCCATGCATGACTATGACGAATATTGATCAAGGACTATAAAAATGATGATGTGTTTAAGTCAGTTTGTATTCAGCATGTCTACAGCTACCTATCAAGATTTTCAGCAGCAAATAGAGTGGAAGCACCCTAACACCTCCCGCGTGGGGGAACGCGACGCCCATCAGTTCACCGGGCTTGGTGATAACACAATTAACTTAAGCGGCTGGATGGCACCGGCCTTTGCCGGTGACCCGGCTTCTTTGGATGATCTGGAAGAAATGGGAGACATTGGCGACGCCTATGTATTGGTGGAAGGTACTGGCCGCATCTATGGGCAATTTCTCATCACGCACCTGACAAAAGGCAAAAGCCTGTTTTATGCAGATGGCTTGCCACGCCGAATAGAATTTTCTATTAGTCTGAAGCGGTGCGACCTGGGCGACCAGGTAGACCCGCATGCAGGCGGCCCAGATCAGGGCGAAGAAGTTATTGACTGGGAAGACATCGACTTAGAATAATGAGAACTCCAAAACCTGCATTTGCCGTGACGCTGGACGGCCAAGACATCACCAGCAAAATATATTCTCGTCTGGTCAGCCTGACGCTGACAGAATCACGAGAAGACGCCGTGGACGAATTAAACATCACCATTGATGATAGTGATGGCCGTGTGGCGATACCCCGTAAAGGCGTCAAAATCACTTTACAGCTGGGCTGGCAAGGTAGCCCCATGGTGGACAAAGGCACCTTTGTGGTGGACGAAGTGGAACACGAAGGCGCGCCCGATATGCTAGTACTACGCGCCCGTAGTGCCGAGATGGCAAAGCAGGTACGCACCCGCAAGGACCGCAGCTTTGATCAAATAACAGTTGCCGACATCGTGGGCCAGATCGCCAAAGACAACGGCCTAACGACTCGCGTTAGCCAGTCGTTGCAAGGTAAGGTCATTGACCACATCGACCAGACTAACGAATCAGACGTGAATTTTTTAAACCGGCTGGGCAAGCGGTTTGATGCTGTTGCCACGGTCAAAAAAGATGCATTGCTGTTCCTGCCTATTGATGAAGGCAGCAACAGCAAAGGCGAAAGCTTGCCCACCATCACCCTGGAACGCCGCGACGGTGACAAGCACCGCTACCATACCGCCAGCCGAGACGCTTACACCGGCGTGCGCGCCCAATGGCATGACCCCAACGACGCGAAGGAAAAAAGCGAGTTGATAGGCGAAGACGACAACCCCAAACGCCTGCGGCACACCTATCCCAATCAGGAGGCAGCAGAGCAAGCAGCAAAGGCAGAAATGAACCGGGTAAAACGTGGCAAGGCAAGTTTGCAATTTACACTGGCGTTGGGCAGGCCAGACATTACCCCCATGATGGGCGTCACCATTCCAAGTCTAAAAGCGCCTATCGGAGACACTGACTGGATAATTGTCAAAACCACGCACAACATCACGGCACAGGGGTTTACAACCCAATTGGAGATGGAAACGAAAAAAAAGCAAGAAGAAAGCAGTACAAAATGAAGAAGTAAAATAAAAAAATGAAGTTACGGTTTCACAAATTCTGAAAAATGAGGGTGCTCTTTTATTCCCACATATACGTTATAGGAATAACCAATCCTGCCATCATTACCTCTGCCAATCAATTCTTTGTAAGAAGTAATAAATCCGGAGGACGTTTTCCAATTTCTAAAGTCCTCATAAACACCTCTTTGATCCAAATATTTATTGTAGATATTATTAATGCCATAGTATGAAGAAATATCTGCATAGTCTGATTCACTAATTTGACAGCTCACACCAATAAAATTGCTGTCCCGGTCAAAAGCAACACTCAAGACCGCCTTAGACTCGTATTTGGGAATTAAACAAATAGGAGTGCCCCCATTTTTTTTTAACGGAGAATTATCAGGGCTGATTTCTAGAACACAAATAGAAGACGTGCAATTATTGTGATACTTTCCTTCAAAGTCTGAAGAGTTGTTTGGACCATCATATATTGCGTAGTCGACTTGTTTTTTTACTTTAGCACTCGACTCCTTGCTAGAATTATCGTTTGTTCCACTACAACCAGATAAAGTGAAAGACAATATTGCCAATACCTGTATTGTGTTGAGTTTAGAATTTTTCATATTCTTGCACCAAAAAGTGAATAATTAACCAGTGTCTATGTCCCTGGAATAATCTCACCTGGGCCAACTATACGAACAACAATGTTATAGATTAGCTTTTGTGTACCAATCTCAATTTTTGCAGAGCAACTCATTCCTGAAAGCGCCCTAAAGTTGAGTTTTCTATCGAGAAAACAAAAACCTTCTATTCCATTGACTACTTGTGGAACCTTAGGATTACTTGCATGCGGAAGGTAAATTCGTTCAAGTGGCAAAGTTGTCAAATTAGGATTTATCTTAAGATCAAATCTAGAACCGGCAAATCCCAATGGGGTTAAATCACTCTTTTTATCAATTATGCTGATCATGATATTTCCATTTTTTGGCATGGAAACTACAACAGAATCACAGTTAATAGTGCGCCCATTTATTTTTGTTAAATCCTCACTCTGTTCACCTTGTTTTGAATATGATTTCTCGCAAGCGGCGGGGTAAAGATAATTTGCCGCACCTGCATTTCCAGAAATAAATACTACTGAAGCAATCACGACTGAGAATAGATTTTTCATACTTGTCCCTCTGGATTTATCGCTACAAGAAATTCATTCATATTCAGATTGTGGAGGTCTTTTTACAGGTGATCTAGAGACAGCCTTTTTAGTTTGCTCTAATTCTTTCCAAATTGAACTTCCATCAACTAAAACACATTGCATTAATGAACCGTCTGGATTTTTTACTTTACCGCCAATACTAAATCTATCGCCGGAGTGTTCGCAGACTTGAGTGCTGTTTTGCACTGTCTTGGCTTCGGTCGCAGTACGATCACTAAAAAATGCCCAGGCAAAACTAGATACAGAAACTGCCAACAACACAGCAAGAATTTTATTTGTTACCTTTATTTTTTTTAAACTAGCCTGCGACTGTTCACATTTTTTACATGGCTGCGGAACTGCTTTAATCTGGTGAACTACTGTTTGAGAAGAAACCAGCACAGAATCAGGTATTTTTTTGGTTTCAGGTATTGATATGTTAGTCGTTGATATTGACGGTTTGGAGTTAGAAACATCCGTATCTTCATCAATCTTTTTGCTGTCCAATTTTTGCTTTTTACTGAATTTTTCTATCTCAATATCGAGAAATTCACAAACTTCTTTATATTTTGAGACCGGCAAAAATTTAATTTTCTTTATTCCATAGCCACGTAGAAAATCATTGTAGATGTCAACTGTTTGTCGGTTTGTTAAGGAAGCTAATTCTTCTGCGCGTGCAAACATATTTTTCCGCTGAATACCGTTGACAGTTTCAATCTCCCTAGGTTCGTCTGGAGTATTAAAATTAACTGTAACTACATTTCCATTCGATGTCACGCTACTAGCGTCACCATTTGCTACCTGACCGACATTACCTCTAAATTCATTATTTGCTGTCATTTGAAAATTACGCTCATTCATTCCAACACTTTAAACGGTGTTTATCTAAAAAATTTTTGCTGTGCTGAACATGGGTAGAAAACGCCATGTTGTTTGTGGCGACAGTTTTGCCGCGCCTTTCAAAAATCAGCTTCAAATCAAATGGCCGGTAGTCGAACTGAAAACAGTTCATTGAATCGGAAGACCAAGTGCCTTGTATGCAAGCCCCAAAGCCATCGCTTCGTCAACGGCAAAACTTTCTGCTGTGGCGTTCATCCTTTTAACCTGTTCGATGTTCCCTTTTGATAATGCGGCTATCTTTGCTTGCATGGTCAGTGCCCATTTTTTATGAGCGTCAACTGCGTCAGTCATATAGCGTCTTGCATCAGCTTGAGTAACATCAGGCACTTTGATGCTATTTGATTTTTCTAACGTTTCGAGTATTTCTCCGAATGTCATATCAACGGGCTTAGTCCGCTCTAAATCAGGGACTTCCTTTTTTAAAAGGATACGTTGCAATACACCGGAAAAATCATCCATCTGCTGAGCAAATTTGTTTTCAATTGCACCAATTTCAGCATGGAGTCTCTGCAATTTGACTACATCCGAATCTTGCTGAGAAATCGTTGATGTGGCCTCACCAGGTGAAACTGCATATCCAACACCAGACAAGATCAACGCTACGAAAATAAAGGTGAAAAATATGCTTTTCCTTGTAGGAGCAGGCTGATCATTCTCCGCGAATTTTTTCGGGGAAATCATGCCAATAATCACCGCTATCAGTGAGAGGAAAGCAAATAAGAAGGCTATGCGGGATATAAACTCGCGCATTATTTATCCTTACCGATATTGAATGTCTGAGGCGCAGTAATATTGCCTTCGACGTTTTGACCAACGCCACCATGGAAAACATTTTTTGGTTTTGGTTCATGCGGGGTCATTCCGCTGATCAAAGCAAGGACACCTGCTTTGCCCCGTAGGTCTAGTGATCGCAGACCAGTAATAACATCGCGTTCATCATTACTTAAAGTGTTATCACTTCTCTTACCTGTAATAATGTAATAAATATCCGCGCCTAGCTTGTCCAAGCCTTCGAGATAAAGTAAATCTGGTTTGGTATCTTCTGACTCATATTTAATCTGCGTCATTGACGTTTTATCAAGAAAAGCAGCTACTGCTTTTTGTGTAAGCCCTAGCCGCTGACGCTCTGCCGCAAGCCTGGCCCCAAAACCAAACAATTCTTTAGTTTTTTCTGTTGACATCTAAATTATTCTTTACTATGATTGCGTTACTCGATAACGTAACACAATGATACATTATGTCAGTTGACACACGCACATCATTTAGACGCGCACCTAAAATTAAAGGTGCTACGCGCACCCCTATATCTCTTTCCTCGCATGAAGTGGCGCAGGCAAATATGTATGCCATTGCTGAGCAACGTTCCTTTGCCTTCTTTCTGCGCATGATGTATTTGCGCGGTCTCAAGGACTACGAGAATGAATTAGCCAACAACAAACAACCAGGATAGGACGCACCATGTATCCAGACCCTAAACGCCTAAAAAATAACAGACTCACAGTTCGTTTTGACGACTACGAGTTTGAATTGATCATTGCTATTGCCAAGTTTCAGGGCGAACAACCGGCAGCACTGCTGCGTGAATTGGTGCTGAAAGAAGCTGCCAAGCTTGATCAAAATGGCAACCTCATAGTAGCGACAAAGTAATTTTATTGACAGTCGCTAACAAGACACTTTAGAGCCGACAAAAAGATGCCTTCAATGAATTTGGATTTGAACGACGAAGAATTAGCCAAGCTGGAAGCGGTACGCGTTCAATGGGGGTTGCGTGATCTTGATGAAACGGCTGTCTTCCTGGCTAAACGTGTTTTGCGCGAGAGCATGAAGAGTATTACCGGTCGTGGCCGGGCAATGATTTTAGTTTCACTTGAAGATTTTGAAAGGACAACGGAATGAGAGTAATCGGTCTGCCATGCCCTCATTGCACGCAAAGTGTGCGCGCTATTAAAAGCCGCACGATGTCACCCATGTTTAAAGAAATCACATACCGCTGTCAGAACGTCGATTGCGGTCATGTCTTTATCGCAGGCCTGGAAGTGCTGCGCACAGTATCACTCTCTGCTGTACCTAACTATGACGTGAAGATACCTATTTCTAGGCACGTCAGGGCTTCAGCCTTGAATCAGTTGTCGTTAAACCTGACCGCTGCATGACGCTGATCTAGCCGCAGCAATTTAAACAATTTGTAGTTGCCAGCATGCCTGTTCCCCAGGCGTGAGGGACTTTTTTTATCTAAAACTTTAGAGGGGTAACCATGCGTTTGACATTTGCAACCCGTTTTGTCCTGGCGCGGGAAATTCACAAGCTTCTGGCGTCATCACGACGCGGGCCAACAATGAGCCGCCTGTATTGCCGTAGCCTGATAGGCGAAGTCATCCACGATCTGGGCGGCCTGGCCGGGGAGTGGTGATTATGAAACAGCCTGGCGATGAATTCACTATCGACATCTTCAACAAGCCTGGTCCTGGCCGTCCACGCAAAGCCACGGCCAAGAGTGCAGCCCAGCGCGCCAAGGAGTACCGCGACCGTCAGAGAGCGCGCAAATTCAACTTCTTACGAGGTAATCGCAATGAGGCTGCCTGATGACGTGTATGTGGCATTGCTGGGCGCGATTAGCACCGGCATTGCCGAAAGTTCCCGCTTGTTGGCGATTGCCATTCGCCTGGAAGATCTGGAAGCAGAAAGGGAATACTCAAGAAACATTAATCTGCTTGAAGAAGCCCGGCGATTGTTAAGCGTTGAACGGCATTATTTTCGTGACGCGTTACCAAAAACATGACCCTGCCACCGCCCACACAAGACGAATTGCGCATGGTGCATGCCGCTTTGCACCTTGAAGTGCCATTTGACCAGGCATCGCCCTTGATTCTGGCGACCCTAACAACGATTGCACATTGCTGGAGAGGCCGTATACCGGCGCATTTGTGGGGAAGGTCTGAAAGCCCGGCAAGCGCAAGGAAACAGCCACAGGGGCGCTTTGCTGGCTTTGGTGGCCATCCAGATGACAAACAAGCAGCAACAACCGATTTTAAACGCCGCGCAAGTGGTGATTTTGACTGAATGAATATGACTATTACACCCACCACAATAGATTTATCTGAGCGCGACCGCCAACCCATCATACGGATTGAAGCGTTTTTTTATCCCTGCGAGTTATATGCAACAAGGGACAAGCTCTTCAACATCCTGACCCAGATTGACGGAAATAACCCGGCAAATATAGATATATATCAAGGCTTATGCACGCTTAGTTACAGTCTCAAGCATGCAAACAGCGACATGGAAGCAGCGGCCAGAAGAGTTAAGGCGGGTGCGTAATGGATGCATCGTTACAGCAAGAAATACTTGGCCGTCTTCTGAAGGAATTCAGGTTTAAAAAAGAAATGAAGGGCTATTTGCGCGGCGGTGAGTGCCCGACCTGCAAGAAAAAAGAATTGTTTGTCCATGCGGGCAATCCCTGGGTAGTCCGTTGTGGCCGCCTGAATAATTGCGGTGAAACATGGCATGTCAAAGACCTGTATCCAGAATTGTTTGATAACTGGTCTGACCGTTACAAGCCACTGCCAGAGAATAACAACAACCCCAACGCAGCAGCAGACGCTTATCTGAGGATGAGCCGTGGCTTTGACCTGTCAAAAGTTCAAGGCATGTACACGCAAGAATCCTATTTTGATAGCAAGCTGAAGCTAGGCAGTGCTACGGTCCGCTTTCCATTTGCTAATGGATGGTGGGAAAGGCTGATAGATCAGCCGTACCGCTTTGGTAAGAAGAAAGCCAATTTTCAGTATGGCATGAAGTATTACGGCCATTGGTGGAAGCCTGACAATGTGGTCATTCAGTCGGTGAAAGAAATATGGCTTGTAGAAGGCATTTTTGACGCCATAGCACTGATGCATCACGACATACCAGCGGTAGCCCTGGGTAGTTGCAATAACTACCCAGAAGAGGCTTTACGCAATCTGGAGATATCACGCGGTAACAAAGACTGTACGCTGGTCTGGGCCTTGGACGGTGATAACGCTGGCCGTTCCTATACAAAGAAACACGTCGAGCAAGCCCAGGCAGCAGGCTGGAATTGCGTTGCAGCACAGATACCGCAAAAAGGCCGGGGCAAAATTGACTGGAACGATTTACACCAGCGCGATGGCCTGACCGAAAAGGACATAGAGGAATACAAGTATCACGGTGCTTTGCTGATCGCCAAGACAGCACAGGAAAAGGCCTTGCTGATCTATCGCCACGATGGTGACCAGACTGAATTCTATTTTGACTTTAGCAACCGGTTGTACTGGTTCCGCTTGGATTTGGAGCAATACAACAAAGCCAGGCAGATTCAGGAAGACTCTGAAGACAGTACAACAATGTCTGAATATGCATTGCGTGATCAAGCCTTAGTTACATCGAGCACGATACGTCAAATAGCCAATTGCATGCCAAGGGCTTTGTACTTTCAAGAGAACCTGATTACCAACGAAAGCTGGTACTACTTCCGGGTGTCATTCCCGCATGACGGTGCGCCGGTGAAAAACACATTCACTGCGGCCCAGATCGCCAGTGCAGCGGAGTTCAAAAAGCGTTTGCTAGGTATGGCCGGTGGTGCGATGTATAGCGGCAGCAGCATGCAGCTTGACCGCATCCTTGCTGACCAGCTTTACAACATCAAGCGCGTGGACACCATTGATTACATTGGTTACAGCATTGAGCATGAATGCTATGTGCTGGGTGACGTGGCAATGAAAGATGGCATGTTGAATGAAGTCAACAGCGAAGATTTCTTTGATATTGGCAAATTGTCGATTAAGTCACTGAACAAGTCTGTACATCTGACGATAAACCGCGACCGGGACGACTACCGCACAGACTGGATAAACATGCTTTGGACTGCATTTGGTGCCAAAGGCCTGGCCGCGCTTACTTTCTGGTTTGGTTCCCTGTTTGCAGAACAAATCAGGGCGTCTCAGAGTTCATACCCATTTTTAGAGGTGGTTGGCGAAGCCGGTGCCGGTAAATCAACCCTGATTGAATTTCTTTGGAAACTGTTTGGCCGCAATGGCTATGAAGGATTTGACCCCAGCAAATCAAGCCTGGCTGCACGCGCACGAAATTTCAGCCAGGTTTCCTGCTTGCCGGTGGTGCTGATCGAGTCAGACCGTGAACGCATGGGCGACGATAAGAGCCACGTAAAGTCATTTGACTGGGATGAACTCAAGACGGCGTATAACGGGCGCAGCACTCGCGCCAGGGGCATGGCAACGGGCGGCAATGAGACTTACGAGCCACCTTTTAGGGGTGCCATCGTGATATCGCAAAACAACCCGGTAAACGCGTCTGAAGCCATCCTTTCGCGCATTGTCCACCTGTATTTTGACCGTTCAACCCAGACAGCCGAGTCAGGCGAAGCCGCCGACGCACTCAAATACATGGACGTTGAAAACGTTTCTGGTTTCGTGCTGGCCGCCACCAAGCGAGAAAAATCCATCATGGAAATGATCAAGAAACAGACGCCGGTGTACTTGAAAGAATTGCGCCAAAACCCAGCCGTAAAGATGCCACGCCTGGCGGAGACGCATGCACAAATGCTGGCAATTGCCGATGCCCTAGCCCTGGTAATAAAACTGACTGATAGGCAGCTTGATGCTTTGAAAGATCAAATCCGGGCGATGGCAGCAGAGCGTCAGCAAGTCATCAATAACGACCATGTACTGGTACAGGAATTCTGGGAGGCCTTCGACTACCTGGACAACGGTGATATGTCCATCCTGAATCATTCCCGTGACCCTAACTTTATCGCTGTCAACTTGAACCACTTCATGCAAGTAGCCGCCGAGCGCCGCCAGCAGGTGCCGCAATTGCGCGACCTCAAAAAAGTGCTCAAAACCAGCAGCCGCCGCAAATTTGTAGAAACAAACAGGGTAGTAAATAGCGTCATCCGTGGCACGCAATCTCCCCTGGCCACACCGTCAACATCCGTTAAATGCTGGATTTTCCAGACAGAAAAATAAACCAAGAAAGGACGAAATATGAGCTTTCAAGTCAACGTAAGAACAGTCACCGGCAAGTACCAGTACATTGCCATCGCCCAGGATGCCTGCGCAGTGTTTGGCGCGGCCTATGACTTTTTCGGCGCATGCGGTGTCACCGTCAAACCATGGCGGGGTGACAAATGATTGTGCCAAAACACCGCATTTTGCAGTTATTCGCCATCACTTACGCCCCAGGCAAGGACGCTGCAAGCCGCTATAGCGAGGTCGCAGTAATGCTGGGTATCGATGCAGACACAGTAGCCGCAATCGTGGCTGAAACCGTGGGGGTGCAGTGAAATGAAAGCCGTAAAAATTACGTCATATATGAATGATGACCAAGCCCAGGCGCTGACACAATTTCTTAAGCGAGTCAGCTTTTCGGACTTCAAAAAGCTTGCTGTCAGTATGGATGAAGCCTTTTTGATGCAAGAAGGTGCAATGAAAGTTGCGGATGCACTGGCAGACAATGGCTACAACCCCAGGTAATTTACTATAATTCAGGAATGTTAAAGACTCAAAATCCGCAAGCCTGGCAGCAGCTAATCAAGCTGCTTGCCGAGCAGATCGCAGACAAAATTTTGTCCGAAGATGAGACGGGTGCCGACTTGCGTGATAATCTTTACAATCAAAATCATGCAGAAAATCATGCGCGCAACCATTTACGCCCGGTACTCAACCGATAAACAACGCGAATCATCCATAGATGACCAGGCCCGCCAATGTCGGCGTCTGACAGAATCAGAAGGTTTTACTGTCGTCTCTGTCCTTGGAGACGACGGCATTTCAGGAAGTACCCCCGTACAACAACGCCCCAACGGTGCAAGGCTTTTAGCTGACGCACTCGCTGGGCGCTTTGACGCCCTGGTAGTTGAGGGGCTAGACCGCTTATCCCGCGATCAGGTAGAGCAAGAACGTATAGTCCGCAGACTTGAACACCAGGGCATCATTATTCTTGGCGTGTCTGATGGCTATGACAGCCGAATGGGTGGCCGCAAAATCATGCGCGGCGTCCGGGGCCTTATCAATGAACTGTATTTAGATGATCTTCGACATAAAACCCATCGCGGCCAGGCTGGCCAGGTAGGCCGAGGATTTGTCGCCGGCGGGAAATCCTATGGCTTTGACATAGTGAAAACTGATGCTGGTAGTACCTACGTCATCAATGAACAGCAAGCCGGGTGGGTGCGCTTTATCTTTCAAAAACATGCTGAAGGCATCAGCGCACAGCGCATTGCAGCAATTTTGAATGAAAAAGGTGTCCCTTCGCCCCGCAATAGTTCCTGGGCAGTTTCTGCTATCTATGGGTGTGCAAATAAAGGTAGTGGTATTTTAAACAATGAACTTTATATTGGCCGTTACGTATGGAACCGTAGCCAATGGGTAAAAGACCCGGATACAGGCAAGCGTCAGCGCATCGACAGACCTAAGAATGAATGGACCATTACCGAGGTGCCGGAATTGCGCATCGTGGCCCAGGAAGTATGGGACAGTGTTCAGAGCCGCTTGTCTGGCCATCGCTTGCGTGGCGGTCGGGGTTCTGGTTCCCCAGCTCGTACTTTGTTTGGTGGCATGATGAAATGCCCTTATTGCGGCGGTGCGATGATTGCTATCAATACCAGGCTGTATGGATGTAACAACCGCAAAGACCGGGGCACGATCGTATGCAAGGGGCTGAGCATATCGAGGGAAAAGACAGACAAGCGTCTGCTGGGTGTCATCCGTGACGAATTGTTGTCCCCATCAGCACTTGATGAACTTCAAGGCCAGGTACAGAAAATCATATCTGAACGCAAGAAGCAAGAATCAGCCGGTTTATATTCCGGCAAAGCACGTATACGCGAATTGACTGAGGAAATTGCACGTCTGGTGGACGCTATAGCGGCCATAGGACTTTCTGACGCCTTAAAAGCGCGCCTGATCGCCGCAGAGAGCGAACAGAAGCGCATTCAAAAGGAAATAGAACAAGTAGCTGGGCCGACTGCACAGGCCAGCGCAAAAGATGTACAGTCACGTATCAAGCGTATTCTGATGGATTTGCAAAACACCCTGGACACTGACACACAGCGCGCCCGTAAAATTATTGGTGATCTGTTTGGCGATATCCAAATCCTGAAACACAACGACGGAATCTACGCTGAATACAACAACGCCACCGTATCGCTATTAATGCAAGCCGGTGGCGTGTCGTCAAAAGTGGTTGCGGGGGCAGGATTTGAACCTACGACCTTCGGGTTATGAGCCCGACGAGCTGCCAGACTGCTCCACCCCGCGTCTGAAGAATGAAACTATACATGATTTTGCTGCTCCGCGCAATTCTTTTATGGGATCAGGACTTTTGCCGCACTTTTGCGGACAGGTGTTACACTTTGCAGATTCGCCAATTTTGACTCTTTTTGCTCATGAAATTCTGTTCTGAATGCGCGTCCCCGGTGGTCTTGCAAATTCCTGTTGATGATACCCGCGAGCGTTTTGTTTGCCCGGCTTGCGGCACGATCCATTATCAAAACCCAAAGATGGTCGTAGGTTCTATTCCTGCTTGGGAAGAAGATGGTGTCACCAAGATATTGTTATGCAAACGTGCGATAGAACCACGTCTGGGCTTCTGGACCCTACCTGCCGGCTTCATGGAAAACAATGAGACCACTGCACAGGCAGCGCAACGCGAGACTGAAGAAGAAGCTGGCGCTAATATCAAATTGCATGAGCTGTTCTCTATCCTAAACGTACCGCATGTGCATCAGGTGCATTTGTTTTACCGCGCCACCTTGCTGGATTTGAATTACGTTGCAGGAGTCGAGAGTCTGGAAGTGGCGTTATTTTCTGAAGAGCAAATCCCCTGGGATGAGATCGCCTTCCCCACCATCAGCCACACGCTGAAATTTTTCTTTGAAGATTTGGCGGGAGTTAAAAATGGAGGACGCTTCCAGATACATGAGCATGATATTTTCAAGCCCATGCGAGATGGTTGAAGTCAGGCTAACATCAAAAATGGGCAAATTTTTATTTGCCCATTTTTTTTGCCATCACCAACTGGTTTCGCGTTCAGCAGTCGATGAGATTTTATGTATAGCCAAATCTGCACCTTCAAATTCCTCTTCAGGATCCAGGCGTATGCCCATGAGTTTTTTCAGACTCGCGTAAATGATATAGCCGCCGACAAAGGCAATTGCAACGCCCATGAAGGTGCCTAGCAATTGCGACATGAAGCTGACACCACCAAGACCACCCAGAGACTTCAAGCCAAAGATGCCGGCAGCTATGCCACCCCATGCGCCGCACAGGCCATGCAGGGGCCAGACGCCGAGTACATCATCGACCTTCCATTTGTTTTGGGTCCAGGTGAACATCCAGACAAAGATGGCACCCGCTATCCCACCAGTGACCAATGCACCCAGTGGATGCATGAGATCGGAACCGGCACAAACGGCAACCAGGCCAGCCAGGGGGCCATTGTAGACGAAGCCTGGGTCGTTCTTGCCGAAAATAAAGGCGAGCAGCGTGCCGCCCACCATGGCCATGAGAGAATTCATGGCCACCAGGCCATTCATTTTGTCCATGGTTTGTGCGCTCATGACGTTGAAGCCGAACCAGCCTACGGTAAGTATCCAGGCACCAAGCGCCAGGAAGGGGATACTTGATGGCGGGTGGGCTGCAATTGCGCCATTCTTCATATAGCGGCCACGGCGCGCGCCCAATAACAGTACGGCGGGCAAGGCCACCCAGCCGCCAAAGGCATGTACGACAACGGAACCGGCGAAGTCATGGAATTCTTCAGAAAATACGACTTTCAGCCATGCCTGTATGCCAAAACGATGGTTCCATGCTATGCCTTCGAAGAAGGGATACAAGACACCAACCAGCAAAGCTGTAGCGATAAGTTGTGGGTGAAATTTTGCCCGTTCGGCAATCCCGCCTGAGATAATGGCGGGAATGGCAGCGGCAAATGTCAGCAAGAAAAAGAATTTGACCATTTCAAAACCGTTTTTGGCAACCAGCACCTCGGCACCGGAGTAGAACTGCACGCCATAAGCGATGGTATAACCGACAAAGAAGTAAGCGATGGTGGATACGGCAAAATCAACCAGTATCTTCACCAGGGCATTGACCTGGTTTTTCTTGCGCACGGTGCCCAATTCTAAAAACGCAAAGCCCGCGTGCATTGCTAGTATCATGATTGCGCCAAGCAAGATAAATAAAGCGTCTGCGCTGCTATTTTGTGCATTCATGCAAAATGTCTCCCAATATAAGTGCAAATTTGTATCAAAGGTGCACTGATAAAGCAAAATACATTCCAATTTGGTGCAATATATAAGTAATTGATTTAATGCGATTTTTTAAACCAGGTTATTTAATGAGTAAGTTTGATGCACTGAAATATAGCGCTTTTTTAGTGCGACCTGTGTCGGAGGCTGCGTGATCCCCTGGCTGGAATCGAATAGCCCCTTCCCTCACCCCAGCACCGCACTGACAGAAAAAGATGGCGCTGCAGGTTTGCTGGCAGCAGGCGCAGACTTGTCTGCCGAACGTCTGCTATATGCATACAAGAATGGCATCTTCCCCTGGTTTTCTGACGGGCAACCTATCTTGTGGTGGTCTACCGACCCGCGTATGGTCTTGCAGGTGCAGGATTTCAAACTATCGCTCAGCTTGAAGAAGCGTTTGCGTCAGGTCAGTAAAGACCCGCGCTGGGAAGTGCGCTTTGATACTGCCTTTGAAGTCGTGATGCGTGCCTGTGCCGCGCCGCGCAAAGAAGGTACTGGCACCTGGATTTCTGAAGATATCGTGGCTGGTTATAGCGACTTGCACAAGCTGGGGTATGCCCATTCCATAGAGGTGTGGCTGGATGGGGAATTGGTGGGTGGTGCTTATGGCGTCTGCATAGGCCGCATGTTTTATGGTGAATCGATGTTTGCCAGGGTCACGGATGCATCCAAAATAGCCTTGGCACACCTGGTATTTTTCTTGCGTGAACATGGGGTGAAAATGTTAGACTGCCAGCAAGAGACGGCACATTTGGCATCTCTGGGCGCAAAAGCAATCAGCAGAACCGAGTTTTTGCGCTGGGTGGAACATGCCAGTGCCTTGCCCGCGATTAGCAATTGGAAAATAGTCAACAAGATCAGCCCGTGACCCAGCTTAACGAACTCCCCTTCGCCAGCATACAGTTTTATGCGACAGCGCCCTACCCTTGCAGTTATCTGGAAGGCTTGCAGGCGCGCTCGCAAGTGGCAACGCCTGCACATCTGATTAATGCCGATGCATACTCTGAGCTGGTGAAAAGTGGCTTTCGCCGTAGCGGCATTTTTATTTACCGGCCGCATTGTGATAACTGCCAGGCTTGCACACCGGTGCGTGTGCGCGTCAATGAATTTGAAACTAACCGCAGCCAGCGCCGCGCCTGGAAAAAGCATGGCCATCTGCATGCGCGCGTTAGCAGCCTGAGTTATGTGCACGAACACTATGAGTTGTATCAGCGCTACCAGGGTGAGCGTCATTCTGGTGGCGGCATGGACAATGACAGCCGCGACCAGTATGCGCAGTTCCTGCTGCAAAGCCGGGTGAATACACGCCTGGTTGAATTCAGGGATGACAACAATATCCTGCGCATGGTCAGTATCATTGATGTGCTCACGGATGGCTTGTCATCGGTGTACACCTTTTATGACCCGGATGATGCGACTGCATCCTACGGCACCTACAATGTGTTGTGGCAGATAGAGCAAACACGTTTATTGAAGCTGCCTTATGTCTATCTGGGTTATTGGATCGCAGCTAGCCCCAAGATGGCTTACAAAACCAATTTCCACCCCCTTGATGCCTTGATGCAAGGGCGCTGGCAGACTTTACGGGAGCTGTGAAGCTGTCCTTTCTGTTTGTGTCTCAAAATTTATTTTCAACTCTTCTTCACCACCTATTTACATGTCTGCAAAACTTCTTTACTCCCTGATCCGCCCTGCCCTGTTTGCCATGGATCCGGAAAATGCCCATCACCTGACCTTACCTGCGCTGCAGCGTGCCAATAAACTGGGCCTGGGTGGTTTGCTGGGCAATAAACCTGCAGAAGATGCGCGCACTGTCATGGGTGTGCGTTTTCCCAATCCAGTGGGTCTTGCTGCTGGTCTGGACAAGGACGGTGCGTATATTGATGGCCTGGCGACAATCGGTTTTGGTTCGATAGAAATTGGCACGGTCACACCGCGTGCGCAAGCGGGCAATCCCAAACCACGCATGTTCCGCCTGCCACAGGCTGATGCGATTATCAACCGCATGGGTTTTAATAATGGCGGCGTCGATGCCTTTGTCAAAAATGTGCAGGCTTCGCGTTTTTACCAGAACAAACAAGGCGTGCTTGGCCTCAACATAGGCAAGAATGCAGATACACCGATAGAACGCGCCGCCGAGGATTACCTGCATTGCCTGGCCAAGGTCTACCCCTATGCCAGTTATGTGACGGTGAATATCTCATCCCCCAATACCAAGAACCTGCGCCAGTTACAGGGGGCGACTGAGCTGGATGCCTTGTTGTCGCAACTGAAAGAAGCACAGCAAAAACTGGCTGATGAGCATAAACGCTATGTGCCAGTTGCCCTGAAGATCGCTCCTGATATCGACGCAGAACAGATCAAGACCATAGGTGAAGCTTTGTTGCGTCATAAGATAGACGGTGTCATTGCGACCAATACCACTATCGCCCGCGATTCTGTACAGGGCTTGCCGCATGCAGAAGAAACTGGCGGCCTTTCTGGCAAACCGGTGTTTGAATTATCCAACCGCGTGATCCGCGCCTTAAAGGCCGAGCTAGGGAATGAGATACCCATTATCGGCGTGGGCGGGATTTTTTCAGGCGCAGATGCAGTAGCTAAAATGCGGGCGGGAGCGGCGTTGGTGCAAGTGTATTCTGGCCTGATCTATCAAGGCCCTGCGTTAGTCAAAGACTGCGCTGATGCTTTGCGCGGACACAAATAATTTATCTATACGATCATGAAGAAAATTTTACTCGGCACTAGTCAACTGAATGTATCCACTATCTGCCTGGGCACGATGACCTTTGGTGAGCAAAACACTGAAGCAGAGGCGCACGCACAGCTTGATTATGCGCTGGAACGTGGTATCAATTTTATCGATACGGCAGAAATGTATCCTGTCATGCCGCGTGCGGCTACGCAGGGCAAGACAGAGCAATACATAGGCAGTTGGATAAAAAAATCCGGCAAGCGCAGCGAAATCGTGCTGGCCACCAAAGTCGCAGGCCCATCACGCGGCATGGGCTGGATACGTAATGGCGAAAATGACTTGAATGAAAAAAATATTCGCGCGGCCATTGAGACCAGCTTGCAACGTCTGCAGACTGATTATATTGACCTGTACCAATTGCACTGGCCCAGCCGCAATGCACCCATCTTTGGACAAAAGCAATTTGATCCAGCACTGGAAAAACCCTGTACAGATATCGCTGAAACAGTGGCAGTATTGAATAGCCTCGTCAAGGAAGGCAAGATACGCGCTTTTGGTGTATCAAATGAAACCTCATGGGGTGTCAGCGAATTTATCAAGCAGGCAGAACTGCAAGGCGCGGCAAACATCGCCAGTATACAAAATGCCTACAGCCTGGTGAACCGTTCATTTGAACAAGGACTGGATGAAACCTGCTTCCGCGAAAATGTCGGCTTGCTGGCCTATAGCCCACTGGCATTCGGGCAGCTTAGCGCCAAGTATATTGACGATGCCAAAGCTCCTGGCCGCCTGACGATATTCCCGCCAACCTGGAGCCCGCGCTACATGCGCGCCAGCGTATTTGACGCCAGCAAACGTTATGCAGTACTGGCGCGCGAACATGGTTTTACCCCGGCTCAACTGGCTCTTGCCTGGTGTTATTCACGCAGTTTTGTCGCCAGTACCATCATTGGTGCAACGAACCTGACACAGTTGAAAGAAAATATTGATGCGCTGGATGTGCAACTCAGTGATGAGCTCCTGCAAGGCATCAACCGCGTTCACGAGGAACTGAACAACCCTGGCCAATAGCACTGTAGCGATGGGACATCTATAAAATGACAGCTCCGGCAAGAAGTTTTCAACAGGCATAAAATACAAGCGCAATTGCAACAAATGCCTATTGATCCTTTTACCGGAGAATCGAGATGTCTCAATGGCGCATTAATATTTTCAAACCCTTCATCTGCTTTTTTTGCCACAGGTGCTCTGTTAGTCATTGTTCTACAAAAGCTCGTAGCCAATATTTCCACCTCACATACATTCCCTTATGTAGCACTGGGTATTTTTGTCTTTGTCTTTTCTTCGTATCTGAACATCCTCGTCAGAAGCGGCTTTAATCAACCGGGCATTAATAACGCCGCTATTGACCCAACCGGGTCTTGGCTTGCAGCGAATTCATCTGGACAAGTATCCATCATCAGTAGCAATAACCCCGCGACACTAACGCAAGATGTAAGCGGTTCCAGTTCAGTCTCAATTATTGCTTGCAGTATTGACATAGCCAACCCCTGCCCAGTATCAGGCATGGACAGTGCGAGCTATTAGTAACGTCTGTTAGAGCAAACATACGTGACGTCTGAACAGGGCATCACGTAGATCATGCCTATGATTACTTTTGTGGCCTGACCGGCAGCGGCACGTTACACAGGTCAATATGCCCTGCCGGCACCTTGTACCAGTCACCGCCACGGTTTCTTTGTGCTTCGATAATCGATTTGAATGCTGCAGTATCGGTGCGTATGATTTCCAGCTTGCTGCGTTCAGATTCTGGCACATCGGCGGCTATTTTCACGCTCTTGATGGGCGTACGCTCCTCGGCTTTTTCATAAAAGCCCAGAGGCCCAGTACCACGGGGCAAGGTGGTCAATAACTCCATGCCTTGCACGACACGGCCTACGACTGTGATATTTCTATCCAGCTGTCTTGGAGCTTGACCTGTCACTACATACAATGATGTGCCATCGCCGCTATTGGCATCCGTGCCACGAGCCACACCTACACTGGCATAGCAATGTGCCAGCCATGCTGTGCCCGCTTTAGGATCGCGCCCTGCCGGAAAACCATTTGCATGGCCCACTTGCGGCGCATAGCCATCGACATCTGGCAAGCGCGTAAACGGCAGGTTGGCGGGATATTTGACAGTGAATTCACCATTGAGTTTGCGCTTGGCTGTTTTGACTTCCCGTTTTTCGTCCGGGTCTGCCCACTGTGCTACATAGTTTTCTTGAGAGCGCACGATAGCCAGGCCATCAAAATAGCCTTCCCGTACCAGTGTCTTGATATTTTGTGCATGATGGGGGGCGAAATTTGGTGCAAGCTCTATGACAACACGACCTTTTTCCAGATTCAGATACAACGTGTTTTCAGGATCAAGCGGCCTCCAGTCAGTGGCCTTGGAATCTTTAAGGATATCACCAAGATTCAGTTTGGATGCCTGCACTGCCTTGACAGGCGGGTTCTTGGCTTTAGCTGCTGCAGCTTGTACAGTAGCAGACAAGCACAGGCCTGCGACCAGGCAAGCTATCAAGGATTTTCCAGCGGGCACAGCAACAAAACGTAAAGACATTATTCGACTCCGGTAAAGTGCACAAAAAACAGAAGACCATTGCCGCTCAGGCAAGAATGGGTGACCTTACGCGAATGAGTTAATTTTGTCCATATACCCCCAATATATCTAACCACCCAATTAACTGATTATTTGGTGTGAATATCTTATTTCCTGGCTCTTCTCATTGTAATATTGCAAAAATCCAGCGAATCCGGTAAAACCTGATTCAATCTTTTATTTCAAGGAGTCCCTGTTTGAAACCTCAACTTCACGCACCTACTGGTGCATTTGTGGGCGCATCATGGGCCGCATTGTTCATCGGTGCAGCCACTTATTTTGCTGGCGTCTGGAATGCAGAGATGCAATTGAATGAAAAAGGTTATTACTTCACCGTATTGATGTATGGCTTGTTTTCTGCGGTTTCCCTGCAAAAATCGGTACGTGACAAACTTGAAGGCATTCCTGTTACCGGCATCTACTTTGGTCTGTGCTGGCTGTCGCTGGGTTTATCTATCCTGTTACTGGCTGTGGGCTTGTTCAATGCCACTCTGGGCTGGAGCGAAAAAGGTTTCTTTGCCATGGCGTTTTTGCTGAGTCTGTTTGCAGCTGTTGCAGTACAAAAAAATGTACGCGATATCAATCTGCTCAAGCCAGATGTAGATACGTTGCCCATGCATGACGGTCATGAAAACTGATAGTTATGTTTAAAACTACTTACCACTTTTACTCATCGTGAATCACAATACCCCTGACAATGGTGATTTTGCCGCCTATCTGGGAAATTTGGAAAGGCAGAACAAAATGGGGTCGCCACCAAGTTCTGTGCAAGACCTGGTCATTGAGGATTCAACGGATAAAGAAAAGCAGCAGATTCAAGAATTGGCTGAACTGCCGTCATTATCTGATGATGAATTGATGGCGCAAGCCCTGGCATCAGAGGGCTATGGCAATGAGTACGACCTTGATGACAGTATAGAAAACGATATTGACGCCAAACTAGAGTCGACAGATGGCCAAGAAACTGGTGAAGTTCACTTGGCATTTTTAGGTGAGCATGCACTGGCATTGGCAGATCAAGCAACGCTTGAAGAGCTGAATGATATAGCACCCATCACTGACGAAGAGTTAGCACAGCAGGCACTGGCAGCAGATTCTGATGAGCCTGAGGCGAATGACACAGATGACGTGGATAAAGATACGGCATCAGCATAAACCGGGAGTAGCAAAGAAAAACATCTGCATTTGATCAGCAAATGCAGATGTTTTTTATCTGGCTTGAAATTTCTTAACCATAGGCCAGCGACAAATGACCGGCACGCACTGCCGCCGACGATTTGACTTCTGCCTGCATGCTGTTTTGCAGTGATGCAATAGAACCACCAGTACGGTACTGAAAACTGACTTGCAGCAGATCACCTTCTTTTACCGCAACCGGTTGCGCCAGTGGCAAGGCCATATAATGATTCAACCAATCTATGGTGGATGAGGTTTCCATCAATACAGCCAGGATATTTTTAGTCACAAAACGCAAGGCACTGACCGTACCTGCTTTTTCTATCGTGAAGCTGCCTTCCCACTTGATCTGCATATCATTGGGCTGGCTGAAGTCAATAATGCTGTATAAGGCCGGTTGTGCCAGTTCCACTGTGTCTGCGGAAAATACGCCCGCTTGCTGGAATTGGATGATCGGCGCCTGGTAGCCAGAAAAATCATAAGTTTGCTGCAAAGGCTGCACGGCCATGACAACAGCCTCTGGAATAAACACAGGCATGGGCCCTCCGAATTTGGCTGCATAGCGTTTTTTGAAATTCTCGATCACCTCCACCTGTTTTTCGCGCAGCATGGCAACATGAATCATCTCGCAGATAACTACATCTACTGGCTCTGGGGGAAGGTATTCAAAAGCGTCAGCGTGAATGACTTCAACTTTTTCACCATCACGATTCATGGCCAGCAAACGACGTGCTTCATCCACCATGTCAGGATTGAATTCTACGCAATATATCTTGGACGCAGCTTGTGCAGCAAACCAGGACAGCACGCCTGTGCCACCGCCAAGCTCCAGCACTTTTGCGCCTTCAAATACCTGGCGCCGTATCGCCGCCTTGAAATTATCCATGCGGTTTAAATCCATCAACATATTGTGATGGTATTGCAGGGGGATAAACTGTCCGAGGTAGCAGCTCTCTGCTTCACGTTCAATCAACATGCTCACTCCTTCATTTCCTGGTTTCATCATGTGGCTGCCATCTGAAAGTAATAGGACAGTCATCTCTCTCGCCATCAATTAAACAAATACTGTATTTGTTTAATGATGGCTCTGGAACCTGATTATCCTAGTGTTGCAAGGAAATGAATCAGGGAGTTGAACAGCGAATCTGTATCAATTCTTGCTTATGGTAAAGACAGGAGCCTGCAAGATAGATGTAATGTCAACTTATGCGAAGAAGCGCGTATTTGCAATACCTGTTTTGAAAAAAGAAGTTTCAAAAATCTTGCTCGCGATCCGGCAGATGCGGACCCCTCAGCCTTTTTTAAGGCGCTCGCAGCGAGCGTCAATATAAGCCTTCGGTTGCTGCTCCCACCCCTCGCCTGGCGAAGTTTGAGAGCAGACTACATGCGCATTGAGTTTGCTATGCCACTTATACCAGGCGGCAGGCTCGGCATGCACCAGAGTGACGACCAACAACATGGTCAGCATCAATACTTTTCTGAATATGTTCATGCTCGCCCCCTGATATCAATGCGCTCTATGTAAACTTAGAATACTACACAGCAGTAGATGCGCGATAGCTGGCTAATTCATCGATAGTGAGTATCACGATATCGTGGGTCACTGCATATTCTATGATTTGCGCGCCCTTCGCCATGCTGCCATCGGTATTCATCAATTCACATAATACGGCTGCCGGTGCCAAACCTGCCATGATGGCCAGTTCAACCGACCCCTCAGTATGCCCCCGCCTGCTGAGTACGCCGCCAGGCGCTGCACGCAAAGGGAAGACATGACCGGGCCGCGCCAGATCATCAGGCCGGGCATCTGGCGCAATTGCGGCAAGGATAGTGGTAACTCTATCAGCGGCAGAAACGCCGGTAGTCACGCCTTGTTTGGCTTCTATCGACACTGTAAAGGCTGTGCCATAGCGGCTTTCATTACGGCTGACCATCGGTGGCAAATCAAGTTGCTGCAACTTGTCGTCAGTCAGGCACAGGCAGACGATGCCGCTGCAGTCGCGGATTAGTCTGGCCATGGATTCAACGGAGATTTTTTCTGCTGCGACGATGAGATCCGCCTCATTTTCTCTATCAAAGTCATCCATGAGCAACACGGGGCGGCCGTTACGCAGGTCTGCCAATGCTCTGGACAGGCGCTGATCAAATGGCCTAAGGGAAAGTAATTCCAGCTGGTCGGAAGTGGTGGATGGGAAAGTAGTGCTAATAGTATTCAACATATTGAAACGCTCCGGCAAAAGTAAATGTGCAAAAGACGTTTCAGGGAGCAAAAAACGAATAGCCAGACGCAAGCGCCCCACGGCAGAAGCCAAAGGCGCTTTACATGAGGCGCATCTTCTCTCATCCGGACTATGACCGTCGGCCCTGGAATCTCACCAGATCTGCTGACCTTGCAAACCGCTGCAAATTGACTACAGCTATTTTTACTGCAAGCGCTCGCGGGCTTGTTCACTCGCATTACCAGGGCAATGCTGTGAATTTACCGCCGGTGGGGAATTACACCCCGCCCTGAAGACGTACAACCTACCGATATATTCGGCCAGTGAATTATACGCAAAAATAAAATGACTGCTTGAACAGGCTCAAGAGCAAACCTCAACTATCTCTAAATACGAAAAACATATATGAAAAGAAGAATTATCGAAATATTGTTTGAATTGCCTCGCATTTCCACAAGGCAACAACTATGCTTGTTTGTAAAGAAGCTTGCCAACTCCCTCACACATTTCGTCGCAATATGTTTCTGCTTAGATACGCGTAAATTTTTCAAGCAGTGTCAAGTCAATAAAAACACATCAAAAAGTGCAAGCTGCCTTGCATAAGTTAACTCTGAAACAATTAATTTTTATTTTACGAATTAAACTAAAGGCAATAGCAGTCTAGCGACTTTATATATATCAAATACGTATATAAGCAAATGAATACTAAGTAGTTTGGAATAAAGCCTGAATTCATTACGATGCACTTACTTTGCGCGAGGCGACATGACGTTAACCTATATATTTTCGGGATTTGCAGTAGGCACCCTGGTTGGTTTGACGGGCGTAGGTGGCGGCTCGCTGATGACTCCCTTGCTGACCTTGCTGTTTGGTGTATCACCAACAGTGGCGGTTGGCACCGACCTCGCCTTTGCCTCGATTACCAAGGCCGCAGGCACCTTCACACACAGATTGCGCGGTACAGTTGAGTGGCATGTGGTGCGCCTGCTTTGTTATGGCGCACTGCCCGCTGCCGTTGTTGCCACGCTATTCCTTAAGAATTTTGGTGCGCTGGATAAAGAAATTGGTCAACTCATACGCTATTCCATTGCTGTTTCAGTCTTGCTGACCGTGGTTGCTTTGCTGTTCAAGGGCAAAATGTTGAATTGGCTCAACAAGCATCCTGAAAAGCAATTGCAAGGAAGGAATCTGGCGATTGCGACCATAGTCTCCGGTGCGGTGCTGGGCACACTAGTGACCATTTCTTCCATAGGTGCCGGTGCAATAGGTGCAACTTTACTGGTCATGCTGTATCCACGCATGTCCGCTGCCCACATCGCAGGCACAGATATCGCCTATGCTGTACCTTTGACAGCCATTGCTGCTTTTGGTCACTGGTGGCTGGGCTCGATAGACTGGGTCTTGCTGGGCAGCCTGCTGATAGGCTCTTTGCCTGGCATTACTTTTGGCTCGATGGCGGCACGCGCCGTACCAGAAAAATTTTTACGTGGCCTGTTGGCAACCACTCTGACTTTGGTTGCTGCCAAGCTTGTCCTTTGACTCTATTTGCAATCGCGTACTTACAGACGCATTTTATGGATAATTAAAGATGTATCGTTACGACCAGCACGATCACCAAATCATCAAGGAACGTATTGCACAATACCGCGATCAGGTAACGCGTCGACTTTCCAATGAATTGTCAGAAGAAGAGTTTCTGCCTTTGCGTTTGCAAAACGGCTTATACAATCAGCGACATGCATATATGTTACGTGTTGCCGTGCCTTACGGCATGCTGTCGTCAGACCAGATGCGTAAATTTGCTTATATTGCACGCGTATATGATCGCGGCTATGGGCATTTTACGACGCGACAAAATATCCAGTACAACTGGATCAATCTGGAAGACTCGCCAAAGATTCTGGAAGATCTAGCGACTGTAGAAATGCATGCCATCCAGACTTCTGGCAACTGCATGCGCAATATCACTTCAGACGAGTTCGCCGGTGTGGCGGCTGATGAAGTGATCGACCCCCGCCCTTATGCTGAAATTTTGCGCCAATGGACTACCTTCCATCCGGAATTCGCCTATTTGCCACGTAAATTCAAGATTGCCATTAACGGTGCACTGGAAGACCGTGCTGCGATAGCTGTTCATGACATAGGCTTGACCGTGGTCCATAACGATGCCGGTGAAGTTGGCTTCAAAGTCATGGTTGGCGGTGGCATGGGTCGCACGCCTATTTTAGGCAGTGTGATTCGTGAATTTTTGCCATGGCAGCATGTGATGACTTATCTGGAAGCCATTCTGCGTATCTACAACCAGCACGGACGACGTGACAACAAATACAAAGCGCGCATCAAGATCCTTGTGAAAGCCATCGGTGCTGATGTGTTTGCCAAACAGGTTGAAGAAGAATGGGCCGATATCAAAGACGGCCCGGGCACATTGACACACGAAGAACTGCAAAGGGTAGCCTCGTATTTCAGTACACCAGCGTACCTTGATTTGCCAGCTAGCGATGCTGCCTTTGAACAGCACAAGACAGACAACAAGGCATTTGCCAACTGGGTCAAACGCAATGTCAAACCGCACAAGGTTGCTGGTTATGCCAGCGTGGTTTTGTCCTTGAAAAAACCTGGTGTTCCGCCTGGTGATGCGACAGCTGGCCAAATGGATTTTATGGCTGGCCTGGCAGATCGTTATAGCTTTTCAGAGCTGCGCGTCACGCATGAGCAAAATATCGTGCTATCCGACGTACAGCAATCTGCGCTATTCGCCTTGTGGCAAGAAGCGAAAGCACAAGGATTGGCAACGCCAAACATTGGCCTGCTGACCGATATGATTTGCTGCCCGGGTGGCGATTTCTGCTCGCTGGCGAATGCTAAATCGATCCCGATCGCATTGGATATTACGGACCGTTTTGCCGATCTTGATTACTTGCATGACATTGGTGACCTTGAATTGAACATGTCTGGCTGCATCAATGCTTGCGGCCATCACCACGTCGGCAATATCGGCATACTTGGCGTGGACAAAGATGGTAGCGAGTTTTACCAGGTATCCATCGGCGGTGCGCAAGGGAATAGTTCTGCCATAGGCAAGATCATAGGCCCCTCTTTTTCTGCGGGCCAAATGCCGGAAGTGATAGAGCGTATCGTTCAGGTCTATATCCGTGACCGTATTGAAAATGAGCGTTTCATCGATACTGCGCAACGCCTTGGTATCGCGCCATTTAAGGAATATGTTTACGCAACCCCGATCAAAACAACAGAGCATCATGGCGAAGACGCTGGCTCTGTAGTCAGTTATTGATCACCAGGGCTTATTGAGAAAGTGCATGATGCGAGAAATCATTAAAGACAAAACCATAGTAAGCGATGACTGGACAGTATTGCGCCTGGCAGAAGATGAGACACCGGATGCCATCGACGTACCTGCTGGCAAGATCATCGTGCCATTGAAGGTCTGGCTATTACAACGCGAAAGCCTGCTGAAACGCACTGATCTGGCTGTGTGGTTCAGCAGTGATGAACAAGCCAAAGATTTAAAGGAAGATATCAGCCGCTTCAGCATGCTGGCAGTAGATTTCCCTAAATTTTCAGATGGCCGTGGTTATTCTATCGCCTATAACCTGCGCTCACGCCTTAACTTCACTGGCGAATTGCGCGCCATCGGTGACGTTTTGCGCGACCAGTTGTTTTATATGCAGCGCGTCGGCTTCAATGCGTTTGCCACACGGGAAGACAAGAGTATCCACGACGCCATCAAGGGCCTGACTGACTTTTCTGAAAAATACCAGACCTCATGGGATGAAAAAAATCCCCTGTTCCGTCGTGCGGAGCGTAGTGGAGCTGAAGTATGAGTGATTTTCAGGAGCGTCTTGCGGCAACGCAGGCTATATTGGAAAGAATCGCCAACGACTTTGAGCCAGCCGTGTTTGCATCCAGTCTGGCAGCAGAAGATATGGTGTTGACTGACCTGATTTTGCGCAAGAAATTAAATATCACGATTTTTTCGCTGGAAACCGGACGCCTGCATGCAGAAACCCTGGGCATGCTCGATAAAGTCAAGGAAACCTATGGCACAGAAATCAAGCTGTTCAAACCGGATGCAGCCGCAGTAGAAAATTATGTCAGCCAGCATGGCCTGAACGCCTTTTACGACAGCGTGGAAATGCGCAAGGAATGCTGCCGCATACGCAAGGTAGAGCCTTTGAAACGCGCCCTGGCAGGCAACAAGGCTTGGGTCACCGGCCAACGCCGCGCACAATCGGCAACACGTAACGAGCTGGCGATCCAGGAAGACGATGCAACACAAGGGCTGCAAAAGTTTAATCCTTTGGCAGATTGGTCAGAAGATGACGTCTGGCACTATCTCAGGAGCAACAATGTGCCTTACAATCCTTTGCACGACAAAGGTTATCCATCGATAGGGTGTGAGCCCTGTACCCGTGCGATACAGCCGGGTGAAGATGTCAGGGCTGGTCGCTGGTGGTGGGAAAACCCGGATTCAAAAGAATGCGGCCTGCATGTCGTTGATGGCAAACTGATCCGAATTAAACAAGCTGTCTGAAGAAGAACAAATCATGAATACTGTCGTGGAAAACCATTTTATTGATGCTGCGAGCAATCGCCACCTGGATTGGCTGGAATCCGAAGCCATTCACATCATGCGCGAAGTCGCGGCTGAATGCAGCAACCCTGCCCTGCTGTTTTCCGGCGGCAAAGACTCTATCGTATTGCTGCGTCTGGCAGAAAAGGCTTTCCGCCCAGGTAAATTCCCTTTCCCGCTGGTGCATATTGATACTGGCCATAACTTCCCTGAAGTCATCGCCTTCCGCGACAAGCGCGTGGCGCAACTGGGTGAACGTCTGATCGTTGGTTCTGTAGAAGAATCGATACGCCGTGGCACAGTACGCCTGCGCAATCCGGCAACGGACTCACGCAATGCGGCGCAAGCCGTGACTTTGCTGGAGACCATCGCTGAGCATAAATTTGATGCCTGCATAGGCGGTGCCCGTCGCGATGAAGAAAAAGCCCGTGCCAAGGAAAGAATATTCTCTTTCCGTGACGAATTCGGTCAATGGAATCCGAAAGCGCAACGCCCGGAATTATGGGACTTGTACAACACCCGTGTTCACGCTGGTGAAAATATGCGCGTGTTCCCTATTTCCAACTGGACCGAGCTCGACGTCTGGCAATACATCGCCCGCGAAAAACTGGAATTGCCAGAAATTTACTTTGCCCATGAACGCCAGGTCATCCCACGCAATGGCTTGCTGGTGCCACTGACGGATTTGACTCCTCCGCGCGATGGTGAAACGGTAGAAACGCAGGTCGTGCGCTTCCGAACTGTGGGCGATATCTCCTGCACCTGCCCAGTGTCTTCTGACGCAGCGACGGTAGAAGCCATTATCGCAGAGACGGCAATTACTCAAATTACAGAACGTGGCGCCACACGCATGGATGACCAGACATCAGAAGCATCGATGGAAAAACGTAAAAAAGAAGGATATTTCTAATGAATGCCGTAGAACAATTGACTGCCGCAGTCGGTAAAGAACGTGGCCTGTTGCGCTTCATCACGGCCGGCTCTGTTGATGATGGCAAAAGCACTTTGATCGGTCGCCTGCTGTTTGACAGCAAGGGTATTTTTGCTGACCAGCTCGATGCCATTTCACGCGCCAAACACAAGCGCACGGTTGGCGACACTATCGATCTGTCCCTGCTGACAGATGGGCTGGAAGCCGAACGCGAGCAAGGCATCACCATCGACGTGGCCTATCGCTATTTCGCCACGCCGAAGCGCAAGTTCATCATTGCCGACACACCTGGCCATGAGCAATACACACGCAATATGGTGACTGGTGCCTCGACAGCGGATGCGGTAATCATTCTGATCGACGTCTCAAAGGTCAAGCTCAATGATGATGGTACTGTCGATTTACTGACGCAAACCAAACGCCACTCTACCATTGCCCATCTGCTGCAAATAGAGCATGTGATTGTTGCTGTCAACAAGATGGATCTGATCGACTATGACCAGACGGTGTATGACCGCATTGTAGCTACTTATCAGGCATTTGCAGATCAGCTTGGTTTGAAAAACATCCGCCCTATCCCCTTGTCTGCCCTGGCGGGTGATAATGTGGTGACCGCCAGTGACAAACTGGCCTGGTATAACGGTCCGACGCTGATAGAGTTGCTGGAATCCTTAAGCGTGTATGACGCCTGCCATGATGAGCCATTTCGATTCCCGGTCCAACTGGTAGCGCGCCACAATGGCCACGAAGCGAATGATTTCCGCGGTTATATGGGGCGCATAGAAGCAGGCAAGGTCAGCAAAGGCGATAAACTACTGGTGCAACCTGGGAGCCAAACCGCCACGGTCAAAGACATTTTGACACTGGATACATCACTGGCTACTGCGGTAGTAGGCCAGTCAGTGACGATCTTGCTGGATGAATATGTCGACATTTCACGCGGCGACATGCTGGTAGGTGTTGACCGCCCGGCGACGCTGCTGAAAACCGTGAAAGCAGATTTGTGCTGGCTGTCAGAAGATGCGCTGGATCTGCGTCGCAAATACTGGCTCAAGCATACCACCAGACAAGTTGCTGCCAGGGTCACTGGCGTAGATACACTGCTTGATATCAATACGCAAGAACGCCGTCCTGCCGACAGCCTTAAGCTTAATGATATTGCGACGGTCACGCTGAACGTAGCACAGGCACTGGCAGTCGATGATTATAAAGACCTGCGTTCTACTGGCGCATTCATCCTCATTGATGAAGTCACACACCAGACAGTGGCAGCCGGCATGATACATCTGGCCTAATACATGCAAGAGGCTCAGGGCAAGGTTTATCTGATAGGTGCAGGCCCAGGCGCTGCGGACCTGATTACGGTACGTGGCGCCCGTCTGCTAGCACTGGCAGATGTTGTACTATATGACGCCCTGGTCACAGCAGAGATGCTCGATCTTTGTCCGCAGGCGATGAAAATCTCTGTGGGCAAGCGCAGCGGGCAACGCTCTGCTGCACAAGAGCATATCAATCAGCAAATGCTGGAATGCGCAGCGCAATATGCCCTTGTAGTTCGCCTCAAGGGCGGTGACCCCATGCTGTTTGGCCGTGCCGATGAAGAACTGACTGCACTGGAGTCGGCAGGCATAGAGTACGAAATCGTACCTGGCATTACCACTGCACTGGCCGCTGCTGCCAGTGTCAGGCAACCGCTGACCAAGCGCGGCGTAGCACGCAGCGTCGCTCTATTCACCTCCAGCACAGCACCTGGTGAAAGCGCAGATACCCGCATTCCAGAATGTGACACCCTGGTACAGTATATGGGTGGCAAGGAAGCCACACTGACTGCGCAACGCATGCTGGCTGCCAATTTCCCCAAGGATTTGCCAGTCGTCATCATAGAAAATTGCAGCCGCCCTAATGAATGCAGCCAAGCGCTGAGTCTGGATGAATTATCTAAAGGTCTGCCCATCAGCACTGGGCCGGTATTAGTAATGATGGGTGAAGCAATGCGGGCTCGTACTGGCAAATCATCGTGAGAACAACGACAACCCACAGACCCCACAGACGAGGCTAAGGGGGCAACCGCACACCAAGCCTGCGTGCCATCAGTTGCAATATCCCACCATCCCGCAGTTGCTCATACAATTCGTCGTAACGCAGGCGTAATTGCTCACAATTGGCATTTTTACAGTAAGCCAGATAACCATCCTGCATATCCATAAAGGGTTCTAGCATTTGCAATTCATTGCTGATGCCCAGGGTCTTGATGATTGCTTCGGCATTGCGCATATTACCGGCCAGATAATCGACGCGCTTTGCCAGCAACATATTGAGGCCATTGGTCAGGGTATTCGCGACAACAGGTTTGATGGTGGCGCGCAGGTTCTCAAACTGGGGACCATATACCCAGCCGTTGATAACACCAAGTTTAAGACCGGGCATGCTGGCATAATTGCCATCCCAGTTCAGGTCTGAGCCTTTGCGTATATACAAGGCCATGATGTCGCGATAGAACGCACGTTTGGCAAAGCCATATTTACCTTCTCTTTCTGCGGTTTTATAAGGGCCAATCAGTATCTGCGCCTGCTCATGTTCGACCATCCATTGCGCTCTGGCCCAGGGGTAAATTTCGAATTTGACTTCATCCCCATTTTGTCTTGCAAGCGCACGGATGATGTCGGCACCCAGCCCAGTGAATTCGCCACTGGGAGTGCGTTCAAATACATTGGCGAATTCTGTACCGACAGCCAATACTTGGCCAGCGTGAGCCGACGTGACAGGCAGTGCGAAAACAAGTGCCAGCAAGGCAATTGAAAATACTGTTTTCAATTGGATCATACTTTTTCCTGCAGTCGGGGTCAGCACAGAAATAGCATTATTGATGAACTATTGATGAGCAATAACCTTGCACTCATTTATCAGGAATAGCAACAGCCTTCATAGCAAATTGAGGCAATAATCACGTATAGCCTGCAAAACCGTTTCATCTTCGCCAACGGCATTTGCCACCTTGAATTGCAAGCCAGGATGGCTTGCACGTATCGCCTCTGCCAGTAATGGTAAATCCCGCAAGACATGACCGCCCTGCCCCAAAAACACAGGGACCAAAGTGATACTTGCACATCCGTCTGCAACCAGTTGCGCGGCCAGTTCAGGCAGTGATGGCGTCATGAACTCCAGAAATGCGAGAGCAACGTTGACGTCTGGTAAATTAGCTTGCGTCATGCTTTGCAGGCGCTGGAAAGGCGCAGCCCAGCGCGGGTCGCGGGCACCGTGGGCAAACAGGATAAGGGCTGATTTATTCGCCATCAGTTTCTTTCAACATAACGCAGCCCTAGCGAGGCTATGATAAGGAACAGGATACTCGGCACCACCGCAGTCACCAGCGCAGGCCAGGTATTGAGCAAGCCGACATGGGAGAACAGCGCATTGATGAGGTAAAAAGTCATGCCTATCATAATGCCACTGAAAATTTTCAGACTGACGCCACCACTGCGCACATGCAGGTAAGCAAACGGTAGCGCCAGCGCCATCATGACCAGCGCCGCAAATGGATATGTGATCTTTTTCCAGAAGGCGATTTCATAGCGCTCACCATCCTGTTTATTATCTGCCAAATGCTTGGTGAACGCGGCCAGATCGGTTGCCGACATGCGGTCAGGGTCAGCAAACAACACTGACAGGATATCTGGCGTGACTTCGGATACGACATCACGGCTGGCCAGCTTCTCGCTCTTGACAGCTGCAATATCTTCACTGGTCAAGGTTTTAGGAAAAGAAGTTTCTATCACGTCAGAAAGACGCCAGATATTCTTGCCCATGTATTCAGCATCCGTCGCTGTCATTTCGCGCGACAGATGGAAGTTTTTATCAAACTCAAATATCTTGACGCTCTTCAAATGGCGGTTCGGCAGGATTTCTTTGACATTCAAAAAACGGGAACCGATGATGTCACCAGTCAAACCATTTTCCCGCACCAGGTCCTTGGTCCACAAGCCGGTACGAAATTCCTGTTCCAGTGATTCGCCGATGGCGCTGAGTTTCATTTTTTCGGCAAACTTGCTGGAAACCGGTGAAATGACTTCGCCGAACAAGAAGGTCAGCAAAACAAATATCATGCCTATCTTAAGCAGGATACTACCCGCCATCATAGTGGACATGCTTGACGCACGCATGATGGTGAATTCAGAATTGGAAGCAAACTGTGCCAGTACATAAATCGTCCCTATCAGCACTGCAATAGGCATGAATTCGTAGATACGGCCAGGCCAGCCCAGCAACACATAAATCACTGCATGCTTGAGCTGATAGCCTCCCCTGTTCACCGAGGACTGTAATTCATTGACGAGATCGAAGAAGGAAAACAAGGCCAGCAAAGCCAGCATGACGAACAGGACTGAGCGTAATATCTCAACGCCAAAATATCTTTGTAAAATTTTCATGCTGGGCACTTTTCCTTACCGCGCAAACCTGATTTAAAACGTACCCACAACATCAAAGGGTGCCAGCGGCTATTCACTTTCAAACGCCATAAAAACATACAGAGAGTCAGGACAGCCACAAACAAATGATGTGGCCACCAGGCCATGCCGAAACTGCTGCGCTCCTGCACCACCAGCGCCTGCAGGATATTCGTGACGGACAGGTAGATCACCACCAGTAACAGCGCAACGATCAGATTGGCAGAACGCCCGACACGCGGATTAACATAGCCCAGCGGGATAGCCAGTAGCAGCAAAACTGCGCACATCAACGGCAAAGATATGCGCCATAACAATTCGCCGAACTTGGTACTGTCAAGATTTTCCACCAAAGCTGTCAAGGGCATGGATTTGGCTGATTTGTCCCCGGCGATACTGGCATTCTGGCTGGAGATCAACACACCATATTTCTCAAACTGCATCATCTGAAAATCAGGTGCGGTTGGCACACCATCGTAGCGCCGCCCTTTGCTCATGACCAGGAACTTGTCGCCAGCCTTGTCGATTTCTACCATGCCTTCTTTGGCAACAACTATGCTGGATCGGCCATCTTTATAGGTATTGATGAAAATGTTTTGTACTTTACTGAGATCTCCGGCCACTTCTTCGACAAAGAAAATACGGTCAGACGATGCGGACTCCTGGAACTTGCCCGGTGCCACCTTGGCAATATCAGAGCGCTTCTCAAATCGCTCGCGGAACTCCACATTCTGTTGATTGGCCCAGGGAGTGACAATAAAACTCAATAAGCCAGTCAGAATGACAAGCGGGCCACCAAAGCGCAAAACTGGCTTGATCCATTGAGTCAGGCTCAGGCCAGAGGCAAACCAGACTACCATTTCAGAATCCTGGTAACTGCGGGTAACTACTAGCAAGACCGAGATAAAACCGGTCAGCAACAGCAAGATGTGCATGTTCATCAATGCGGTAAAGCCAATCAGGGCAACCACGTCAGCGGACGCCACCTTGCCCCCTGCTGCTTTTCCAAGGATGTTAATAAGCATCACCGAGATCGTGATGGTGAACAGAGTTGTGAAGACTGCGCCGGCGGCACTGTTTAATTCACGTCGAAGCGCGCGCTGAAAAATCATGAGTAGGATTATAATGTCTGTTTTACGAGACTTACAAAGAGGAGTAATACGTGGACTTTAGCATAAAAACAATCGACGCAAAAAGTGCCTCGACTGCCCATAAAGCAATTAAGACAGGCTGTATCGTCGTTGGCGTCTATGAAAACAAGAAACTTTCTGCCGCTGCAGCAGGCCTGGACAAGTCCGGCGACATCGCCGCCGCCCTGAAATCTGGCGATATCACAGGCAAAGCGGGAACATCCCTGCTGTTGCGCAAACTGGCTGATGTCGCTGCAGAGCGTGTATTGCTGGTAGGTTTGGGTGAAGAAGCAACAACCGTAGGCGAAAAAGCCTACAACCAGGCTGTGCAGGCTGCTGCCCGCACCCTGGCTGGTTTAGGTGCCAATGATGCAGTGATCGCCCTGCCTGCGGTCAAAGACCGTGATCTGGGCTGGTCCATCCGCGCCACCGTCCTGGCTTTCCGCGAAAGCATTTTCCGTGCTGACGGCCTGAAAAGCAAAAAAGACACATCCACTGCTGGCGTCAAAAAAGTCGCCATCGCAGTTGCAGCCACAGAAGCTACTGCCGCCAAAAATGCACTGGTACAGAGTGAAGCCCTGGCCAATGGCATGGATTTGACCAAAGAACTGGGTAACCTGCCACCTAATATCTGCACGCCTACTCACCTGGCCAATACTGCCAAGAAAATCGCTACCGACTACAAAATGGTAGTTGAAGTGCTGGACCGCAAACAGATACAAGCCCTCAAAATGGGTAGTTTCCTGTCTGTCACCAATGGTACGGTAGAACCACCCAAGTTCATCGTGCTCAAGCATAATGGCGGCAAAGTCAAGGACGCCCCAGTAGTTTTGGTGGGCAAAGGCATTACCTTTGACTCCGGTGGTATCTCGCTGAAAGCCGGTGCTGGCATGGATGAGATGAAATACGACATGGGTGGTGCAGCTTCTGTACTGGGTACCATGCGCGCTATCGGTGAAATGAAGCTCAAGCTGAACGTCATCGCCGTTATCCCTACTTGCGAAAACATGCCTTCCGGCAGCGCCACTCGCCCTGGTGACATCGTCACTTCCATGTCTGGCCAGACTATCGAAATCCTGAATACGGATGCTGAAGGCCGCCTGATCCTGTGTGACGCCCTGACTTATGCAGAACGCTTCAAGCCAGCAGCCGTAGTCGACGTTGCGACGTTGACTGGTGCTTGCGTAACTTCCCTGGGTCATCATAACTCTGGCCTGTTCACCCGCCATGATGAAGCGCATGACCAACTGGCAGCAGAATTGCTGGCAGCTGGCAAGCAAACTGGTGATACCGCGTGGCGCATGCCTATCGAAGAAGCGTACAACGAGCAACTGAAATCCAATTTTGCAGACATGGCAAATATTGGCGGCCCAGCCGGTGGCAGTATCACGGCAGCCTGCTTCCTTGAGCGCTATACCAAGAAATACACCTGGGCTCATCTGGATATCGCTGGCACAGCCTGGAAATCCGGTGTAGCCAAGGGTTCCACTGGCCGCCCAGTGCCTTTACTGACGACATTCCTGATCAATCGCGCAGGCTAATGTAAGGCTGGTAGGCGTTCTGAGTCGAATAAAAGCGGGGGCCTGGTTTTAATCAGGTTTCCCGCTTTTTAAATTATCCTCTGGGTGATTTGTACTTTATGGCTTAAACCAAAGCTCAGTGCGACTCAAGGGCATATTTGCCGGATTCAGGAAGGGATTTTGCAACTCCAGCACTGTTCTTTGTTTAAGTCCGGCTTTCTGTATCGAGCTTTGATGGTATTTCAGGAAAAGTCTCTCGAATTGGCCATTACGGATTAATATCTCAAGGCCATTTGTCAAGTCTTCAGCAAACTGACGCTTGGCAGGGGCGACAAAGAAATAATAGGCAGCAGGATAATGCAGGGCGATATCCTGGCTAATTATGAGGTTTTTACTTGCGTGTACCTCTTGTTCCTTCCAGATTTCCATGACAGACCTGGGGAAATAATCAAAGCGGCCAGCTTCCAGCATACTGAAAAGCGCCTCATAGGAATTTGCCTTTTCAACTTTCAGACCGTTGTTTTCAAGAATTTTTACATCCGGCCAATCCAGCTCTTGCCCAGCCGAATAATTCTCTATGTCGCGCAAGGTCTTGATGGCTTTGAACATTTGCCGGTTTTCACTGATAACGAAGGGGGTCCTCCAGCCCAGCAAACCCTTGTCGATGGGTATCTTGATGGCGATCAGATTTTTCTCCCTCTCGTCAGTAGACATGCTCCACAAGAGATCAACCTCGCCAGTGCCATTTTTCATTTCATGCACAGCCCTGCCCTGCTGCATGGTCGCCTTGCTGGGTAATAGCTGGTATTTGCGGGGTGAAAAGGCGAGTGCTTCAGTCAAGAGCTCATTGACGTAATCAAGATGGCTGTCTACCTTGGCTGCGGGACGCGGATAGCGTATGAATGTAGTATCTGCAAATGCTACGGATCCGCTCAAAAAGAAGATGGCACTAAAGACAATAATGAAATAATTGACCATGGCAAATAAAAAAGCAGCTACGTTGATGCATTTTAGTATCTTTCCAAAACGAAAGAAGTTTAAGCGAATGGAGAAACGTCAACGATTGAAAAGTCCCGTTTTGAGTGTGAATGCACGCAACACTTTTGTGATCTACATCGCCAGCATTATCAATTCACAACATCGTATAATGTGGGTCAAATCCATAGTCATTGCTACAACAGGGATTTTTCTCTGTCTTTTCCTGCAAAAATACCACCCACCCGCATAGATCAAGATCAATCATATGAAATTAGTCACATGGAACGTTAATTCCCTCAAAGTCAGACTCCCGCAAGTCTTACAGTGGCTAGAAACCAATCCTGTGGATGTACTTTGCATACAGGAAACCAAGCTCACTGATGACAAATTTCCACAGGCCGAGATAGAAGCGGCAGGCTACCACGTCGCTTTTACAGGCCAAAAAACTTATAACGGTGTAGCGATTTTATCGAAGCACGCGATGACGGATATTCAAAAGAATAATCCACAGTTTGAAGATGAACAGCAACGCATCATTGCCGCCACCATAGAAGGCATACGCGTCATTTGTGCTTATGTGCCGAATGGACAGGCGCCGGATTCCGATAAGTTCCAGTACAAGCTGACATGGTTTGCAGCGCTGGAAAACTGGATCAGGGAAGAAATGACACGTCATCCAAAACTGGCGGTATTGGGCGACTACAACATCGCCCCCGAAGACAGGGACGTACATGATCCCGCAGCCTGGGTGGGCATGAACCTGGTGTCACCAGAGGAAAGAACTGCGCTCAAGAACCTCATTGCACTTGGATTGAGCGATAGCTTCCGCCAGTTTGAACAGGCAGAAAAATCCTTTAGCTGGTGGGATTACCGTGCCCTCGGCTTCCGCCTGAACAAAGGCGTACGCATTGATCACATCTTGCTGTCTGCAGAACTTGCAAAGCAATGTACCTCCTGCGTGATAGACCGGGTACCACGCAAGTGGGAGCAACCATCGGATCATGCCCCGGTGATTGCTACCCTGGCTTAAGTTTAGTCAAAAAGTTTAATCGTCATATTCCAGACTGGGCGCAGAAGCCTTATTCTTCGCCCAGCTTGATTTGGCTGGTGCTAGGCGTGGACCAGAAGTTGAATCTTCCATACGGAAGGCTGACATAGCGGTTTTCAGCAAGTTGGCCTGCTCCTCCAGTGAACCTGCGGCTGCCGCAGCCTCTTCTACCAAGGCAGCGTTTTGCTGAGTTGCCTCATCCATATGAGCCAGTGCCACATTGACTTGCTGGATGCCGTCGCTTTGTTCTACCGAGGCGGTGGTAATTTCATTGATGATCGCTGCAACCTGATCTACTGCTGAAACAATGCGAGTCATGGCGGCACCAGCCTTATCCACCAGTTCTGACCCTTCACTGACTTTATTAACCGAGTCTTCGATCAGGTTCTTGATCTCTTGTGCAGCTGCTGCACTGCGTTGCGCCAGAGTACGTACTTCACTGGCAACCACGGCAAAGCCCCGGCCCTGCTCACCGGCCCTGGCGGCTTCCACCGCTGCATTCAAAGCCAGGATATTGGTCTGGAAGGCGATGCCCTCTATAACGCTGATGATATCGACAATCTTGCGCGAACTATCGCTGATGCCCTGCATGGTCGCGACTACCTTGCCGACCACTTCGCCACCTTGAGTTGCGACATCGGATGCATTGACGGCCATTTTGTTGGCTTCACGGGCATTGTCGGCATTATTGCGCACGGCTTCAGTCAACTCCTCCATGCTCGCGGCAGTTTCTTCAAGGGAAGATGCCTGTTGCTCGGTACGGCCAGACAAATCCATATTACCCGTGGCAATTTCTGTTGCCCCTACTGTAATGGAGTCAGTGGCCTTGCGCACATCCACGACCATCACACGCAACTGTTCAAGAAAGCGATTGAAAGCAGAAGCGGTCTGGGCCACTTCATCATCGCCCTCGACATCAATCTTGCGGCTCAAGTCGCCGCCACCGGCAGCGATATCCGACATAGCGTCGCGCACTCTTTGCAAACCGGCCAGCATGCGGCCCACCAGCAAGGTCGTCAAAGGCATGATCACACCCAGCAAGACCAGCAAGACAACGGCAGAAAGAATCAGTAACTGATCCAGCGCTTCCAGCGCTTTTTTCTTGTCGATGACCAACGCCAGGTAAATGTCGGAACCGGTGATTTGCTGCAAAAGCATGAAATGCGGTTTGCCGCCAATTTCAGTCAGTATCGGGTCTTTTTGTTTGGACAGGTTCGCCAGATTATCCAGTGCCAGATCGGGAGTAATTTCCTTTGCCATTTTCGTGACCCTGGCCTGATCTGCATGCGCCAGCACCTGGCCACTTTTATCCAGCAAGAAGGCATAACCGCCACCCGCCAGTTTGATGGTCAGTATCTGGTCAACAATCTTGGTCAGGAAAACGTCAGCACCCACGACTCCACCTTCACCTCCCTTGACAGGCGCAGCAAAAGTGATCATCAGACCAGGTGGAGCAACACCCATGTAAGGTGAAGTCACGATGGGTTTTTTGGCTTCCATCGCAGCCTTATACCAGGGACGCACAGTAGGGTCGAAACCGGCAGGCGGTGGGTCAGGAGGGATATTGGTAAATTGCTTGTCGGGCTGGCCTTGATAAACACTGAGGAAATTGCCACCACCACGCATCATGGTCAGGCTGGCCTGCAAATCTGCGCCATTGCCCAAGCCCTGTGACAGGCTGTCCATCATGGACAAATTGGTTTGTATCCAGTTACTCAATACGGCGTTATAACCTGCTGCAACGCCACGCATTTCATTGTTCAAGTCATTTTCTATCTGGGATTTCATCCTCAGGTAGCTGCCTATGGTCAAAACTATCGTACAAACAGCAATTAACAATCCTATAACAACAATGAGTCTGGCCTTGAGTGATTTCATAGCTTCCCCTGAGTATGGATATAAATAAGTAACGAGACTTTACAGGCTTCGCCCAAGCAAATTCAACAGTAAAGTGGCGTGCCAGTATCAATATCACGTCGCGACCACCCACAGCGAAAAGCTTAATGCCATTCAACAATATTACGCTCCAGACTAAACAATGTGAGAAAAAGTTTATCCAATTTACCATCTTGTAAAAGAAGTTCACAAGTCTGTAGGATCGCAGCATCACTCCGGTTCGGATAATTTGTTTCAATTCTGCCCTATTATCAGGGAAAAGCGCCTAGCTCTTTTATGTGGACGACTGTAAACTAATCGTTCCCAAGGAGACAGTAATGGCCACCATCATCACGACAGAAAGACTCTATCTGCGCACGATTACGACAGAGGATGCAGCGTTTTATCTGGCACTCGTGAATGACCCCGCATTTATCACCAATATCCGCGATAAAGGACTACGTACCCTGGAGCAGGCACAAACCGATATCGTCAACGGCCCCATGGCAAACCAGAAGAAAATAGGCTTTAGCCTGTACGTAATGGAACGCAAAGAAGATGGGCAGGCGATAGGCCTGTGTGGTCTGGTCAAGCGCGAAACCCTGAAGAATGTGGATATAGGCTACGCCCTGCTGCCTCAATTCATAGGACAGGGCTATGCCAGCGAGGCGGCCCGGGCGACGCTGGAATATGCCAACCAGCATTTGCGTATTACCAAACTCGCCGGTATCACATCACCAGACAATGCCGCATCCAACAAACTGCTGCAAAGCCTGGGTTTTAAACTCGAAGCGGTGGTGGTGCTGACAGGCGAAAGCAGAGATACCAATTTGTATGGGTACGAGTTCTGCTAGGACTTACGCAAAACCGCCGCAAAGCGTTGCAACTCCTCTTTTAGCAGCCGCGTACTAAAGTACTGTCTTCGTCATTGCGGTGAAGTCGGGGTTTCAGGCAACAAGTTGCTTGCCGATGAAACGGACATTTCCTAAAAGGGATGTTTCCTGAAGCGACAGCCTTGTCGGGACAATTCTGCGCAGGTCCTCTCTAAATCGGAATCTATACTATGTTCAAGGGAAGCTTAGAGGAAGCGGTCGAGTATCTTGCGGCTATGCTTGTCTATCTCATACATGTCACGTATCAGGAATTGTATGCCGTGATTATCGGTAATCAATAAAGAGGTCTTCCCGATACGGCGTATGTCTTCATCACCCTTGAGGACAAACTCAGTCTCGCCTCGGTCCGTTGCGACCTTCCAGGTACATGGCAGGGCAAAGCTGGTGACGCTGATGATGTTGTTGATTTCAGGCATGAATTCGCGACCTTCCAGCTCTTCCATGACCAATGCACGCACATCTGTTGCCAGGTCGTCGAGTTGATCTATCCATGCCACTTCGCGCCCGTCTGTCATGACCAGGGACATGCCCACTAGTGGTGACTGGATAGGGAATGCCCGTACCGGGCTGACGCCTTCAAACACTTCACCAGCTTCATTGCTGAGTATCAGCTTGCCGAAAGAATTGCGGGTCAGGGTAAATTTTGTCGTTGTCATCTTCTTTTACTCCTCAACCAGTTCTGCATTACGGGCTTGCGCCTGGTAAAGCTTGTAGTAAGCACCTTCTTTGGCCATCAATTCGTCATGGTTGCCCACTTCGACTACCTGGCCTCTGTCCAGCACAACCAGACGGTCGGCCTTATGCAGGGTAGATAACCTATGCGCAATCGCTATGGTAGTACGGCCTTGCACCAGGTTATCAAGGGCTTTCTGGATTTCTTTTTCTGTTTGCGAATCCACGGAAGAAGTCGCTTCATCCATGATCAAAATGCGTGGGTCTATCAACAAAGCACGGGCAATCGAAATACGTTGACGCTCACCACCCGACAAGCCCTGGCCGCGCTCGCCAACCATGGAGTCATAACCTTGCGGCAGGCGCAAGATAAATTCATGCGCATGGGCCGCACGCGCCGCCGCGATGATTTCATCACGCGTGGCTTCTGGTTTGCCATAGGCAATATTTTCGGCAATGGTGCCAAAAAACAGGAAAGGCTCTTGCAAGACCAGGCCGATATTTTGGCGGTAATCCGACACTGCAAATGAGCGTATATCGACACCGTCTAGCAAGATCGCACCTTCCGAAACATCATAGAAACGGCAGATCAGGTTCACCAGCGTACTCTTGCCCGAACCGCTATGACCAACCAGACCTATCATTTCTCCTGGTTTGATGTTCAGATTAATGCCACGATTAACCGCACGGTTACCGTAACGGAAGCCTACTTCCCGCAATTCTATCTGGCCTTTGACTTCTTTTACCTTCACCGGATTTTGCGGATCAGGCACGCTCGATACATGATCAAGAATATCGAAAATGCGCTTGGCAGCAGAAGCAGATTTCTGCGTCACAGAGACGATGCGGCTCATGGAATCAATACGGCCATAGAAGTTGCTGATGAAAGCCACAGCAGCCACCAGCGAACCAACGGTAATATCACCCTTGGAAATCTGCCAGATACCAAAGCCCCAGACCACCAGAATGCCAAGATCAGTCAGGAAAGACACAGTAGGTGAAAACAGCGACCAGACCTTGTTGAGCTTGTCGTTAACCGCCAGATTATGCTTGTTCGCCTCACGGAAACGTCCTGCTTCGCGCTTTTCCTGGGCAAAAGCCTTGACCACACGTATGCCAGGGATAGTATCGGCCAGGACATTGGTGACCTCGCCCCATACCCTGTCTATCTTTTCAAAACCGGTACGCAACTTGTCACGCACCAGGTGGATCATCCAGGCAATAAATGGTAGCGGCAGCAAGGTCACCAGGGCCAGCTTGGTATTGATCTGCAACAGAAAAGCCGCAGTCATGATGAACATCAGCACGTCAGTTGCAAAGTCCAGCAGGTGTAGGGACAGGTAAACGCAAATGCGGTCACTTTCACTGCCTATGCGTGACATCAGGTCACCAGTACGCTTGCCACCAAAATATTCGAGAGACAATTTCAGCAGATGTTCATAGGTAGCGGTACGCAAATCGGCGCCTATGCGCTCTGACACCAGTGCCAGGATATACGTCTTGCCCCAGCTTAGCAGCCATGCAACAACTGCAGAACCTAGCAGGCCGCCGATGTAAAACACCACCAGCTTGGGATCGACATGCGCACCGTTTTGATAGGGAATCAGCACCTCATCCGTCAGCGGTTTGGTCAGGTAACGCGGGATCATGTGTGCAGCAGTGCCCAGCAACATGAGTGAAAAACCGATAAACAGTTGCAAGCGGTAAGGATGGGCAAATCGCCACAGGCGCAATAGCGTCCATGTCGATGGTGGTGTATAGGTAACTTTGGTACACACCGGGCATTCTTCCTGGTCCGGCTCCAGCACGGCTTTACAGCTAGGGCAAATATTTTGTTCCGCACGTACTACCGGCATGCCAGTCACATGGCTTAGCAATTGTTCCTTGAAGTGATCCAGCAGGCGTATGGCATGCAAATTCTGGCCCAGGGTAAAGCGCCAGCTGGCCTGCAAACCCTGCTCATCAACGAGTTCAAGATGGCCGACACCGGCATGGTCATGATGACTTAATTGCAATCCCTGGTGAAAACGCCATTCTTTCCAGTCAGTTTCGCCGGGTGATTTGGTCAGCAGGCGCTGATCTGTGACCACCAGCAAGCCCTTGCGGAAGCGAAGTTTATTGTCTAGGTCAACCTCCAAGGCAGTTAAAACGTTCTCGCCCTTGACGATCTGACTGTTGAGGTCAGACTGCCAGGATACTGGAAGTGATGTAACAGGCTGTTCGAGGCTGAATTGTGTTGTGGTCATCGTAAAATGAACTCCTGCTCAAGAGCTGGTCCCGAATCAAATCAGGACATAAATTTTAGTAAAAGAGATCACTTGGTTTCCATTTCCGGCATAAGCCATGTCACGGAAGCAGCAATTTACGGTATTCTATCGAAAGAAAAATAATCAGATCACTCTGATCAAGAGGATGAACTGCTTTTGCGCTGGCGCGCAAGTATATCAGCAGGCGTGCCTTTCACAGCCGCTTTCAAGATGATATGAGAAGTAACATTGTGGCGATGACAAGATTTTCAAGGCAATAGAAAATTTTGCGTAGCCAGCCAGCCCAAGATGTTGCGCATTCAGGGAAAACGAAGAAACGCTCTAAAATGACAAGACCTGGTCCGCATAAACCTGGCTTATAAAAGTTTACATACATGATAACAAACAAGAAAGACATCCGCATTCTCAGCGCAACGCATTTGCGGGGCCCGAACATATGGACTTATCGCCCTGTCATTGAAGCAGTGCTGGACATAGGTGAGCTGGAAGAATTCCCATCGAATAAAATCCCTGGCCTGTATGAACGACTGACGACCTGGTTGCCTGGCATTATTGAACATCGCTGTGGTGTCGGTGAACGTGGCGGATTTCTGGAGCGTCTGCGTGAGGGCACCTGGTCTGGTCACATCCTTGAGCATGTAGTCCTTGAACTGCAAAATCTGGCGGGCATGCGTACCGGCTTTGGCCAGACCCGCTCTACCAATGTGGTCGGCGTCTATAAAATGGCATTCCGCACCCGTGAAGAACAGGTAGGACGCGCCGCCCTGCAAATTGGCCGCGACTTGCTGATGGCAGCAATCGAAGACCAGCCTTTTGACCTGCAAACCAAAGTCGCAGAATTGCGTGAACTGGTCGATGACCGCTGTCTGGGCCCTAGTACGGCCAGCATCGTTGATGCCGCTACCGAACGCCGCATCCCATCAATACGCCTGACAGATGGCAATCTGGTGCAACTCGGCCATGGCGCTGCCCAGCGCCGCATATGGACAGCAGAAACTGACCGCACCAGCGCCATTGCTGAAAGCATCGCCAGCGATAAAGACCTGACCAAGACACTGCTGCAATCTTGCGGTGTGCCGGTTCCTGAAGGTTCATTGGTGCGCAGTGCTGAAGAAGCCTGGGAAGAAGCACAGGATATCGGCCTGCCCGTCGTTATCAAACCTTATGACGGCAACCATGGCCGCGGTGTTTCATTGAACCTGATGAGCAAAGAAGATGTGATTGCTGCCTACGAACTGGCTTCGCGCAAGGGTGATAGCAAGAGCGTCATCGTCGAACGTTTCGTCACCGGTGACGAACATCGTGTGCTGGTCGTCGGTAATCAGGTCGTTGCAGTAGGTAAAGGCGAATCATTGTGGGTGACTGGCAATGGCAAATCCAATGTCACTGAACTGGTCGACGACCAGATCAATACCGACCCGCGCCGTGGCACGACAGAAGACTGTCCCTTGAATGCGCTGGACCCCGCAGCAGGCGCAGAAATCATACTGGAATTGAAGCGCCAGGGCATGGATGCCGATTCCATCCCGCTAGCAGGACAAAAGGTATTGATACAGCCGAACGGTAATGTTGCTGTTGATGTCACCGATAAAATCCACCCAGATATTGCCTATGCAGCGACATTGGCTGCACGTATTGTTGGCCTGGATATTGCGGGTGTTGATCTGGTGGCAGAAGACATTTCCCGTCCTATGGCAGAACAAGGTGCGGCAATTATTGAAGTCAACGCCAGCCCTGGCTTGCTGGCCCATATCAAGCCAGCCAATGGTGAAGGCCGCCCTGTCGGCAAAGCCATCATCAATCATTTATTTGCACCCGACGAAAATGGCCGCATCAGCATCGTTGGTGTTGCTGGCACCAAGGGTTGCAGCCTGATTGCACGCTTGATCGGTGCGCTGATCCATATCAGCGGCAAGGAAACCGGTGTCGCTTGCGCCCAGGGCCTGTTCCTGAACAAACGGCTGGTCAATGATGGTGATTGTGCCAACTGGGAAGCGGGCCAAAGGTTGCTGATCAACCGCTCAGTCCAAGCTGCCGTATTTGAAACCAATGCCAAGGCCATGCTCAGCGATGGTCTGGCCTATGACAAATGCGCCGTTGGCGTCGTCACAGATCTGGATGGCCATGCCGACCTGGGTCCTTTTTACATAGACAGCCCAGACCAGATGCGCAAAGTCTTGCGTACCCAGGTTGATGTGATATTGCCCGATGGCGTTGCGGTATTGAATGCTGCGGACTCTGCAGTAGCAGACTTGGCGGAGCTCTGTGATGGCAAGGTGATTTTTTATGCCAGGGATTCCGGGCTGGAAGCCATAGTCAATCACCGCGCCCTGGGTGAACGTGTCGTGTTTTTGCGTGACGACAATATCGTACTCGCAGATGGCGAGACTGAAACTGCCTTGCTGCCCTTGAGTGCCTTGAAGCCTGCAAAAGTCGCCCAGGCAGAAAGCGTATTGGCAGCGGTTGCAGCAGCATGGGCTCTGAACATCACACCAGAACTGATCGGTGCTGGGCTCAGAACTTTTGACTCCAGCAAGAAAGCTGCATACTAAGTTTACCGAAATGTGTGCGGATGCCTTGCATGGCATCCGTAAAATACCAGATATAGTATTAACGTATTTTCTTAGAATTTGCTATTTATCTGAGGGTGTGATTTCTGGTACTTATTCTGATATAAAAACCAGAATGCCAAGACGAAACACACTCTCGTTTGACGCCTTTTTCAACAGGATTAAGTTTTATGGAAGTATCACGCATCCGTGCCCTGCGCGGTCCCAATCTCTGGAGCCACCATACGGCCGTAGAAGCGATTGTTGCCTGCACAAATGAAGAGATGTCAATTGCTGGTCTGAACGGATTTGAAGACCGTTTGCGTGCCCTTTTCCCGCAACTCAGCATTTTGCAACCCACCGGCCATGATGATGCCATCCCCATGGCCCATGTGTTTGAATTGCTGACACTGGGCCTGCAGGCAGAAGCCGGTTGCCCTGTCACCTTCAGCCGCACTACGCAAACCCTGGAAGCAGGTATTTTCCAGGTCGTGGTTGAATATTCGGAAGAAGCTGTAGGTCGTCTGGCCGTGGAACTGGCAGAACAACTTATCAATGCCGCACTGATAGACCAAGCCTTTGATCTGTCTGCTGCACTTGAACAATTGCGTGATCTGGATGAAGACGTGCGTCTGGGGCCATCTACTGGCTCTATAGTCAATGCCGCCGTTGCCCGCAATATCCCTTACCGCCGCCTGACCGATGGCAGCCTGGTTGCCTTTGGCTGGGGCAGCCGCCAGCGCAAGATACAGGCAGCGGAAATGGATGGCACCAGCGCTATTGCTGAAGCCATTGCGCAAGATAAAGAGCTGACCAAGAAGCTCTTGCATGCCGCCGGCGTGCCTGTGCCTTTGGGTCGCTCAGTATCCGACCCTGATGATGCCTGGGCAGCCGCCCTCGAAATCGGTCTGCCTGTGGTGGTCAAACCCAAGGATGGCAATCAGGGCAAAGGCGTGACTGTTAATGTCACGACGCGTGAACAACTGGATGCAGGTTTCCATGCCGCCAGCGAATTCCGTGATGACATCCTGGTCGAGCGCTTCTTACCCGGCAATGACTTCCGTCTGCTGGTAGTCGGCAACAAGCTGGTTGCCGCTGCCCGCCGTGACCCGCCACAAGTAGTAGGTGATGGCAAGCAAAGCGTGCGTGAACTGGTTGAACAAGTCAATAAAGACCCGCGCCGTGGCAGTGGACATTCCACTTCCCTGACCAAGATACGTTTTGACGATATCGCCCTGGCCAGTCTGGCCAAACAGGGCTTTGTGGCTGACTCCATTCCCCCCAAGGGCCAGCGCGTGGTATTGCGCAATAACGCCAACCTCTCTACTGGTGGCGCCGCAACCGATGTGACAGATGATGTGCATCCTGAAGTCGCCGCCCGCGCAGTAGCTGCCGCACAAATGGTGGGGCTGGATATTTGTGGTGTCGATCTGGTCTGTGACAGTGTCTTGAAACCGATAGAACAGCAAAATGGCGGCATCGTTGAAGTCAATGCTGCGCCAGGTTTGCGTATGCACCTCTCCCCTTCTTTTGGCAAAGGCCGCCAGGTTGGTGAAGCGATTATCGCCTCGATGTTTGATGACAATGACGATGGCCGCATCCCTATCATTGCGGTCACCGGCACAAATGGTAAAACCACGACAGTACGCCTGATTGCCCATCTGCTGACAGCCAGTGGTTTGCGTACAGGCATGACCAATACGGATGGCGTCTATGTTGCTGGCCGCCAGATTGATAGCGGCGATTGCAGCGGCCCCCGCAGCGCCCGTAATGTCTTGTCTCACCCTGATGTAGATGCAGCCGTGTTTGAAACTGCCCGCGGCGGCGTCTTGCGTGAAGGCCTGGCTTATGACCGTTGCCAGGTTGCCGTCGTCACCAATATAGGTTCTGGCGATCATCTTGGCCTGAATTACATTACTACAGTGGAAGACCTGGCTGTATTAAAGCGCGTCATCGTGCAAAACGTTGCTGACAACGGCTATGCGGTGCTGAATGCGGCTGACCCTATCGTTGCTACCATGGCCAGCAATTGCCCGTCTGCCGTCATCTTCTTCGCTGCAGATCACCAGCATCCTGTGATGGCAACACACAGGGCCCAGGGCAAGCGCGTGGTATATATAGAAAATGGCCATCTGATCGCAGCAGAAGGCAAGACACGCCATAGTGTACCGCTGGCAGATATCCCTATCACCCGTAATGGCAGCATAGGCTTCCAGGTCGAGAACGTCATGGCATCCGTGGCCGCTGCCTGGGCAATCAATATTGACTGGGACAGCATACGCGCAGGCCTATTGTCTTTTGCCAATGAAGCCGATAATGCGCCTGGCCGCTTCAATGTTTTCAGCTTCCGCGGTGCGACCCTGATTGCTGATTATGGTCACAACCCGGATGCGATACTGGCACTGGTACGTGCAGTAGAAACCATGCCTGCCAAACGCCGCTCTGTCGTCATCAGCGGTGCTGGAGACCGCCGTGACCAGGACATACGCCAGCAGACTGAAATCCTCGGTGAGTCGTTTGATGACGTGGTTTTGTATCAGGACCAATGCCAGCGTGGTCGTGCTGATGGGGAAGTTGTCGCCCTCTTGCGTGAAGGATTGAAGCAGGCAACAAAAACTTCGCGCATAGATGAAATCAATGGGGAATTCATTGCCATTGATCTGGCCATGGACAGGCTTGAAGCAGGTGATCTTTGCCTGATCCTGATTGATCAGGTAGAAGAAGCACTGACGCATATCGCCAAGCGTGTTGCAGCAGGCTAAAATCGCTTAGCTTGGTTTAGCAAAATAAAATACCGGGGCAGTCTACACTGTCCCGGTATTTTTTATTCCTGGTTTCTTCAGGTATTTCGGCCTGCCATCACACCACCGTCCACATCCCAGATTGCCCCAGTTACCCAGGAAGCCTTATCCGACAGCAGGAAGGTAATCGCTTCTGCCACATCCTGTGGCGTACCTATACGACCGATAGGATGGAAACCATTGAAACCCTGCAAAGCCGCAGGAATATCCGCTTTGGGTATAAAGCTTTCATAGACAGGTGTTTCTACCACTGCTGGTGACACTGCATTCACACGAATATGATGGGAGGCAAGTTCCATGGCCAGATGCTGGGTCAAAGAATGTATGCCTGCTTTTGCCATCGAATAAGCAGAGGATGGCGTTACCGCAATCGCCTGTCTTGCCCACATGGAGCCTATATTCACGATAGACCCATGATTACCACTGGCAATCATGTTGGCAGCGATTTTTTGGGTAATGAAGAATATTGCTTTGTTCAAAGCCTGATACTGGTCATAGTCATTTTCACTATGCTCAAGAAATGGCTTGGGTACAAATATGCCCGCGGCATTCAGCAAGAGATCGATGTCCTTGTGCGCTTCATCGATTTTTTTCAAGAGTTGCTGTACTTCTTCTGCTTTGGATAAATTCGCGGTAAATATAGTGACTTCACCCAACGCTGACAACTGCTGCTGTGCCGCCTCAGCCTTGTCCTTGCGATGACCAACGATGACGACCTTGCCACCCTGGGATAAGACTATGCGTGCTGTCTCCAGACCCATACCGCTGGTGCCTCCTATTACCAGTAATTTCTTGCCTTCAAAATTAGTGCCCATTATATACCCTTTCTTTTATCTACCTACTAATTGGTAGTTTACATTTACAAAAAAATGCCGGCCTCAAGCCGACACAGTGGAAAGAAAAGTTCGCGCGATGTCAGCTGGCCCTTGCACAGTATGCATACCGCGTCCCAATACCATAGCCCCCTCCAGCGCACTCAAATAAGTTTGAGCCAGCGACTCTGCGGCGCAATTATTTTTGATTAACCCTGCATGCTGGGCATCGGTCATGATTTGGGTCAGCCAATCCAGGTTGACCTTGAAGAATCGTGCGATTTCGTCAGCAACAGCTTCTGGCAACGAGCCTGACTCTGCCCCCAGCATGCCGCAAACACAAAGCCGTCTTTCCCGATTGAAAGTCTGTTCAAATACAGCAGCATAGGCAGCCAACCTTTCCATGGGACTGGCATGCAGCCCTTCTATAACCAGCAATTCACCGCGAAATCTATGGGTATAGCGTTGTACCAGCACTGTAACCAATTCCTCTTTTTTGGAAAAATGATGATGAATGCTGGGTTTTTTGATACCGACCAACTTGGCCACATCATCATAGGAAAAACCGTTGTAGCCTTGCTGCTGTATCAAGCCTTGGGCAGCATCTATGATGCGCTCGGCCATAGGCGTCATTTCTGAAAAATGCTTCATGTGCTACCTGTTTAAAGTGAGCAATAATGCCCTGATCAATTAATTTACCTTCTAGTTGGTAGGCATCATAAGAACTCTTAATTGTTATGTCAAGGAGCTTTTTGATGTGCGGTACTGTTCCTAACAGAAACTCAAAAAACTTCCGCCAGGGTCAAATAAGTCGAGAGCAAGACCATGAATGACATTGCACCACTCATCCATCTGCTTAAAAACACCGCATTTATGCATGTTTATGCATGTTTATGCATGTTTATGCATGATAATTATTACGCATAAACATGGATTAAACGATCAAATCAAAAAACCTTTAGCTTCCGTCTTGGCATTGCGCAAACTAGCAAGCGGTAAAAGTTTATCAGTGGTGATTTCGCCATCCAGCATCAGCGAGGTATAACGCAAACAGCAAACTCGCAGGAAAGATGAGAAATTGTCGATATGGCCGCGGTAAGCAATCAACTCATCATACAGCTTGGTGATGAGTTGATTGGTATTCATGCCGTCGCGTACAGCGATCTCTTCCAGCACATTCCAGAATATATTTTCCAGCCGGATGGAAGTCACCACGCCATGCAGGCGCAGGGAACGCGCCCTGGATTCATACAGACCAGGATCGGCTTTGATAAATATCTCGCACATTTTTCCTCCCGCATATCGTCAAGAAAATGATTTCCTGACGATTATACGGCACTTGCCTGATTTACAAGCCAAGCCACGATATGGCTATAACTTGATTTCCGTACCCAGCAATTGCAGGAACTGACTTATCCAGGCTGGATGTGCGGGCCATGCTGGTGCCGTGACAAAATTCTTGTCCGTTACTGCATCGGTAACAGCAATATTTGCGTAATGGCCACCTGCCGCTTCTACTTCTGGCTGGCAAGCAGGGTAAGCTGAGCATTTGATACCCTCAAGCACCTTGGCAGCAGCCAAAATCTGCGCACCATGGCAAACGGCGGCTATCGGCTTCTTTGTCTGCGCGAAATGTTGCACGATAGCAATCACTTGTGGGTTCAGGCGCAGATATTCAGGTGCGCGGCCACCAGGTATCAGCAAGGCATCATAATCCTGCGCCTTGATGCTGGCGAAGTCATGGGTGATGCTGAATCGGTGACCTGGTTTCTCGGTGTAAGTCTGCTGGCCTTCAAAGTCATGGATGGCGGTAGCCACATAGTCACCGGGCTTTTTGTCCGGGCACACTGCATGTACTGCATGCCCGACCGCCAGCAGGCTTTGGAAAGGCACCATGGCCTCATAATCTTCTACAAAATCACCGACCAGCATAAGAATTTTTTTGGCTGCCATGATGTCTCCTGAATATTGGTTTGAAGGAGACCCATTGTTGAGCAAATTTCAGCATCGCAGGTAATGATGGGTTACTACATGAATGAGAAAATTTCCACCTGGAAATTAACTATATTTTGCGCATTCTTATTAATATTTTGCGACGTATTAATCAAACAGTAACAGGAACTCGTATAAAATCAAATCATGCTCTGGAATTCGATCATACGGGGCGGGTATCGTTTATAGCCTGGAGACAACATGGCAGAAGCAGGACCGCTGTATAAAAATCGGGTATTGCTGCTCACGCAAACCTTTTTCATCATCGATAACAAGAAAGAATTGTTGATCGGTGCCCATAAGTACGACTTCGATATACTGTTTTTTGACCAGATGAGTGACTTTGTGAAGGCGGTACAGACTTCCGAAGGCCATGATCTGTTCGTGATTGACCTTGATGTGCTGTACAACATGCAGGACGATATGCAGCACACCCGCCGCCAGACCATGTTCCTCAGCGACTTGCTGCAGCGCCTGCCAGATGATCAAAGCTATATCTACCTGCAGACCGTGCGCCAGGGTGAGCGTTTCTTGCTGCAACAAAAACTGGTTGATAGCAATTGCATGGCCTACGCAGAAAAACCCATCACCAATGAGGTGCTGGTAGATAAGTTATTCAACATCTTCGCCCGCCAAAAGCGCGGCGAGAACAATACCATCGTGCTTTGCGGTGAACTGTCTTCACTGGATACTGCCCTGCTGGCAGAAAACCATATAGAACTGCTGCACAATCCTGATGCCCGCTCTTTGCATGTGCGGGTCAAGGAAGCACAACCAGATATCGTGCTCATTGATGAAGCACAATATTTGCAGACCGAAGCCCTGGTGCGTGTACTCAAAAAGAATATAGAATTTGACCCCGGCCGCGAAATCATCCTGCTGCAAAGCCGCCCTGACCCAGCCATGGCCAGGCGCGCACTTGATAGCGGTTTTGATGAAATCCTGACACCCAGTGACGCTGATGTACTGACACGCCAGCTACTGAACCGCGTCAATAAAATCCGCGCCAGCAAAGACCTGATCAGTCGCGACCGCGCCACTGGCTTGTTGAATAAAGTCGGTTTGCAAAAAAAGGCTCAGGAATGGATACGCCGCGCCAGCCGCGAAGACAAACCGCTGGCCTATGGCATCATTGATATTGACAAGTTCAAGATCATCAATGACACCTGGGGCCATTATTTTGGTGACATCGTCATCAAGCGATTGTCTTTGGTCTTGTCTGCTCAGCTAGGCGAACAGGATTTGCTCAGCCGCTTTGGTGGCGAAGAATTTGTCGTGGTTTTCTGGGATTGCACACCGGCACAAGGCAAACAAAAACTCGATGCCATGCGCGAAGCCTTTGGCAAGATCGTCTTCGAAGTCAAACCAGGTGAAAATAAAAACTTCAGCTTCAGTGGTGGCATCGCCGATTTCCCTACCTGGAATACCGAGAATGCCATGTTCTTGCAGGCAGATGCGATGTTGTACCAAGCCAAGCAAGGTGGGCGGAATCAGGTTTGTGTTAGTGGCAAATAATTCAATTTAGGCCCCACCCGTAAGTTGGGCTACGCTTCACCAGCCCAACACTGGGCCGTAACAAACGCATACATTATTTAACCGCCGAATGTTGGGCTAATAAAACGTAGCCCAACCTACGAACCGACTCCCCAATTTGTGTCAGTGGTAAATAAGCTATCCAGACTTCTTAAATTTGTTGAGAGTTGATATGCTCCAACGGAAGACTGCAAGCTCGTTGAGCCCACACACCTTCCTCCCAGGAAAAAATAGGTGAGGAGAGTAATTTTCCTGTACCAGGCCATTCCCTATCGCGCGGAAGACTTCTTTTAAAAACCAGCGCGCTTCCAGGTTCATACAGCAAAACATATTGTCTCGCGAGGTGCAATCGCCTCCTGCGCAACTGGTGCATTGATACTGGCTTTTCCCATCCGCAATGGGGAAAGGGTTTACTTTTCCCATTGCTATGCTCAAGCACCAGCACCCTAAGCAGTTGCCGTTTCAACTCAGACCGGCTCATTCGCACGACTGTTTTTCTCCAAGGACGCACAGGCCAAAATTCACGCTGCTTCAGCATAGGCAGACAGCTTTAAAGCACAGGGACAGAATCATGCCCACCTGCCCCAAACAACTGTTCCTTGACATGCGCTAACTGATCCCTGACCTGGGCTGCTTTTTCAAACTCCAGGTTCTTGGCATGATCGAGCATGAGTTTTTCCAGGCGCTTGATTTCGCGGCTGATCTGTTTCTCGCTCATGACTTCATAACGTGCCTGCTCTTGTGCTACTGCCAGCTCTTCTTTTGCTTCCTGCGGATTATAGACGCCATCGATGATGTCCTTGATCTGCTTGCGTATGCCTACCGGCGTAATATTATTGGCCAGATTGAAGGCAAGCTGTTTATTACGACGGCGCTCGGTTTCACCCATGGCGCGACGCATGGAGTCGGTCACCTTGTCGGCATACAAAATCGCTTTGCCGTGCAGGTTACGCGCAGCGCGGCCTATGGTTTGTATGAGGCTGCGTTCAGACCTCAGGAAACCTTCTTTGTCTGCGTCGAGTATCGCCACCAGTGATACTTCAGGGATATCCAGGCCTTCGCGCAACAGGTTGATACCGACCAGCACATCAAAAGTGCCGAGGCGCAGATCGCGGATAATTTCTACCCGTTCTACCGTATCAATATCGCTGTGCAGGTAACGTACCTTGATGCCGTTTTCGTTGAGGAATTCGGTCAATTGTTCTGACATGCGCTTGGTTAACGTGGTGACAAGTACTCGCTCGTGTTTTTTGACGCGCTCGATAATCTGATTCATCAAATCATCGACCTGCGTCAGCGCCGGGCGTACTTCGATTTCCGGGTCAACCAGGCCGGTAGGCCTGACCAGTTGCTCTACTGTCTGGTCAGAATGCTGGTCTTCGTAATCACCTGGCGTGGCTGAGACGAATACGGTCTGGCGCAATTTGCTTTCAAATTCAGCAAACTTCAACGGGCGGTTATCCAGTGCAGACGGCAGGCGGAAGCCATAGTCCACCAGGTTGGTTTTGCGCGCCCTGTCACCGTTGTACATGCCATTCAACTGGCCTGTCAGCACATGTGACTCATCAAGGAACATCAGGGCATCTGCTGGCAGGTAATCAACCAGGGTTGGCGGTGGTTCACCGGCCTTGGCACCACTAAGATGGCGCGAGTAATTTTCAATGCCCTTGGTAAAACCTATTTCCGCCATCATTTCCAGATCGAAGCGAGTACGCTGTTCTATGCGCTGTTCTTCAATGAGTTTGTTTTCACGACGGAAGAAATCCAGGCGCTCACGCAACTCTTCCTTGATGGTATCGATGGCACGTAAGACCGTTTCGCGTGGCGTCACATAATGCGAACTCGGATACACAGTAAAGCGCGGTATCTTTTGCTTGATGCGACCTGTCAGCGGGTCAAACAATTGCAGGTTTTCAATTTCATCATCGAACATTTCGACACGTACAGCCATCTCGGCATGTTCTGCCGGGAATATATCAATGGTGTCACCACGTACACGGAAAGTACCACGTCCAAAATCAACTTCATTACGCTTGTACTGCATCTGTATAAGACGGGCAATGACGTCGCGCTGGCTAACCTTGTCCTTGGCACGCAGGGTCAAAATCATCTTGTGATATTCGCTAGGATTACCGATACCATAGATGGCTGATACAGTTGCCACGATGATGACATCACGTCTTTCCATCAGCGATTTGGTGCAGGACAGACGCATTTGTTCTATATGTTCATTGATAGCAGAATCTTTCTCAATGAACAAGTCACGCTGCGGCACATACGCTTCTGGTTGATAGTAATCGTAATAACTGACAAAATACTCCACCGCATTGCGTGGAAAGAATTCCCTGAACTCACTGTACAACTGTGCTGCCAGGGTTTTATTAGGTGCAAAAATGATAGCCGGACGACCTGTCCTGGCAATCACATTTGCCATCGTATAGGTCTTACCCGACCCCGTCACTCCCAGCAGTGTCTGAAAAAACAAACCGTCACTGATACCCTCTACCAATTGTGCAATCGCCGCTGGCTGATCACCTGCTGGCTTGAACATTTGATACAACTGATAAGGTGAATCAGGGAAACTGATAAATTTCGATTCGTCCAGCTGCTCTGACAAAGCTGTTGAATTAACTGGTGCTACGGCCATGATGCGATTACCTTTGCTAAAATAGGTGGCTGTACTATGCAATCTGCCTCATTCCAACCATTACTGTCGGCAACGACAAATATTTCCATATTATCACGATGACTGCTTCCACATCTTCACCCCTGTTTTCCGCCATAGAAATGGCCCCCCGCGACCCTATACTGGGTATCACCGAAGCATTCAATGCTGACCAGAACCCTGCCAAGGTCAATCTGGGTGTAGGCGTTTATTATGATGACAATGGCAAGGTGCCATTGCTGGAATGCGTCAAAAAAGCCGAAGCTATTTTGATGGAAAAATTCGCTCCACGCACTTACCTGCCTATCGAAGGCCTGGCTGCCTATGATAAAGCAGTACAGGAACTGGTGTTCGGTGCTGACAGTGACGTCGTCAAGGAAAAGCGTGCAATTACTGCACAGGCTATCGGCGGCACTGGTGCACTGAAGCTGGGCGCTGACTTTTTGCAGCGCTTCACGCCAAATTCTGAAGTATGGATCAGCGACCCAAGCTGGGAAAACCACCGCGCCTTGTTTGAATCGGCTGGCTTCAAGGTCAACTCTTACCCTTACTATGATGCAGCGACACGCGGCGTCAATTTCGCTGGCATGCTGGATGCATTGAAATCCATGCCTGAAGGCTCCATCGTATTGCTGCACGCTTGCTGCCACAATCCAACCGGTGCTGACCTGACTGATGATCAATGGACAGACGTCATTGCCGTGGTTACTCAACGCAACCTGATCCCTTTCCTCGACATGGCTTATCAGGGCTTTGGTGATGGTATCGAAGCGGATGGCAAAGTCGTACGTCGCTTTGCTGAAGCTGGCGGTGCTCTGTTCGTCTCCAACTCTTTCTCCAAATCCTTCTCCCTGTATGGCGAGCGCGTCGGTGCCCTGAGCATTGCCGCCTCCAGCGCAGAAGAAGCAGCACGCATCATGTCGCAACTGAAACGCGTGATCCGTACCAATTACTCCAATCCACCTACCCATGGTGGCCAGGTAGTAGCAACCGTGCTGGCAACACCAGAACTGCGCCAGTTGTGGGAAGAAGAACTGGCAGGCATGCGCGTACGCATACGCGAAATGCGTAATGCCTTTGTTAGCAAACTCAAGGAACAGGCTCCAGGCCATGACTTTGATTTTGTCGTCCAGCAGCGCGGCATGTTCTCGTATTCTGGCCTGACCAAAGAACAGGTTGGCAAACTGCGTGAGAACAATTCCATCTACGCTGTTGATACAGGCCGCATCTGTGTAGCTGCACTCAATAACAAGAATATTAACAACGTTATTGCGGCAATTACTGCGGTTTTGTAATTCGATTTGACTTGCGTATTGACAAACAGGGGTCGAGAGAATATAATTTTTGTCTCTGTTCCCTGATAGCTCAGTTGGTAGAGCGACGGACTGTTAATCCGCAGGTCCCTGGTTCGAGTCCAGGTCGGGGAGCCACAGAATTCGAAGTAAGTAGTGAACTTATCAAAAAATCACTGCGAACAAAGTAACAAGTATTAAATTATAAAGTTTAACGAAGATCATCAAATCTTCTATTCCCTGATAGCTCAGTTGGTAGAGCGACGGACTGTTAATCCGCAGGTCCCTGGTTCGAGTCCAGGTCGGGGAGCCAAATTTATAAAGACAGAGTTACTTGCTCAAGCTTGTAACTCTTTTTTTTCCACTGGAACTGTCCGGTAAAGTATGAAAAGTAAAATCCTGAAAGGGTTTTGCAGCAAGAGATTGAAGTGAACAGTGAACTTGACCATAATCACTGCCGAAGAATAGTTTTACAAGTTTAATGAAGATCATCATATCTTCTATTCCCTGATAGCTCAGTTGGTAGAGCGACGGACTGTTAATCCGCAGGTCCCTGGTTCGAGTCCAGGTCGGGGAGCCAAATTGAGAAAAGAGTTACTCGCCAAGGCAAGTAACTCTTTTTTTTCCGCCCTGCCCTTATCAGGCATGACGGACAAGTAGCGCAGAGTTCAGCGTTTCCAGAGCAAGGCTTTTATGTACGCGGCGTAAATAGCAGCTCGCAACGACTCAAAAATTCTGATGAACAAATACCGGTTGACGTACTATCCCGGGCAAAGAAAATCGTACAAGTATTTCCTCCTCCCTCTCGTAGCAAATCCCACAACGATCGTCAGACAAAACAAAAGCCCGGACAGCACTGGCTCTACTTCGCTTAATCTACATCGCCAGGTTCTGGCCCTGTCTTATTACCGGTAATCATGGCCTTGACAAGGTTCTCACGATGCTGCCAACTGGTAAAAACCACACCAAATATATGCAAAGCAATCAGCCCTACCATGGTCCAGGCGATAGTCACATGCACGCGCACGGGCCATTCATAACCCCATAGCAAATCGGTACCCATGGCCCAGCCTGTCAAGACTAGCAGGCTTAAGCAAGACAAAAGCGCAACCGCCATCCAGCCACCCAGGGGATTGTGGCCAATGTAACGTGGGGCTTTGGATTGAACGACCAGACGCAGATAATCGGCCGTTGCCTGACCCAGCTTCAGGAATTGGGTAAAACGTGCGTAGCGGTTACCGATGCCACCCCAGACCAGGCGTATGAGGACCAAGACGCCTGCGCCGTAGCCAACATATTCATGAACTATCCCTGTCATGCCGCTGGTGATCCAGGCGGCGATGATAATGACAACCTGCGCCCAGTGAATCAGGCGCACAGGCAAGTCCCAGACGGGCTGACTATTCTTCAACGCGTTCGAATGTGACCGGGTTAAAGAAGGCTTCTACGCGCTTGCCTTTAGGGTCTTTGGCATACACTTCATAGCAACTGGTGGTTTTTTCCATACGGCGAATTTGCCAGCCTTCTTTGGTCAGCTTTGCTTCCAATTCTGTATGTGGACGCCATTTTTCTTTTGGCTCGGTGGTGCATTTGACGTCGCCGTGTGCCCAGGCGCTGCCGGATGACATGGCGAATACCAATGGGACGAATGCAGCAAAAATAGATCGTTTAATTAGTGTCATGGATAACTCCTGATAAGTTAAAACAAATTCAAGTAATCGCCCAGCGGCGCAATAGATTATGATAAATGCCAGTGAGCCTTAAGAGTGCAGTATTTTGTGCATCGACCAGAGGGGTCAGCTTCTGGATAGCCTGATCAAGATCGTACAGCATGCTGCGTTCAGCATCATCATTGACCATACTTTCTATCCAGAAAAACGAAGCCACCCTTGCGCCAGCAGTGACTGGGGTGACTCTGTGCAAACTGGATGAAGGATAGAGCACCATGTCGCCAGCTTCAAGCTTGACAGTCTGCGCGCCAAAGTCAGTTTCAATTTCCAGCTCTCCACCGTCATACTCTTCAGGTTCAGCTAGGAATAAGGTCGCCGAAATATCGCTGCGCAAGTTTTGACGAGTGCCGGGCATCATCATCACAGCACTGTCCACATGCAAACCATAGCCACCACCATCCTGATAGCGGTTGAATTTTGGCGGGTAGATTTTTTGTGGCAAGGCAGCGGAAATGAAAACAGGATGCTCGCCAAGCTTGCGCAGGATGCGGTTTCCCAACTGGATCGCCAGGTCTGAATTGTCATCTATCTGCAAATTATTTTTGACTTGCAATGCGAGTGTGCCTGCCGTGCGTGCACCACTCTGCCAGTCAGCCTGGTCCAGATGGGCACGAAACTGCCGGACTTCATCCTTGCTCAAGACCCCTTCAATCACATTTAGCATAAGCCTGCCCGACCTTCCTTCAATTCATTCATGGCGCAGCAAAGCACCGCTATCAATATCGGCCAGCGTAGCGCATCCAGCCTGGGCCATACATATCTCCAACTCTTCGCGCAACAACTTGATCATATGTGCTACGCCCAGGGCACCAGCAACACTGAGCGCATACATCTGCAAGCGCCCGACCAGAACAGCGTCTGCTCCCAGCGCCAGCGCCTTGAACATATCAGTGCCAGAACGAATGCCACCATCCAGCAACAAAGGAAAGTCATCTCCTACCGCAGAGCGGATTGCAGGCAGCACTGACAAGCTGGCGGGTGCACCATCCAGACTACGGCCACCATGGTTGGATACAACAATACCAGCAACACCAGCCGCCTTCAGATCTGCCGCATCATCGGGATGCAAGACGCCTTTCACCCAGACCGGCAAGGATGTCTGAGCCAGCAACCATTCCAGATCTGGCCAGCCTGGTGCAGAATGCATCGCCCCCTGGAAAATACGGCTGTCATCAGCAGCAAGTTGCACGGGCACATTTGCATCTGTCGATTGCAGGTTAAGCGCAACGCAGTCGGCTGGCATGCAAAATCCTGCCGCCATGGCGCGTGCACTTGCCACCTGTATCGATGCGTCCAGCGTCAAAACAATTGCGCTGTAGCCAGCCGCCTCTGCCCTTGCCAGCAAGTTGCGGGTAGCGTCACGACTGGTTTGAAAATACAACTGAAACCATTTATGCGGGCCAGCAGCTTGCGCAACATCTTCCAGCAGGCTTGAGGACAAGGTGCTGCATACCATGCAAGTATCAGTCGCACTGGCAGCGCGGGCCGTGTCGATTTCACCAGCCGGATGTGCCAGCTTTTGAAAAGCGACCGGGGCCAGCAAAATCGGATGAAGAAAAGTTTGATTACCTAGCGTGACTCGCGTATGCCCACCAGTGACATCGCGCAAAATACGTGGATAGACTGACCATTGCGAGAAAGAGGCCCGATTGGCAGCGACAGTCAGGTCGTGCCCACTGCCGCCTGCCACATAGGCGTAGCTTGGTGCGGCCATGCTACGCTGTGCTGCAAACTCATAGTCCCGGGCACAGCGTATATCTGGTGGAATAACAGGAATAGCAGGGGTTTTCATCAAAGAAAATTATTCATAAAGAACCCGTATTCTAGCTGAATCACAAGAACCCACTGCTGTAGATGACATGGGTTCTTGCTCTCCATCAAAAGATCACATTTCGTAGTTCAGAGTGAAGCGAACAGCGCGTGCATCACCTTTGTACAGGAATGCGCCAGAACGATACACTGCTGTGTAGTAGTCTTTGTTGGTCGCATTCAGAACATTGACGCGGACGTCAAAACGGCGGGAGAAGCGATAAGCAGCGAACACGTCATACGCGGTGAAGCCTGGTACTGGCTGTGAGCACAGGCCGGTTGTTGTATAGCCAGCCGCTGTATCTGGCTGACCACCGCAACGGTCACTCTCATGACGGGCAACACCGCCAAACGAGAATGCATTCGTCAATTGGTACTTGGCTTGTGCCGAGAAAGTTTTCTTGGCAAAGTTACTCAAAGGATTGCCGATATTGGCTGCTGTGGTCGATGCCAGCACTTTAGAGTCCATGAATGCTGCACCAACCTGTACAGACAAATCTTCAGTCAGGTTACCACTCAGGCCAAATTCCACACCTTGTACACGGTTCTTACCTGTATTGAATGTACCGACCGTATCGTAGTTAGCACCTTCCATCACGTCTTTTTTCGTGGTTTGGAACAAGGCTGCTGTTGCCAGCAATTTGTCGTCCATCAGGTTCCATTTCAGGCCCAGTTCATAGTTGACTGAGGTTTCTGGCTTGGCACCGGCGATCTGGTTTTGGTACAGCACTGCGCCACCGTAACCACTGCTGGTACCGGCATCAGCTTCACCGCCATTGATGTCTTGTGCGCTGGCGACAGAACCATAAACGATCAGTTTAGGTGTGATCTTGTAGCTCAGGCCAAAGTGACCATTCAACAAGGTATCTTTGTAGCCATAGTCACCAGTGATCACGCCAGTGGTGTTGTTACGACGAGTCAGGCTCAGGTCAAAGGAATCGGCACGCACACCGCCGAAAGCAGTAAATTTGTCAGTCAAGTCAACGGTATCCATCGCTGTCAGGGCCAGCGCCTTGATATGCCAATCCTGGTTCCAGCTCAGGCGAGTGGAATTGCGGCCAGCCAAGCTGTTCAGGTTGGCAACAGGTGTGCCGTTGCTGTCTGTGAAGCAGAAGCCATTATTAGCACCAATGCCTGCAGTCGTTTTGCAATTGAATGTGCCTGTGTTGGTGATGCCATAAGTACCGGACACAACTTTGTGGTCAGCATATTCAGCGCCGAAGATGAATTCATGCTTCATGCCGCCGATTTGCTTGTCCCAGCGCAGGTTGGTCTGGTGAGCAAAGTAATCGATATCTTGCCAGCCAGTGTGACCACCATCGAGAACGCCAGTCGTGTATGCCACACCTGTCGTCCCATTATAACGGGTTGCAGAAGAAGCACCTGTAGTGACATAGCCGTTACCAGACTTGCCATAACGTGTCAGGCTGGTGATTTTCATGTCTGGGGCAATGGTCCAGTTGACGCGTGCTGTGACAGTGTCAACATCAGATTTCAGAAAATCATTCGTCTGACCATAGACCGGGACATTGGTCGCAGGAAAACGACTTGGCACAGTACCAACCAAATAGTAACCCAGGTCTGGTGATGTATCTTTGGTACGCAGGCCATAGTAATCCAGTGTTACAGACAGGTCTTTGCTGACTTCATACAGGCCGGACAATGCAATACCTTTGCGTGAACGGTTAGCTGGTGAACGATTAGGTACATCTTCATCGCCGTACAACAAGTTGGTACGTAACGCGAATTGTTCGCCAAAACCTTTGTTGATATCAGCAGTCACACGTTTTTGTGAATCGCTGCCTATGCCTATGGAAACACGCTCAAAGTCATGGTCCAGTGTTGCTTGTTTGGTGATAGCATTAATCGCACCACCGGCAGTACCACGACCTGCGAAGCTGGAATTTGGACCTTTGGAAATTTCGATTTGTTCAACAGCGAAACTTTCGCGAGTGGACATGCCTGGGTCGCGCAGACCATCAACGAACACGTCGCTGCGTGCTTCCTGGCCACGGATGATGTAACGGTCGCCGAAGGCATTACCATTCTCACCAGTACCCAGTGTGATACCTGGCTGTGCGCCCAGCACTTGTTTCAAATCCGTCAGGCCGGAATCATCCAGCGCAGCGCGGGTCAGTACAGAAATTGTCTGTGGTGTTTCTGCCAGTGGACGTGTGTGACGTGAATCAGCAGATGTCCTGGCTTTGTATGGGGAACCGACTTCTGCATTTGGATTGGACTCTACGCGCTTGCCCAGGATTTCTACTTCTGGCAATTTTTCTTTTTGTGTCTTGGTAGCGGGCGGCGTTGTGTCTTGTGCCATCGCAACCATAGGCATCAGCATCGCGCTGGAAATACCCAGGGCCAGAGTGGTTTTCTTCATAGAGCCAAATACCAGGTCGTCTGTGTCACGTAGGCTTTTTGGTTTTTGAGCTTGCGAGTGTTTCATGTAAGTCCCTGTTTGCGTAAAGCAAAAATGTTATAGATAAAATATTAAATTTGCAGCGATTGATGAACTAATACGAATGATATATATATTGACAATGAGAATCAATATCATTCACATTTAAAATGTTAAATATATATACTTAATCAAACTAAAAATCTTGTTACAAGGGTTAATGAATGGCAAATCACTTCTTTTTTACATGCTGGATTGTGCGAAAACCGGGCAGCCATTACTAGATAATTTGCATTACCATCACACAACTGCAAAGCATCAGATTAAGTCAGGAAAGTTTTTTCGCTTGCGGATACAATGAGTGCCTTCGACTCAAAAAACTCTTTTCTGATGTTGCTTACCATCCGCACTTGGCATAGAGCCGTTTTTTGTTTACTCATAGTTCTGCGCTCTGGCTTTTGCAATGCGGCGACGGAAGATGCCTGCCCAGCCAACCCTGCCCCAATCAGGTTTTTGTTGAGTTTTGACGATGGCCCCAGTGCTATACAGCCTGACAATCCTACAGAAAAAATATTAAAGGTTTTACAAGCCAATGCTTATCAGCCGGATATCAAAGCGATCTTTTTTACGCAGACAAGAGCGGTAAATGGTGGCGGCACAGAATTTGGCAGAGCATTGCTCAAACGCGAAGTGGATGCGGGCCATACGCTAGCTTTTCATACGGGAACACCCAGGCATTCCAACCACCGTTATTTGAGTGAGGATGATTTAAAAACCTCACTTGCTCTGGGCATTGCAGATCTCACGACTATCACTGGCACTGCCCCCAAACTGGTGCGCCCGCCATTCTGGAATTATGACGAACGTACGCTCAACACCTATCACAGCTATGGCCTGCAAATGTTGCTGACGGATTTGAGTGCTAATGATGGCATTATTTATGGCATCAACTTCAGCCTCACCAAACGTCGTAATATGCGCAAGCTGTTATTGGCAATCCGCCCGCACTGGTGTCAAAACGAAATGCCGGCACCAGACGGTGTCACACCTATCGTGGTGACATTTCATGACATCAATTCCTATACTGCCAATCACTTGGAAGAGTATCTGGACATACTTTTGGATGTGGCTAAGGAATTGAATATTCCTGTCAGTGAAAAGCCTTTTTACGATGACCACGATGAACTGGAACGCGCAGCTTTGGCAAGGACAGTGAAAGACGCCGGTAACCCACCAGAGTTGCCGGGAATATGGAACTGGTTCTGGGGCTTATTCCGCTGACAGACTGCTCAAGACAACTTGTGGCAGAAATTCTAGTCTCTTGGCACTGCACAGGGTGATCGACAAGTCAGGGTGTGGAAAATGTAAGCATTGTGCACTGGGTTGATTGAGTTTAATCTGCGCTTCTTTAGTGGTCCATAACTGATAAAAATCACGCATGCGGTCACTTGCAGGCCGTTGCTCTAACCACGCGCTTTCATCTGTATTAAATGCCTGTAATGCCAGTGCAGAAAAATCGCGGTTTGGATTCAAAAGCTCAATATCCAGACCCAGTTTACCATTGGCACTGACTGCGCACGCTATCCACGAACCGCTATGTGAGAGGCTGAATCCTGTATGAGTTAACTCAGGATTACCCAAGCGAGGCACATTGCCTGGGCATTCAGACAATTGCAACTCATTGACGGGTAGGTTCAACAATTGACTCAGGCTTTGACGTAATAAAATGCGTCCGACCAGAAACTGCCGCTGACGCAGTGGTCTGACAAAGCGCTGATAACGCTGTAACTCAAATGGACTAAGCCATGAGATATAGTTGGCAAGTTCCCTATCTTCGATAAAGGAACTATTCAGAAGACATATCTTAGTGATTGGCATTACCAAGTGACGAGGGTGCTATTAAAATTAATTACCTTGATCAAAGCCTGACAAAATTTTATAAGTGATTTCAGTATTTGTTGCTTTGATTATTTCTATGCGTGCACCTTTATAACCAAGTATTGAGGACTCGCGCAAATCGTACGTCACTTCGTTATTATAGGCTGGTCGCGCATTGTCATTAAAAAACTCTCTATATGCAAGCGTGATTCGATTTTCTATTTTTCCGTTATAAAGCAAAGTTTGTTGAGAAATAGTCCGAGATTTTTTTATAACTTTGTTATTGAGCGAATATTTGATATCTGCGCACTGCTCTTTACTAAAACAAATTTTATTTTCAGCCTTGTAAAGATAAACTTCCTTTTTTTCTTTTACAAACTTAATGCGCGCTGAATTTTCTGCCTCAAACGGATATTCACCTTTAAGTAAAGGCAATGAACCTATCATCTCATCTTGAGCAATAACCAGTGATGGTTCCAATTGCCCTTTCCCCTGCATTAATAGACTTTCGCCTACACCACTTGTCGAAATAGCGCCTATATCCGGAATAGTGAAAAAGGTGGATTCGAGTTGTTTTTTTGAAGCACATCCTGATAGCAAAAGCACTGGCACTATCGCCATAGGCAGAATTTTTTTCCAGATACTCATATATAGTTTTTCCAATATAAAAAACACATCGAAATGCAAAAATTTCAATCGCCATTGAAACCTTTGACTTATGCATTCAAATAAATATTATCAACACTCACGAAGATAAAGCATGTCGGGATAAATTTACAACTCTTTTTTATTTACTATCAACTTTCACAAAATCGGCCTTAAGAACAACACCAGCCATCAGGGCGCTAGCATGGCATTCGAATTCTGTCTCGCTTAATTTTTCAACATTGTCGTAGTTGCTGACGATATTCATCACTGCGTTGGTGCCTGACTTTTCTGCGCGCTTTTTCAGTTGCAGCATGGCCGATAAAAACACCCAATTACAAGCCTGCTCTGTAGTTTTATTCAAGGCATTTGTTTTTTTATTTGTTTCATCGTTGAGTATCCTTTTTACTACAGGCGGAGTCGTTTGTGCTGAAATAATATTTAAGCTTATCGCCCAGCCTTTACGGCACATCATTGCTGGACATCGCCGTTGCAATAGGTAACATCACGACGTTGTCAGCCGGAGCAGCTGACAACGAAAATCCAACGAAATAACCTGTGCAATTGCAGTAGAAATCAATGTCTTCATGTTCCATCTCCCGCTTAAAAACACCCTATCCGTACAATATCAAAACACATGTTGATCAAGTGTATTTTTTGAAAATCAAGGAAGTATTGATACCGCCAAACGCGAAATTATTCGACATCACATATTCACAATCTATCGCCCTGCCCTCATCCCTGATGTAATCCAGGTCTGCGCATTGCGGGTCCAACTCCTGCAAATTGATCGTGGGTGCAAACCATCCCTCGTTCATCATTTCTATACTGATCCAGGCTTCCAGTGCGCCGCAGGCACCCAGTGTATGTCCCATATAACTTTTCAGTGAACTAATGGGCATGGTATTGCCAAAAACCTGTGCTGTGGCATGGCTTTCGGCAATATCGCCCTGTTGAGTACCGGTGCCGTGAGCATTAACATAGCCAATATCGGACGCCTGCAGCTCTGCATCTTCCAGCGCCAGTTGCATGGCGATTTTCATGGTCTCGGCATTTGGTTGCGTGACATGGCAGCCGTCGCTATTGGTGCCAAAGCCCACCAGCTCGGCATGTATGGTGGCACCGCGTGCGAGTGCATGCTCCAGCTCTTCCAGTATCAGGCAACCTGCACCTTCACCGATGACCAGGCCATCACGTCCTGCATCAAAAGGACGTGGCGTCATCTCTGGCGTGTCGTTGCGCACACTGGTAGCGAACAGGGTGTCGAAGACTGCGGCTTCTGTCGCACACAATTCTTCAGCGCCACCGGCGATCATGGCGATTTGTTTGCCGCCACGTATGGCTTCATAGGCATAACCTATACCCTGGCTACCTGAGGTACAAGCAGAAGATGTGGTGATGACGCGCCCGGTCACACCAAAGAACACACCGATGTTAACAGGTGCAGTATGTGCCATCATCTTGATATAGGTAGTGGCATTGATACCCTTGGTGGTGCGCTCTTCCATCATGCGGCCAAAGTCACCAATCGCACTGGGTGTACCAGCAGAAGAACCAAAGGAGATACCCATATTACCGCTGCTGACGAGAGGATGATTGAGCAAACCGGCATGCTCCAGCGCCAGTTCACTGGCCCGTGTTGCCATCAGTGCGACACGGCCCATACTGCGGGTGGCCTTTCGGTGGTAGCGCTCGTTTAATTCAAAAGCTGGGGCTGGCGCACCCAGTTGCGTGTTCAGGCCTTCGTAGTCACTCCACTCATCCATGCGCTTGATGGCATTTCTGTATTCTCCCAGTTGCTTGCGTATGCTGGCCCAGTCATTACCCAAAGGGCTGATGCCGGCCATGCCAGTCACCACGACGCGAGGTTTCATATTATTCATACTCATGCCATACCCCCGTTCACAGAAATGACCTGGCGCGTGACATACGCCGCATCAGGTTGCATGAGAAAGCTGACGACGGCAGCCACTTCTTCTGGCTTGCCAACGCGCTTGGCAGGTATCATTTTCAAGGCTTCTTCCATCGGCACATCTTCTATCATGTCTGTTTCTATTAAACCTGGGGCCACGCAATTAACGGTAATGGCACGTTTGGCCAACTCTATCGCCAAGGCCTTGGTGGCACCGATAATGCCTGCCTTGGCAGCACTGTAATTGACCTGCCCACGGTTGCCGATCAGGCCGGATACCGATGCCATGGTGACGATGCGGCCAGGTTTGCGGCGCTGTACCAAGGGCATGACCAGGGGATTGAGTACATTATAAAAACCATCGAGATTGGTACTCAGCACAATATCCCAGTCCTCACCCGACATGGCAGGAAACGCATTGTCGCGTGCCACACCAGCATTACAGACAACACCATAATAGCAACCGTGCTGCTCAATATCGGCAGTCAATATGGCTGCGGACTGCTCGCGCTCGCTGATATCAAATTGCAGTACACGCACCTGCCGGCCCATGGCAACAATGTCACGCGCAACAGATTCTGCTTCTTCACGCTGGCTGCGGCAATGCAAGACGATATCGTAACCATCACTGGCAAGGCGCAAGGCGATTGCCTTGCCTATGCCACGCGAAGATCCTGTCACCAACACACTCATACTCATTACTAACTCCGTTGCAGAAAATCTTTGACGTTATTTGGCTGAAACACGGTAATAGTCGCATTTGCCAGCGACGTACCACTCGCGCTATCACTAATCTGACATTCAAAAGCCCCGAGGCCATTATCCCCCTGCAATGCCTTGTGCACATGGATATGTAATATGCAACCAAGCGCAAATATTGGCTGGCTACATTCATAGCGCCGTGAACCCAGCAAGAAACCGACTTTAACAGGCTCACCACGCAATTGCGCCAGATAACCTGCATGGGCAGCAATGGCTTGCGCCATATATTCGATACCAACCCAGGCACCGACGCCTGACGTTTCACAGAATAAGGTTTCCGGCCTGATACTGACTTGTGCACACAAATTCTCATCGTCAGCGCTCAGCACTCTGTCCAGCAAAACCATCTCGCCGTCATGCGGTACCAAGTCGCAAACCGGGGGCATTTCTTTTTCATTCAGCATGCTCATCCCCTTCCCAGTATCAAGACAGCATTGGAACCGCCGAATGCAAAAGAATTACTCAATACGTAACGCACCGGTCGCCCCAGTTGCTGTCCACGGGCAACCATATTCAGCGCAGGCAACTGCGGGTCGGCGACAGCATCCCACAGGTGGGGTGGTAACTTTCCTTGCGTATTATCGTCCTGCATCGCCAGCCAGCACAATGCAGCTTCCACAGCGGCAGCGGCACCCAATGTATGCCCGGTGAATGGCTTGGTGGAGCTGACTGGCACGGCATCGCCAAACAGATCATGAATCACGCGTGATTCCATCGCATCATTTTGCAGGGTGGCGGTGCCATGCAGGTTGATGTAATCGATGTCCGAAGCAGAAATGCCCGCACGCAGCAAAGCCTGGTTGATCGCCAGCCGCGCACCGCCACCTGCAGGGTCAGGAGCAGATATATGATGTCCATCGGATGACTCACCCCAACCACACAAAGCCACGCCAGAACCTGTGGAATCAGCTTCAGCACTCATCAGGAACAAAGCTGCGCCCTCGCCTATATTGATGCCGTGACGATTGGCACTCAAGGGATTGCACAGGTGGTCACTGACCGATTCGAGTGCTGAAAATCCAGCCACCGTAAAAGCGCACAAGGTATCGACGCCGCCAGTCAGAACAACATCGCAAAGCCCCATCTTGATCAGGCGCGCTGCGCTGGCCATGGCTTTGGCGCTGGAAGAACAGGCGCTGGAATGCACATAGGCAGGACCAGTAATACCCGCAACATGGGCCAGAAAATCAGCAGGTGACGCCATCTCTTGCTGGGCATAATGAAACTCCACAGGCAACGAAGCGTCAGTATCGAATTGGCGCAAGGCAGCTTCAGTATTGGCAACACCCGAAGTGCTTGTACCTATCACCACAGCGACGCGATGTGCACCAAAACGGGCAATGGCAGCATCCATTGCCGGCCGTATCTGTGCCAATGCGGCTAATGCCAGCTGATTATTGCGGCTGCGCATGCTCAGTGGCATGTCGCTAATATCTGGCAACGCGCTGGTGACTTGCCCTAGCGGCAATGTGCGGTCACTTGACCAGGCATCGGTGGGCAAGACGCCTGTCGCAACCTCGTCCAGCAAACGATGCAGGATGTCCTGATGATTGTCGCCTAGTGCGCAGACAATGCCGCAGTGATGTAAATACAGCTTCATAATGATATCAAGGTGCTGACTGTATGGTCAGGCGATAGTGGTAACGCAAATTATTCAAAACAACACTGCCACTCCAGCGCGGCATGCCACTGTAGTCAATAGTGACGACCAGTTTGTCATCCAGGTAAAGCGAACGATGCAAACCTTGTTCTTCAATACGCCAGCCAGCAGGTAAAGCCTGGGCAATCGCATTCACAGGCCACAGGCAGAGCTGCATGTCTTCCAGCACGTCTTCTGCCCTGACCTGTGCAGGAAGCATGGCATGCCGCCAGGACTTTAACTGCTTGCCGTCGTAGCTGAGGCTCAAGACGCGCTGCCCAAAAGCCAGCCCCACCAGTTCGAGATGGACAGGCTCAACTTCCAGCGCTGCATCCAGTTCATCTATACGGCCATTTCTTTCCACGATCAAATGCTGCTGCACGCTGAAAGAAGCATCCAGCGCAGCAGGGGCGAGCATCAGGCCCAGACGCGCTTCGGGCTGCGTCGGTTTGCTGGCGCAGGCACTTAGCAATGCGAGTGTGGCGGCCGACGCAGCCATGCTGAGCCATGATTTAAGTTTGAGCGACATGCGCACTTTCTGTAGTAGAGGTAAAACAGGGAACAATCAGCCACACCAGTGCGGTGCCTATCAGCATCGTCAAACCAAAGGCTTGTAATGCCGGGGTGGGGCTCAATCCCAACAAACCGAAAGACAGTAAGGTATTGGCAGCCGACAAACCAACTGCCAACCACGGCGTGGCATTGCGCCTGTCAGGATGCTCTTGCATGAAAATACCGTAATCAACACCCACGCCCAACAATAACATCAGCGCCAGGATATGGAATAACTGCAGGCTTTGCCCCGCCAGACCCAGCAAACCCAGCGTCACGAGGCTGGCACACAATGTTGGTGCCAGCACGCGCCACGCATTGCGACGGTAGCGTGGGAGTAACAGCGTAAATACCACCAGATAAGCCGCTGACACTACCCAGCCCATATAGGCACGATAGCGCCCCAACACCGAGGATATCTCATTGACCTTATCCACCCATTGCACGCCTTCTAGCCCCTGCCCTGTCTGCGCCAAAGTCGCCAGACCATTATTGGCATAACTGAGGCCGCGCAAGGCGACGATACTGGCATGTTCATTGCCGATGTGCCCCAGCCACAAATGCCGCCAGGGCTCACCGGCTGAAGTCTTCAAAAATTCATCAATAGAGATACTGGCGGTCAGTGTCAGCAAATGCTTGCGTATGGCGTCAGCCCAGGCCGCGTCTTCTTCCACCTTGTTTGCCAACAGAGTCAAAGCTGCGCCTTCTGCCAGCAGTTTTTCATCAATCAATTGATGACGCTGTTTTTGTAATTGTGCAGAAGGTATCCAGTTTGACAAAGCCTGGTAACCGGAGATGGTATGACGCTCTATCAGAAGATCCAGTTTGCGCTTCAGGGCTTCTTCACGCTGCAAGACAATTTCAGCACTGCCACCACGCACCAGGAAATACTGGACTGGCGTCGGCGCATCCAGCAATTTGCCGAGTTTGATCTGATCAGCAATTAGATGCTTGGGGGAATTTTGCAAGAGACGTATGTCGTCATTGGCACCCAGGCGTGAGCAGCCTATCGCCGTAGTTATCGCACAAATAGCCAGGACAACAAGGCTGCGCGGATTCAAGCCCAAGCGTGGCCAATGCATCAGAGCAGCCGAATAGCGCGCCACCAGTTTGCCACTTCTCAGGCTACCAGCATTGATCAGTTGCGGGAACCAGCAAATCACGGTGAGCCACGCAAATACCAGGCCCAGTGCAGAAAATACTGCCATATGGCGCAAACCAGGGAAAGGGGTCAGCCCCAGGCCCAGGTAACCGATGACTGCTGCCAGCAAAGTCAGTCCCAGACCTGGCAGCAAGCGTTTCAATAAAGTGGGCGAATCAATACTGGCATCAGCACTGAGGCGGTTACACAAAAAATAAATTCCATAATCCTGCGCCACGCCTATCAGGCTGGCACCAAATACCAGAGTCAGTAAATGTATGCCACCAAACAGCATCCAGCACACTGACAAAGCACCAAGAAAACCTACGCCTATGGAAAGTAAAATCAAGGTGATGGGTTTCAAGGAACGAAAACTCAGCCACATCAGCAAGATGATACCGACCAGTGAGCCCAAGCCTATCGTCGACACTTCACTGCCAGCCTGCTGCCCGGCTGCGGCTGCATGCAGGACAACACCGGCGCTGATGATCTCTACCGAAGGTGTCGCCAGCAAAGCTGCTTCCGCTGCCTTGTCAAGCAAAGGCACAACTGCCTCTTGCGCAGTCAGGGAAAATGCCGATGGTTTCAAAGTCAGCGGCAACAGTACATATTGTTTTTCCTTGTCTGCCACGAACAGATAAGCATCGAGCGGGCGCACTGGTGTTTCTTGCGCCCGTTCCTGCACCCATCCAGAAAACAGATTAAAAGGGTCATCCTGAAAGCTACCCAGCTTGGGGCCAGAGAAGGCACTATACATTTTCGCCAGCGCCAGATCAGTCCAGTATTGCGCTGGTTCTGTACGCAATTGCTGCTCTTGCCGTACTGTCAGCAAACCCAGGCTTTGTTTTTGAAATACTGCCAGCCAGTCATTTTGGGCTTGGTCGCTGATATTGGTCGCCGTCAATAAATCAGTGCGGCTTGCCAGCACTTTTTGGTAAGCGGCGGCGGCATGTTTTGCCTGTTCCCAGTCATTCGCACCTAACAGCACCACTACCCTTTGCTGGGCAGTGTCAACCATGTGGGCGAAGGACTGCTGCAAGACCGGGTCACGTTCTTGCACTGGCAACAAGGCCAGGATATCGGTATCAGGTGCGATACGCTTGCCCAGCCACAGATAGGCATGATGGGCCAGCAACAGGCAAACCACGATTGCCCATGTGATTGCCAGCCCTTTAGTCAATCCGTGCTGTTTTTTCATACCGTCGCTCATGAATTTGCTTTTCCATTACTGAGCAAACAAGGCAAGTTCTTCAGCCGTCATGGCCGTTTCCCCGGTCTTGATATCTGAAAAAACAATAGTGGTACGGTCACCGCTGGCTTCGTCGATATGGATATTTTTTACGTAGGCACCACCGTCCAGCGAGATCGCACCTATTGCTTTTGCCAGAGCTGCTTCACGGGCTTTTAATGCCACCTTCCAGCTAGCAGCATCGGCGCTGCCTTCGACTTCAAACAGGGTTTCCAGTTTACCCAGGTCACCAGACAGCAATGAAAACAGTACACTGTTGATCATACGTACCGTAGGTTCTTTTTGTGCATCCAGGCGCATTGCTACCCGTTCACCTTGCAAATGTACGATTTCATCACGCGTCAGGCGCAAGGTATTTGGGAATGGTTGCAGCGTGCGCCACAAGATACCCTTGCCATTGACCACACAAAAACGGCCATTGGATGCGAGTGGCTTTTTCATGCCCTGCAACTGCTTGGTCTGATCAAACCTGCCGCACAGTATTGATGGTTTAGCCAGCATGTTCTGGATTTTGCTGATAGGAGCGGCGGCATTACTACTCTCTGTCCATGACAGGCTCAGCAACAGCATGAAAATAATGGATGACAAACGCATCATGGATATCATGGAACAGGTACTCCCAATTTTTCAAACAAGATGGCAGGAGAAACAAAGCACATTTCTCCATTGGCGATTTCAACGGCAACCTGAGTAGTGCTGGCACGGTTCAGGCGTTTTCCTGTGGCTGTGTCGGTGATCAGGTAATCTATCTTCAAACGGTTTTCCCATTCGACAATCTCGGCACGCAGGGTCAGCTTCTGGCCGAAACTGGCGGGAGCAATATAGCGCAACTGCATGTCGATGACAGGCCAGGCATAGCCGGATTCCTTCATTTGCACATAGTTGTAATTGATCTGATCCAGCAAGGCACATCGTGCTACTTCCAAGTACTTAACGTAGTTGCCGTGCCAGACGATTTCCATCGGGTCCAGGTCAAAGAACTGGACTTGCATCACAACTTCGGCAGCCCATTGGCTGGGCGTATTCTTTTTACGCATACAACTTCCATTCTTGCTGGCGGATACGTTCCAACATCAGGCGCAGGTCAGGTTCCAGGCGGCGGTCTTCCTGCACTGGGGCTATATCTGTAGCGAGGGCATCCATCATCTGCGTCAAACCTGCCGACAATTGCAAATCCTGGTTCACGCGGGTTCGCAACCAGACACCCTGCCTTACTGTAATGAGCAAGGCAGCCACTACCTGTTCTGTTAATTCCAGCACGCGCAGGCAATCACGGGCAGCGATGGTGCCCATGCTGACCTTGTCCTGGTTATGGCATTCGGTGGAACGTGAAAAGACCGAGGCAGGCATGGTCAGCTTCAATGCCTCTGCTGTCCAGGCTGAAGCACTGATTTGCAAGGCTTTCAGGCCATGGTTAATTGCCGCACGCGGCCCCTCCATGCCAGACAGATTGGCTGGCAGACCATGGTTATAGCGGCTATCAACCATCAAGGCCATTTGCCTGTCGAGCAAATCGGCCAGATTGGCGACAGCGTTCTTCATGCCATCCATGGCGAAGGCGATATGACCGCCGTAGAAATGGCCGCCATGAAGTACTCGTTCATTGTCGCCGTCGACAATCGGATTATCGTTGGCGCTGTTCAATTCATTTTCTATAGACTGGCGGAAGAAAGGCAGGGCGTCGGCCAGCACGCCTATCACATGTGGGGCGCAGCGTATCGAATAACGGTCTTGCAGGCGTTTGCCATTGCGTTCAGCTTGCCCTGCTGGTAAATCATGACGTAACCATGCGGCCACGCCTTGCATGCCGGGATGCGGTTTCACTGAAAACAATACTTCATCAAAATGGTGGGCATTACCATCCAGTGTCACTGATGCCATTGCCGTGATGCGCGTAGTCAACCTGACGAGGTAATCAGCACGATCATAGGCCATGCAGGCCAGTGCTGTCATGACGGCTGTGCCATTCATGATGGCCAGGCCCTCTTTCGGGCGCAGGCGTAAAGGTGTGATTCCTGCTTCACGCAAAGCCTGGGCGGTTGGTACTTGCACGCCATCGCGCCAGACTTCACGCTCGCCACATAAAACTGCGGCCAGATAAGATAACGGCGTCAGGTCACCACTGGCACCGACAGAACCTTCACTGGGTATCATTGGCAAAAGACCAGCTTCCAGCAAACGGCTGATCTGTTCCAGCAACTCCACGCTGACCCCCGAAAAACCTTTGGACAAAGACGCCAGGCGTGCCGCCATGACGGCGCGGGTTTGTGCCGGTGACAGATATTCACCCAAGCCACAGCCGTGGTAGGTATATAGATGGTACGGCAATTCTGCCACCAGGTCTGGCGGTATGGTGACGGTACAGGAATCACCATAGCCAGTCGTGACGCCATAGATGGTGCCATCTTCACGCAACAGGCGATCCAGGAAATCAGCGCCGCGGGTTATCGCTGCGCGAAACTCAGGGTCGGCGGACAGTGCCGCATTGGCGCGGCCATGGGCGATATCGACGATATCTTCTATGTTCAATCTGTTACGGTCGAATTGTACGGTGCGCAGCTTGGTGCTCTGATCAGCGGATTGCATCTTGTTTTTCCAATTCGGGTAAATGCCAAAAATCATAAAAATTAAACCATTGCAGCGGTGCCCGCACAGCATAATATTGCAGGCGCGCGGCGTAATCTGCCACCACGCAGTGCAAGGCTTCGTCACGTCCTTTGCGTGGCAGCCTGATAGCCTCACGAAAGAGTTCAAAGCAGACTTGCGGCACGCCATCCATTTGCAAGGAAAATAGCAAGTAGACCGGGCATTGCAAGACACTGGCCAGTACATAAGGGCCAACCGGAAAAGCTGCATCACGGCCAAGAAAAGAGGCTACCGCCACCCTGGGTTGTGGCGCTACCGGTATACGGTCACCAGCAATTACGACAAAGCCACCTTCAGCAATTTTGTCCGCCAACAGCATTGCCGTAGCAGGTGTCATCTCTGTCACCTGCAATAAATTCATCTGGCTATCGGGATCAAGCTGGGCCAGCATGCGGTTAAATGCCTGTGCATGCTTGGTATGTACCAGCACAGTTAACTTCACTTCAGGGAAACGGCGCGATAATACACGGCACATTTCCAAGTTACCCAGATGAGAACAAACGATCAGGCCGCCACGTTTTTGGGTGACTTGAATATGCATCTCTTCTTGCCCTGCATACTTGACTTTGTTCTCATCAAACAAACCTCCCCATAACAGCATCTTGTCGAGTATGTTTTCTGCAAAGGCAGCAAAATGCCGCAAGACACCAACCCAGCCCTGGGCGACTTTGGCATAGGCATTCACACGTTGCAGGTAAGCCATTGATGCACGGCGAGGTGCAGGCTTGGTGAGGACATACCAGGCCAGTACCGGGTACAAAAATATGCGGAACGGCCAGCGTCCACAGAACTTGAATATCCAGAACAAAAAGCGCATGCCGGCCACAAAGCTGACTTCATTGATGCTGGCCCAATGCCAGGAGGAATCTGAGTGCTGAGTGTTCTGTTTCATTGTCCAGCCTCAGGCTCGCTACGCCAGTGACGTGCCAGTAGAGATGGGATACGCAACAACATCCCAAAAAATAACTTGGTATGCATGACGGTAATCAGTGCATTGTCACGCCATACGCGAAAATGAGAAACACCATCCATTGGGTAAGCAACACGCGTTGGCAGATTGATGACTACCGCGCCACCCCAGTACAACCTGACCAGGATATCGGTATCAAAATTCATGCGCCTGCCTATGTCTTGCCTGGCCATCAGTGCAATCACTGCATCCACAGGGTAGACGCGAAAACCGCACATGGAATCGCGTATGGCCAGCGACAAGGTATTAATCCATACCCAGACATGGGTCAGGTAGCGGGCATACAAACGTATGGCAGGCACTGATTCATCATAGACTGGGTAACCGGCAATCACCGCCTGCGGGTGTGCCTTTGCCTGCGCCAGGAATTGCGGTACATCTGCCACGCAATGCTGGCCATCTGCATCAATCTGCAAGACATGGGTATAAGTCGCTTGCGCTGCATAGCGAAAACCTGTCAGCACGGCAGCGCCCTTACCCTGATTGATGTCATGACGCAGCAAAGTCACCTTGCCTGGCGTTGCGACCTGTAAATCCTGCAATACCCGCGCACATTCAGCCGAGCTGCCATCATCCACCAGCACACAATCCACCTCATGCGTCAGCACAGCCTGCACTACGGCAGCTATCGCATGTTCATGGTTATACACGGGGATGAGGACGCAGGGCTTGAACACTTTACTTCTCCACCCTCGCAAAACGCAGCAAGGAATGACAATAGCCTATATCGTCGCGGGTCGTGACTAATTGCAGGCCAGCGGCTTCTGCAATACGCACATAATCACCACTTTCATAAATCTTGCTGTTACCGCTGGCCATGGCAGTAAAGTACGGTGAAGTATTAATGAGGCAAAATGCAGCGATATCATAACGCTGCCTGTCCCAGAAAGTATCCATGATCAGCAATTGCCCATTGGGGGCCAGCGCCTTGGCAGCACGTTGCAATATACTGGCAATGGCAGGTTCTGAAAAACAACTGAGGAACTGGCTCATCCAGATCATGTCTATGCCAGTTGGCAAGACAGCTTCATTATCCAGCAAATCAATGGAATGAAAATGGGCGCGCTCATGTACGCCAGCATTTTTCAAATTTTCTTCTGCCACCAACAACTGGCGCGGCAAATCTACCAGATGCATTTCTACAGTTGGATTGTAGGCCAGGGCAGCACAACTGAATTTACCGGTATTGGCGCCAATGTCCATGAGCTTGCGTGGCGCTGTGGCAAACACATCCGGCAAGATGCTAGGGAAAGAGGTATCAGAATAATGATGGTCAAAAGCAAACCAGCTGGTTTTTGCTGGCTCTGGCAATTGCGACAAACCTTGATATAGCGTTGGCCAGTTACCCAGCGCGCTCAGGCCCAAAGGTTTTTCATTATCCAGGGACTCATCAAGCTTGAACAAACCTTCGTAACAGACATCATGATTGAAATCCAGATTGACCTGGGTGATGGAATCAGTCAGTACACAATAACCCGCCTTGTCCAGTACATAAGAACCTGCGCTCAGATACACCACGCCAGATGAAAGGCAGGTTTCGAGCACGACTTTCAATGCATATGCTGTCCATTTACCTGTGGCTGCCATGTCGGAAATTGTCAAGCCCGCACATCCTGCATCTGCAAGAGCCTGCAACATGCCGCGCTTCCAGGCATAACGTACGCATTGAAAAACAACCGGACCAAATGCAATTTTTTGCGCTTCAAAACGAGCGGCAAAAGCAGTTTGGCGTTCAGGAGAAAATTTCTTATCTAGCATGCGGGCTTTTCATTAGCGAAAATAATACGACCACCGGCATGTTGCCCGGCCTCAGAAAAATAACGGAATTGCAAACTGTCTTTTACTACATCATGTATTAATTCCAACATGACTGGCACTTCAGGGTGAATCACATGCTGGAACTTCAGTGCATGAACAGACTTGAATATGGGCGGCAGTGCAAAATACTCGCGGGCATATTTGATCACCCAATCGAGTTGCACCACGCCAGGCAGCACAGGTGCAACCGAAAAATGTCCATCAAAATAAAACAGCGTTGCTGGCACGATCAGTTCAAACAATACTTTTTCTGATGTTTGTTCCAGCAGCCGTATTTGCGGCAAACGTGGACGCGGATCACCTGCCTCATCCAGCAAGGCATGCAGTTGTGCAAGCGTAGTCTTACCCTGGGCATTGACTGGCATCTGATCCAGATAACGCCAGCGGCGGGGCAAGGCAATTGCCTCCACCAGCTCGCTCAATATGGCACGCATGCGCAGGTTGAATGCCCTCTTTCCTTCAAGAGCCAGTTGCTGGCCACCTTCTTCTGTGGTCACAATAAAAGCGGACAGTTTTTGTCTTTTCCCAGGCGCTTCATGATCCGCGATCACTCGGACTTCGCTGACCAGATCAGAGGTCAATAAAGCCTGCTCAATGGCATCAAGTGAAATACGCTTTTCTTCGATTTTTACGATGCGGTCACTACGCCCCTGCAACAGCAAACGTCCACTGTCTGTCAATTGGGCCTTGTCTGCCATGCGCAACCAGCTAGTCTGGTCCAGGTGCGGCGAACGCACTTCCAGCAAATCTTCTTCTGTTATCCGCAAATCGACTTTGGGTAAAGCTTCCCAGCTTTCTATTGCTCCCGCCTGACGCTGGCGCCAGGCGATGCCGCCGGTTTCAGAACTGCCATAGACTTCATAAGGTACATGCCCGAGCATATCGCCGACAGCATAAGCAGTCTCAGCCGCCAATGGGCCACCTGAAGAAAATATGGTGCGCAATCTTTGCTTGCCTGCTTGCCAGTCAAGATGCTCTGGCAGACGTTTCAAGTGAGCGGGGCTGGCAATCAGGACGCAATCGCGCTGTGCCAATATTTGCGCCAGTTGTTCGGGGAAATTCACGCTCAAGGCATGAATGGCACGTTCAGCCGACAAAGGCCACAAGACCTTGAACAGCAAGCCATAAATATGCTGATGCGATACGGTAGCGACAATTTCGGCATTACTTAGACGCTGGCCAAATACTTGCTCCAGGCTACCGACCTCGCTCATCAGTTGTGAGAGTTTTTTTGGTATCGCCTGCGGCTCTCCGGTACTGCCGGAAGTATGTACAACCAGGCCAATGAAATCGGGGTCGAGCGCTTTCAATATGACAGGCACTGCAGTGACTGCCACTTTTACGGGCTGATATTCTGCAGGAAACTCACCCAAAAAAGCATCCACAGATGTGGATAATGCAAGGCATGTGGCAGGCAAGGTATCGGCTGCCAGCCATACCGTTTTATGTTCCAGCCAGACTGCCAGCAAGGCCGCTGAGAACTCAAGGCTGTCTTCGAAATACAAGGCTAGTTGTGTTCCTGCAGTATTGCGGATGGTGGCACTCCATACACCTATACGTTGTAGAAAATCGTCATGCGATACTGCGCCTGCCGCATTCCATCCTATGATGGCGTGGCCAGGACGAGCTGCCAGCGCAAGGCAAGGATCGGGAGAAAAATCAGACATGATGAATTCGTTTAAATCTCAGGCGCACCAGGTATTCGATAGCAAATAACAGGCCCATGAGGATATAGGCGATGACGCCGGTATACAGTGACCAGACTGCTGGTGTAGCCCACAAGGCCGTGGCAAAAGCGATTGCGCCATTGATGACGAAAAACACGCACCAGACTTGCGTCACGCGGCGTGTGTACGCAATCGCCACATCCGGCAATTCGGGTTCGCGCAAACGTGCAAATCGTTCCACCATAGATGGCGGCACCAGCAAGCTGTAAGAAAAAACAGCCAGCAATGCGCCATTCACCAATACCGGATACAATTTAAGGGGCAAGAGAGCATTGGCCCATACAGCACAGCTAGCCAGCAGCAAGGCACAAAACATAGACCACCGCGCTACCCGGCTGACCTTGAATGTGGGCAATCTGGTTGCCGCTGCCAATAGCAATAAGACTGCCAACCAGCGCGGCTCTACCTGCCCCTGGCCAAACCAGATGACGATTGGATAAAGCACCGTAAGGATAACCGCGACGACGGTCAGGATTGCGCGAACTATGTTGACTGCTCCGCCTGCAGATTGAGCAGGGCATCAATCACGTCGCCAATAGTGCGTATCTTTTTAAACACTTCAGGCTGAAGACGCATGCCTGTCATTTGCTTGAGCTTGACCGCCAGGTCAACCGCATCAATGCTATCAATGTCCAGGTCGGCATACAGATTGGATTCCATCGTCAACGCCGATTTGTCCAGCTCAAACATGTCGGCCAGCAGGTCCACCACCCAAACATAGAGCTCGTCTCTGCTCATTTCACTTACCACTACCATTGCAGACTCCTTACTTCTTTCTATTTGCAGCAATTAATGCTGCCAGTGCATTCACCGATGCAAAATGGCGGCGCGTATCTTCAGAATCAGCCGAGAGCGAAATACCGTAACGCTTTTGCAGGGCCACACCCAGCTCAAGTGCATCGATAGAATCCAGACCCAAACCTTCAACAAACAAGGGGGCATTACTGTCGATGTCGGCGGCTGTGATATCTTCCAGTTGCAACACTTCGATGATCAATTCTTTTACTTCTTGCTCAAGCATGACGTTGATTTTCCTCGGTAAAATAATGCTGCAGATGCTCCGTCAAATGACGGGCTGCCATGACGTCCGACTGGCCAGCACCAATAAAATGCTGAATCGGAATATCTTCTTTAACTTCTATCCTGAACTGCGCAAAACGTTCTGGCACATGCCACCACTTCTCACCCTTGCCCAAAGTCGGCGGGTCACAACGTATGACTACCGGCGTTACTGCGCAAACTCCGCGCACCGCGATATTTGCTGCACCGCGCTTTAAACTGATCACGCCATCAGCGGGAGTACGTGTCCCTTCAGGAAACACGATCAGATTATTGCCTGCCCGCAAAGAAGCAATACAGGCTTCCAGTAATTCTGTGCCCTGCTCATTACTGATATAAGCAGCAGCTCTTACGGGACCACGGGTGAACGGGTTACTCCACAAATTACTTTTGACGATGCAATCTGCATTTTTGACAAAAGCCATCAAAAAAACTGTATCGATCAGGGTAGGATGATTTGCCAGTATCAGCAAGCCACCTCGTTCCAGTTTGTCCAGACCAGTGATCTCATAACGCAAGACTCCAAGCTGCCGCATCAGGCCAACAAAGCTACGGAACGTCAGCCGTATGATGTTACGCGCAGCTTTGGTCCGTTTTTCCTGCTGCCATACCAGCACATACAATGCCGGAAACACCAGCACCCGCAACAACAAACCACCTATGCCAAACGTCAGAAAACTGATACCTGTGGCCAAAACCCGCCAACCACGATCAAGCTTGTCAAGCATGACGTGACCAAAGCCAGCGCCGTTTGCCGACTATACGCTGCATCTGCGTTTGTTCTCCAATTTGAAAACGCAAGACTTCCAAGCCGCCAGGCATGTCGCCGGAGTCTAATTCCTGCCCTTCAACATCATCCCAACTCAAATGAATAGCATTTTCCTGCGCAGGTACCATCAACCAGGCCCAGGCATAAGACTGCTCGTCACAATCCTGAAATGATGCAAAAACTGGAGGCAAAGCATGATCATAAGTCACCAGCATCACCATGGGTGCCCCATCTGCCAATAAACCACATGCTTCAATGACTGCATGCTCAACCGTGCTTTTTCCACTGGCCAGGGCAATATGATTGGCTTGATCCTTGCGTGCAATTGAAAACAATCCAGCACTGGCATTATGTACAGCCAGACCAAAGCCTGTTGGCGACACAGATCCATCCCGCGCCAATTCTGTCAACAAATCGACAGCGCGCGACACCTCGCCATGGCGAGAACAAAATACCGTGGGAACCTCAGTCCGATCGCCCAGACACTGATAGGATACCTCAAGTGCCATTTTGCCAAGAAAGCCAGCACGCCTACGCAACATGACTGGCATGGGCGCCACATTGGGCTCAGCATCGCCAATCAAAGGGAATGGCGATGCTGCCCATCTTTTCCATGCATCGATGGTCGAAACACCGGGAGCCCAGGCGGCATAATTATCAATTGAAAAACGAACACCGTTAACACGCATTATTATATTTTTCCGTCCGTTTTTTTAGCATGCCACAGGGCGCATAGTACTGTGCTATACAATTTGTAACAAATAGGGTCGCATTATAGCAAAGCATGAATAGAGTCCACAATCTGATATGCCATGGGATTGATTTTTTGTTTTTTTTGGTTCAAGCCTTTGTTTCTCAAAGGAAAAGTGCTAACAAATAAAAATGGCGATAGTGATTGATTTGGAAAAATGATTGTCGTTACCAACATGAAAATAACAAAACCCCACAACACTTTCATGTTGCGGGGTTCTTATTTTGACTTACTCTACAAGCTCACTACATAGCAAAATACATTTTATAAACTTTGATGAGCATCCGTTGTAAGCTGGTTTGCAGATTTTCCAGACAATTTGCGCCTGATTTTCCCTAACAAATGCTCAAAGTCATCGATATAGGTGAACACTGCCGGCACCACCAGCAAGCTCAACAAGGTCGAAGTAATCAAGCCACCAATCACCGCAATTGCCATCGGCGACCGGAAGCTGGGGTCAGCCCCCCAACCCATCGCCAAAGGCATCATGCCAGCGCCCATGGCGATGGTGGTCATGATGATGGGGCGGCTACGTTTGTGGCAGGCATCAACCAGAGCATCAAAACGAGTCAAACCTGCATTTCTGGCCAAGACTGCATAATCAACCAACAAGATAGAATTCTTGGTGACGATACCCATGAGCATGATCAGGCCTATCATGGATGGCATAGACAAAGCGCGGCCAGTCACCAGCAAGGCCACGAATGCACCACCTATGCTCAAAGGCAGGGCTGCCAGAATCGTCACCGGTTGCAAGAAATCCTTGAACAACAAAACCAAGACACCATAGATACACAGTACGCCGATCAACATGGCTATGCCAAAGCTGGCAAACAAGGCTTGCATCTCCTGCGCATCACCAAGCTCAGCAATGCTGACTGAGGGTGGCAGGTTTTTCATACTCGGCAAAGCGCGGGCTTCTTCATTGACTTCACCTAACTGACGGCTACCGAGCTCCACATCCAGTGTCACATTACGTTTGCGGTTCAAACGGTCTATCTGAGCCGGGCCAGATTCCATGGTGACGCTGGCAACGCTGCCCAGCATGACAGGACCATTCTTGCCTGGCACAGTCAGGCGCTCTATCTCAGCCAGGTCAGCCCTGAAACTATCAGGCAATTTGACGCGGATAGGCACCTGACGCTGCGACAGATTCAGCTTTGGTAAAGCCTGGTCATAATCGCCCGCCGTTGCCACCCGCACTGTTTCACCGATGGAAGAAGCCGTCACACCCAGGTCCGCGGCCCTTGCTGAATCGGGGCGCACGATAATTTCGGGACGTACCAATGAAGCACTGGAACTGACATTACCCACACCTTTGAGTGTACGCAATTCCCTTTCCACTTTTTGTGCCGCTTCAAGCAAAGCCAGCGGGTCTTCACTTTGCAAGACCAGTTGCATCTTGACGCCAGTATCCGGCGGCCCAACCGTAAACCTGGCACCAGAAATATCTGCTATCTCGGTACGGATTTTGGCGTCAATATCGGCAATTGAATCTTTGCGTTTATTTCTGTGCACTGCCGTTACGGTCAACACTGCGCGTCGGGCTTCTGCTGCAGCACCAGGAGCAAAAGCATCACCACTGGAACCACCACCGATAGAACTGAAGACATTGATAATTTCTTTATTCTTCATGATGGCGATCCGGGCCTGCTCAGCGACGGCACGGGTTTCTGCCAGCGTGCTGCCTGGCGGCAGCTCAATGTTTACCTGCGTTTGTGCGCGGTCTGCAGAGGGGACGAAACCTGTTGGCAACAGACCTACCAATGCGATTGAGCAAACAAAAAATACCGTGGCAGCCGCCATCGTGATGAAGCGGTGACGCAGGCACCATTGCATAGTTCTCATATAGCGCGTCATGAGCCAGCCATCGGCCTGACCATGTTCACCAGCCTTGCCAGGCTTGGGGGACTTCATGATGTAAGCTGCCATCATCGGCGTCAGCAAACGCGCGACCACCAGCGAAGCCAGAATCGCAATCACCGCTGTCCAGCCAAACTGCTTGAAAAACAGGCCAGGCACACCTCCCATGAAAGCAGTAGGCAAGAACACGGCAACCAGCGCAAAGGTAGTGGCAATGACGGCCATACCAATTTCATCCGCCGCTTCCATGGCGGCCTGCATCGGTGTTTTGCCCATGTGTAAATGGCGGGCAATGTTTTCAATTTCCACAATCGCATCATCAACCAGGACACCCACTACCAAAGCGAGCGACAACAAGGTTACGGTATTGAGGGTATATCCAAAATACTTGAGACCAAGGAAAGTAGGTATCACCGACAAAGGCAAGGCAGCTGCTGCCACCAGCGTTGCACGCCAGTCACGCAAGAACCACCACACCACCAGAATGGCCAATAAGGCGCCCTCATACAGCAAGTCCATGGAGCCATCGAAGTTTTCCTCTACCGGCTGCGCATTGTCGATGGCCTGATGAAACTTCATGTTAGGATGCGCAACCTGCAATTCATCGACCGCAGCATGTGAACCTTTGGCAACATCGACTTCACTGGCGCCCTTGGTACGGAACACTTCAAAGCCGACCACGGGCTTGCCATCAAGTGTTGCCACTGAACGTGGCTCGCTGACGGTATCAAGTACGCGGGCCACCTGATCAAGCCGTATATGCCTGCCATCTGGCAAAGGGATATCCAGAACAGCTAGCTCAGCCGCCGTCTTGACGGTCGCAATAGTACGGACAGATTGCTCTGCACCACTGACATCACCACGACCACCTGGAGCCTCTTGCTGCACCAGCTTCAAGCGACGCGATACATCAACAGCAGCGACATTGAGGGCTGCCATTTTTTCGGTATCAAGTTCAACCCGCACTTCGCGGCTGACACCACCCATGCGCCTGACCGCACCAACACCGGGGACAGCACGCAAGCGTTTTGCCACGGTGTTATCGACAAACCAGCTCAGCTCTTGCGCATCTGGTTTGCTACTTTCGCCAGCAACAACTTTACTGTCTTTGCTATCGTCTGCAGCTTCTACCGTGTACGTCATGATGACACGGCCAGCAGTAGATGCCTTGGTGACAGTAGGATCACGCATTTCGCTAGGCAAGTCGGCGCGTACGGTTGCCACTGCATCACGCACTTCATTGACTGCATCCGAAATCACTTTTTCCAGGACAAATTCGACCGTGACTTCAACATCACCATCGAGTACTTTGGTGTAGACGTTTTTCACGCCCTGCAGTGAAGCGACAGCATCTTCTATCTTGCGGGCGACCTCAGTTTCCAGCTGTGCCGGTGCGGCACCAGACAAAGGTGCACTGACTGTGACGATGGGCAATTCAATATCCGGGAAATCCTGGACTATAGTAGAGCGAAACGACAATATCCCTGCCAGCGTCAGCAAGATAAACAGCATGATCGCCGGTATGGGATTTTTTATGGAGAGGGAAGAGAAATTCACATGAACCCCTTAATTTTTTGCAGCAGCCGGTGTCACCGGAGTGACGGCTGTGGCATTGGCTGGCTTGGTTGCAGCCACCACTTTTACGGTATCGCCATCATTCAAGAAGCCTGCGCCGCTGGAAACGATGGTGCTGTCTGCATTCAAACCAGAGACCACTTCCACCAGATCGCCCTGCGCATTGGATACGCGGCGGCCAGTCTGCAATTTGATTTGCGTGACGCGGTTATCCGCATTAACACGGAAGGCATAGCTGAAACCATCCCTGACCACCACAGCCTGCTGCGGTATGGTCAAGGCTTGAGAACTGCCCATCACAAAATCGCCCTTGGCATACATACCCGGCTTGAATGCCAGAGATGCCGTAGCTGCTTGTGGCTTGGCCGTACTATTTGCATCTGGCACCAGATCAACATATACCAGTCCCATCCTGGTTTGCGCATCGACTGTTGGCGATACCACCCTGACCTTACCCTTCCATTGCGTTCCACCTGGTGCAGTAACAATGGCTTCAGTACCTGGCATTATTTTTGCCATTTCACTGGCCGTTACTTCAGCACGCCATTCCAGACGCCCCTGACGTATCATGCGGAACAACTCTGCACCGTTACCGACGACAGAACCAAGGGTAGCTGCACGCGCAGTAATAATACCGCTGTCAGGTGCAAGAACGCGGGTATGGCGCATACGCAATTGCTGGGCTTCTACACTTGCTTTAGCCGATTCAACCCGGGCTTTGGCGGTTTGCTCTGCAGTCAGATATTGACCAACTTGCTGGGCACTAAGTGCTCCACTCGATTGCAGGGAACGAGTACGTTCTGCATTGGCTGCAGCGTCAGCCAGATTGGCTTGCGCCTCCGCCAGGCTGGCTTGTGCCAGTGCCAGATCGGCTTTGACGGTTTCGCTGGCAAAGCTGACCAGCAACTGGCCGCGCTGCACCACATCACCGATATTGGCATGCAACTCTTGTATGCGCAGGCCTGTTGCCTCTGAGCCGATCAAGGCTTCCTGCCAGGCGGCGACACTGCCGTTGGCGGCCAACTTGATGACGAGATTACCGCTACTGGCTTTAGTCGTGGTGACCGTCAGGGCGGGTTTCACTTTCGTGGCACTCGCAGAGGCACTGGCTGTCTTGGCTGGTTCATCCGCAGCATTGGATGTCGCTGACAGCCAGATACCGCCAGCACCAACAGCAATCATGCCAGCCAGGCTCAGGGATAGTGGTTTGCGTGAAATGAGTTTCATCATGTCTGATACGCTTTCTGTTTAATTTTTAAATTCAGGAATTTATCTGGCGTTGGGGCTGGAATTCGGGCTGAGGCTGGGTAGCTGCTTGTGCATTCAAATCCCAGCCACCGCCCAGCGCACGGTATAGCGCGATCCAGGCACGATTTCTTTCTAACTGCAGGGCAATCAGGGCAGACTGGGAAGCGAAGGCAGTGCGCCGCGTGTCTTCCAGTTCCAGCAAGCTGGCCATGCCCTTGTTGTAACGCTGGGCAGTTGCCTGCAAAGACTGGTCATAGCCTTTGGCTGAAATTTCAGAATCAAGGCGACGGGCATCTGTGCTGTTCAGATTAACCAGTGCCTCCTCCACTTCACGTACTGCCTGCCTGACCTTGCCGTGATAATTGACACTTGCATTTAGGTAACGTGCTTTGGCAGCTTCAATGTTGGCTGTCGTCTGTCCACCGTTGAATATAGGCAGGGTCAAAGCAAGTGGGCCGACCGACCAGGTATCCATCCGTGTCGTACTGCCTGCAACGTCATAGCGCATGGTGCCGATGGACCCACTGAGGCTCAGACGTGGATAACGCTGCGCTTCTGCAGCGCCGACCTGGGCACTGGCGGTTGCCACTTCTTTCTCGGCCGCATACACGTCCGGCCTTTGCGCCAGTAATTGTGCAGGCAAGGTGGTGACAGCCAAAGGCAGCAGGTTTTTGAAACTGGCCTGGGCAATTGTCAATAATTGCCTGAGGTCTGGCTCTGGCTTGGCAGTCAGCGCGACCAGGGCTTTGATATCCAGATCACATAATGCAGCCTGTTGTATGGCACGGCTATTACCTTCAGCAGCGCTGGCGCGTGCCAGTGCTGATGTCGCACTGGATGACATGCCGGCGTGGGCACTGAGTTCAGTCAGCCTGGCAGTTTCTGCGCGTGACTTGGCATCTTGCCAGGTCAGGTCTGCCGTTTGCTGGCAGCTGATGACAGAGAAATACAGTTGCGCTACTTCAGCCGCTACCGATATCCGCGCATCATGCCAAAGCGCCTGCGTACCTTCCAACTCTGCCTGGGCAGCCTGATTGGTAGCGCGATTGGCGCCAAACACATCAATTTCCCAGGCTGTCTGCAAACCTGCCTGCGATGTAGTGGCGACTGGCATGCCCGGCTGGTTTTTTGCCCGGGTCGCATTGGCAACAGCATCGAGCGAAGGTAAGAGTGCAGCACCACTGGCCACCCTTGCGGCCCTGGCAGTTTCTATGCGTGACCAGGCTTGGGAAATGGAAGGGCTGACCTTTTGTGCAGACTCAATCAATTCCAGCAAACTGGCATCGCCATTGGTTTGCCACCAGTTGCGCAATTCGGTATTTTTTTCCACGGAGGGCAATACTGCCTGCCATTGTGCTGGCACGCTACCGGTACTGGATGTCATTGGAGCAGTTGTCGAGCATGCTGCCAGCAAGACGGCAATGGCCGGCATAAGAATGAAATGTCGTATAGTCATATCGCTGTCAAAGATTTGGTTTATCAGAACTTGTTAAAAGCCGGCGTCGTTTTTCGTCTTCACACATAGCGATGGCATAGTCCACCAGACGCGAAGCATAGGCATCAATTGCCTTGGGCTTGGCGATTAACGCGGGCCTGGTCGCCTGTATCACGTCACCGCTGATCAGCAGTGAAATCGCCAGTCCAGTAATTGAAATCGCCAGCCTGTGTACATCATCATCTGCCTTGGTGATGCCAAGATAACGGCACAAAAGCCTGACAAAACCCTGGTGCGAAGGTTTGATGACGGAGTCAATTTCTTCCATCCACAGGCCTGTGGGTTCCAGCATTTCACGAAAGTGCAGCTTCATGCAGGTTTCCATGATCTCACCCTGCTTCAGCGAATCAGTAAAAGTGCAGATCAGTTTCAGCAAAACAGCACGCATGTCTGCAATGTCCGCTTCAAATATCTCGGGATCGACATTTGGATTGGTGCGCGGGTCATTGAACACTGCATGGTACAAACCTGCTTTATCAGAAAAATAATAACTGATCGCAGAAATATTGACGCCTGCTGCCTTGGCAATCTCACGTATCGAAGTTTTGGCATAACCTTTTTCGGCAAACAAGATCAGGGCCGCGTCCAGCAGACGTGTACGCGCCTCCATGCCATCGACACGCAAAATCTTTCCATCAGGGGTAGAAACCTGGCTATCTGGCTGCGCCCGCTGAGCTTGTTGCGCTTGTTGCACTTGTTGCGATGAGGTTTTTTTCTGGCTGGATATTTTCATGCGATGCATACTAACATATAAATCAAACGTTTGATTTAACTATTCCATTGAAAAGTACCAGGCATTAACAAATTGCAATTCAAAAACTCTACATATGACGAACCAACAAATCCTTGCTATTCATGAGGATGTTGCTTGCTGTCACTGCATAGTCACATTGCCCGTTTAGGCTTCGCCCTAATGCCTCCACAAACTCATTTGGTACCTCAAAATGACCCTGCTTACCTCCCCTGCCATCCGGCTATTACGCAATTTTAAAATTGCCCACAAACTCAGTTTTGTCGCCCTTGCCTTTGCCATTCCCCTGTTTGTGGTACTGGCGCTGCTGTTTCAAAACCTGCGCGAAGACGTATTGCAAACCAAGGCAAAGCAAGTCGCGATTAAAAGCATCACGGCAAAAAATGATTTGCGCCTGCTGATACAAAAGCAGCGCGCATTGCAACATATGCGGCTGCTAGGCAACAAACAACTGTCAGCCAGCATTGCAGAAAACCAGGGCAAGATAGCTGCATTACTAAAGCAAACTGATCAGGCCAGCCCAACCAAAAATCTGTGGGCTACGCTACTGGCAAGAGAGGCGCAACTCAAGTCAGCAGAAAGTTTTATTGAATATACGAAGCTGTTAAATTCACTGGAACTTGAGATGACAGAAATTGCCAATAGTTCGAAGCTGGCACTGGACAGCGATTTAACAACCCATCAACTGGTCAGTATTTATATCAATACCCTCCCACAGATAGAAGAGAAATTGTCCATCATTGCCGGTCGTGGTGCGGCTTACATTGATACTGGCTTGTTTGAGGCTGGTGAAGATGTGATGCTCAATTCCCTGCATATGCTGGCAAAGCTGAATTTATCCGAGCTTGCGCTGAGCATGCAAAACCTGAGTGCGCATGGAAAAGAATATGCATCGACGAATGCCACCATGCAGGCCAGCATCGCTGATGCAAAAAAATTCCTGGAACGCTCACAGGATGAAGTGCTGGCATCCGTCAATCAAAGCAGCGGTGATGCATTCCTGCAAGCTGGCACAGATAATTTGAACAAACTGGCCATGACGAAAACAGCGATCGCCAGCCTTATCGCTACCAATCTCGCCCAGAAAATTGAAAAGGCCAATCAATATGCCTGGCAAATGTCCGCGGGCATTATCTTACTGCTGTTGATCGCCAGCTATCTGCTGGTAGCGATCTATCAGGCCTTAACGATGGACGTCAACACCTTGACAAAAGCAATCGCAGAAACGGCCGCCGGCAACTTACGGAACCGTGTCAGCAGCCGTGGCAAAGATGAACTGGCGCAGTTGATCAATGCTGTCGGCAGTATGAATGTGGAGCTGAGTAATCTGGTCGCCAATATCCGACGCAGCGCACAAACGGTGGATATCATTGCCAGGGAAATTCACGATGAAAACACGGACCTGGCCAGCCGCACAGAAAACCAGGCAACATCCCTACAACAAACCGCCACGGCCATTGATGAACTGACCGCCACCATTACCGAGAATGCGGGTAACCTGGCACAGGCGAACAGCCTTATGCATAGTTCCGCAGAGCGCGTGCAACAAGGGCTGGAAGTCATGGAGAACAGCATACTCTCCATGCAAACTGTCAGTGCAAGCTCCAAAAAAATCACTGAAATCATCAGCGTCATGGATGGCATCGCTTTCCAGACCAATATCCTGGCGCTGAATGCGGCGGTAGAAGCAGCCAGAGCAGGTCAAGAAGGCCGTGGCTTTGCGGTAGTGGCTGCAGAGGTACGCAACCTGGCACAACGCAGCGCGAATGCTGCCAAGGAGATTAAAGTCCTGATCGCCTCGTCCGGCGAGGCAGTGGAAGCTGGCAGCAAAATGATTAACACGGCAGGCCAGACCATGCGCAATATTGCCGACAATGTGGAAGTGGTCACTGAACTCATCAAACAAATCGCCAAGGCCAGCCAGGAACAGAGCACGGGAATTTCTGACGTAAATCAGGCGATAAGCGATATCGATCAGATCACGCAAGATAATACCCGGCTGGTGGAAATGGCGAGTGAATCCACTGCAAAGCTGGAAGAACAGGCCGCCTCGCTGGGCGCTGCCGTCAGCGTATTCAAAACGCAGGAACTGCTTGCCATAGAAATACAGCACCTGCATCTGGCCAGCAACTCTGAAGACCGTCTGGCGCTGACTATACAAGGCGCGAAAGTGTCTGAGAAGAAAAAACTGGCAGCATGAGCCAATGCAAGCTGTTGGGTGACATTTGCTGCATATGAAAAAAGCCACCGGGCAAATGCACAGGTGGCTTTTTGGAATGACAGTTTGTTTTACAGCTTCTTACCGCCGGTTTTTACTGACATTTATTGTACGGCAGACCTTGTCACACCTTCAGCAAACCCAGGATGGATTGCAATTCATCCCTGATCTGATGCAAATTCACTGGTTCTTCAACAGGTTCATTGGATGCTGACTCAGCATGACCACCATTGACGTTGAGTTTGTTTCTCGCGCCATTGATGGTAAAGCCCTGTTCATATAATAATTCACGGATACGGCGTATCAGCAACACTTCATGATGTTGATAGTAGCGACGGTTGCCGCGACGCTTGACTGGCTTCAGTTGCGTAAATTCCTGCTCCCAATAGCGCAGGACATGCGGTTTGACGCCACACAATTCACCAACTTCGCCTATCGTAAAATACCGCTTGGCCGGGATAGGCGGCAGTACAAAAGACTCAATCTTGATTTCAGTCATGGAAAATATCAGGCAGCATGGGCAAGAGGTTGATTACCGACATCGTCAACCATGCCTTTGAGTTTCTGGCTGGCATGGAAAGTAACGACACGACGTGCAGTAATAGGAATTTCTTCACCGGTTTTAGGATTGCGACCAGGGCGTTGCGGCTTGTCACGCAACTGGAAATTGCCAAAGCCGGACAACTTGACGGCCTCGCCTCTTTCCAGTGCATCACGGATTTCATCAAAAAAAGTTTCGACCATATCCTTGGCTTCGCGCTTGTTCAAACCAACATGCTCAAACAAGAGTTCTGCCAATTCTGCCTTGGTCAAGGTAGGCAATTCCTTTTCCGCCTGTGACCGCGCCCGGGCTTCCTGCATTGCGCGATTCAAATCAGCATCCAGCACCGATTGGAACTCGGCGGAAATCACATCATTCATTTCGAAACTCTTCTCAATTAATACTAACAATGACAGACAAGATCAACGCAGTTTGGCAGCAAATTGCTGGCTCGCAGCTTGCACCAGGGCTTGCATTGCAGCCTCCACTTTATCGTCTTGCAGCGTACTTTGAGTATCTTGCAAGCTAAAGCGGAAAGCAAGACTTTTCTCATCTGCTTCCAGACCTTTTCCACGATATTCATCAAACAAAACAAAGCCTTGCACGATTTTACATGCTTCGTTCTGCTGCGCTTCCTGCTTGAAAACATCCAGCAAATTTTGGACTAGAACTGTCTGTTTGACAACTAGCGCCAGATCCCGGGTGACTGCCTGGAACTTGGATATTTCTTGATATGAGGGCACTTGCACTTGTTGCAAGGCTGTCACATCAACTTCAAATACCACCGGTGCCAAAGGCAGATCATACTTTTGCTGCAGGCGTGGGTGCAATTCGCCAATAAAGCCAATGACTTTGCCATCGAACTCTATGCTTGCACTGCGACCAGGATGCAGGGCGACATGTTCATTCTTGACGAAGCGCAAGGAGCCGGGTGCAAACAAGGCCTCCAGATCAGCCTTGATATCAAAGAAATCAACATTGCGGGTATCCTGCCCCCACTGCTCTTCTGCTACCGGGCCATAGGCCAGTGCCGCCAGACGTTTAGGCTGGTGATAACCAGCCACTTCCAGCGGGCCATCCTGCACGCCAGCATCTTGCAAATACACCGCACCGATTTCAAAAATACGGACGCGGTTCAGCTTGCGGTTCAGGTTATAACGGGTATTCGCTACCAGACTACCTATCATGCTGGTACGCATGACACTCATCTGGCTGGCGATAGGATTGAGCAATTTAACTGGCGCATCATTGCCAGCAAAATCTTTTTCCCAGGCTTCTTCAACGAAGCTGTAATTGACGACTTCCTGATAATCCTGGTCAGCCACAAGGCGACGCACGGCAAACAGCGAACGCTGGTTTTCTGGTGCGATCAGCATGGCATTGGCAGCTACCGGCGGTAATGCAGGAATATTCTCAAAGCCATAGACACGCGCCACTTCTTCGATCAGATCTTCTTCGATTTCTATATCGAAGCGATAAGACGGCGGCGTCACCAAAAACTCACCTGGCTGCTGAGTGAATTGCAAACCCAGGCGGGTGAAAATATCGGCAATTCTGGCATCATCCAAAGCAACGCCAATAACTTTCACAGCGCGTGCAGTACGCAGCTTGACTGGCAGACGTTGTGGCAGATTGACGATCTGGTCATCCACCGGGCCCAACTTGACTTGTTCAGCACCACCACAAATCTCAACGATCAGGGCACTGATACGCTCTATATGTTCGACGATGGAAGCAAAATCGACGCCGCGCTCAAAGCGGTGCGCTGCATCGGTAGAGAAATTGAAACGACGGGCACGGCCCTGTATCGCTTGCGGCCACCAGAAGGCGGCTTCCAGATAAATATTTTGCGTATCCAGTGTTACGGATGTCGAGTCCCCCCCCATGATACCGGCCAGGGATTCAATCTCTTTATCATCAGAAATAACGCCAACCCAGTCATCCACTTCTACCGTATTGCCGTTCAAGAGCTTCAGCGATTCGCCAGCCTTGCCCCAGCGCACTTCCAGGCCACCATGGATTTTGTCCAGGTCAAACACATGGGAAGGACGCCCCAGTTCCAGCATGACATAGTTGGAAATATCGACCAGTGCAGAAATAGGACGCTGACCACTGCGTTCCAGTCTTTGCTTCATCCATTCTGGTGTCGCGGCACGGGCATTGACGCCACGGATAACACGGCCGGCAAAACGACCACACAGATCAGGCGCGCTGACTTTGACAGGCAATGTCTCTTGCAAAGTCACCGGCAACACAATTACCTCCGGCAAGTGCATGGCTGTGCCGGTCAAGGCAGATACTTCACGCGCCACACCTAGTACGGACAGGCAATCTGCCTTGTTCGGGGTCAGCTTAATAGTGAATTTCAGGTCATTAAGTTGATAATAATCACGGAAATTTTGACCGACTGGCGCATCAGATGGCAAGTCCATCAAGCCACCATGGTCTTCCGACAATTTCAATTCGCGTGCTGAGCACAGCATGCCATAAGACTCAACGCCGCGCAATTTGCCTATCTTGATTTCAAATGGTTTGCCATCTGCACCAGGCGGCAGGATGGCACCCACCATGGCGCAAGGCACTTTCATGCCTACGCGTACATTCGGTGCGCCGCAGACGATGTTCAAGAGACTGCCAGTACCTACATCGACCTGGCAGACATTGAGTTTGTCGGCGTCAGGATGCTTGGCGATTTCGCGGATTTCGGCGACGACGATATTGTTAAATGGAGGAGCAACTGGCTCCACCTCTTCGACTTCCAATCCCGACATGGTAAGCAGATGGGACAATTCATCCGAAGTCATCTTCGGATCGACCATGGTACGTAGCCAGTTTTCAGAAAATTGCATAATTCAGCCGTCTAATGTTGGATGCAGGGCGCGATGCGCCACTCAAAAATTCAGGGATGCGCTGTGTAATTCGTTTAGTTGAATTGCTTCAGGAAGCGCAAATCACCTTCGTAGAACAGGCGCAAATCGTTGACGCCATAACGCAGCATGGTCAGGCGCTCTAGACCGGAACCAAAAGCGAAGCCTATGTATTTCTCCGGGTCCAGGCCCATGTTACGCACCACGCTCGGATGTACCTGACCAGAACCAGACACCTCCAGCCAGCGGCCTTTCAAAGGGCCGCTACCAAAGGCGATATCGATCTCGGCTGATGGTTCGGTGAATGGGAAATAGGATGGGCGGAAACGCACTTGCAAATCGTCAGTCTCAAAGAAGGCTTTGACGAAATTCAGGTACACGCCTTTGAGGTCAGCAAAGCTGATGTCTTCAGCAATCCACAAGCCCTCGACCTGATGGAACATCGGGGAGTGCGTGGCATCGCTATCGACGCGATAAGTACGACCAGGTGCAATCACCTTGATCGGTGGTTTGTGCATGCGGGCATAACGCACCTGCATGGGGCTGGTATGGGTGCGCAGTAATAATTGTTTGCCCTGGCTATCTTTGCCATCGACATAAAAGGTATCCTGCATGGAGCGTGCAGGATGGTTTTCCGGGCTATTAAGCGCGGTAAAATTGGTCCAGTCTGTTTCGATTTCGGGGCCATCTGCCACGTCAAAACCGATAGAACGGAAGATTTCTTCAACACGCTGCCAGGTACGCATGACAGGGTGGATACCACCAACGCCACGGCCACGGCCAGGCAAGCTGACGTCAATCGCTTCTGCATTCAGGCGTGTCTGCATTTGTGCATTCGCCAAGGCATCGCGTCTTTCAGTCAGTGCTTCTTCTATCTGTACTTTGGCGGCATTGATCACTGCGCCCTGTACTTTTTTTTCCTCTGGTGGCAATTTACCCAGACTTTTCATCTGTTCTGTAATCTGACCACTCTTACCAAGGTAAAGCGCTTTCGCGTTCTCTAATGCCGCAGCATCGCTTGCTGCCAGAAAATCAGCGCGTGCCTGGCTGACGATTTGATCTAAAGGGTTCATGCCTTGTTCCCGCTTACTGTGAAGCTGAAATAATGATCTGAAAACAAAACGGGGCATAGGATTCAACCTCTGCCCCGCTTGATATTTGCAACCGGCTAGCGCCAGTCGCTACGACTCACTGATTGCAATCACGAAGAACTTATTTGCGATCTTACTGCGCCTGCGTGATCGGGGCTCATGTGCTGCTCAAAATGCTCATGTACCAAAGTACATTCCACTTTTTGCGCTGCTCTTCACCCCGCTGACGCACGCTTGCTACAGATCGTAAATGGGTTCCAAGGTAATTAGGCAGCCAGGTTAGCTTTGACTTGATTAACAATCGCAGCGAATGCTGGTTTGTCAGTCACGGCCATGTCAGCCATTACTTTACGGTCGAGTTCAATTGCGGCTTTTTTCAGGCCGTTCATAAACACGCTGTAAGTCAGGCCATGCTGGCGAGCCGCTGCATTGATACGTGTGATCCACAAAGCGCGGAATACACGTTTCTTATTGCGGCGATCACGGTATGCATATTGACCAGCGCGCATAACTGCTTGCTTGGCAATACGGAATACCTTACTACGACGACCACGGTAACCTTTGGCAAGGTTGAGAACTTTCTTATGACGGGCACGAGCTGTAACCCCACGTTTTACTCTAGGCATAATAACTCCTTAAATAATGAGTATGAGGTTAAGCTGTTGGCATCATGCGCATGACGGATACCATGTTGGTGTCATGAACACCTACGGAACCGCGCAATTGACGTTTGTTCTTGGTAGTTTTCTTGGTCAGAATGTGACGTTTGAAAGCTTGACCGCGTTTAACGGTTCCACCTGGACGGACGCGGAAGCGCTTCTTGGCGCTGCTTTTCGTCTTCATTTTTGGCATAGTACTATCTGTCTTTTAAGACAGCTCCACTTTTATATGATGGTAGGTGGCAGCAACAATCGCTACTCTTGGATGCCTACTTCTCACTTATTGTGACCCACCATGGAGGCGGGTCTTTCGCAATGCGCGCGATGCGTGCTTCACAAACCGACTCAAGAAACACACAGAAAATAAGCAAAACTTATTTCCTGTTATTTCTCATTATTTCTTTTTCTTCGGTGCCAGAATCATGATCATCTGACGGCCTTCCATCTTTGGAAACTGTTCAACCTGGCCATACGGTTCCAGATCAAGCTTCAAACGCTCCAACATGCGCATACCGATTTCCTGATGCGCCATTTCACGACCACGGAAACGCAATGTGATCTTGGTCTTGTCGCCATCATCCAGGAACTTGGTCAGATTACGCAATTTGATATTGTAATCACCATCATCTGTACCCGGACGGAATTTGACTTCCTTGACCAGAATGACTTTTTGCTTCAGCTTGGCTTCGTGAGCTTTCTTTTGCTCCTGGTATTTGAACTTGCCGTAATCCATCAAACGGCAAACTGGCGGCTGCGCCGTCGGCGCTATTTCCACCAAATCAACATTGGCTTCTTCCGCCAAGCGGAAGGCTTCACCCAGTTTTACGATGCCCAGAGGCTCGTTCTCAACGCCAGATAAGCGCACTTCTGGCGCTGTAATTTCACCGTTGATGCGATGTGACTTGTCAGTAGCTATTGCAGTTTCCTTCGAAAATAATAATAAAAGGCTATGCAGCCCTGTTTAAAACAGGGTCGCTGCTAATCTGTTAAACCTTGGTTTCAACTTCGTTTTTTAAACGAGTTATAAAGGCGTCCAGAGGCATTACCCCCAGATCCAGATTGCCACGCGTACGCACAGCCACTGTATTGGCATCCCTCTCTTTATCGCCGATCACGAGGATATATGGCAGTTTTTGAATGGAATGCTCGCGTATTTTATAGGTAATTTTCTCATTACGCAAATCAGTATTTACCCTAAACCCTTGTTTCTTCAGGATTTCTGCAACAGATTGTGAATATTCCGCCTGCGATTCCGAGATATTCAGGACAGAAACCTGCACCGGTGCCAGCCACACAGGCAAGGCAGCAGCATGATTTTCTATCAAGATACCGATGAAACGCTCCATCGAGCCGACAATCGCACGGTGCAACATGATAGGCACTTTACGGCTATTGTCATCTGCAACATATTCCGCACCCAGGCGGCCAGGCATGAAGAAATCGACTTGCATGGTACCTACCTGCCATGGGCGGCCCAGGCTGTCTTTCAGGTGATATTCAATTTTAGGACCGTAGAAAGCACCCTCACCCGGCAACTCTTCCCATTCAACGCCGCAAGAACTCAGGGCTGTGCGCAGGGTAGCTTCTGCCTTATCCCAGATTTCATCGCTGCCTATGCGATTTTCAGGGCGCAAAGCAAGCTTGATGAAGATTTTATCAAAGCCAAAGTCTTCATATACTTTCATCGCTTGCGGATGGAAAGCCATTACCTCAGCCTGGATTTGCTCTTCAGTACAGAAGATATGGCCATCGTCCTGTGTAAAGCCACGCACACGCATGATGCCGTGCAAGGCACCAGACGGCTCATTGCGGTGGCATTGACCGAATTCGCCAAAGCGCAAAGGCAGGTCACGGTAGCTCTTCATGCCAGAATTGAAAATCTGCACATGACCAGGGCAATTCATCGGCTTCAAGGCATAGACGCGGTTTTCCGACTCGGTGACAAACATATTGTCTTTGTAGTTATCCCAGTGACCAGTCTTACCCCACAGGCTACTGTCCAGAATTTGCGGCCCTTTGACCTCCTGATAACCGCAATCCTGATAGACCTTGCGCATGTATTGCTCAACTTGCTGCCAGATAGTCCAGCCTTTTGCGTGCCAAAATACCAGGCCAGGCGCTTCGTCCTGGAAGTGGAACAAGTCCAGTGCCTTGCCCAGCTTGCGGTGATCGCGCTTTTCTGCCTCTTCCAGCATGTGCAGATAAGCTTCCTGATCTTCTTTCTTCGCAAAAGCGGTGCCATAGACACGTTGCAGCATCTCGTTTTTGGAGTCGCCACGCCAATAAGCGCCTGCCAGCTTCATGAGCTTGAATACTTTCAGTTTGCCTGTCGATGGCACATGCGGGCCCCGGCACAAATCAGTGAAATTACCTTCCGTGTATAGCGACACATCCTGATCCGCAGGAATAGATTCGATGATCTCAGCCTTATAGGCTTCACCTATGGACTTGAAATAGGCAACAGCCTCATCACGCGGCAAGACCTTGCGGGTGACTGGCTCGTCTTTTTTCGCCAGTTCAGCCATTTTCTTTTCTATCGCCACCAGATCGTCGGGTGTAAATGGGCGCTTGTAAGAAAAGTCATAGTAAAAACCATTTTCAATGACCGGACCAATTGTGACTTGCGCATCCGGATACAATTCCTTGACGGCATAGGCCAGCAAGTGCGCAGTAGAGTGACGTATCACTTCCAGACCATCCGCATCCTTGTCGGTGACGATGGCGAGATCTGCATCAGCATCAATCAGATGCGAGGTATCGACCAGCTTGCCATTCACACGACCAGCCAGAGCAGCTTTTGCCAGGCCAGCACCGATGCTGGCAGCAACTTGCGCCACCGTTACCGGCGCATCGAATTGTCGTTGCGAACCATCAGGAAGTTTTACTGAAACCATGTCACTCTCCAAAGCGGAAAAAATACAAAGATAATTGAGATAAAAGATGAGTCTAAAAAACGCAGACGAAAAAAAAGCACGGCTAGCCGTGCTTTTTCAGTTTGTTTCAAACGAAAAGTATCCTCGACTAGAGTCGCTCCCAAACCAGTTTAGTGGTAGTTCGCGGTGTCATAACCAGGGATGCCTTTCTCGCTCTTAACTATAATGTTTTAATAATTTTAAAATCTTTGGTAGGCACGATTGGACTCGAACCAACGACCCCTACCATGTCAAGGTAGTGCTCTAACCAGCTGAGCTACGCGCCTAAGAAACAAGAGTATAGCAGAGCCTTTAGGAAAATTGCTAGTCCCCCGGGGCAAAATATTTCCCAACCCTGTATAAGCCCTGGTTTTACGCCGCCCATCCAATGTAATTCCATGACAAAGGACTGCCATATATATCCATCTATATATAGGAGCGGCGCATTCGGCTACACTGTTGCCATGTTTATCAAGCAGCCTATTCCCCATGACTGACCATACTCACCATCAGAACAGCGATCATCTGCACGACCACCGGCGCGGCGATGCTGAGCACAGGCATTATTTCGAAAACCGCAGCCAAAAAATCCTTGCCTGGGCCTTGGGCCTGACCCTGAGCTTTGCTGGCGTCGAAGTCGCGTTTGGTTTCCTATCAAATTCCCTGGCGCTGATCTCTGATGCAGGGCACATGGTGACTGATGCCGCCGCCCTGGGTCTCGCCCTGCTGGCGCAAATCATCGCCAAGCGTCCACCCACTGCAAAAAATTCTTTTGGCTTTGGCCGCGCCGAAGCACTTGCTGCCTTTGTCAACGGCCTGGTGATGCTGGGTGTGATCATCTGGATATGCAAAGAAGCGGTACAACGTTTTTCTGCCCCAGAAGCCGTACAAGGCGGCACTGTGATGCTAGTCGCTGGCATAGGCCTGGCAATCAACATCGTCGTTGCATGGGTACTATCACACGATAAGGAGAGCGTGAATACCAAGGCTGCCATGGTCCATGTCATGGGCGACTTATTGGGCTCCGTCGCTGCAATTGTATCTGGCGCTGTGATTTATAAAACCGGCTGGATGCAAATCGATCCGCTACTATCGATTTTTGTTTCCCTGCTGATTTTGAAATCCACATTCTCGGTCTTGAAGGAGTCTTATCACTTCCTGATGGAGGGTGTACCGCATCACATAGACTACGTACAAATCGGTACCGACCTGGAAGATATCAATGGTGTACTGTCAGTACATGACTTGCATGTATGGGAAATGTCACCCGGTTACCCTGCGCTGATCGGCCACCTGGAAATCGAAGACCTCAGCGCCTGGCCACGCATACTTGAAAGCGTCAAGGCCATGTTGCTCAGTAAGCACAAGATTGATCATATAACGTTGCAGGCTGAGGTAAGCGAAGTGGATGAATAATGGGGCCTTACCATGCCGAAAATTATGCCTGCCACCTTAGATTTCCACCTGATACTGGATAGCGCCCAGCCAAGGTCAAATCAAACTGACGCCAATAACTGCTGCTCAATTTATCAGGCGCAACTCCATTACTCATTGACGCGAGTACCGTGGCGATCACTGCAACACTGGAGGCATCGCCACCAACATCGACGCAATCGAGCAAGAGTTTGAACATGCAGCGAATTATTTCTCCATCAGTGTCAGTATTTGCAAGCTCAAATTACTGACATTCAGTTCCTGCGCACTTCCAGAACACCACTGACTTCATGCAACACATGCAGTGCCTTTTGTAGCTGCGTCGTACCGCCTATTTCCACAGTAAACGACATGCGTGCCTGGGATTTTGCACTCTGGGTATTGACGCCTATCACATTGATTTTTTCGCGGGAAAACACTTCAGAAATATCACGCAACAAACCCTGGCGGTCTTGCGCCAACACGAAAATATCAACCGGATAAACCGTGTCCCTGCCGTGATCACCCCAGGTGGTTTGTATCACCCGCTCCGGCGCCTTGTTGCGCATCTCGGCAAAATTCTTGCAAGTCAGGCGATGAATCGACACACCTTTGCCACGCGTGACAAAGCCAACGATATCATCCGGTGGTGCCGGTTTGCAGCAGCGTGCGAGTTGTGTCATCAAGCCTTCAGTGCCGACCACCAGCACACCGGATTTGGCCCCTTGTGTAACGCTGGACGCACGGCTTTTGTTGGTGAAGCTGAGTTCATCCGGCTCAACTTCTGTCACATTCTCACGCAAGACTGTTTCGATTTGCCTGAGACTGAATTCATCTTTACCAACTGACAAGAAAAGATCATTCACATCCGCAAAACCAAGTTTGCGTGCCAGCTCTTCAAGATTGACTGCAGTCTTGCCTTCGCGTTGCAAGGTCTTTTCAACCAGGGCGCGACCATTCGACAGGGTCTCTTCCTGATCAATGGCATTGAACCAGGCGCGGATTTTGGTACGCGTGCGGGTACTGGCAGAGTAATCTGGCGAGAGCCAGTCGCGCGAGGGCCCTGCCTGCGCTGAGCCCACTTTCAGTGTAATAATCTCTACCGTCTGGCCATTTTGCAAAGGCGTATTCAACGGTACCATGACATTATCAACCCGCGCGCCACGGCAGCGATGACCAACATCTGTGTGCAGGTGATAGGCAAAATCCACAGGAGTGGAATTGCAGGGCAATTCTATGACGCGGGCTTGTGGGGTCAGTACATAAATTCTGTCATCGAGGCTGGCGGCCTTGAGTTTTTCTACCCATTCGCGCTGCAATTCTTCTTGTTCGACGACCACGTCAGTGACATCGGTTTTCCAGGCCAGCAATTGCCTGAGCCAGGCAATTTTTTCGTCGTATTCTTGCGCTGAGAAATTTGACCCACCCGACTCTTTATAGCGCCAGTGCGCCGCTACGCCATACTCTGCAAACTGGTGCATTTCACGCGTACGAATCTGCACTTCCAGCGGCCTGCCATCCTCTACCACCACGACCGTATGCAATGATTTATAGCCATTCGGTTTGGGGCGGGAAATATAATCGTCAAACTCTTTGGGTATCGGTGTCCAGGCATTGTGAACCATGCCCAGAACAGTGTAACAATCCTTGATGTCATCGACAATGACACGGAAGGCACGCACGTCATACAACTCATCAAAGTTGACTGACTTGCCCTTCATTTTTTTCCAGATACTATAGATATGCTTGGGGCGCCCCGATACTTCGGCCTTGACGCCAGCTATCTGCAATTCCTTGTTCAGTCTTTCTATCGCATTGACGACAAAGCTTTCGCGTTCCAAACGCTTTTCTTCCAGCATCTTCGCAATACGCTTGTATTGTTGAGGCTCCAGGAAACGGAAAGACAGGTCTTCCAGTTCCCATTTGAGCTGCCAGACGCCTAGGCGGTTTGCCAGCGGCGCATACAAATCCATGGTTTCACTGGCATATTGCTGGGCTGCGCCATCTTCGCGCTTGCATTCAGCAAAATAACGCAAGGTAGTCACTCTGGAAGCAAGGCGTACCAGCACAACGCGCATATCGGTGGCCATGGCCAGCACCATCTTGCGCAGGGTTTCCATCTGGCTGGCGGCTTTTTCAGCAGCGTCTTTGCCACGCCCTACATCATGCTGCGTCAAAGCGGCTTCACGCAACTTCATCAGACGGCGTATGCCAGTGACCAGATCGGCGATTTCCTTGCCAAAGCGGATTTCTATCTGCTCTGCTGCAATCGGGTTCAGTTCTGGCAATTCAAACAGGATGGCAGCGATACGGGTATCAACATCGGTACGTAACATGGCCAGCGTCGCCACCACGCCGTTGATAAACTGCAGGGCATTTTGCTCTGTGATGACGCACTTGTTCGCGTACAAGGGGGTGACATATTCCAGCGCCGCGATGACGCGCTCTGCGTCAGCTTCTGACAAGCCTTCCAGCAAAGCCGCTTCTGTTGCTGTGGTCGAGATTGATACCATATGATTTATATCTGTGCTGCAGTGACAACGACTTCAATGAGCCAGTCAGGATTGGCCAGTTTAGCTTCTACCGTGGCACGCGGTGGTGTATTGCCTTGTGCAACCCAGGCGTCCCATACCTGGTTCATGCCAGCGATGAGACTGATGTCAGACAAAAATATCTGGCACCTAAGTATGTGCGATTTGTCGCTACCTGCTTCGGCCAGCAAACGGTCGATATGGGCCAGTACTTGCGCTGTTTGTCCCGCTATATCCTGGCTGGCATCATCAGGGATTTGCCCCGCCAAATACACAACTTTGTTAAAAATCGCGGTTTCAGACAAACGCGGACCAACGTGGAATCTTTGGATACTCATTTTTTGACTCTATTTTTTAACTTATTCTTGGTTCAATAAAAAATCAACAGCCACAGCTATCTGATCAGGCTGGACAAAAGTCGGTGCATGTCCGACACCGGCAAACTCCACCAACCTGGCGCGTGGCCCACGCTGCGTCATCGCCTGCGCTGATTCAGCAGTCAGTAAATCTGACTCTGCTCCGCGCACCAGCAAGGTCGGGCACTTTATCGCATCATACGCTGCCCACAGCATAGTCTGGGCAATTGCAGCAAGCTCTGGTGTGCTAGCCTTGATAGGCTGCGCCAGACCCAGGTCATAGTGCCGCACCCATTGCCCTTGTTCATTTTGACGCAAAACATCCCGCGCCAGCTTTTCCCACTGAGCCGGGCTATGCGGACCGAATGAAATCGAGATCGCCTTTATATAGGCTTGCGCTTCTTCGAAGCTGTCAAAGCGCACATCCTGGCCTATGTAATCACCTATCCTGGCCAGTGCATCCGGATTAAGCACCGGGCCGACATCATTCAAGATCATTTTTTTGATGGGGTTGTCAGGCAGGCTCGCAAGACTCATGCCTATCAAACCACCCATGGAGGTGCCAAACCAGTGCACGGTTTCTGCATCCAGCCGGGCCAGCAAGTTGACCATATCGCTGACATATTGCGGTATCTGGTAATGCATGGGATTGCGCAATCGGCCCGAATAGCCACGTCCGACCACATCAGGGCACACTACGCGGTATTCGTGACACAAGGCGACGGCCAAAGAATCAAAGTCTTCAGCCACCCGCGTCACGCCGTGGAGACAGATCAAGACCTTGGGATTGAGCGGGTCACCCCACTCTTTATATGACATGGCGTGCAAGCCCGAAGGCGAGATACATTGCACTGATTTGCGTCTGGCCTGCATGGTTTATCCTCGTGAACAGTATTTTTACATTTTTTATGACGACATTTTACCGTTCGTTGGGCTTAAAATCATTGTTAACTGCATAAATGCTTGTTTTTTAGGCAAAATAGTTTAGGCAAAAGCGTCTCAGCGCCTATGAGCAAACTGTACGGATGTCTTAGCAAAAGACCGCCAATAGAGGCAATATCTGCGGGATTGGTTGGAAATAAACATACCAGCATTGCCAGCCATTTCACTATTGAGCTGATACTAAACATTTATGCAACGCGACTAGAATGCGACAGACGTCTTACTTTATGCTTTCGTCCCAATTTTTTCAGATGTATAGTGCCATTACACCATCAAACCGGGAGCTCCCATGCATGTTTTTGTACGTCTGGCTGGCGTGTCAGCCATCCTTTTAACGACTGGCACTTGTCTTGCTGCAGACAGAATGAAACCCGGCCTGTGGGAAATGTCCATGAAGTCAGATGCCATAAAAGCCATGCCCAAGATTCCGCCAGAACAACTGGAGAAGATGAAGCAGATGGGCATCAAAATCCCTGACATGCAAAATGGCGGGATGACGCATAAGGTTTGCCTCACCAAGGAAATGGTGGAGCAGGACAAGCCACCTTCAGGTGGCCGCGACCAACAATGCCAGAGTAAAAACTTCACTCGTTCCGGCAGTAGTTATTCAGGAGAAGTTGTCTGTGACATGCCTGAAATGAAGGGGAATGGCACGATCAAAGGTAGTTACACGCCCGATAGCATGACTTCCATCTATGATTTCAAAGGCGTGTCTCACGGACAGCCCATTTCACAACACATGGAAACAACCGGCAAGTTCATAGGCAGTGACTGCGGCGATGTTAAACCGCCGCCTATGCCACAAAAAAAATAAACCGTGCTGGCACCGCCAGGAAAACAAAAAAGCCGATGTTGACAACATCGGCTTTTGCATCAAAGACTATGCCTCATCAATCCAGCAACTCAAGCAACAGCACTGACATCCAGTGTCGCCTCTGTCTTGGCGATGATTTCTTCCTTGCTGACGCCCGTCGCCAGTTCCACCAGCTTCAAGCCAGCCGGAGTGACGTCTATGACGCCAAGATCAGTGATGATGCGGTTCACCACTGCCACGCCAGTCAAAGGCAAGTTGCAAGTCTTCAGGATTTTATGGGCATCACCCTTGGCTACATGCTCCATCAAGACGACGACACGGCCTACACCTGCCACCAGATCCATGGCACCACCCATACCCTTGACCATCTTGCCAGGGATCATCCAGTTGGCCAGATCGCCATGCTCGCTGACTTGCATCGCACCCAGGATAGCGAGGTTGATCTTGCCGCCGCGTATCATGGCGAAAGAGTCAGCAGAGCTGAATATTGATGAGCCAGGCAAAGTCGTTACTGTTTGCTTGCCGGCGTTGATCATATCGGGATCAACTTCTTCTTCAGTCGGGAAAGGGCCTATGCCCAGCAAACCGTTTTCAGACTGCAACCAGACTTCCATACCTTGCGGCACATGGTTTGCCACCATGGTCGGCAGGCCTATGCCCAGATTGACGTAAAAGCCGTCTTGCAATTCTTGTGCTGCGCGCGCAGCCATTTCATCACGATTCCATGCCATGTCTTGTCTCCTGCTATCTTAATTCGATGGGCGTACGGTACGCTGTTCTATACGTTTTTCTGGATTGGCATTGACGACGATACGCTGCACGAAAATACCTGGTGTGTGAACTTCATCCGGGTCCAGCTCACCAATTTCTACCAGCACCTCAACCTCGACCACGGTGATTTTGCCAGCCATCGCTACATTGGGATTGAAGTTGCGCGCGGTCTTGCGATACACCAGGTTACCAGCCTTGTCGGCTTTCCAGGCTTTGACCAGCGAGACATCAGAGACCAGTGCACGCTCCATCACATATTTTTGGCCATCGAATTCACGGATTTCCTTACCGTCTGCAACAATGGTACCGACGCCAGTTTTGGTAAAAAAAGCCGGGATACCGGCACCGCCAGCGCGCAGTTTTTCTGCCAGCGTACCTTGTGGCGTGAATTCCAGCTCCAGTTCGCCAGCCAGGTATTGGCGCTCGAACTCTTTGTTTTCACCCACGTAGGATGAAATCATTTTCTTGATCTGACGGGTCGTCAGCAACTGGCCCAGGCCAAAGCCATCTACACCAGCGTTATTTGAAATGGCGGTCAATTCCTTGACACCGGAATCGCGCAAGGCAGCGATCAGTGCCTCAGGTATGCCGCACAGACCAAAACCGCCTACGGCGATAGTCTGGCCGTCCTTGATAATGCCAGCCAGAGCACTGGCTGCGTCAGGATAAACTTTGTCCATATTGTCCCCTCTCCAGGTTGTAAATCGATCTTTCTTTTGTCAAATGGCCGCATGCAACATACTTCCAACACACTACCAACAGCCACGCAAATCATTAGTCTTACAGGATATGATGCTGCGTTATACTGCGCAATACCGTAAAAATACGCCCTTACCAGAAACCTGTCAGTGGACCGCAGAAATGAATGCCGCACCGCCCATCGATTTTGAATCCATATTTCAACATGCACCTGTCGGTATGTGCGTGTCGCAAAACCGTATTATCCAGGCTTGCAATGATGATCTGGCTAAAATGTTTGGCTATCAAAAAGATGAATTGCCGGGCCAGTCATTCCTGGTACTTTACCCCAGTCCGGACGAATTTGAGCGTACCGGTGCCAGGATCACGCCCATCATGAATGCCAAGGGCTATTATTCTGATGAGCGCATCATGAAGCGCGCCAACCAGGAGCTGTTTTGGTGTCACGTCTCAGGCCGCGGTCTGAACAAAGACAACCCTCATGCTGCAGGCATCTGGACTTTTGAAGACCTCAGTGCAAAGCGCTCTGTCACAGCCGAATTAACGCCAAGGGAACGCGAAATTGCTGCACTACTGGTAGAGGGCAAGACAAGCAAACTGATTGCCCGCCAGATAGACCTCAGCCCCAGAACAGTGGAAATGCACAGGGCCAAACTCATGCGCAAATTTAATTCAGCCACATCCAGTGAACTGGTGCACAAGTTGCTGGGCATCATGCGCTGAGCGCCTTAATAAACTCAAATACAGAGCTAGCTCAAATACAGGGACGGGCCTGACCCGCCTCTTTCATCCATCTACATGATACATAACTCAAGACAATTCAGATCTTCGCGGTCCTGGATTGACGTTTTGCGGCCTTGATTTCGCTGAGTTTTTGTTTGATGGCGTCAGGCAAGGCCTCGGATTTACCCGTCTCGGCAGATACCCACACAACTTTGGCCCCACCCTCGGCATACAGGGCATAACCATCGCCGACTGAACGCATTTCCTGGATTGTTTCAAAACTGCTGCGGCCTGCCGCACCAATATAGGTACACACCTCCACCTGTCCCGGATATTTCAGGGGCTTCTTGAAGGTGCAATAGGCATTGACGATCACCGGGCCATTACCCGCCTCATCCGGCAGGCAACCCATCATGCTCAGCCACTCAATACGCGCCTGCTCCATATAACGGAAGTACACGGTATTGTTGACATGGCCCATGGCATCCATATCACCCCACCGGATAGGAATGGTGACGGTATAGACCAGTTTCTTTTCCGTGGCCTTGCTCTCTATCATTGCACGCTCATACCGTCATCGGCAGTAACGATGGCACCATTCAAGAAACGGGATTCTTCCGCCGCCAGCAAGAGCAGCAAGCCATCCAGATCTTCTGGTGTACCCACACGTTTTCTTGGTAGCATATCGACCAGTTTCTGACCTGCATCGGTAGAAAAATAGTCTGAATTGATTTCAGTCGAAATATAGCCTGGGCAAATCGCATTCACATTAATACCGTACTTGCCCCACTCTACTGCCATGGCCTTGGTCATGTGCACCACGGCAGCTTTGCTCATGCAGTAAATGCCTATTTGCGGCAATACGCGCAGACCGGCTACCGAAGCGATATTGATAATGCGATGTTGTTTTTTAGGATCCCCCTTGTGGCGGGCTATCATGCGTTTGGCCGCTTCTTGCGCCACGAAAAAGGCACCACGCTGATTGGTATCCATGACGTAAGCATAATCGTCCGGCGTCACATCCACCAGGCGTTGCGTGGTTGATACACCCGAATTATTGATCAGGATATCGATAGGTCCAGCCTCTGTCTCGGCATGGGCAATCGCGGACTTGATGCTGCCGTAATCCGTGACATCCAGAGCAACCACATGGGCGGCGCCACCTTCAGATTCGATTTCGGCACGCAACTCCTTGAGTCTGTCTATACGGCGTGAGGCCAGCACGACCTGTGCACCAGCCTGTGCCAGGATTTTGGCAAATCGCGCGCCAAGACCACTGGAAGCACCTGTTACCAACGCAATCTTGCCTTCGAAATTGACTTCTATGCCCATCTGATTCTCCACTAATAATTTGAATAAGCTTACTAGAACTCATTTCATAAATAGGGCCGGTGCGAACATGACGATGTGGGATGCAGTGCAAGGCGTGGCCTGCAGCTAAGGCTCCTGCCTTGGCAAAGGGCACAACGCTACAATGCGCCCAAGTCGTCAGTTCCCGGAGGGTTTGCCTCATAACGCGTGCTGGACTGCGTTGGACTCGTTGACAATAGGTTAATTTATTGACTGTTTCGTCCGCTTCGCACATCGTATACAGGTGTGCTGCGGCATGCTGCACGAAACCCCTGCGTTACCCTTGCCAGCCTTCGTTATGAGGCAAATGCATCTCATCCTATTTATGAAATGAGTTCTACTCTATCACCCGCTATGATGACATACTGATTATGCTTGTGTTGTATGGATTTGAATTACTTGAGAATTTTTACAGAAATTTTCCTGCCATTTCACATGATCTTGATGCGCACCAAAGTTGGCTCTGCGATAATTCTGAGTATTTTGTACTTCCACAACAATAAAAATTCGAGTACACCCTCGCTTGCAGAATATATACACAGCAGATAACATGCTGACAGCAAATAAGCACGCTCGTTCGAAAATCTTCAGAAAGTGAAAATAGCCATGACACAAAGCATACTTGAGCAGTACGGCCCACGCGACGCGATGGAATATGACGTCGTTGTCGTCGGTGGCGGACCCGCTGGCCTGTCAGCAGCCATCAAGATCAAGCAACTGGCCGCAGAAAAAGGCACGGAAGTCTCAGTCTGTGTACTCGAAAAAGGTGGTGAACCTGGTGCCCATATCCTGTCTGGCGCCGTCATGGACCCAAAGGCCCTGACTGAACTCTTTCCCAACTGGAAGGAAATGGGCGCACCGCTGAACACCGAAGTCACCGAAGACCGCGTCCTGGTCCTGACCGAGACAAAAGCCTACCGCACACCTAACTGGATGCTGCCAGCCTGTTTCGAGAATCATGGCAACTATATTGTCTCGCTGGCCAATGTGACGCGCTGGCTGGGCCAGCAGGCCGAAGCGCTGGGCGTAGAGGTATTCCCAGGCTTTGCTGCAGCAGAAGTCTTGTATAACGAAGATGGTTCCGTCAGAGGTGTTGCGACTGGAAACATGGGTGTAGATCGCCATGGCCAGCCGACGCCTTCTTTCCAGCTCGGTATGGAACTGCATGCGAAATACACCTTGTTTGCCGAAGGCGCGCGCGGCCATCTGGGCAAGCAAGTGATTGCCAAATACGATTTGAGCAAAGGTAAAGACCCGCAATCCTATGGCATAGGCATCAAGGAATTGTGGGAAATCGATCCCAAGCAGCATAAGCCTGGCCTGGTGGTGCACACAACCGGCTGGCCATTGATGGACCAGTACAGCGGTTCTTTCCTGTATCACCTGGAAGACAATCTGGTGGCAGTTGGCTATGTTGTTGGCCTCGCATATGAAAACCCTTACTTGTCCCCTTACGAAGAATTCCAGCGCTTCAAGACCCACCCTTCTATCCGTACTTTCTTTGAAGGCGGCAAGCGTATTTCTTATGGCGCACGGGCGATTACTGCCGGTGGCTTGCAATCGCTGCCCAAATTGGTGTTCCCTGGTGGTGCGTTGATAGGTTGTGATGCTGGCTTCCTGAACATGAGCCGCATCAAGGGTAGCCACGCTGCAATCAAGACCGGCATGCTGGCTGCAACAGCGGCCTTTGAAGCAGTATCAGCCAATCGTCAGCATGATGAACTAAGCAGCTATTCAACTGCGTTTGAACAATCCTGGCTACACGAAGAGTTGTACACTGCCCGCAATGTCAAACCTTTGCTCAAGCGCGGGACTTATGGTTCACCGCTGGTGTGGCTGGACCAGGTGCTATTGCGCGGCAAGGCACCATGGACGCTGCATCACAGTAAGGCTGACCATGAATGCCTGCGCCCTGCTTCTGAATGCAAGCCTATCGTTTATCCCAAACCGGATGGCAAGTTGACCTTTGATCGTCTGTCGTCAGTGTTTATCTCGAATACCAATCATGCCGAAGACCAGCCGATCCATCTGACCTTGAAAAACGCAGACGTACCGGTGTCTATCAACCTGGCCAAATTCGCAGGCCCGGAAGCGCGCTATTGCCCGGCTGGTGTGTACGAGTTCGTAAAAACTGAAGAAGGTGCAGACCGACTGCAAATCAATGCACAAAACTGCGTGCATTGCAAAACCTGCGATATCAAAGATCCGACACAGAATATCGTCTGGGTGACGCCTGAAGGTGGGGGAGGACCCAATTATCCAAACATGTAGTCGAAGGCCTGAGTAAGCTACTGCGCAACGCAATTTTGAGCCTGCGATGCTCGCCGTACGTTCGTACGACTGCACTTCTTAACTCAGACTTGCGTTGCTCGCTACGCTTACTCAGACCTTCTTGACAATGCTGCTTGAAATGAAGTTCTAATGCGAAAAGCCGCTGATCAGCGGCTTTTTCGTTTTTAAAACTTTTTGCAATTCCGACCCGCAATCACCACTTACCCGCCAGGATTTTCTCCAGCCAGAATGTGCCTATGACAGTTTTTACGTCGGTGATCTGGCCGGACTTGATCCAGTCCAGCATCTCTGGCAGCGTGGCGGTGAATACTTCAAGAAATTCTTCTTCATCGAGAGCTGCCTGCCCTGCTGTCAGGCCTTTGGCCAGGTAGATGTCCAGGTGTTCATCGGAATACGCGATGGCATTATGTATGGTGCAGACGAAAGACCAGTCGCTGGCGGTGTAACCGGTTTCTTCGCGCAACTCGCGCTGGGCACAGAGCAAGGGGTCTTCACCTTCATCTATTTTGCCAGCCGGGAATTCAATGAAGACCTCATGCAAGGGATAGCGGAACTGCTTTTCCAGCAAGACGCGGCCATCATCAAACAAGGGGATGATAACCACGGCTCCAGGGTGACGTATGTATTCGCGCGTGGCAGTCTGCCCGTCAGGCAAGGACACGACATCTTTATCGACTTTAAGGAAGCTGCCCTCATACACCAGCTCGCTGCTGATCTTGTTTTCTTGCAGATCAAGTTTACTGGTGATTTTTTCAGCCATGATTCCGCTTCAGATAGCGATACACAAATCCGGGGAACGCCAAAACCAAAAACAGGCAGGCATTGATGGCATAAAATTCCCAATCCTGCGGGAAACGGTTGCCTGCGGCGGACTCAAGAACAAAGGCAATTCCACCAACGCAAAAATACAGCAAGATGAGTTCAAACAAACGGAACCACAGAGGCTTGGGATTTGAAAAACGCTGCGTTGCGACAACAGCAAAGCAGCGCTCATTCAAGAAAGGCAGGTTGGCAGCCAGAACTGCCAATACAATGATCAACCAGGTCGATGCAGAATTACCCACTGCTGGCCGTATCAGTATTTAAGTGTATTGGAGATGGCATTGACGCAGGCTGTCATCAGGGAACCTGGCAAGATACCCAGAATCACGACCATCAGACCATTCACGCTCAAGACCATGCGCATGTCAGCACTGGCGACGATAGGGCTATGGTCCAGCGGATCATCAAAATACATGAGTTTGACGATACGCAGGTAGTAGAAAGTCCCTATCAACGAAAACAATACGGCAACGATAGCGAGCCACAATTTGCCGGTAGATAAAACAGCCTGCAAGACAGACAACTTGGCATAGAAGCCCATCATAGGTGGAATACCAGCCAGCGAGAACATCAGCAACAGCATGATCAGGGCAAACCATGGATTGCGCTTATTCAAGCCTTTCAGGTCGTCCAGATTTTCTGCTTCAAAACCGGAGCGTGCCAGCAGCATGATGACACCAAAGGTACCCAGCGTCGTCAATACATAGGTGATGCTGTAGAACATGGAAGAGCTGTAGGCATCTACTGCCAGGTCAGAATTACCATTTGCCACACCGGACAACATGCCCAGCAGCATGAAGCCCATTTGTGAAATGGTGGAATAAGCCAGCATACGCTTCAAGTTGGTTTGCGCAATCGCCGTCAGATTACCTATCGCCATGGACAAGACCGCCAGCACCACCAGCATCTGCTGCCAATCAACAGCCAGCGGGAACAGCCCCTCTACCAGCAAACGGAAGGTGATTGCAAATGCCGCCAGTTTAGGTGCGCCGCCCAACAGCAAAGTCACCGCAGTTGGCGCGCCCTGATACACGTCAGGTACCCACATATGGAAAGGGACCACACCGAGTTTGAATGCCAGACCAGCAACCAGGAAAACAATGCCGAATACCAGGATAGTTTTATTCGCTGTTGCAGTCGCAGTGACTTTAACGACTTCATTCAATTGCAAAGAGCCAGTTGCACCGTACAACATGGAAATACCGTACAGCATGAAACCGGAAGCCAGTGCACCGAGGATGAAATACTTCATCGCCGCTTCAGTAGAAACTGTGTGGTCACGACGTAGGGCAACCAGAGCATACAACGACAGGGACATCAATTCCAGGCCCAGGTAAATCACAAGGAAGTTATTACCGGAAATCATCACCATCTGACCCAGCAAGGCAAACAGGGCAAGTACATAGTACTCACCGCCAAGATGGGTATTGGTCATGGCGCGGTCGCTGACGTATTGACGAGAATAGATCAGTGTGACACCTACAGCGATATAAGAAAACAGCTTCAGCAGTACGGCCATGGGGTCAGAAACGAACATATTGTTACTGACGTATTCCGACTTCACCGGATCAGCGAATGCCACTGTCAAGACACCACAGATCGTCAATGCCAGTATGCTGAGCGCATAAGTTACATTGCGTTTGCTGTCCGGCAAAAACATATCAGTCAGCAAGATGCCGCAAATCGCCAGCAGCAAAAAGATTTCAGGGTAAAGTGGTATCAGGTTCATATTATTCATTTTTACTAGCATTGATCTGCTGCCACGACGGTCTGATGCAGGCAGTCGTGACTTGCGTATCCAAATTCCCGGTTAAGGTATCAGCTTAGGGACTGCCACATGTCGCAACAGATCAGCTACTGACACCTGCATTGCATCTGTAAATGGTGCTGGATACAAACCCATCACCAATACTGCTATTGCCAAGACACCCAGCATGAAGAATTCACGTTTGTTCAAATCGCTCAGGTGGGCCACATGTTCATTCGTGATATTGCCAAACACGACGCGCTTGACCATCCACAAAGAGTAAGCTGCACCAAAAATCAGCGCCGTTGCTGCCAGCATGCCGATCCAGAAATTAAACTGCACCGCACCCAGGATCACCATGAACTCACCAACGAAACCGGAAGTTGCCGGCAAGCCGCAGTTAGCCATGGAGAACAGCACGAACAAGGCAGCAAATTTAGGCATGGTGTTAACTACGCCACCGTAGTCCGCAATTTCGCGGGAGTGTACACGGTCATACAAGACACCGATACACAGGAACATCGCGCCAGAGATAAACCCGTGAGAAATCATTTGTACTATGGCGCCCTGCACTGACATGTCATTGAACATGAAGAAGCCCAGAGTCACGAAGCCCATATGCGCAATCGAAGAATACGCCACCAGCTTTTTCATATCTTTTTGCACCAGTGCCACCAGACCAATATAAATCACGGCGATCAGTGACAGCGTGATCATGAAACCTGCCATGTAATGGCTGGCGTCAGGAGCGATAGGCAAAGAGAAGCGCAGGAAGCCATAAGCACCCAGTTTCAGCATGATGGCAGCCAATACGACAGAACCACCAGTAGGCGCTTCTACGTGGGCATCCGGCAACCACGTATGTACTGGCCACATTGGCACCTTGACAGCAAATGCCATCAGGAAGGCGCAGAAAATCATGATCTGGGTAGTCAGCGGCAAAGGCAGTTTATGCCATACAAGGATGTCAAATGAATGACCGGCTTTCAGGTACAGATAAATGATGGCCAGCAACGTCAGCAAAGAACCCATCAAAGTGTACAGGAAGAACTTGAACGCCGCATACACGCGGTTCGGGCCACCCCAGACACCGACGATGATATACATAGGGATCAGCGTCGCTTCAAAGAAGACATAGAACAACATGCCGTCAGTCGCGCAAAACACACCTATCATCAAGCCTGACAAAATCAGGAAGGCACCCATGTATTGGGAGACTTGTTTTTCTATGACTTCCCAGGCGGCGATGACCACGATCACGGTGATGAAGGCTGTCAAAGGTATCAGCCACAAAGAGATGCCGTCTATACCCAATGCATAGAACACATTGAAGCGTTCTATCCAGCTGTGTTTTTCAACAAACTGCATGCCATGCGCAGTATTGTCAAAAAGTTTGATCAAAGGCAGCGTGACAATAAAACTGCAAATCGAACCGATCAGCGCAACACCGCGCACCAGCGCAGGATTGTTATCGCGACCAAAGGCCAGTATGAAGATACCGAAGGCTATCGGTAACCAGATCGAAAGGCTAAGTAGAGTAGAAGTTGACTGCATAATAATTATCTTTTTATAGCCGTGGTCACTTATTTAGCAAAGGGAAACAGCACTGTATAAGCCAGGAAACCCATCACGCCGAGTATCATCACAAATGCATAGTGATAGATATAACCACTCTGCAAATGACGTATCAGTTTGGAGACCCAGCCAACCAATTTGGCGCTGCCGTTAACTACCAGGCCATCGATGAGGCCTTTGTCACCAATGTTCCACAAACCGCCACCGAGTACACGTGCGCCACCGGCAAACACGATTTCGTTAAAACGGTCCATGTAGTATTTATTCTCAAGCAAGGTGTACAGCGGGTTAACTGCCTTCTTGATCGCCGCTGGAATTTCCGGTTTGACCATATAGAACACATAAGCTGTCACCACGCCTGCGAGCGCCAGCCAGAATGGTGGCGTCATGAAGGAATGCAAACCCATCGCACCAGCGCCGTGGAATTCGTGGTGCAGTTCCTCCATGGCATGATGTGCTCCATTGACAAAAATCACGTTCTTGAAGAAACCGCCAAACAACATCGGTTCAATTGCAATCGCACCGATAAACAGCGAAGGAATCGCCAGCAGAACCAAAGGCAACCAGACAACTAACGGTGACTCATGCGGTTTTTGACCAGGCGCCAGACCATGGTGGTGATCGTCATGATGATCATCGGCAGCGTGGTGATCATCTTTGTGTGCATCCTTATGTGCATCTTTATGGTCATCGTGATGATCATGTGCATGCGCCTTGCCAAAATTTTCCTTGCCGTGAAAGACCAGGAAATACATACGGAAGGAATAGAATGCTGTCACAAACACACCTGCGAGCACAGCAAACTGGGCAAAACCGGCACCAGGCAAATGGCTGGCCTGCACTGCTTCGATAATACTGTCCTTGGAATAGAAACCAGACAGAAATGGTGTCCCTATCAATGCCAGCGAACCAGCCAGAGATGTCAGCCATGTAATCGGCATGTACTTCCTCAAACCACCCATGTTGCGGATATCCTGATCATGATGCATACCGATAATGACGGAACCGGCACCCAGGAACAAAAGCGCTTTAAAGAAAGCATGCGTCATCAGATGGAATACCGCAACCGAGTAAGCAGAAGCACCCAGTGCCACTGTCATATAACCCAGTTGTGACAGCGTGGAATAAGCTACCACGCGTTTAATGTCGTTCTGGATGATGCCCATGAAACCCATGAACAGTGCAGTAATCGCACCGATCACCAGGATGAAGGACAAGGCAGTGTCAGACAATTCAAACAATGGTGACATGCGTGACACCATGAAGATACCAGCGGTAACCATGGTCGCCGCATGGATCAGTGCAGAAATCGGAGTCGGGCCTTCCATGGAATCTGGCAACCAGACATGCAGGGGGAACTGCGCCGATTTACCCATCGCACCAATGAACAGGCAGATACAGGCAACAGTAATCAGCATCCAGTCTGTATGTGGCAACAACATGGCTGCCAGTTCATTTTTCTTGGCGAATACTTCAACATAGTTCATGGAACCGGTATTGGCGACCAGCAAGCCTATGCCCAGGATAAAACCAAAGTCACCGACACGGTTAACCAAAAAGGCTTTCATGTTGGCGTAGATGGCTGTTGGTTTGGTGTACCAGAAACCAATGAGCAAATAAGATACCAGGCCCACAGCTTCCCAGCCAAAGAACAATTGCAGGAAGTTGTTACTCATCACCAGCATCAGCATGGCGAAGGTGAACAAGGAGATATACGAGAAGAAGCGGTTATAGCCCTCGTCTTCTGCCATATAGCCAATTGTGTAGATATGCACCATCAGCGACACAAAAGTCACGACGCACATCATCATGGCTGTCAGGCTATCTACCATGAAGCCGACTTCCAGCTTCATGTTACCAACCTTCATCCATTGATACAGGGTCTCGTTATATGTTGCGCCATCCAACACGGCAGACAAGGTCATGCAAGAGATGATCAATGCAATCAACACACCGAGTATGGTGACTGTATGCGATACCTTGCGGCCAACGACGTTGCCAAAAAACTTCGTTCCTAGCAGACCTGCAATAGCAGACCCGACCAGGGGCGCCAGTGGTACTGCCAATAATAATTGTGGGTTAAGTTGCCCCGCCATGATGACCCTTTGTTAGCTTTATTACTTTTCTAAATCGCCAGCGTATATACCGGACTGCCGCAGCAGGCGACAATCCGCACCATTAACCTGATTAACCTTTTAATGCATCCAGATCTTCGACATTGATGGTGTCCAGATTACGGAACAAGACCACCAGGATCGCCAGACCTATCGCTGACTCAGCAGCAGCAACGGTAAGGATGAAGAACACAAATACCTGCCCTGCTGCATCACCCAGATAATGGGAGAATGCGATGAAATTGATATTCACTGCCAGCAGCATCAATTCAATCGCCATCAGCAAGACGATGATGTTTTTACGGTTGAGGAAAATACCGACGATGGAAATCGCAAACAGGATTGCGCCCAAAATCAGGTAGTGCGTCAAACTTAAAGTCAAAGCCATTTAAGCCTCCGGATTCACAGTAGCTGCCGCAGCAGTGGCATTATTCTCGGCGCGTTCGGATTCAGCTTTCATGCTGACGATACGGATACGGTCCTTGGCTTTTACTTTGACCGCAGCAGCAGGGTCAAAATACTTGCTGTCTTTACGGCGACGCAAAGTCAAAGCAACCGCAGCAACGATAGCCAGCAACAGAATGGCCGCTGCAACCTCAAAAGCAAACTGGTAATGCGTGAAAATCTCTATACCCAGGTATTTGGTATTGCCTATCTTGTCAACCGCTGCCGGTACGTGATTATCCGGACGCAAAAAGCCGCGCAACAACACTGCCGACATTTCCAGAACGATGATGACACCAACCGCCGCAGCCAATGGAAAATGGCTCCAAAAACCTTCTCTCAATTTGTCGAGATTGATGTCCAGCATCATCACCACAAACAGGAACAGCACCATGACCGCGCCGACATACACCAGCACTAACACGATGGCCAGGAACTCGGCCTTCAACAGCATCCAGATACCTGCTGCATTGAAGAAAGTCAGGACCAGAAACAAGGCGGCATGCACAGGGTTGCGTGCAGAAATCACCTGGATCGCAGCGACTATCATGATCGCTGCGAAAACATAAAATAAAACGGTAGTAAATTCCATATCGAACCAGGTCCAGTTAGCGGTATGTGGCATCAGCGACGCGCGCTGCTGCAATTTGTGGCTCGTAACGATCACCTACAGCCAGCAACATCTCTTTGGTGAAATACAGATCGCCGCGTTTTTCACCGTGATATTCCAGCACATGCGTTTCCACGATGGAATCGACCGGGCAAGATTCTTCACAAAAACCGCAGAAAATGCATTTGGTCAGGTCAATGTCATAGCGGGTAGTACGGCGGCTACCATCAGCACGTTGTTCAGACTCGATCGTGATTGCCATTGCAGGACACACTGCTTCACACAATTTACAGGCGATGCAACGCTCTTCCCCATTCGGGTAGCGGCGCAAGGCATGCAGACCGCGGAAACGTGGCGACTGCGGTGTTTTTTCCTCGGGAAATTGCACCGTAATCTTGCGGGCAAACATATAGCGGCCTGTCAGGGCCAGGCCCTTGATCAGTTCGCGCAGCATCAGGCTGCCAAAAAAATCCTTGATTGCTTCCATTTTTTTAGCCTCTTACTTCCAAATATTCCATGGAGTTTGCATCCATGCTGCGACGATGACCAGGTACACCAGAGTCAGCGGGATAAATACCTTCCAGCCCAGACGCATGATCTGGTCATAGCGATAGCGTGGGAAAGATGCGCGTGCCCAGATAAACATGGAAACCACAACAAAAGTCTTGATACCGAGCCAGATCCAGCCAGGAATGAAATCCAGGAAGCTGAACGGTGCAGACCAGCCGCCGAGGAACATCAAGGATGCCATGGCAGAGATCAAAATCATATTGGCGTATTCAGCCAGGAAGAACATGGCGAAAGACATACCAGAGTACTCAACCATGTGACCGGCAACAATCTCGGATTCACCCTCAACTACGTCAAACGGATGACGATTGGTCTCAGCAATACCGGAAATCACATACACCACGAACATGGGCAACAGCGGCAACCAGTTCCATGAGAACAGGTTGAAACCATAGCTGGCGGCAAAACCTTTAGTCTGGGCGTTGACGATAGCGGTCATGTTCAGGCTGCCGGACACCATCAACACGATAACTAGTACGAAGCCCATGGCGATTTCATACGAGACCATCTGTGCAGAAGCTCGCATGGCCCCAAGGAAAGCATACTTGGAGTTGGATGCCCAACCGGCGATGATGATGCCGTAGACTTCCATCGAAGTGATCGCCATGATCAGCAACAAGCCTGCATTGACGTTCGCCAGCACAGTTTCAGGACCGAAAGGAATCACCGACCAGGCTGCCAGCGCCGGCATGATGGTCATGATCGGTGCCAGTACGAACAAGATTTTGTTTGCTTTTGCCGGAATGATGATTTCTTTGAGCAGCAGCTTCAGCGCGTCAGCAATAGGTTGCAGTAAACCTGCAGGGCCTACGCGGTTTGGGCCAAGACGGATGTGCATCCAGCCTATCATCTTGCGTTCCCACAAGGTCAGGTAGGCGACGCATCCCATGACCGGCAAAGTGATGCAGACGATCTTGAGCAGTGTCCACAAAGGCATCCAAAAGGTGCCCAGGTAGTGCTGACCAAATTCATGAATAGAGAGCAGCAAATTCATTATGCACGCTCCAGTTTAATCGCGCCGAACATCCCGTCCAGATTACTTGTCAGGCTGTGACCTGCAGCAATCCTGACTACGTTCTCAGGCAGAGATTGATCGATTCCGACAGGGATCAGGGTAGAACCTGTTTTGCTCAGCCTGACCATGTCACCTTCGGCGATGCCGAGCTTGCTGGCGTCAGCAGAGCTGATCCATGCTTGCGGTGCACGCGCATCGGCTGTCAGTTGCAGGGATTCTGCACGGCGTACGATAGCGTCTGTGCTGTAAATACCAACGTCAGCAATACGCTCCATGCCAGCAGCAGCATTGGCAGGAACTATCGGAGCCAGTTTAGCCAGATTATTCAATTGCGATGTCAAGTCAGTTTGCGTCAAGACTGTTGCGCGCACTGCTTCTGCTGTCTCGAAATCAAAGTTATCCAGGCCCAGCAAATTACCAAGTACACGCAAGACTTTCCATGCAGGACGGGTATCACCCAGAGGCTTGACCACACCGTGGAAACTTTGTGCACGGCCTTCGCAGTTCACAAAAGTACCAGATGTTTCTGTGTATGGAGAAATTGGCAGCAAGACGTCAGCATATTCAGCACCATGCTTGAACGGCGACATGACGACGACCATTTCAGCATTATCCAAAGCGGCTTTGGCTTGTACCGGATGTGCGCTGTCCAGCAAAGGCTCGGCGTGCAAAACGATGTAAGCTTTTTTGGCTTCAGTGAATACTGGCTTGGCATTATTGGCAGGAATGGCATTTGCCAGGTAACCGCCAACTGTGTTTGCTGCTTCTGTCAGGTAACCAAATTCTGTACCTGCATTTTCAGAGATCCATTGTGCCAGCGCATGCAATTGCGATGCTTCTGGATGGTAAGAGGCAGTGTTACCGAGGAATACGCCCGCATTTCCAGCCAACAGGCTGGCCGCAATTGCTTCCGCTTTGGCAGACGCCTGCACAGCCTCGAAACCAGCTGGTTTGGCAATTTCTTTTTTAGCTGCGATAGCAACGGCAACTTCAGACAGGAAGGCTGTCCACAGCGAAGGTGCTACGATTGCATTGTTTGCCAGCTTGATGAGCAGTTCATCATTCGTCGCATGCAATATGCTGAGTTTGGCACCCATTTTTACTGACTGACGCAAACGGGCTGCCAGCAAAGGATGGTCTTTACGCAGGAAGGAGCCGATAACAAAAACGTTTTTCAACTGACCAAACCTGGCGATGCTGGTACCCAGCCAAGGCTTGACGGAAGAATTCAAAGCAAAGTCAGACTGACGCAAGCGGAAGTCAATATTGTCAGAACCCATACCACGTACAACGCGTTGCAACAGTGTTAGTTCTTCCAGCGTGGAACTAGGTGCAGCAACAGCGGCGATAGCATCAGCACCATGTTCATGCTTGACGTTACGCAAACCGTGCGCGACATATTCGAGTGCTGTCTGCCAGTCAGTTTCCTGCCATTCACCGCCCTGCTTGATCATAGGCCTGGTCAGGCGTTCTGTGCTGTTCAATGCTTCGTAAGAGAAACGGTCTTTATCAGAAATCCAGCATTCATTGATTTCTTCGTTTTCCAGTGGAACTACACGCAAGACCTTGTTGTTCTTGACCTGAACAATCAGGTTGGAACCGAGGCCATCATGGGCGCTCACCGATTTACGGCGCGACAATTCCCAGGTACGGGCAGAATAGCGGAAAGGCTTGGATGTCAGTGCGCCTACCGGGCACAGATCGATCATGTTACCGGATAATTCAGAGTCAACCGTTTTGCCAACGAAGGAAGTAATTTCAGAATGTTCGCCACGGTTGAGCATGCCCAATTCCATGACGCCAGCGATTTCCTGGCCAAAACGAACGCAGCGCGTGCAGTGTATGCAACGGCTCATTTCTTCCATGGAGACCAGAGGACCTACGTCCTTGTGAAATACCACCCGCTTTTCTTCATCGTAGCGGGATGCCGTGCCACCATAACCAACGGCCAGATCCTGCAATTGACATTCGCCGCCCTGATCACAGATAGGACAATCCAGCGGGTGATTGATGAGCAAAAATTCCATCACTGCTTTTTGTGCTTTTACTGCCTTGTCGCTGGAAGAACGGACAATCATGCCCGGCGTGACAGGAGTCGCGCAGGCAGGCAAAGGCTTCGGTGCTTTTTCAACCTCGACCAGACACATGCGGCAATTGGCCGCAATAGATAATTTTTTGTGATAGCAAAAGTGCGGGATGTAGGTGCCAAGCTTATTGGCAGCGTCCATCACCATACTGCCCTCTTGGACTTCGACTTTTTTGCCGTCTATTTCGATTTCAACCATGGTCTACTCTAAGTGTGCTAACCGAAGCTGGCTTACATGTAAGTGGGCACCAAGCAATGCTTATGCTCGATGTGATATTCAAATTCTTCGCGGAAATTCTTGATCATTGCGCGTACTGGCATCGCCGCTGCATCACCGAGGGCGCAAATAGTCTTGCCCTGGATATTGTCAGCGATGGAGTTCAACATATCCAGATCATCTGGACGACCATGACCATGCTCAATTCTGTGTACCATGCGATACAACCAGCCCGTACCTTCACGGCAAGGTGTGCACTGGCCGCAGGATTCTTCAAAATAGAAATAAGACAGGCGCAACAATGATTTCACCATGCAGCGTGTTTCATCCATGACGATAACGGCGCCAGAACCCAGCATGGAACCGGCCTTGGCAATGGAGTCATAGTCCATGTCGGTCGCCATCATCACATCACCAGTCAATACCGGCATGGATGAGCCACCAGGAATAACTGCCTTGATCTTTTTACCGTCACGCATGCCACCAGCCAACTCCAGCAAGGTGGCAAATGGTGTACCCATAGGCACTTCATAATTGCCTGGCTTTGCTACGTCACCAGACATGGAGAAAATCTTGGTGCCGCCATTATTTGGCTTGCCCAGCGCAGCGTATTTCTCACCACCCATGGCAAACACGAAAGGCACAGCAGCGAAAGTCTCGGTGTTATTGATCGTGGTTGGCTTGCCATACAAACCGAAGCTGGCAGGGAAAGGTGGCTTGAAGCGTGGCTGCCCTTTCTTGCCTTCCAGCGATTCCAGCAAGGCTGTTTCTTCGCCGCAGATGTACGCGCCGTAGCCGTGGAATGCATGCAACTGGAAGTTGAATTCAGAACCAGCAATCTTGTCGCCCAGCATATTGGCTGCACGAGCTTCATCCAGCGCTTCTTCGAATCGGTCGTAGTCAGCAAAGATTTCGCCGTGAATGTAATTGTAACCAACCGTAATGCCCATGGCGTAAGCGCCTATGGCCATGCCTTCAATCAGCGCATGCGGGTTATAACGGATGATGTCACGGTCCTTGAATGTACCCGGCTCACCCTCATCTGTGTTACAGACCAGGTATTTTTGACCAGGGAATTGACGCGGCATGAAGCTCCACTTCAAACCGGTAGGAAAACCCGCACCACCGCGGCCACGCAAGGAAGAAGCCTTCAACTCAACAATGACTTGCTCAGGAGGGATTTTTTCATTCAGGATGCGCTTCAAAGATTCATAGCCACCGCGAGCTACGTAATCTTGCAGATGCCAGTTTTTGCCATCCAGGCCAGCCAGTATCAAAGGCTTAATATGGCGATTATGCAGACTCGTCATTATTTAACCTCTTTCAATTCATTGACCAGACCGTCAATTTTGTCATTCGACATAAAGCTGCACATGCGTTTGTTATTGACCAGCATGACAGGCGCATCACCGCAGGCACCCATGCATTCACCCTCAACCAGAGTGAACTGGCCATCGGCCGTAGTTTCCCTGTAATCGATACCGAGTTTTTGCTTCAGGTGATGTGCTGCACGCTCACCACCAGACAAGGCGCAGGGCAGATTGGTACAGACCGAAATCTTGAACTTACCCACTGGTTTGGTGTTGTACATATTGTAGAAAGTCGCGACCTCCTGCACTGCTACTGCCGGCATGCCGATGTAGTCAGCCAGTACCTGCATGACTTCCGGGGATACCCAGCCAGTTTCATCCTGGGCGATAGCCAATGCGGCCATCACAGCGGACTGGCGCTGGTCAGCCGGGAACTTTGCAAGTTCGCGATCAATTTTTTTAAATGCCTGCTCTGATAACACCATAGCTAATGCCTCGATTCGACGCCCTCAGGACGCCGCTTTATCTGTCAATCTCACCAAACACAATATCCTGAGTACCGATGATCGTTACCGCATCAGCAATCATGTGACCTTTTGCCATTTCATCCAAACCCTGCAAATGCGCGAAACCTGGCGCACGGATTTTCAGACGATAAGGCTTGTTAGCACCATCGGACATCAAGTAAATACCAAACTCGCCTTTAGGATGCTCAACTGCGGCATAGGCTTCACCAGCAGGAACATGGAAACCTTCTGTGAACAATTTGAAGTGATGGATGAGTTCTTCCATATTCGACTTCATGTTCACGCGATGAGGTGGCGCAACCTTGTGATTATCAGTAATCACCGGACCCTGGTTATTTCTCAGCCACTCTACGCATTGTTTGATGATGCGGTTGGACTGGCGCATTTCTTCCACACGCACCAGGTAACGGTCATAGCTGTCGCCATTGACGCCTACTGGAATATCAAAATCCAGCAAGTCATACACTTCGTACGGTTGCTTCTTGCGCAAATCCCATTCAATACCAGAACCACGCAACATAGGACCACTAAAACCCATGGCCATGGCGCGCTCAGGAGACACCACACCAATACCAACCAGACGCTGCTTCCAGATACGGTTATCAGTCAACAGTGTTTCGTATTCGTCGACGTATTTCGGGAAGCGGTTAGTGAAGTCTTCAATGAAATCCAGCAGGGAACCCTGGCGATTTTCATTCAACAACTTCATCGCTTTTTCATTCTTCAAGGCCGATACTGTGAATTGCGGCATTTGATCCGGCAAATCACGATACACGCCACCTGGGCGATAGTAAGCCGCATGCAAACGTGCACCTGAGACTGCTTCGTAGCAATCCATCAGATCTTCACGCTCACGGAATGCGTACAGGAACACCGCCATCGCACCGACGTCGAGCGCATGCGCGCCTATCCATAGCAAGTGATTCAACAGGCGCGTGATTTCATCAAACATGACGCGGATATACTGCGCACGCAAAGGCACTTCCAGACCCAGCATTTTTTCTATGGCCATGACATAGGCATGTTCATTGGCCATCATGGATACATAGTCCAGTCTATCCATGTAAGGCACGGATTGCAGGAAAGTTTTTTGCTCAGCCAGTTTTTCAGTCGCGCGATGCAAGAGACCAATGTGCGGATCGGCACGTTGTATCACTTCACCATCCAGCTCCAGCACCAGGCGCAACACACCGTGCGCAGCAGGATGCTGAGGACCAAAGTTCAGGGTGTAATTCTTAATCTCAGCCATTATTTCATCCCGTAATTTTCTTCACGAATTACACGCGGCACATTTTCGCGTGGTTCTATCGTGACAGGCTGGTAAACGACGCGCTTTTGATCTGCGTCATAACGCATTTCAACATAACCGGAAACTGGAAAATCCTTACGGAATGGATGACCGATGAAACCATAGTCAGTCAAAATACGACGCAAATCATTGTGACCATCAAACAGGATACCCAACAGATCGAACGCTTCGCGCTCATACCAGTTGGCCGCATTCCAGATATCTATCAATGAAGGAACGACTGGCATTTCATCATCCGGCGCAAACACGCGCACACGCAAACGCCAGTTATGTTTAATCGACAGCAAATGCGAAACAGCGGCAAAACGCGCGCCCTCCCACAAGCCATCGCCATAAGCAGAGTAATCAACGCCACAAAGGTCGATTAATTCTTCAAAACTGGTTTCTGCATGATCGCGCAAAGTGCGCATGACATCCAGATAAGCAGTTACAGAAACCACGATAGTGATTTCACCCAGCGCATTCTTCAAATCAAGAATGCGCTCACCCAGGACATTTTTTACTGCTGCCTCAAGGTTTTCCAGTTTGGTAGTCATAATTTATTATTGCCCCAGCGATCGCGCGATTAACGAGCAATGGTATTGGTACGTTTGATCTTGTTTTGCAACTGTATGATGCCGTACATCAGTGCCTCAGCGGTTGGCGGGCAACCTGGCACATAAATATCAACTGGCACAATACGGTCGCAACCACGCACTACAGAATATGAATAATGGTAGTAACCACCACCATTGGCACAAGAGCCCATGGAAATAACCCAGCGCGGCTCTGCCATCTGGTCATACACCTTGCGCAGCGCAGGCGCCATTTTATTACACAGCGTACCGGCAACAATCATGACGTCAGACTGACGTGGCGATGGACGAAACACCACCCCAAAACGATCCAGATCATAGCGCGACGCACCAGCATGCATCATCTCCACCGCACAGCAAGCCAGACCAAAGGTCATCGGCCACATGGAGCCGGTGCGCGTCCAGTTGATCAACTTGTCAGCGGACGTCGTCAAAAAGTTTTCGTTGAATACACCTTCAATTGCCATAATCCATCACTCCCAATCCAGAGCGCCTTTTTTCCAGATGTACCAAAATCCAACGCCAAACTCGAGCACGAAGCCGAGCATAATCAGAAAACCTGTCCAGCCCAAGTCACGCATTGCCACACCCCAAGGGAAGAAGAATGCAGTTTCCAGGTCGAACAAAATAAACAGAATCGCCACCAAGTAGTAACGCACATCAAATTTCATGCGCGCGTCTTCGAATGCCTCAAAACCGCATTCGTAAGCAGAATTTTTTTGTGAGTCTGGTTTGTAGGGAGCAAGAACACGCCCCAGAATTTGCGGCACCACACCAACGGCGATACCAACCAGAATAAAGAGAAGAACTGGGAAATAATTTTCGAGGTTCACGTTAGGCTACCTGTAATTGAATGCCAGATTGAAGCAAGTCACCTCTCAAGATGAGACAATAAGAAATGACTGCTTCCTCGACCAGACCAGCAAAGAAAACTGGCCTTATTTTTTTGGTGCCGACGACGAGACTCGAACTCGTACAGCTTTCGCCACTACCCCCTCAAGATAGCGTGTCTACCAATTTCACCACGTCGGCTTAAGCCCAGCATTCTACTATGTATAGCCTCATTGTTCAACGCGCAATTGCAGCAATTCAATGTTTTTTGCTAAGCAAAATCAAATTATTTTGGAATCTGACCCGCTTGACCAGCAGAAGAAGCCGGTGCGGATGTTGCAGTTGCAGCAGAAGCTGCTGCCGGCGCACTTGCAGGCGCAGCATTTGTCGCAGGCTGAACTACAGTCACACCCTCCATGACACCACCAGAAGGCTTGCGGGCACCAGTACTAAATACCGCCAGACCCAGGGTTGCCGCAAAAAATATGGCAGCAGCGATACCTGTTGCCTTGGACAAGAAATTGGAAGAGCCAGTTGCACCAAACAAACTACCAGAAGCACCAGAACCGAAAGAGGCCCCCATATCAGCACCTTTACCGTGCTGCAATAAAACCAGACCAATAATTGTCAATGCAGACAGAATCTGAATAACGATGACCAACGTGTGTAAAGTTTGCATTCAAAACATCCAAGTAAAAATTAAGTACTACAATAAACCAATTAACTGGCCGCGATAATTGCAAGGAAATCTTGTGACTTCAGTGCAGCTCCGCCAATCAAACCACCATCAATATCGGGCATTACCAACAATTCTTTGGCATTTTCCGGCTTCATGCTACCACCATACAAAATCTGTACTTTTTCTGCCGCACCAGCATCACGAACAGCGACTAGCTGACGCAGGAAATGATGCACATCTTGCGCCATTTCAGGCGTTGCTGTTTTACCGGTGCCGATGGCCCATACAGGCTCATAGGCAATCACCACACCATCCAGGCTACTCAGCACGTCAAGCACGGCATTCAACTGCGCCGCGACAACCGCATTCGTCTGACCACTCTCGCGCTGCTCCAGCGTTTCGCCCACACAAACTATGGGCAAGACACCATGCTTCAACAATTGCTGCGCCTTCTGCGCTACCAGCTCATCTGTTTCAGCATGATAAGCACGGCGCTCAGAGTGCCCGACAATTGCATATTTACAAGCACTATCCTGCAACATGGAAGCGGAAATCTCACCCGTGTAAGCACCATGCGCATGCACAGACACATCTTGCGCACCCCAGGCTACTACAGTCCCACTCAACAATTCCGCACATTGCGCAAAGTAAGGCGCAGGAGCACAAACCAGCACATCACACTGCACATTGGCAGGCAAGCCTGCCTTGACTTCAGACAACAATGAATGGTTAGCAGCAAAACTACCATTCATTTTCCAGTTACCGGCTATTAAGGTGCGTCGCATAGTGAGCCAAAATATAAATAACCGTCTATTGTAGCCTTCACCGCAGACAGGGTCAAACCAGCAAGACCAGTTTTTACATCCTGAAGTTACTATAAAGACATAATTACATCAAATTCATGACCTATATGGCAATTTTGAAAGTATCAGCACATTCAGACACAGGTTTGACCCAAAAAAACGGCAAGTAACAGGCTAATCCAGAGTCAGCATGATTTTACCGATATGCAAGCCGCCCTCCATCATGGCATGCGCCTGTGCAGCCTGCTCCAGAGGGAAAACCTGATGTATTACGGGGACTATTTTTTTTGACGCCAGCAGCGGCCAGACGTGCTCTTGTAGCTCTGCTGCAATTTTTGCCTTGAAAGCAACGGAGCGCGGCCGCAGTGTCGAACCCGTCACCGTCAAACGTCTGCGCAAAACTTGCGCCAAGTCAAGCTCAGCCACATTTCCACCCAGCAGAGCAATAATCGCCAACCGGCCATCATCTGCCAAACAATTGATTTCTTTTGGGACATAAGAGCCAGCGACCATATCCAGAATGACATCGGCGCCCTTGCCAGCCGTTAATTCCTTGACGACCTCGACGAAATTTTCAGTCTTGTAATTAATGCCGCGCTCTGCACCCAACGTTTCAGTTGCCCTGCACTTTTCATCCGATCCTGCCGTGGCAAACACCTTATGGCCCAAGGCTTTGGCAATTTGAATTGCTGCCACACCTATACCCGAAGTACCTCCCTGCACCAGCAAGCTTTCACCCGGCGACAAATGCGCCCGCTGAAATACATTACTCCAAACCGTAAAGTAGGTCTCTGGCAAAGACGCTGCCTCTATCATAGTCAAACCAGTTGGCACCTTGAGGCACTGGCCCGCAGGAGCCACGCAATACTCCGCATATCCACCGCCCTGCACCAATGCACAAACCTGGTCACCCAACTCAAAACCACTACCCTGCACAGCACCACCGACTATTTCACCACCTACTTCAAGGCCCGGCAAATCTGAAGCACCCGGCGGTACAGGATAAAAACCAAGGCGCTGCAAGACATCAGGGCGATTCACGCCAGCCGCTCTGACCTTGATCAATAACTCCCCCTTACCCGGCACTGGCACAGGCCTGCTGCACATTTGCAAGACTTCAGGCTTACCATACTGAGTGATTTCAATTGCGCGCATTTCAGTTTTCATCTTTAACCTTTGTGTGAATCCAGCGATACCATCCGCGATTGTAAGCCAATAAAAAAACGCCCGTGCAAGACGGGCGTTTTCAACTCTGACAGACCAGTCGGTCTGAGAATTTATTACTGCTGTTGCTGCTGCTGTGGCTGAGCCTGAGCTTCAGACTCAGAAGCCGCTGCTTTCATTGACAACTTGAAGCGGCCACGATCATCAGTTTCCAACACTTTAACGCGTACTTGCTGACCTTCTTTGAGGTAGTCAGCAACTGCATTCACGCGCTCATTGGCGATCTGGCTGATGTGCAGCAACCCATCCTTACCTGGCATGATTTGCACAATCGCGCCGAAGTCCAGTAATTTCAATACTGTACCTTCGTAGATTTTACCAACTTCAACCTCTGCAGTCAGTTCTTCGATACGGCGTTTGGCTTCCTGACCAGCTGCTGCATCGACAGAAGCGATAGTCACTACGCCTTCATCGCTGATGTCGATTTGCGTGCCTGTTTCTTCTGTCAGTGCACGAATCACTGCACCACCCTTACCGATCACATCACGGATTTTTTCAGGGTTGATCTTGACAGTGATCAGACGTGGCGCGAAGTCAGACAATTCAGATTTGCCGACAGGTACGGCTTCTTGCATTTTACCCAGAATATGGATACGGCCTTCTTTGGCTTGCGCCAAAGCGACTTGCATGATTTCTTTAGTGATACCCTGGATTTTGATATCCATTTGCAGGGCTGTAATGCCTTCTGCAGTACCGGCCACTTTAAAGTCCATGTCGCCGAGGTGATCTTCATCACCCAGGATATCTGTCAGAACAGCAAACTTGTTGCCATCCTTGATCAAGCCCATGGCGATACCGGCAACGTGCGCTTTCATCGGCACACCAGCATCCATCAACGCCAGGCAGCCGCCGCAGACAGAAGCCATGGAAGAAGAACCATTGGATTCTGTAATTTCGGATACCAGGCGCACTGAGTAGCTGAAATCTTCCGGATCAGGCAGAGCAGCTTGCAATGCGCGCTTAGCCAGACGGCCATGACCGATTTCACGACGCTTAGGTGTACCAACGCGACCTGTTTCGCCAGTAGCGAACGGAGGCATATTGTAATGCAGCATGAAGCGGTCAGAGTATTCACCCATCAGCGCATCAATTTTTTGTTCATCGCGAGCAGTACCAAGGGTGGCGATGACCAAAGCCTGCGTTTCACCGCGTGTGAACAAGGCTGTACCATGCGTACGTGGCAACACGCCAGTACGGATGCTGATAGGACGCACAGTGCGCGTATCACGACCATCAATGCGTGGCTCGCCGTCCAGGATTTGGGAGCGAACGATTTTCGCTTCCAGATCAAACAGGATATTGCCAACTTCTGATGAATCAGGAGCAGCCTCGCCTTTAGCAGTCGCTTGTTCAGCCAGTGCCGCGGCGACTGTTGACGTTGCCGCCTTCAATTGCTCAGTACGTGCCTGCTTTTCTTTGGTTTGATAAGCAGCACGCAACAAAGGCTCTGCGACCGCGCTTACAGCAGCAATCAATGGCTCATTTTTTGCAGCAGGTGCCCATTGCACTTCAGGCTTGCCACCGTCACGCACCAGCTCATGGATCGCATTGATAACCGCTTTCATCTGCTCATGACCGAAAACAACTGCGCCGAGCATAATCTCTTCAGACAATTGCTGTGCTTCAGACTCAACCATCAACACGGCTTGTTCAGTACCAGCAACAACCAGGTCCAGCTTGGATTGCTTCAATTGCGTTGCGGTTGGATTCAATACATATTGACCATCAATATAACCAACGCGTGCTGCACCAACCGGACCACTGAATGGGATACCCGCCACGGAAATCGCTGCGGAAGCACCGATCATTGCAGCGATATCAGGATCGATTTCTGGATTGACGGACAATACATGAATGATGACCTGAACTTCGTTCAGATAACCTTCTGGGAACAGAGGGCGAATTGGGCGATCGATCAAACGGGAAGTCAGTGTTTCTTTTTCTGATGGACGACCTTCACGCTTGAAGAAACCGCCAGGAATACGGCCTGCAGCGTAAGTTTTTTCCATGTAATCCACGGTCAGAGGAAAGAAATCCTGACCTGGTTTTGCATCTTTCCTGGCAACGACAGTCGCCAATACAACGGTATCTTCTATGGATACCAGGACTGCACCCGATGCCTGGCGAGCGATTTCGCCAGTTTCCAGTGTTACCTGGTGCTGACCATATTGGAAGGTTTTAGTAATTTTATTAAACACAATGTGTCCTTTCTATTTGCCGACAGATTTTCAGGCGCTGTCGTTCACCTCACCACGAGCAATCCGCCTGGATTGCTTTTTGCCTGTTTTTTAATATTTACATCAAAAACCGGGCTAAAACTGGATAAAACTAAGTGAAACCAAAACTCTAGATGGACAAAAAGCCTGCGACAGTTAAATGACGCAGGCTTTTTGCTACAAATCTTTTGCTAAATTCAGCAAGAATTACTTACGCAAGCCGAGTTTTTCGATCAGTGAGCGATAGCGATTCAAGTCTTTACCTTTCAGGTAAGACAACAGACTCTTACGACGGTTAACCATCATGATCAAACCACGACGTGAGTGGTGATCTTTAGAGTGAGCTTTGAAGTGACCATTCAGATCATTGATACGTGCAGTCAACAGAGCAACTTGCACTTCAGGAGAGCCTGTGTCGTTTTGACCACGGGCATTGTCCGCTACGATAGCGGCTTTTGCATTTTTTTCGATAGACATGATTTTCCTTAACATGCGATAACAATAGTCGCTGCTTTTATAAAAACAGCTACAAAACCATCATTATCGTGACATAACAATCCCACCAGAATGGCAGGACGCGTGACTATAACACCGTTTTTAGCCAGAATCAAATCTGCTTTAAATCTGGGGGTTCAATTTCTCTGTCTTCGATTGCAATTTATTCAATGCCGACAGATAGGCTTTCGCCGAAGCAACGACGATATCAGGATCAGCACCCACTCCATTGACGATGCGGCCAGCCTTGGAGAGACGCATGGTGACCTCGCCCTGCGACTGCGTACCAGTGGTAATCGCATTCACCGAGAACAGCAACAACTCTGCCCCACTCTGCACCTTGGAATCGATGGCATTGACGATAGCATCGACCGGGCCATTACCATTACCCTCGCAAGTGACTTCCTTGCCATCTGAAGTAAATACGACTTTGGCGTAAGGCAATTCACCTGTTTCTGAACGTTGTGACAAAGACACATAATGGAAGGCATCATTATTGTGTGCATGCTCTTCGTCAGACACCAGGGCAAGAATATCTTCATCGAAGATGTCAGACTTCCTGTCGGCCAGCTCTTTGAAGCGGGCAAAGGCTGCATTGACTTCAGTTTCCGACTCCAGTGCGATACCCAATTCTTCCAGACGCTGCTTGAAGGCATTACGGCCAGACAATTTACCCAGTACCAGCTTGTTGGCGCTCCAGCCCACGTCTTCGGCACGCATGATTTCATAGGTATCACGCGCTTTCAAGATACCGTCCTGATGGATGCCGGATGCATGGGCAAAGGCATTTGCACCAACGACGGCTTTATTTGGCTGCACAGCAAAACCGGTGATTTGCGACACCAGCTTGGATGCAGGCACGATCTGGCTGATATCAATCCCCAGTTGCAAATCAAAATAATCTTTACGGGTACGCACCGCCATGACGATTTCTTCGAGTGCAGTATTACCGGCACGTTCGCCCAGGCCATTGATGGTGCACTCAATCTGGCGTGCGCCGCCTATCATGACGCCAGCCAGTGAATTGGCAACAGCCATGCCCAGGTCATTGTGGCAATGTACCGACCAGACTACCTTGTCTGCATTAGGGATGCGTTCACGCAGGGACTTCAACATATTGCCGTACAGCTCAGGCACGGCATAACCGACGGTGTCAGCAAAGTTGATCGTCGTTGCACCTTCTTTAATAACCGCTTCCAGCACGCGACACAAGAAATCCATATCTGAACGGCTACCATCTTCAGGGCTAAATTCAACATCATCCGTAAAATTACGGGCATAGCGCACAGCCTGTATGGCTTGTTCCAGCACCTGGTCTGGCGTCATACGCAATTTCTTTTCCATATGCAAAGGAGAAGTCGCGATGAAAGTATGGATACGCTTACGCTCTGCTGCCTGCAAGGCTTCGGCAGCACGGGCAATATCACGGTCATTGGCGCGCGACAAAGAACAAATCGTCGAGTCCTTGATGATAGAGGCGATCGCCTTGATGGATTCAAAATCACCTGGCGAAGCAGCCGCAAAACCGGCCTCAATTACATCAACTTTCATTCTTTCCAGTTGCTTGGCAATACGGATTTTTTCATCCTTGGTCATGGATGCACCAGGGGATTGTTCGCCATCGCGCAAAGTTGTGTCGAATATGATGAGTTTGTCGGCCATGTTATTGCTCCTGATATGAATTTAAGTCTGAAATGTTGTAGATGAAAAACTGTAAACTGAGAATATTCTTTGACCTGCCCTTGCAAGACGCACATGGGTGGCGAGACTACTCGAATTGTGGGTATAGGGGAATTTAGCGCGTGAACGCTAGTAGAGATGCCAGCAATAGCGATAGCAGGCCAGACAGGCCTGCCATAGTGTTTTTTGCTATTGATGTGAATGTGAAGTTCATGCCAAAGACTATAAGCGCAATGGCAAAAAAGTGCAAGAATTTATAGCAGGAAAATCCAGTTTTTATGAGGCAAAAAAGCAAAAAAGCCGCGATACATTTTCCGTATTGCGGCTTTTCTTGAAAAACGCCGAATTTAATCTGGCATTGCGCGTTTTGATATCGACTTTTTTGATGAAGACTTATTTATCATCATGGTGATGATCATCCACAGTAGTCTGCACGATGCTGACTGGCCTGCCCTTGCGCCAGCGCCACAGCAAGACGACATAACCAGACAAACCATACAGGACAAACAAACCAAACAAAACCTTGGGCGGATCACTGACTACCGCAACATAGGCAAGCACGATGAGGAAAGGCGCAATGAATGGCACTGACTTACGCAGGTTCACGTCCTTGAAACTATAAAAAGGCACATTGGTCACCATCGTCAACCCAGCGAACAAGGTGATACTCCAGGTACTCCAGCTCAAGTCGTGCCGAAGAAAATGCAAGTCCTCCATCAGCAAGACAAAGCCGGCAACCAGCGCCGCAGCAGCAGGACTGGGCAAGCCCTGGAAATACCGCTTATCGACCACACCAATATTGGTATTGAAACGTGCCAGACGCAAAGCTGCACCGGCGCAATAGACAAAAGCCGCCAGCCAGCCAAGCTTGCCCATTCCCTTCAACGACCATTCATAAGCCACCAGTGCCGGTGCAGCACCAAAGGAAATCATGTCTGACAAACTATCGTATTGCGCCCCAAACTCACTCTGAGTATTGGTCATGCGGGCGACGCGCCCATCCAGACTATCCAGTACCATAGCCACGAAAATTGCCAGTGCAGACTGGTCAAAACGTTGATCCATTGCCATGACAATCGCATAAAAACCGCAAAACAAGGCTGCAGTCGTAAATGCATTCGGCAACAGGTAAATACCACGCCTCGGCTTGGCTGGGGTGCGTATATCACTCGCTTCCTGCACACTCGCGGCTGTATTCTTGCGCACACCCTTGGGGAAGAGCTTGAAACTACCTTTGGGTTTTCGTTTTAATATAGGTGCCATTCTTGCTATCGTCAACTGTGAAGTATATTTCTTGCCAGAGCAAGGAAGGAAAAAGTGTGCGAAGTATAACCCCGATTATTAGCAATGAAAACAAACGCAGGGACATGGTTCTACACATTCAAACATCAAATATACATCCTCATTCACATTTAACTACATATTAAATGCACACATATTTAAATGCACACATATCTGGTAAGGAGCCATGAGGCCCTGAAAGTAAAAATCGCCCTTCCGGGCGATTTTTAGTCTTCGAGCTGCGTGCGCCTACGAGCGCACACTGGATGATGCCCGGCAATCTCGGCAATTAGTTTTTGCTTTGATCAACCAGTTTGTTCTTCGCGATCCAAGGCATCATGGCACGCAATTTTGCACCCACTTCTTCGATCTGATGCTCGGAAGTCAAGCGGCGGCGGGAAATCAAAGTTGGTGCACCCGCTTTGTTTTCCAGAATGAAGCTCTTTGCGTATTCACCAGTCTGAATATCTTTCAGACATTGGCGCATGGCGTTTTTGGTATCTTCTGTAACGATGCGTGGGCCAGTCACATATTCGCCGTATTCTGCATTATTGGAGATCGAGTAATTCATGTTGGCGATACCGCCTTCATAGATCAGATCAACGATCAGCTTCAATTCATGCAGACATTCGAAGTAAGCCATTTCTGGTGCGTAACCAGCTTCAACCAGGGTTTCAAAACCAGCTTTGATCAATTCAACCGCACCGCCACACAGAACTGCTTGTTCACCGAACAAATCAGTCTCTGTTTCTTCACGGAAGTTGGTTTCGATGATACCAGCACGGCCGCCGCCGTTAGCCATCGCATAAGACAGGGCGATGTCACGGGCAGAACCGGATTTGTCCTGATACACAGCGATCAGGTGGGGCACGCCACCACCCTGGCTGTAAGTACCGCGTACAGTATGGCCAGGTGCTTTAGGGGCGATCATGATGACGTCAAGATCGGCGCGTGGCACAACTTGGCCGTAATGAACATTGAAGCCGTGGGCAAATGCCAGCACTGCGCCTTGCTTGGCGTGAGGCGCAACGTTTTCGTTGTACACCTGGGCGATGTTTTCATCTGGCAGCAAGATCATGATGACGTCAGCTGCTTTAACTGCGTCGTTGACTTCAGCCACGTTCAAACCGGCATTTTTTGCCTTGTCCCATGACGCACCGCCTTTACGCAGGGCGACAGTCACTTTACAGCCGGAATCATTCAAGTTTTGTGCATGGGCATGACCTTGGGAACCGTAGCCGATGATAGCAACGTTTTTGCCTTTGATCAGGGAGAGATCACAATCTTTATCGTAGAAAACTTTCATTTTGTATCCTAATAATTAAATATTTTTTACAGGGAAATGGCGTATGCCTGAAACTATTTTTTAAACCTTGAGGATGCGTTCACCGCGCCCTATGCCTGAACCACCGGTACGTACCGTTTCCAGAATTGCCGTGCGGTCGATGGAATCGATGAAAGCATCCAGCTTACCTTTATTACCGGTCAATTCTATGGTGTAGGTCTTTTCGGTGACATCGATAATGCGGCCACGGAAAATATCTGCGGTGCGCTTCATTTCTTCGCGCTCCTTGCCGACCGCTCGTACCTTGATCAGCATCAGTTCGCGTTCTATGTGCGCGCCTTCGGTCAAATCGACCACCTTGACTACCTCAATCAGGCGGTTCAAATGTTTGGTGATCTGTTCGATGATGTCATCGGAACCAGAAGTCACGATCGTCATACGCGACAGGGTCGGGTCCTCTGTCGGTGCCACCGTCAGGGTTTCAATGTTATAGCCTCGGGCGGAAAACAGACCAACCACACGGGACAATGCACCAGCTTCATTTTCAAGAAGGATGGAAATAATATGTCTCATTACAGATCCTCCGAACCCAGCAACATTTCAGTCAAGCCCTTGCCTGCCTTGACCATGGGCCAGACATTCTCGGTTTGATCAGTAATGAAATTCATGAATACCAGCCTGTCTTTCATGGCAAAGGCTTCACGCACTGCGCCGTCTACATCTGCAGGGTTTTCTATCTTCATGCCAACGTGACCGTAGGCCTCGACCAGCTTGGTAAAGTCAGGCAAAGAGTCCATGTAAGACTCGGAATAGCGTGAACCATAATCAATTTGCTGCCACTGCCTGACCATCCCAAGGAAGCGGTTGTTCAACAAAACAATTTTCGGCGTCAGGTGGTATTGCTTGCAGGTTGCCAGTTCTTGTATGCACATCTGTATCGAGGCTTCGCCAGTGATACAGGCAACAGTCGCATCCGGGTTGGCCATCTGCACACCCATGGCATACGGCAAACCGACACCCATGGTGCCCAGGCCACCGGAATTGATCCAGCGACGTGGCTTGTCGAAGCGGTAGTATTGCGCAGCCCACATCTGATGCTGGCCTACGTCAGAGGTCACAAAGGCATCGCCCTTGGTCACTTCCCAGACTTTTTCAACCACAGACTGTGGCTTGATGACTTCATTTGAAGTCGGATATTTCAGGCATTCACGACCACGCCATTCATTGACCTGTTTCCACCAGGTAGCCAGCGCCTTGGGATCAGGGCGCGTCTCAACAGCACTCAGTTGTGACAACATTTCCTGCAAGACGTCTTTGACATTACCGACGATAGGAATATCGACCTTGACGCGCTTGGAAATCGACGAAGGGTCAATATCAATATGAATGATCTTGCGTGGATGAGAAGAAAAATGCTTGGGATTGCCGATCACACGGTCATCAAAACGTGCCCCAATGGCGATCAGCACGTCACAGTGCTGCATGGCCATATTGGCTTCGTAAGTACCATGCATGCCTGGCATGCCGACGAATTTTTCATCGCTGGCACGGTAAGCACCGAGACCCATCAGGGTATTGGTACATGGAAAACCGAGCAAATCGACCAGCTTGTTCAGCTCCGGCGCAGCATGCGCGAGGATCACGCCGCCACCGGTATAAATCATGGGACGTTCAGCCTGCAACAGCAGTTGCACAGCCTTGCGAATTTGACCTGCATGCCCTTTATCGACTGGCTTGTAAGAGCGCATTTCGACTTCTTTAGGGTAGCTATAGGTAGTTTTGTGCATGCTGATATCCTTGGGGATATCCACCAGCACAGGGCCGGGACGACCTGTCGTTGCTATATAGAATGCCTTTTTGACGGTCTCGGCCAGGTCCCTGACGTCTTTCACCAAAAAATTATGCTTTACGCAGGGACGGGTAATACCGACGGTGTCACATTCCTGGAAAGCATCCTGGCCGATAACGGCACTGGGCACCTGACCTGAAATGATCACCATGGGGATCGAATCCATATAAGCAGTTGCCAGTCCAGTCACCGCATTGGTAACACCAGGTCCGGAAGTGACCAGAGCCACGCCTACTTTATTGGAGGAACGGGAATAAGCATCGGCAGCATGTACTGCAGCCTGCTCATGACGCACCAGGATGTGTTGAAACTTGTCCTGATTGAAGATTGCATCATAGATATAGAGTACGGCACCACCCGGATATCCGAATACATGCTCAACACCCTCTTCGGCAAGACACTTGACAAGTATCTCTGCGCCTGTAAATTCTGAACTCATAAATTGTGTCCTTTCAAGGTCCATAGGAGATTGATCGGATGTTCTTTCCTGGCGAAATCGACATGTAAAATACCGGAAAGCTGAAGTCCCTTTACGTGCGGTCACATTCCCCTTTACACATCCGTTGGATATGGTACCAGGCAAGGCTTAGAGCACTCGTTCATTCAGTATTAAGGCTTTACAACGACAGACTTCTCACGCTTGTGGCATGGGTCAGAACAAACAGCTTCTTAAAGCGAACCTGTCGGTGTCAACATTGTGGGTTGTTCCAGACAAGTATTTTGTGCCCCGAGATTTTGGAGCGGACTCACAAGGTACTGCGTCGCAGCAATTTGGTCAAGGAAAATTCTATAAGAAAAGAAACTTATTTGACTTTAAAATGTTATCAAATGACAATAAACCACAAAATTCAGGACATAAGCACGTATTTTTGCTAGCATGTGCGCAATTTTGCATAGCCAGCCTTTTTAGTTTAGCGCCATTGATCAACGCCAAATGCGCAATGACCACGAAAAAGCTGCGCCTGCTATAACAACGTAACTCAACGCAAAGCGAACGTAAAGCGCGTAACTGCCAACAATGGCTACAGACAAAGAATTATCCAGCTTTTTGGAAGGTGTGGAACGACGCGCTTTCAAACATGCTGTCTACACGGTAAGAAATGAAGAGTCTGCTCTGGACATTGTCCAAGAGGCAATGATCAAGCTCGCCGAAAAATATGGCGACAAGCCTCCAGCTGAATTACCCATGCTTTTTCAGCGCATACTGCAAAACACCATCCTGGATTTTTTTCGCCGGGAAAAAGTCAGAAACACCTGGGTCAGCCTGTTTTCCAGCATCACGCCGTCGAATAACCAGGACGATGATAATTTTGACTTGCTGGAAAGTTATGCTGAAGAAGGCTCGGAATCATCCGAATCCAGCGCAGACAAGATAGAACGTGAGCAAGTTCTCAACATAATTGACGAAGAAATAAAAAAACTTCCAGCACGTCAACGGGAAGCATTCCTCATGCGTTATTGGGAAGACATGGATGTAGCGGAAACCGCCGCTGCAATGGGTTGCTCAGAAGGCAGCGTCAAAACACACTGCTCCAGAGCAACACACGCATTGGCCGTCACGCTCAAGGCGAAAGGAATACACCTATGAATTACTCAAAAGAAGCTAAAGACCTTGAGTTTGCTTACAAGGTAAGACGGGCGCTGAACGAGTCAGCAGAAAGCCTGCCCGCCCCTACCCTTGACAGACTGGCACTGGCACGCAAGACGGCTTTGGCCCGCAAGAAGCAGGAAGCACCGGCAGCCGTGAAGGTATTCAAGGGCGTGCTGGCTGGCAACGCTGGCTTTTCTTTCCAGGGGCCAGGTTCCTGGATGGGCAAACTGGGCCTGGCCCTGCCTTTGCTGGTCCTGGTTGTTGGCTTGCTGGGCATTTATGAATACGAGCAACAGCAAAACATTAATGAACTGGCAGATATCGATACTGCCGTTCTTGTGGATGAATTACCGCCAGCCGCCTATGTTGATACCGGGTTCAGTGCTTATTTGAACAAAACAGAGGAGTAGTAGTGACGTTTGCGTTAATACCGAATACTGTTTGTCTCATTATTCTGTCTCTTGCAATACCGCTGGCTTTTGCCGGCGGTATTTCTGTTCCTGCGTCCAATCCACAAAGTACAGTGAATACAGCTAAGACCAGCACTGGCCTGCTGGGTGGCAGTACCCTGAGCAAACCGCTATGGACAGAACTCAGCGCTGCACAGAAACAGGCTTTGGCACCATTGAGCCCGGAATGGGACAAGATGTCAGAACTCGGTAAGAAAAAATGGCTGGGGATCGCCGATCGCTACGCAACGATGAAGCCGGACGAACAAGCCAGGTTGCAAGAACGCATGCGTGACTGGGTCAAACTGACCCCTGAGCAGCGTATGGCCGCCCGCGAAAACTACGCAAAATCAACACAACTCAAGCCTGAGCATAAGTCGGCTCAATGGCAACAATATCAACAGCTGAGCGAACAAGAAAAAAAACGCCTCGCAGATGAAAACCAGAAAAAGAAAAGTGTGACGAATCTGCCATCGGAATCTGTCAAGAATCCAAAAATCCTGGCACCTATCAAGGTTGGCCCGACACCATCGACGTCATCAGTACCAGCGGTTAAAGTAATTACACCGCCTGCGGCAGCTATCGCTGCACCTGCCGTTTCAGCCTCCGCAGTTGCAGCTACTCCACCGGCAGCTACTGCTACCGACACCACCGCCACCAGCGTGCCCGCGTCCCAAAACAAGTAATCCCGTGAATTCTGATCTGACTGCACCAGCCATACGTCGCCGCCTGATTTGCATGGTCTATGAGGCCATGCTGCTGTTTGGCATCGTTTTTGTCTCGGGCTTTATCTTTGACGTCATCACTCAGAGCAGGCATGCCCTGACTTTACGTCACGCCCGCCAGTTCTGGCTGTTTCTCGTTATTGGTGCCTATTTTGTGTTTTGCTGGAGTCGTAGCGGCCAAACCCTGGCGATGCAAACCTGGCGTATCAAGGTGGTTGATCTGGATGGTGGCAAATTGCCTGTGGTGAAGGCTATAGTGCGCTACTGCCTGGCCTGGATGTGGTTTTTGCCAGCCATGGCACTGGACAATCAACTAGGTCTCAAAGAATGGCAAATGGCTGGCTTGGTCATTGCTGGCATGTTCGCCTGGGCATGCACTGCCCGTTTCGACAAGCAAGGCCAGTTCCTGCATGACCGTCTGGCCAAGACCAGATTGATTCATATTCCCTCAGAAATTGAGCTGAAAGCACAGTCGGGAACCTGATACCCTTTTGATGTTGCGCTTTCAATGTTATTCTTATGAAATAAATTATCGAGAAGAATGACATGCAACACAAAGCTCCTCGTCGCACCAGGGAACGTATACTTGAGTTATCCCTGCGCCTTTTCAACGAATTCGGTGAACCCAACATCACCACGACCGTGATTGCTGAGGAAATGAACATTTCCCCTGGCAATTTATATTATCATTTTCGCAACAAAGACGATATCGTCAACTCCATCTTTGTGCAATTCGAGGCAGAGATCAATAAGAAGCTGGCTTTTCCCGAAGGGCGCAAAGCCAATATCCAGGATATATGGACCTACCTGCACCTGACGTTTGAACTGGTCTGGCGCTATCGCTTTTTTTACCGCGACTTGAATGACTTACTCTCCAGAAACCGCAAGCTGGAATTGAACTTCAAAGAAATACTCACGCACAAGATCAAGGTAGCAACAGAGTTGTGCAATGGCTTGCGCGCCGATGGCGAGTTTGAAGCCAACGACATAGAGATTGATGCCCTGGCCACCAATATGGTGGTAGTGGCGACTTACTGGCTGTCGTATGAGTATGTGCGCAATCCACGCAAATACACAGAGCTGCAAACCATGTCCGAATCGCTGGCACGCGGCTGCTATCAGGTGATCGTCCTCATCAGCCCTTACTTGCGCGGCGAAACCAAGAATGTCTTTGAAAAACTGTCGCAAGACTATTTGCGCAAGATCAATCCAGCATGAAAAATATTTGCGTCTATTGCGGCTCTTCGCCCGGCATTACTGAAGACTATGCCATTGCAGCACGCCAACTGGCTGCTGAACTGGTCAAGCAAGACCTTGGTCTGGTGTATGGCGGCGGCAATGTCGGCCTCATGGGCGTGATCGCAGATGAAGTCATGCGTCTGGGTGGCAGAGTCACAGGGGTCATTCCTAAAGCACTGATGGACAAGGAAGTTGGCCATACTGGCCTGAGCTCCTTGCATGTTGTTGCCAATATGCATGAACGCAAGGCCATGATGGCAGAATTGTCAGATGCCTTCATCGCCATGCCTGGTGGCGTAGGCACGTTGGAAGAATTATTTGAAGTACTGACCTGGTCGCAACTAGGCTTTCACGAGAAACCTGTTGGTTTATATAATATCAATGATTTTTACCGGAAATTGCATGATTTTCTGTTGCACACGGTAGAACAGGGATTCTTGCGGCCTGTCCACCTGGACTTGTTGTATATAGAAACCGATCCAGCCCAGATATTGCAAAAGTTTGCTGCATATCGTCCCCTGCATGTAAAAAAATGGCTGGAAGTCAAAGACCTTTGATTTCTCTGTATGCTTGAAGCTTTACTCAAGGGCTAAAACCGCATGGCAAGACCAAAAGCAGAGTAAAATGCGGCTTCATCCGACTTTTCGTGTTTATTTCAAATTATGAAATTCTCCAAGCAATTCTCTTTGTACGAATCCGAAGCAACTAACTTCATCAAAGACTTGAAAAAAGCCAACCCTGCAATGGAACAAAACCAGCGCGATGGCCGCGCCCTGCTGTGGGATAAGCAAGCGATAGATCTGGATACGCAAAAACGCAATCTGGAATCGCGCATCAATCAGCAAGCCTACGTGTATCAAAACAAAGGCTAAGGCTAATATAGCCTGCCTTGATACCCTGATCAATCCGGAAAGCTAGTGAGCGCCACAGCAGCGTTAACCCCAACCGATTTACCTTTGGTTGGCGCAATCGACAGCACGCCTGATGTTGTCGATGGTCTGGCATTTGCCAAGCTGTATGGTGAGCCGCTATTCAAGCTACCGAATGACCTTTACATCCCGCCCGATGCTCTCGAAGTATTCCTGGAGGCATTTGAAGGCCCGCTGGATTTGCTGCTGTACCTGATACGCAAGCAAAACTTCAATATCCTCGACATCCCCATGGCGCAAGTCACGCTGCAGTATTTGCAGTATGTTGAACAGATACGCAAACACAATCTGGAACTGGCGGCTGAGTATTTGTTGATGGCAGCCATGCTCATCGAAATCAAATCGCGCATGCTGCTACCCTCCAACAAGAGCGCAGATAGTGAAGAAGCCGATGATCCGCGCGCAGAACTGGTACGCCGCCTGCTCGAATACGAACAGATGAAGCTGGCTGCTTACGATCTCAATGCAGTGCCACAACTGGGCCGTGACTTTTTGCATGCCCAGGTGTTTGTCGAACAAAACACCGTGCTGCACTGGCCACATGTAGATATCGCTGATTTGCAATCAGCCTGGGCAGATGTATTGAAGCGCGCAACCCTGGTCGCCCATCACAAGATCAGCCGTGAAGAACTGTCGGTGCGCGAACACATGACCGGCATTTTGCGCAAGCTGCAGTCATCCAAGTTTGTTGAATTCTCTGACCTGTTTGATGTCAGCCGCGGCGCGCCGGTGCTGGTAGTCAATTTTGTGGCCCTACTTGAACTGGCCAAAGAAACCCTGATAGAAATCACCCAGGCCGAAGCCTTTGCGCCAATTTATGTACGTCTGGCCTATTCGCCGACGTGATTGATGCGTCATCATCCATTCGTGCCACGACACCAACCTATTTATTACTACAGAGCTGCACCATGAAAATCGTTTCCTCCATTGAAGAGTTGCGCGACCAGTTAAGCGGGCAATTGCGTACTGCATTTGTGCCGACCATGGGCAATTTGCATGAGGGGCATTTATCCCTAATGCGCCTGGCAAAAAAACATGGCGACCCTGTCGTTGCATCGATTTTCGTCAACCGTCTGCAGTTTGGCCCGAATGAAGATTTCGACAAATACCCGCGCACTTTCCAGGCTGACGTAGAGAAGCTGGAAAAAGAAGGCGTGTATGTCCTGTTTGCCCCCACTGAAAAAGACTTGTATCCGGAACCGCAAGAATACCGGGTGCGCCCACCGGATGACCTCGGCAATATACTTGAAGGTGAATTCCGACCAGGCTTCTTCACTGGAGTGACCACTGTTGTACTGAAGCTGTTTTCTTGCGTGCAACCACGCGTTGCCGTCTTTGGCAAAAAGGATTACCAGCAGCTCATGATAGTACGCAATATGAGCAAGCAATTTGCCTTGCCGACTGAAATTATCGCTGCCGAAACTTTCAGGGCAGAAGACGGCCTGGCCCTGTCTTCGCGTAATATGTATCTGTCGCCAGAAGAACGTGCCGAGGCACCTGCCTTGTACAAAGTCTTGAACGAAATAGCAGCAGAAGTACGCGGAGGTCATCTGGATCTGTTTGAGCTCGAACGTCAAGCCATGGCAAAACTGGCGACACGCAACTGGAAGCCGGATTACATCTCAATACGCAAACGCGCCGACCTGCAACCGCCGTCTGCCGGCGACATCGCCCAACAATCACCTCTGGTGGTGGTCGCAGCAGCCAAGCTCGGCGGTACGCGCCTGATCGACAATCTGGAAATCTGATGCGCCGCTTGCAATTGCGAACAGGCAGCGCTGCACTTGCAAGCTGCCTTATCATGAGCCTGGCCTTACCTGTTCTTGCCCATGCATCCATCACTGTACTGGATGATGCGCAACGCCCAGTCACGATGGAAAAGCCAGCGCAACGCATCATCAGCCTGGCACCGCATATTACCGAGATATTGTTCGAGGCTGGTGCGGCAAATAACCTCATCGCGGTGACCGATTACAGCGACTATCCAGAGGCGGCGAAAAAACTGCCATCGATAGGCAATATTTTTGCACTGGACCTGGAGCGCCTGCTCTCCCTCAAACCAGATCTGGTTATTGTCTGGGGTACTGGCAATGCCAAAATCCTGGCCAATAAATTGCGCAGCAACCACATCACTGTATTTGAAAGTGAGCCTCACAATTTTGAAATGGTAGCAACTTCAATAGAAAGACTGGCAACCCTGGCAGGGACTGAAAGCGCTGGTAAAGCCAATGCACAAAAGTTCAGGCAGCGTCTCGACAATCTGCGCAAGATTTATCAATTGCCAGCAGGGGCAGCACCGGTCAGCGTGTATTATCAAATGATACGCAGGCCGTTGATGACCATCAATGACACGCATATGGTGTCCGACTCCATACGTCTGTGCGGCGGCAAAAATGTATTTGGCCAGCTCAAGGAGTTGAGTTCAACGATCACCAATGAAGCAGTGCTGACAGCCAACCCTGACGTCATATTCAGTAGCGGTGAAAATATCGACAGTATGGCAGACTGGAAGCAATACCCCATCCTGACAGCAGTAAAGAAAAACAATTTCTATACGGTCAAAGGGGACTGGCTCAATCGCGCCGGGCCGCGCATACTCGATGGTACCGAGGCTCTGTGTAAACATCTGGCAACAGCAAGAAGCAAATAGGCACTGGCAGCAAACAATTTCTTTTCAAGCGATAATGTTTTCCTTGCTTGCTGCCGCAAGCCTTACAGATTGATTGCTACTCATGCGCCAAGGTATTTTGTTTGCAGGCTCCGCGTATTTCCTATGGGGTTTGTTCCCCATTTATTTCAAAAGCCTGCACGATGTGCCTGCACTGGAAATCCTGCTGAACCGCATGTTGTGGTCGCTGGTATTCCTGGTTGGGGTATTGACCTGGCGCAAGCAATGGACCTGGGTCAGTGCAGCAATCAGGCAACCAAAACTGATAGGCGGTTTTGCACTTAGCGCAGTACTTTTATCAGTCAACTGGTTTGTGTATATCTGGGCTGTCAATCATGGCCATATCGTTGATGCCAGCCTCGGTTATTTCATCACGCCCCTCGTCAATATCCTCATAGGCTCAGTTTTGCTGCGTGAGAAACTGCGCCCTGGTCAATGGCTGTCAGTAGCGTTGGCTGCTGTGGGCGTAGCCTGGCTGACAATACAGACAGGCCACCTGCCATGGATAGGCCTGGTGCTGGCAACGACCTTTGGCACCTATGGCTTGTTGCGCAAGACCTCCGCACTGGGCGCACTGGAAGGCTTGTCACTGGAAACCACCCTGCTCTTTCCATTTGCTTTTGGCTGGCTATGCTGGATGACTTTGCAAGGGCAAAACAGCTTCATCGCCAGCAGCGTGGATATCAAGATGCTGTTGCTCATCAGTGGCCCGATTACTGCTATCCCCTTGTTGTTGTTTGCGGCAGGTGCCCGTCGCATACCGATGACAACACTGGGATTATTGCAATATATTTCACCGCTGGTGCAATTATTGATTGGAGTCTGGCTATACCACGAGCCGTTTGATTCCAATAAGCTGGCAGGCTTTATCGCCATCTGGGCAGCGTTGGTCGTGTATTCAGCTGAGGGGCTGTGGCGTAATTTCAGAACTGTCAAAGTCGAAGCTAAACAAACTACATAGGCACATAACAGCTCAAAAAGCCACTCCGGTGGTTTCGTGTTAAACTGCTACCTACGCTAGGGGTCCTGGGGATAATAATTTCCGGGTGAGAGAGTCCCTTCTACCTGATCTGGATAATGCCAGCGAAGGGAAGCGCAAAGTCCCGGCTATTCTTGCTTCTTTGTTTGCTCCCGCGCTGTCACCCACAACGCACCAAGAGCAAACAATGTCTAACAATACTGTCTTACGCCCAAGTTTATTACGCCCCACTGTACTTGCATTTTCCATTGCCCAGGCTTGCCTGTTGCTATCTTCTGCTTATGCACAGAGTACACCTGGCAACGATAAATCGCTGCCAGAAGTAACGATCACTGGCAGCAAAGGTACGGAAACCAAGGTTGAACGCAGCAAGGTCACTGGTTTTATTGATGCAGCGTTGCTGGATACGCCCAACTCAGTGAATGCCTTCAGCACGACACAGATGCAAGACTTGCGCATACGCCAGACCACCGATGCGATGAAGTTTGATGCCAGCGTCAATGATTCCTATAACGCGATTGGATATGCCGAGCAATTCTCTATACGCGGCTTTGCCCTGGATAATTCCAGCAGCTACCGCAAGGATGGTTTTGCCATACCAGGTGATGCGGCCATCCCCCTGGAAAACAAGGAACGCATAGAAATACTCAAAGGTATTGCAGGCTTTCAGGCTGGTTTTGGTACGCCTGGGGGCATCATCAATTATGTGACCAAGCGTCCGACCAGCTATGCTGTTCGCTCCGCCACATTTGAAATCAGCGAGCGCGGTACCGTATATGGCGCTGCAGATATCAGTGACAATTCCAGCGACAAGCAATTTGGCTTTCGCATCAATGCAGCGGGTGAACGCCTGCGCTCTTATGTCAAAGGCGCAGATGGTAATCGTCAGTTCGTTTCTGCCGCATTTGACTGGCACATCACACCACAAGCGCTGTTGCAAATAGATGCTGACTACCAGCACAAATCCCAATTGTCGGTACCCGGTTTTCAATTATTCAATGGCACGGATTTGCCACAAGGTGTCCCTGCTGACCTGATGCTGAATGCGCAGCCATGGGCAAGACCGGTAGATACCCGTAACAGCAATCTGGGGCTGCGTTTTGAATACCAGATCAATGCTGACTGGCGCGCCAGTGTCTCTGCCAACAAGCATGAATTCAAACGTGATGACTACACTGCATTCCCATATGGCTGCGGTGCCGCCAACCTGTACCCAGGTTACTGCGCAAATGGCGACTATGATGTGTATGACTATCAAAGCGTGAATGAATCCAAATCACTGTGGGGCACGCAAGCACAACTGAATGGCAAATTCAATGCGGGCGGCATGCAGCATGAACTGGCTGTGGGCCTCAGCAATTCACAGCGCAAAGATTATTTTGGCGACTATGTCTATGACTATGCGGGCAGCAGCAATTTATTTCGCCCTGTCAGCGTGATGCCATCTACAAATAAAACTGGTCCCGCAATTTTGCGCCGCACTGACAAGGAATGGTCAGCATTTGTACAAGACATTATCAGCCTGCAAGATAATCTGAAACTGCATCTGGGTCTGCGTTATTTGAATATCTCGCGCACGCAGTTTGATAATCCAGGCTATGACCAGAACAAGCTCCTGTCGACGACAGCACTGGTCTTCAAACCAACACAGCAAATTTCTGTTTACGGCAGTTTTGCACAAGGCTTGGAGCATGGTGGCATCGCCCCGTTCGGCACCAGCAATGCCAACCAGATGCTGAACCCCGGCAAATCCACGCAAATTGAATTGGGTGTAAAGGCAGATGTAAAGCGCGACCTGAGTCTGTCTGCTGCTATCTTCCGCATCAAGAAGCCACTGGAATATACCAATATCAGCAATACCTATGTCAGCAATGGTGAAGCACTGCATACTGGTCTGGAGCTCTCTGCCCAAGGCAAGCTGACATCGCAACTGAATCTGGGTGCCAGCCTGACTGCGCTGGATGCCAAACAGCAAAACACTGGCATCAGCAGTCTGGACGACAAGCGTGTCATGAATGTGCCGCGCTTTAAATCTACTGTCTATACCGATTATGCGGTAACTGAAGTCAAGGGTTTGAATCTGAACGCGAGTTGGCAATATGCCAGCAGCAAGGCATTCAGCCCCGACAATAGTGTGACGGTACCGGGTTACCACGTCGTCAATCTGGGAGTGCGCTATGCGACACAAATTGGCAACACAGCCACTACCCTGCGCTTCAATATCGACAATGCACTGGACAAGTTTTACTGGCGTGATGTGACGCAATCACTGGGTGGTTATTTATTCCCTGGTGCACCGCGCACTTATAAACTGTCAGCACAATTTGATTTCTGATGGATTCCAGATAGATTCGCTTCATAAAAAAGACAGGTTTTTAAACCTGTCTTTTTTTATTTCTGCTGCTTGCACATCTTGAATGTCGCCTGGATTATGGCTATGGCAATGCGGTTATTTTACGGCGAGTTGCTCTTGCTATCTGTCACCGCGATTTCACCAATTTGCACTTATGAGTCCGAAGCCGGCGAGAATATCCCACCCCGCGTGTTCGATAATGCCAGCACGTATATTGCCGCGCCATTTGGCGAGAATACCCAAGATGAGTCCATGCAGCACGATTGCTACTACCGAGCTAAGGCCTTCATAAGCATGTCCAATCCCGAACAGGATAGCCTGGAGCAAGATAGCGATACTGACATTTCCCGTCATTAAACCAAGTTGGCGTTGGAGATAACCTCGAAATACTATCTCTTCACAGATGCCGGCACTGATTGATAAACATATCCAGACAGTGACTCCAAATAAGCCGGTCGGCTTGGAAGAAAGAATCGGGTTACTGGATTGCGAAATTTGGTCAGGCAAGAGAGTATGCACAAAGTATGAACATACATAAATCAGTGCGAATGCCAGTACTGCAAAGGCACAATCGCTGATAAATTTATTCGTGGCAAAGCGCTTTAACTCAAAAAATTCCAAAATCGAACGACCATAGCCTTGCATGCCTTTATAAATGAAAAATGCCCAATACCAGAGTATGACGATCATGATCAAATTGGTTTTGATCATTTGAGACGGATCGGGTACATGGGAAACGGCAGGCTTATTTGAAGCGTTCAACACACCGGCCACCAGCAAAATCATGACAATGCCAAACAAAGTCAACGTATGTCTGGGTGAAGCCAATAATTTCTTTGGATTTTCTATTATTTCCGTCCCGCTTATTGAGGTGCTATTGAGCTTGTTCATACTGGGCGTATCCTTATATTTGGTGTGTATCATAGGGGATAAAACATTTGGAAATTTATCGTTGCTATGCAAGCCGGATGTAAAAATGCAGCGCGCTTCTGCATTTTTCCTTGCCACTATCCTCAGGTTTTTACTTCCACAAAGCATAAGATTCATGCTCCCTATGTTTTGAATCTTTCTGTGTGTTGACCTAACAGAGAAACAAAGAATTTCAATGCGGCAGTAGTGCGGTCCAGATCGCCTGTGCTCATATATTCCAGCACCAGGCCGTCGATCACTGCACTGCATAAGCTTGCGATCGTGCGGCGGTCTGCCGATTCAGGTATGCCATGCTCCAGCACTTCCAGCCAGCTAGAACTCGTGTCGGATAAGAATTGTGCATAGACTGCGGGATTTTGCAGCGCCAATACTTGGACCTCGAAAAGCAAGCGCACATAAGGAATGTTTTCTATATCTGTAATCCAGTTCCAGAACGACTCCATACTCGCTTCACCCTGGGTATCCTGCATCATTCTGATCACTGATTGCTGGACACGCGCACGTACCATCTCCATCACAACCGTGATCAGTTTTTCCTTGGATTCAAAGTGATAAATTAATAATCGCGCACTGGTTCCGATTTTTTCTGCCAATGGCCGCAACGATAACTCGGCCAGTCCATGGGCCAAAAAATAGTCAAGCGCGTTATCGCGCAATTCATCTCGTCTGTTCATGAAACGAATGTTACATGAAACAGTCGTTTCATGCATGCAAATTACTGGAAATTGACTTATTTTTGACACATTTTAAAAATGGGCTTTCTGCCAGTCACTTACACTCAATCCACCGAACTTAAGCGGGCTATCTGTTGCGTGGCAGTTGAATAATTGATTTGAGCGACTCCTGCACATGATCCTGAGCTTGGGGCTCAGGATTCGTAGCGATACGAGCAAGGCTGACTAGCGATCGCTTGCAATGACCGTGTTAAGCGCTTCGAGAGTTTAGTGCTGAGTAGATGCGCCGCCACATAACGGCTTTAGAATGGGGGCGACTGGTATCTCGCTCAGGACTTTGCTAAACCGACGAGCGAGGATTGATTGAGCGACTGAAGGCTGGACAGCTAACCGACCGCTTTTTCTTCACTTTTTTTGAAAGAAAAATAATTTAGGAAAGGTAAGGCGCCAAAGAGAGCAAAGATTAATTGAACCACAAGCAATAGAATTTTAATTAATCCATCCGTTGTGGATTGAATTCCAATGGAAGTAACTAAAATCAACATGGACGATGCACTTATATAATCCAGCCACACAGCAGGAGGAGCGACTTGTTTATTTAATTCGTTTACAGGTGAAAGATCAATTAATTTCCTCCCAAACCTGGTACGCAAGAACAAATAAATGACTTGTAAAAAAGGCGCATAAGAAAGAAGTTGCTGCAAATTTTCAACTTCAGTAAATAGCATTACGCTATAAATTGCGCAAAATAACAAATTAGCGGCAATAAAAATCGGCAACAGGGCGCGATATTGATTCCATTCAATCACTCGTATTTCGGATCGCCATTTTTTCCCGATAAGCGGATACAGAATATTGATTCCGGAACCGTTTTTACCTGATAGTAATAACAAAATAAATCCTTTTTCTTCTACGTTAGCCGCGACAGTGAATAAAACACTCGCAAAATGAACGCAAACTACAGGCCATGCTATTCGAAGTCTGACACTGTGTAACGCAATAGGGAAAATTGGGGATAGATTTTGGCTGAAAAAAACAGGTTTTAAAACCTGCTTTTTTTGGGGCGCTTAAACATTTGCCCTGACCAAAAAATCCACGCCTATCTCACGCCAGGCTTCAATTTCTTTTTGCAGCCAGTAAGCTACTGTAGGGTGGACACTGACCCAGTCGCGCTTCATCTCAAGCTCAACACGTCCCTTCATTTTCAGGCGCACATCTTCAAAATCAATTTCAGCTCGTGAATGCATGAGCATCACCGCCAGGCGCAGTGCCAATACTGCCTTGGCAAAATCCTGGTCAGCCAGGCCATCACCAACCTTGCGCAAATTCCCTTTCTGGCTGAGGATGAGCTTGCTCATCACCCTTTGCTCACGCGTGGTAAAGCCCGCCATGTCAGCGTTCTCTATCATGTAAGCGCCATGCTTGTGATAGCCGGTATGTGAAATCGCCATGCCAACCTCGTGCAGGGTCGCACTCCATTGCAATAAGTGCACATAGGTGTCGCTAGCAGGTTTCAACTGCAGATACAGGGACTTCACCATATCCGCCACCCGGTTAGCGCGTGACATATCGGTACGGAATAAATTAGCAAAAGATTCTACTGCAACCTCACGTCGGTCACGCCTGGTGGCGCGCAAATACAAATCCCACATCACACCCATACGCAAACCGGCTTCTATGGGCAGCAAGATGCTGATATTAAATTCCGTCATGAGGCCGATGAGTATGGCCAAGCCACCGACCACCATGGCCACGCGTTCGGGCTTGATGCCACTTAACTCCAGCTGATTTATCTGTCCGCATTGCACACAGTATTGTTTGAGGGCATTCAGGCTTTTCAAGGTCAAGGTGCCGTCACCCAATCCACCTTTGCTGATGGCGTCAGAAATCGCCCGCATGGTGCCTGAAGATCCATAAGCCTTGCGCCAGTGTTGTGGCTGGTAAGGTGGTGCAGCATCTTCAAACATAGAGCGGGCAGACAGGATTGCGGCTTCAAATGCAGCATCCGTCAAACGTCCGTCCGGGAAGAAACTCGCGCTATGCTTGACCGTACCTATGCTGAAGGACTCCACCCTAAGAATTTCATGGCCATGACCAAGTATTACCTCGGTCGAACCACCGCCGATATCAAGAACCAGACGGCGCTCACCCGGCACTGCCACGGCATTCGATACGCCGATATAGATCAGACGCCCTTCTTCTTCGCCGGAAATCACCTCGATCGGACACCCTATCGCTGCCTCGGCCAGTGGCAATAATTGCGCGGCGTTTTTTGCAATGCGTATGGTATTGGTGGCGACGACCCGCACGCTTTCTACCGGATAGGCATTCAGAATTTCACGAAAGCGCGCCAGGCAGTTGATCGCTTTTTGCATGGCCTCTGGCGTCAGGTTGCCATTTTTATCCAGACCTGCTGCAAGGCGTATAGGGTCGCGCGCGCTTTTGATGACTTTGATGACATCGCCTTCATGCCGCGCAATGTGCATGCGAAAACTGTTGGAACCCAGATCAACGGCGGCCAGCATGCTTTTTATCCTTTACTGAGTATGAGTGTCGTATTCAAAAAAACGAGTAGCAAAAACAAATCAATTACACCATTAGGGCTTGCGCAAAATTGTCCCAGCAAGGCTGTCGCCTTAGGAAACCTCTCTTGCCAGAGCAGTTTGTTACATTGGCGGACAACATGTTGCCCGAAACCTCAACTACACCGTAGCGACGAAGACAGTAACTTTAGTACCGAATCTTGCAAAATGCGGGAGCTGCAACGCAGCTGGGGCAGTTTTGCGTAAGTCGTAATAATAAGCATAAATGATATTAATCATTTTTTATGACCTTACAGTGACCTTGATAAACTGCGGTGGTCTGCGTGCCACAAAATGCTTAAGACTGTACAAAAAATCTTCTCTGCATGGCTTCCAGCCCTGTGGTCTTCAGCACTTCGGCCAAACGTTCTGCAGGTCGTTTGGCCGGCAAGCCCTTGTATTCTGCCACGATGAGTTCATTTTTCATCGAATGCTCCCATCCTACCAGTTCTGTGACTCTGACTTGATATCCGTGCGCCTCCAGTTGCAGGCAGCGCAGTACATTGGTGATCTGGCTACCGAATTCGCGCGTGTGTATGGGATGGCGCCACATTTCTGACAAAGGATTATTTTTTACCGCATCGCCCTTGGACTTGCGCAGCTCTGCTGCGACCTCTGCCTGACAACAAGGTACCAGCACCATAAACTGGGCCTTCTTCTTGAGGGCAAACTGTATCGCATCATCTGTCGCCGTATCACAGGCATGCAAAGCTGTGACGATGTCGATTTTTTCTGGCAGCGCTGATGAAGTAATCGAATCCGCAACAGATAAATTCAAAAAAGACATGCCCGGAAAATCCAGTCGCTGTGCCAACTCGGTGGAGCGCTGCACCAGTTCATCGCGGGTCTCTATGCCATAAATCCTGGCCTTGCTTTGCGCCTGCTCAGATTTGAAGAACAAGTCATACAGAATGAATCCCAGATACGACTTGCCCGCGCCATGATCGACCAGACTGATATCTGCATGGTCTTGCTGCAATTTTTGCAATAGCGGCTCTATGAATTGGTAAAGATGATAAACCTGCTTGAGTTTGCGGCGGCTATCCTGGTTCATTTTGCCGTCACGCGTGAGGATATGCAATTCCTTGAGCAACTCCAGCGACTGCCCGGGACGTATCTCGTGCTTTTCTTGCGACTCAGGCACGGCCTGCGTGTTTGCACTGCCAGGTTTCTTTTTCATGGTAATAAGCTCACTCAAAGGATAAGGCATGATAGTCCCGCCAATAATAATATGACAGAAGGGTGGCGCGCAGCCTGCCTTGTCTTGCTATTGCCTATTATGGGGGGGAACACGCCATCAAGCCGTGCTGCAAAAACAAAAAGGACTCAGGTATGACACCTGAGTCCTTTATTTTGGTAGGCCGTGCGGGATTCGAACCTGCGACCAACGGATTAAAAGTCCGCTGCTCTACCAGCTGAGCTAACGACCCAAAACTTGTTGCAAAATGCTAAAAAATTTAAAGACTTAGTAACACGACCTAAGTCTTTTATGTTCGTGGTAGGCCGTGCGGGATTCGAACCTGCGACCAACGGATTAAAAGTCCGCTGCTCTACCAGCTGAGCTAACGACCCCCGAAAGACCGAAATTATATTATGTTCCAGCTACTCTGTCAACGCTGCTACTGGAATAAGAAACGATGGGCATGTCGGGCAGGCCTTATTTGATCGCCCTGTCGTAGAGAACGGGCAGTTTGTCCTGGCGTCGCCGTTAAGCAACGCCACGATGGAACTGGCTTACTTCAATCCCGCCAAACGGTTCTTGGCAGCCTGTGCCGCTTCAGTATCAGGGTATTTGGCCAAAACGCTTTCCAGCACTTTTTTGGCTGCAGGTTTTTCTTTGAGCTCAATATGGCAGGCAGCAATATTCAAGAGAGCATCAGGTGCCTTGGGATGATCTGGATAATTCTTGACTACTTGCTGCATATTCAAGATCGTATTGCGGAAATCGCGTTGAGCATAGTAAGAAAAGCCCAGCCAATATTGCGCAGATCCTGCATAAGCAGATTGTGGGTAGGTTGTCAGGAAGTTGCTGAAAGCGGGCACGGACGCCTTGTAATCACCGGCCTTGAACAAGGCCATTGCAGCATCGAAAGTGCGCTGCTCATTGACATCGACAGTCGCCTCCTGCCCATCGACTGTCACGCGCTTGGGCTCCAGCTTACGGATACGATTATCGAGATCCACATAAAAGTCTTGCTGGCGTTTCTGGGCATTTGCCACGTCGTTCGACAACACCTCTATCTGACCACGTAACTTGGAAATTTCTGCGCGCAACGCTTCATTTTCATTTGCCAGTTCCATGGCAGTGCCTTTATCTGCCTTGGTTTCCAGTTTGGAATCAAGCCTGGCATTGACCGCATCCACTTTTGCCCGCAAATCCAGTATGGCTTTGCGGGCCTCATCATCGTCAAAAATACCGGCAGAGGCCAAAGTAGGCAAAAATGCGCAAGACAGCGCGGCAGCAAGAACGGTGGTGCGTATGGATTTAAGTTTCATGGCAATCTGAAAAAATGAAAACGCGTAGCAGCTTCATGGCAAAGTTGCTGCGCCAAATGCAAAGAAAGCCTCAACAGAGGCTTTCAAACACGAGATTATTTGTACAGAATATCTGCGCGGCGATTTTCTGCCCAGGAAGCTTCATCGCTACCTGTTGCCTTTGGTTTTTCCTTACCCAAAGAAACCGCTTCGATTTGCGCATCGGACACACCCAGCAAAGTCAGGGATTTACGTACGGCTTCTGCACGTTTTTGACCCAATGCCAGATTGTATTCGCGACCACCGCGTTCATCGGTATTACCCTGGATCAGGATACTGCGGTTTTTGTTAGTGCCAAGGAACTTGGCATGTGCATCAACCACTGGTTTGAACTCTTCTTTGACGGCATAGCTGTCATAGTCAAAATACACACTACGCTTGGCCAATGCGCCCTGCGTCAACGGATCAACAGTTGCAGTGACTTGTTTTACTGTATTTGTGTCTGTGTTGGACGCCGTTGTCGTAGTCGTAGATTTATCTTCGACTTTCTTGTCTTCCAGTGGAACTTTGGAAGCGCAAGCTGTCATCAGAACAACGCTGGAAATCAAGATTGCCAGGGTTTTGGATTGGGATGTAGTACGCATTTTCTCTCCTGATTAATCAAATAGTAAATACTGCTTATTTCATGAAAGGACCCCAGGTGGGCTCCCGAATATCTCCGGCCTGGACCGTCAATTTCTGCTTCACCTTGCCATCAATCGACACTACCGCGAGCGCGCCACGACGGCCAGACTCAGTTGCGTACATGATGTAGCGTCCATTTGGTGAAAAACTCGGTGACTCGTCCTTGGTGGTATCAGACAGTCTTAATTCCTGGCCGGTGGCCAAATCCAGTGCATACAACTGGAACTTGCCATCACGACGTGAAATATAAGCCAAAGTCTTACCGTCAGGGGATATTCTTGGGGTGATATTGTATGAACCGGTAAAGGTGACGCGTTTTGGATCACCACCACTTGCACTCATTTTATAAATTTGTGGGCCGCCGCTGCGGTCGCTCAGGAAATAAATAGACTGACCATCGGCAGAAAATTGCGGCTCAGTATCAATCGATGAACTGGAGGTCAATTTTTGCAGATTACCGCCATTGGCATTTACCGTAAAAATCTGAGTCTGCCCATCGCGCGACAAAGCGACTGCCAGTTTGCTGCCATCATGAGACCATGCCGGTGCTGAATTATTACCCTTGAAATTGGCAACTTCTGTTCTTTCACCGGTGATCAGGTTCTGTACCAGTATCACAGGTTTGCGCTTTTCAAAGGACACATAGGCAACCTTGGTGCCATCTGGTGACCATGCTGGAGAAATAATGGGTTCTGGCGAACGCAAAGCGATTTTAGTGCCCTCACCGTCGGCATCGGCAACTTCCAGCCTGTACTCGGAGCCAGCCTTGGTCACATAGGCGACGCGGGTAGAAAATACACCGCGTACACCAGTCAGTTTTTCATAGATATCGTCGGCTATCCTATGCGCGGTCAAGCGTATGTTACCTGGCGGCGCAGTCACGGAGAAGCCCGACAAAGCATTGGTTTTTACGGTATCGAACAATTTGTAACGCACATCAAAGCGACCATCTGCCAGACTTTGTACGCTACCAACCACCAGCGCATCTGCGCCTTTCGATTTCCAGTCGCCAAAATTAACAGTAGCGGTTTCACTGAGAACAACATTGGTATCAATAATTTTGAAGTAACCGCTGCGGTTCAGATCATCCCTGATGATGCTGGTGACTTGCTGAGGAGTAAGAGCTTCGTCGGTAAAACCAGCGATAGCGATGGGGATCTGGTTGGAACCTACGCCAGCAACTTCAACATGAAGCTGGGCATTAGCTGAAGCAACCACAGCAAGGCTAGCTATGGCAGCCAAACTTGCATTAACTGCTATTTTTTTCAAAGTCGACATCATTGCTATTTACTCTTCTTTCATTTTTTGCGTCAATGTAAAATTCGCAGGAACCTGGCCCGATTTATCCTTAGGAAAAGGCGCTGAACGCTCAATTGCTCTCGCCACAGCTTCATCAAAGGCAAGATCGCCAGAAGATTTGATTTTGCGTATTGCACCACGGAGTGATCCATCTGGCAATAGTGAAATTGAATATTCGACTTGCGGATTACCGGAAGCTGTTCCAGTGTAGTTTGTATTTGTCTTAACAATACTTGACAACTTGGCAGCATAACTCGGGTCACCACGGTTATTTCCTGTAGATTTTTCAGCAGTGCCAGTCCCGCCGCTACCAGCGTTTGCAAGCTGTTTCCTACCGCGATCCAGCTCATCTTTAAACAGCTTATCGGTCTTTTCTTTTTCCTTGGCCAGCAATTTCTTTTTCTCTGCAGCTTCCTGAACCAGCTTTTCTTCCTTGCGTTTTTGTTCAGCAAGTTTTTCTTGCTGTTCTTCCTTGCGTTTTTTCTCAGCCAGTTCGTGCTGACGCTCTTCTTCTTTTTTCTTTTCGAGCAATTTACGCTTTTTTTCCTGTGCCAAAGCAATTTCAGGGTCTTTCTGACGCACTTCTTCCTTGACCGGCACAGGCTCTTTAGGTTTTTCTTCTATGATGGGTTCAGGGACGGGGACAGGTTTGGGGGCGGCTTCGCGGAAAGTAGTATCCCAGACCTCTACATCCTGAGCTTCACTGGGTTTATTCTGCCAGCGTACTCCTACCCACAAAAAACTTAACAGAACGACATGCACGACAGCTGCCAGTGCGATGGCTCGCAATTGCCCTGTCTTTTGCTGATGAAAATCCGGATGTGCTTGATTAGAAACCTGATTCATAGTCCGTAAGACTTTATTCGCCCGACTTGGTTCCGGAAATGTTGACCGCGTCAGTGACAAAAAATGCGCATTAATGTTGTAACAGCTGAAATTATAAACCGCAACTGGCTTTTTCCCCAGAATCTCTATCGAAGTAAGGGAGCTTTCTCATATACTTTCTCATATATTAACGCATAACAAAAAACCAATTCGTGTAAAATTTGTAAGCGATGGCATGAATATGCTGAAATTAGCTGTAGAAGATGAATAAATATGTCACAGCTGCATTTTTTTCTCAAGCAACCTAATGATATCAAAACTGCATTGAACACTTACTCATCTCAAAGAGCTAAGGAAAATCATGTCACATTTACCGACTCCAGGCGCAGTCATCTACGCCAGAGACTTAAGCAAACTCAGCTGCTTCTACGAACAAATACTGCCGCCGGCCGCAACGCATGCAAATGAAGAATATACCATTTTTGAATTGCCACATTTTCAATTGGTGATCCATGCCATACCTGCGCATATTGCCAATACCTTTGAGATTTTGAATCCTCCATTGCGCCGTTCGGACAGCGCTGTCAAATTAATGCTGCCCGTAACCAGCATTAGTAAAGCCAGGGATGCGGCGGCCAGCCTCGGCGGAAAAATAGATGCAGTCAATTGGGAATGGGAATTCCAGCATTACCGTATCTGTGACGGACATGACCCAGAAGGCAATGTCATTCAAATCAGGGAATTTATACCCAAATAACTGCCCTGCTTTTAGGATTGCTGCCGTATTTATAAGACTTCAGGTAAGGCCGATGCCTTAAATTTTATTACCTGACGGTATCTGGTTACCTATGTCCTCTTTTTTGCAGCCATCTGCGCAGCCCCTCCCTGCCCTTACGGTAAAACAGGTTAATGACCCCTCATCTTTCAAAATAATCTTTAATAATATTTATTTAAGGCAGCAGATGTCATTGCTTGTTAAGAAATTATTGATCGCCGAAGCTGGATCAAGTTCGCGTTATGGCAATAAATAAAATAGGACTTACGCAAAACCGTCCCTGCTGCGTTGCAGCGCCTAGCCTGACTACAGTCCTGACATCGTCGCTGGTGCCTTGCTGAGACAATTTTACATAAGTTGCATAAAAACAATAAAATTTCTTATTAGACAACACAAAACTTCACTTTATTTTATGCTATTATTGGCTTAAACTTTTTAGACATTATTTCTTGCCCACCAAAACTAGCATCGACTTCTGACCCGCCATCCTGAAGTGAAATGAAAAATACTTTGCTCTTGCCCATTTGTATTGCGACGGTGGTCACGCTGTTTTCAAGCGGTCAGGCCATGGCTCATGATGTTGTTGTCAAATCCAGTGGCTATGACAATGCCGCGGCATTCTGGTGCGATGCCAACCACATGGCAATCACCCTTGGTGGGCCTATGGATGCCCAGCAACAGCGCAGTCTGTATATTGATGTAAGGCACCCTGAGCAAGTGCAGCCGATAGAACTTAAAGACAAGCAAGGAAAAAACTTGCAATTTCGCGTGCAAGCTTGCAAGGATCAAACTTTTCTGCTGTCAGCCCTGAGTAAAAATCAAACCATCAACAAAACGCTCAATCAGGATGCCCTTTATCTGATGCTACGTGGGCAGCCCGCCCAGTTATTGTTGGTCGCCAAAGACAGCCCGACAAAGACCGGCGCCAGTAATGTCAGTCTCGCGGGCAAATATGTCGTCGTCAGCATGCCACGCAATGCCATCGGCAATAGCTACCATCTCGATAAATCATGCGCCGGTTTCATCCACCCTGGTTTTAAGACCTTGTGCTGGGATGTCAAAGACGATGAAGTACTGGCACTGGCACAATATGTAATCACCAGTTACCTGTGGGAGGACAAGGTATCCGTGCGTGTACCTGGCGCAGGTTTGAAGGATGTGCCAAATCCACAAACACCACTACCAGACGAGACGGGCAAACCGACTGTCAAGAAAGCGGTTTTTCTCAGGGATACTGGCAACAAGATCCTTGAAAGATTGGATCATGACCAGCGATTCGCGCTTGCAACAATGACTTTTTATGCTGTCAGCCCTGATGAAAAGTTATTGTATGCGCCCTGCAAACTCAAAGGCAAATCAGACTTTGACGATGACTATGATCAGGTATGCAGCTACCGTCTTGATGGTGCAGCACATGCATGGGAAAGCGTGTTTTCATTTGCCACTTCCACACACTCTGGCAAGGGCATACAACATTTGAGCATCGACCCTGCTAACAATATTTATTTCTCCCTGCCAGGCCCACACGAACAGCATGGTGGAATCTGGAAATTTGAAATGGCCCAGGCGAAGTTTGTACATCTGCCACCAGGTGTGCCAGGACAATTTGATAGCAATCCCAGAATTTCTCCTGATGGAGAAACCCTGGCCTTTGAACGTGACAGTACTTTATTTTTTGCTTACCATAAAGAGGAAAAGAAATGACAGGATTCGTCAGCAAGGAAACGGCGCGTCAAGTGTCTGAGGACATTTATGGCGGCAACAATGGCAAGGTACCCAAAGGCTTTGAAATCGACACCAGCTTTGGCAAGAATGGCACATTTGCCTCTGCCAACGGCACCTTCATGTATGCACTTAAGCCCGACGCCAGCAATACCAGTGTCCCGTCCAACACACGCATACTTGGCATGCGCGGCACCGAACCAAAAGCGACGGATGCCTATGCGGATGCGATGGATGTCGGTAGAGCACAGTTCGCTGCCGCACAGCCTGAAGTAAATCGCTGGCTGGCGCAAAACATCAAGTCGGGCAACAATATTGAAGTCACGGGCCACAGTCTTGGCGGCGCATTGGTGCAATGGACGGTCAATGATGAAAACCTGAAAAAGATCAAGGACGTGCCGCAGGCAGATATACAAAAACACCTGCACTTCACCACTTTTAATGCGCCGGGGATTGCCGGTGTACCAGGTTCACCTTCCAGTGCTCATACCAGTGGTATCGCTGGCGATCATCACGTCATCGCTTTTGAAACCAAGCCTGGTGCAGTGATACCTTCTGGCGACCCGGTACATTTGCTTGGTGGTGCCCATGTCGGTGGCCGTATTGTCGCCCATAGTCCCAACTACAAAGGACAAAGCTTCATAGAAGAACATGCGGCCCATTCCATTTCAAATAAAAATGGCAACTGGGATGCCCCGATTGTCGCCAACTATAAACCTGCCTCACTCGCAACCCGCGAATACCAGGACTATGTACAAACTGCGATGAAAGTGATTGGCCAGGACAGCCAGCCACGCAACGAAACCGAAGCCGGTGTCAAGCTGGGGTTGGCACTTTATCTGGCTGGCGGCAAACTTGGCGCAGATGTCATCAAGAGTGGCGTCACCACCGTCGTTGATGCAGAAATAAATGCGGCACGTACCAGCGCACATCTTATCAGGACAGGTGCAGAAGCTACCATCGATATCAGTACCAAGCTGGCATACGGTAGTGCAGAACTGGTCAGAAAGGGTGTGGAGCAGAATGTAAAAATGGCCCAAACTGGTGCGCACCTGATCGTGGCAGGTGCCAGCACCCTGGTCAATGCCGAGATCAATGCAGGTAAAACCGTACTGAATGCAGCCAAAGATGGTGTTGACGCCAGCCTGGACATGGGACGCAAACTCAGCAAAGAAGGTGCAAGCCTGATGACCAATTCGCTGACCAGCCTGGGCTTATTGTCAGCACCAGATACACCTTCAAGCCGCGTAGTAGAGCGCGCAAAGCCAGCTACGGCGAACCAGCCAGGAAAGCCTTAACAGCACACCTGCATTCTTAATCTCGCATCAGGTCAGCCTTTTTAATCGCCTTAAATACTGACCTGGCGTCCCCACATTCAAATAATCCTTGCCATCAAATACAAAGCTGCGTTTTTGTACTGTGCCGGTATAAGCACGCATGACATCGGCAAATACGTTCATGATGATAGTGCCCCCCAGGTGTGGGTGATTTGTATCCATCTCCACCGTATAGGTACCGAAATAAGAATACGGGCTGGCAGTGGCAAAACTGTCAATCAACAGGGAATGCGGTACTTCCCAGGGCTTTTGCGGTGTCAGCCAGGACGATTGCGGCTGACCGCTGAAAGGGTCTGCTGGTATTGCCAGCGGCGGATTTTGCGAAATCATCAAACTGAAGTGGCCGCTCTTGTCATACACCCAGTAACCTGCTGACGGATTACCCCAGGGGTAGGTTTTGTTGGTCGGGTCGCTGGGGTCGTCACCTATATCCCAGGCTTCGACCATTTCCCAGCTACCGATGAGGGTTTGTGCATTGAGACTCATGTGAATTTCCTTCCACAATTTTGTGTGAACAAGTTATTTGGGAAAACCTTCATTAATCCAGGTCTGGAACATAGCGACCTGTTCCTTGGTAAAGGGTGGGTAAGGTGGTGGTGGCATGCCGCTCTGTGACAACTGACTTAATACCATACTGGCATTGAGCCTGACATCATCATATTTGGTCAGGTCCAGCCGCCACATCATGGATGCGCGGAACTGATTGAACAGTGGCGCAATATCTTTTTCAAATGAAACCTGGCTCATGATGTCAGCTCCATATTATTAACAGGAATTTTCCAGACACAGCCGCTAGCGGCGCGTGCGCGTATATTTTTTGTTGCGGTGAATTCAAAATCGCCAAAATCGACCACATACATGAAGCTGCCATCTGGCGAGAAAGCGACATCGATGGGTCGATGCCAAGGCACAGATGTCAATGCGGGCAAAGCATGTTTGCTCCAGTCGCTGGTATCTACCCGGATAAGATTGCGCCCTACTCTTGGCCCCGGCGGCCCGGTCATGGGACGTTCATCGCCAAATTGCGCAACGATCAGATGACCTGCATGGCACAGCCCGGCAGGTATTTGCGCCATTTTCACAGCACAGGCATTGACATCGAAGGCAAGCAAGGGTGTTTCTGGCGCAGGCAATTCTGCATGATTAGTCAACACAAAGACTTGACCTTCACCTTGCGGATTTCGATAAACAGGCGCGTTGATGGGTAAGCCGCCGAGATAGTCTGGCCAGCCATACCAGGCACCTGGTTTTACTTCAAATAGAAAATCAGGGCAATTCCAGACTGGCCGCACACCGCGTACATCAGTGCCCTGTTCAGTTGCGATCAGCCTGCCATCCGGCAGAAATAACAAGCCAAAGGCATTGCGTATGCCCCAAGCCACCAGTTCCAGGTTTGTACCATCCAGATTACAGCGCATGATGCTGGCCGTACATGGAGTCTGGCCTTGCAAGTGAGTTCCCCCTGTGTGCACTTGTCCAAAGCGGGCAAATGCGCTGGTGTATATCTGCTGACCTTCAGGGTCGGTGACTGTCGCTACATGATCGCTGAGCTCAATGTCATAGCCTGGCATATCTGGCGCATGCCTGGTCTCACGCAACCAAGCCAGGTCGTGTGAATCCGTACCTATGATGCCGCTATTGGTCATGGCACCCTGGCCGAAATACATTTTATTGTCTGGTCCTACTGCCACCATATTGGTATGGTAGTTGCCAAAGCCAGGCAAATCATCCAGCAACACTGTCCAGGTAGTGGTGTGCAAATCAAAACGGCTGATGCGGCCTGGGTAACCGCCTTCAGAGATAATAAGGCTATTGTCATGCCAAACCAGACCATTCACTGGTTGGCGCAAATTATTCAATAACTCCTGGACGCTACCATCTTCATTGACGCTGAGTACCCGCCCGCCTTTGGCAGCCCCATCAAATGGCAAACCCGTCTCAGCAATATATACCTGACCTGCTGGTGAAACAGCGACACTGCTGGGAAAATTAAGATTGCGCACATAGGCATGCATGGCCATGCGCTCGCTCTGGTCTTTTGGCATGATCAAGGTCCGTCAATCGTTATACATCATGCGTACAGCCAGAAAACACATATAGGCACCTGCCAGCAATTCCATGCGTTTAGGTAAAAAATTGCGTATCCAGTTAGCAAAATACAGCCCAAAGCAAGCCATGCCCGCACTGATGGCACCGATGATGATGGCCGAGGTCAACACAGGCGCACTGGAAAAGCTGACACCAGCACCGGCGATGACATTGTCAAGACTCAGTGCCAGAGGCAAACCCAGCAAAAAACCTGGATGGTTGACGAATTGTGGCAAACCTCTGGCTTCACTCCGGTAAGCCAGGCACAAGATAATGACACCGCAAGCCAGCATGGCAAAAGGCGCGATATGAGATGCGAGCGACCCAAGCATGCTGATCAGGCCACGCCCAAGCAGCAGACCCAGAATCGCACCACCCAATTCACAGACGCAAAAAGCCACAGCCAGCATATGCATGCGTTTGCGCTGCATGGGTAACAACCCTAGAGAACTGCTGGCCTGTAAATTGTCGAGCCCTGCGACAATACCAAACAAGATAACTTCAAGCATGTTGATTCTCCTGGTCTTTCAAACCATAGATACGCAATACTCCGCCCTGCTTACCAAATACCAGCGCACCTGCCACCATGTAATTACCTGCCACTGCCGGCCCCAGGCAATAACCATAACCACCATTCATGCCGCCAGTCTGGTCACCCAGATTATCTTGCCAGAGCATCTTGCCGCTATAGACATCAAAGGCATACACGGCAACTTTGGAGGTGGAAAAGAACACCAGGTCATTGACGACCACAGGCGAGCTCAAACCGGACTCACCAGGTGTGCGGTACATAGGTGGTTGCGACTCTATATACAGACGCGGATCACTGTCATCCATGGCCCAGGCATCTTCCAGGGTTTCCCAATCCAGGGCGCGCATGAACGGGGTCGTACGGTAATCGATACCCGCTTCGACATTATGATAATTATTGCCGCCTACACCGATGAACAAACGACCGAGTGCAGTGTGCACCGCTGCCGTACTATAAGTGCCAGAATAGTTTTCCTGGTCTTCCTCATCTGACTCTTGATTTGGCACATAGGGATCCATGCGCTGGTCATTGGGAGAGACATGCGGATCTACCGTGGGTATCTGGGTGCCATCGTTATAGAAAGGCAGTAATTGCCGCCAGTTGAGTAATTCCAGCGTCGCCGCATCGTACCTGAAAAAACCACCGTTCTTGCAACCAGCGGTGACGATGCGGCGACCATTGATGGTCAGCAGTGTCGGCGAACCACCAAAATCAACATCGACGTCGGTAGCGCGATAACTACTTTCTGCCGGTGGCTGGCTAAAACCGCGGAATTGGCCACTTGATGCATCGAGCGACAAGATACCATTGGAAAACCCTTTGCTTGGCAAGGCGCTGTCAGGCACAGGATTGCCGGTTGCGCAGTAAAGACGATCAAGCCGCTCATCATAGGCAATCGAAGACCAGACAGAAGCACCGCGTATAGCAGGATTATTCGGCCCCACGGTATACATGGCTGGCAAAGCACCACTCACGGATTCTGGCGGCAAGACATTGGGTAAATTGGGCACACCTTCTTCGTACTGGCAGGTGCAGTATATCCATTGCACTTGTCCGGTCTGGGCATCCATGGCATAGATGAAGCCAAAGCAGCCAGGGTTTTCACCTTCGCCCATACCAACAAAGACGAGACCATTATTGCCATCTGCCGCGGCGATGACTGGCGATGACCAACCCGCTGCTGGCACGCCCGCCGTGACATCGCCAAGATTGGATGTAGGCTGATTAAAATCAGGATCAGCATGGCGCAAATCGACGACCCAGTTTAAGCTCAAGTCTGCCGCACTCAGGCAATAGAACTTGCCATTGAAAGCACTGAAATAGACTTTATTGTCCCAAATAGCCGGGGTACACCCCATGCCCATGAAGCCGTGTGTATCACCTTCTGCCGGGTCTATCGGCCATTCATAATGCGCTACTGTCATACCGCTGGATAATTCTATCTTCATGAACTTTCCACCATTGGCACCAGGCAGTTCATGATTATTCGCCAGGCCTACATACAGATAACCATCGACGATGGCAGGCACGGATAAGACCGGGCCAGGAATAGCTATATCATGCAATAGTGTGAATTGATCAAGTGTGTCACGACTGATATCACTGCCCTGCACTTCACCCGTGTGCGCAGTATCGCCATGGAACATCCACCAGTTAGTTTGCGTCATTGCTGCTCTCCAGAATATCAGGCGGGAATATAGTCAAATGTGGGGCCGGCAGTCTGGCCAGGAACAACTTCCTGCGTCATCAGCAACTGTGCCTGCTCTCTGAGCGACTGCATGGACAGCAAGGCCAGTGCGAGATTGTCAGGCTGGCCGTTAAAGACATTGTGCAATTTGCGCAGCATGTCTGAGTAAGTGCTGTTGAAAGTCAGGTTCAGGTCGGTAATGCGCGGCTTGCCGACATAGCTATGCCGGTTTGGATTAGTAATGACAGGGTAAATACCGCCAGCATCAAACTCTATACGGTGGCCTTCAAATACCCAGGCAGGTTGACCAGGTTTTGGTGTGGGGTTGGCGATCAGTTTGCGGCCATGGTATATCTCTGCGTATTTGTAGTAATGCGCGAGCTCATGTTCAGGGTCAATGGGGCTGGTATCGCTGCCTTCACCCTGCTCAACGATCATGTCTATTGCCGCCAGCGCGCTTGCCTCATCGTAGACACCTTTGTTTTGCAATTCCTTGAAGCCAGTTACCAATTGCTTTTCTGGCAGACCGGTAAAGATATTGCCCATCTTAGCCAGTTCAGAAATTTCTTTTTTGATGTGCGCGTAAAACTGACCTATGGTGACACCCTCTGAAGGCGGTGTGCCGCCATCCACGGTTTTTTCCGGTTCTTCTATCACCATGAAGACATCAAGCAGCAATTGCTTGGATAAGGCGGCCAGAGGGACAATAAGGCTGTCTTCCACCGCACCCGGCAAGTTTCCTGGGTAGTGCGGAATAAATCGGGGATGATCAATTTTTGGATGTCCGCCTATGGCATTAAGGACATTGCAATCCAACGACATATGCAACATCTCTTGTTTGACGATAGATTTGATGAGGTGGGCAATTTCCAGATTCTGGTCTGTCTTGATTGAATACAAGGCATACAGATAAGGGGGAATGGTTGAATGCTCCAGCTCTATGGCTGTCTGCAGCGAATGCTTGAGCAGCTTGAGCCGGTGATCAAAACTATTGTCACGGTGTTCAATTAACAGGTGCTTGAGGCGAATCATGAATTCTCCCGACGGGTAACAGTCCATTAACGCGATATGCCAACCGGAGTGTGGAAGGCAAATTTAACATTTTTACTAGCCTATTTAACATCATCCATCATGATTATAAAATACGCAAGTATTTAGCTAAAAAACAAATAAAATTTAACAGTCATGTCTCTTTCATGCGGGCACAAGCCGAGAAACGCACTTCTGAACCATATTCAATAAGCCTGCCAAGCAGCCTCTGCCGGAGCTGAACACATCAAAAGTACAGCAATGCAAGACGTTTTGTGCACACAGGCGAGGCCTGCGATTTTCCATTGGCATAGTTTTTTTATATTTGCGAGACTTCGCTCCGTGCTCTCCGCCGGGGAGTAGCAGCGCGGCGCAAATGCTGCCAGGACTGTTTAGCTTTTATTGATTAAGGATCACCATGAAACACATATTTACACTGACAGCCATCGCCTTCTCCAGCTTGATGGCCATGTCATTTTCTGCACAGGCACAAGACAAAACATCACAGGAACCTGAATCTACTGCGGTGGTCGGTGCCGGTGTTTTCTATGCACCTGAATACCTGGGCGCGAAGAAAAACCGCTTTGGCCCTGCTATCTATGGTGAATACCAAAATAAGAACGGCTTCTTTGCGAGCACGATGCGCGGTGTGGGCTTTGGCACAAAAGTAGATGACTTTTCTCTCAGCGCAGCACTGGGCTACCGTGCAGGCCGTGAAGACTCCCGCGATTCAAAATCCTTGTTCAGCTCAGATGATTTGAAAGGCATGGGCAATATCTCTGGTTCTGCCACTGCCAATCTGCAGGCGAGCACTGCATTTGGCCCAGGCATCAAAGCAAGTTTCAACGCCAATATGGCACTCTCTCACAGGGAAAACGGAAATGCCTATACTTTTGGCCTGTCAGCACCGATATTCCAGGTCGCAACAGACAAGATAGAAATAGGCGGCAACCTGACATATGGCGATGCAAAATATAACCAGACTTATTTTGGTGTGACGCCGACTCAAAGCGCCAATTCCGGCTACAAGGCATTCTCGGCAAAAGCGGGCTTTTCACAAGCTACTGCTAATGTGGCTTGGACGCATGTAATAGACAAGAACTGGTCAGTGCGCAGTGCGGTAGGTGTATCTCAGGTAATGGGTGATGCTGGCGATAGCCCTTTATCGAAAAAGAAAACCAATCCCTTAGTGATCACTACGGTTAATTATGCTTTCTGATTTGCATGATGTAATTCATGCTTGAATACAGACCCTGATAATAGAGAGGCATTATCATCAGGGTCTATACAGCATTAATGGGCAGAAGATGAAACTGAGGCCGTCACTGACTTGGCACGCAAGGCAGTCATCACACCAATAATCAATAAAATGATACCCAGAAAAACCATAGGTTCTGGCATGCGCTTGCTCAGGATAAATGCATAGGCCAGCGCTGCCAGGGTTTCAAATACGATGAGTTGCCCAGCCAAATTGGTAGGTAAACGTTGACTGGCATTGTTCCAACACATCGTGCCCAGCCATGATGCAAACAAACCGATGATGACCATCAGCGTGATGAAGTATTGTGGCCTTGGGCCAAACGGCATGGCAAAATCCTGCGCGCTCACACTCATGTATATCCATAAGCCCAGATAACCGAGCAAAGCCAGCGGCAAAGTCGCAATACCTTGCGCAGTGGCCCATACCCTTGGGTTCCGGTCAGGGTGATGACGCAGCCAGTCCGCATTTCTTAATGGATACCAGGTCCAGCAAGCCACGGCAACGAGAGCGAACAAACCACCTATGATATAGGTTTGGATATCTTTGTTTGAAGCTGCCTGCAATGCGGCTATTTCCACACTATTGACACAGGCAACACCAGCGAAAATAATCAATAGCGATGGCAACATGCGCCGCCAGGCTATGCTGCCATCACGCTGGGCATTGCGGTAATTGGCAGTAATGGCGATGACGACGGGCAGCGTCCCTATCAGCATGGTAGGTAAGGGCGCACCAGAGCGTTGTATGGCGCTGGCCAGGCACAGGTAGTACAGGATGTTACCGACGGCGGCCAGCTTCAGTGCTTCTATCCAGTCAGATTTATTCAACAGACGCAATTGCCGCCTGTCCATCCATGCTATTGGTAGAGTAATCAGGCCGAATGCGAGGTAGCGGCCAAATGATTGCAAGGCCGCTGGGTATTCAGGCAAGAGCAAAGGGCCAATGAATACCAGGCCCCACATCAAACCTGCTGCCATCGCATATAAAACGCCGATACCCATAAAGTCTATCCTCAGAAAAGAGTCAGCTTAGAACATCATGGAATATCCGTCTTGTACCAGATTGCGCTTACAAGCAATAAAAACAGTAATTTATGCGCGCATCTGTTGCTGATAACGTGCGGGGGTCACGCCATAGCGTCGAATGAATGCCTTGTTCAAATGCGACTGATCTGTCAAGCCAGTTGAAGCTGCCACCTGTGCCGGCGGTAAGCCCTTGCCCAACAGGCATTTGGCTTCATACAGGCGCAAGGCCATCAGCATCTGCTGAGGTGTCGCATGATATTGCGCCTTGAAGCTGCGCAAAAAATGAAAAGGACTAAGCCCGGCAACCAGTGCCAGTTGCTCAAGGCTGATGCGCTCGGCCATACTGGCACGCATATAATCCAGCACAGCAGCAAAGCGCTGTTTAGCCAGGGGAGCAGGCGCTTGCGGCGCACTGGCGAAGCGTTTGAACTCGAAGAGGATATCAAACAAAAGACTGTCAAAACTCAGCTTGTCTGTGGCTTGCCAGATTTGTTCCAACATGACGCCTAGCTTGCGCGCGCTGATAGCATCATGAGCAACAGCATCCTTGAACCACCAGCCACGTTCACCCGTCACTTCTGCCACCACTTCCGGGTCTATATACATCATGCGATAGCGCCAGCCGGTGTCAGTCTCTGCCCTGCCGGTATGCAATTCATCCGGGTTCATCATCACTACCGAATCTTGCGGAGCCAGATGATCGCTACCCAGATAACGAAAACGCTCTACTCCGCTGGCAATAGAACCCAGGCCAAAAGCTTCATGCGTATGCGGTTCAAAGGCATGGGCAACAATATGAGCCCGGTATAACTCTACACCGGGGCGATGTTGCGCCCTTTTGAATTCAGCACGGTCACTCACATGCTCAAAGCTTTCCGGCACACCAGGCATGGACAAAGCGCCCTCATGGCCCTTAAGGCCCTGTTGGATGCTAGTGTCGGTGCCCGCTACGCTCATGAGATATCTAGTCTGCTTTTACAATACCGTTTCAACACCGCGGTTAGCCAGTTGATCAGCTCTTTCATTACCGGGATGGCCAGTGTGGCCACGCACCCAGCGCCAGTCAATTTCGTGAATGGTACGCGCAGCATCAAGCTGTTGCCACAGGTCGACATTTTTTACCGGCGCCTTGGAAGCTGTTTTCCAGCCCTTGGCCTTCCAGCCTGTAATCCATTCAGTGATACCCTTTAATACATATTGGCTATCAGTGTGCAGGGTGATATGACAGGGACGCTTCAAGGCCCCCAGCGCTTGTATCACTGCCATCAATTCCATGCGGTTATTGGTCGTTTCTTTTTCGCCGCCAAATAATTCTTTTTCTTTATTACCCGCTATCAGCAAAGCGCCCCAGCCGCCGACGCCAGGATTACCCTTGCAGGCACCGTCTGTGTAAATTTCTATATTATCCATTTGATTCTTTTGATTTGTTTGCAACCGGCAAGGCATGTGTAGTGGATACCCGCTTTTGCTTCCAGGCAGGCCCTATCAAATGCATGCCTTTGACTCTTTTCACGGCCTGCAATATATACACTGCGCCCAAATAAGGCCACCAGCGTTGCCCTGCTTTTTCCATGAAACGATAACGTTGCAACCATTTTTCCGATTTAACAGGAGGGGCATAACAACCAAAATCGCTGCTACCCACTTCCATATTCAATAACTTCAGCCAATCCTTCAAGCGCGGTGGGCTGATGAATTCACCTTCCTTGGGCAAAAAATAATTCTTGCTCAAGCGCCCGGTCGCCTGCCTTGCACCCCAAAGGCTGGCACGGTTAAAACCGGTGATAATTACCCGGCCTTCAGGTATCAATACCCTTTCCACTTCCCGCAAAATCTGATGTGGTTCTGCAGCAAATTCCAGCACATGCGGCAAGACGATCAAATCTATGCTGTGCGCATCAAAAGGCAGTTCAGCAAAGTCATGCACGACCACGACAGGCCGCTTTTGCCCGGGTTGATTTTCATCCGGCATACTGGAATTGGTCAACCAGCGATGGGGCATGCGGCTGGCTGCCAGCGCATCAATTTGCGGCAAGCCTATCTGCAAGGCATTGAAACCAAAGATGTCCACCGTCAATTTATCGAGCATGGCCTGCTCCCATTGACGTATATAGCTACCTGCTGGCAGCGCTAACCATGCTCCAAGGTCTATAATGTTTTTTTCCAAAGCATCCATGCCTGATATGAAGAATTCCCTGAGTATATTGACTGTCCCCGCCTTTGACGACAATTATCTATGGATTATCCATGACGGCAAGCATGCTGCCGTGGTTGATCCTGGCGATGCCATGCCAATTTTACAAGCCCTGGCACAGCATCAACTGACATTGTCCGCTATTTTACTCACTCACCACCATGCAGATCATATAGGCGGTGTGCCGCGCCTGCTAGAACATGCGGCAGTGCCCGTGCTTGGCCCCACCAATGACAAGATTGCCGTGGTCACGCAAAAGCTGCAACAAGATGATGTAGTTACCGTGCCCGGCATCGGCCTGGAGCTCAAAGTACTGGATGTCCCCGGCCACACCCTTGGTCATATTGCCTACTTCGCACCTGAGCAGCATTGGCTGTTTTGTGGTGACACCCTGTTTGCCGGCGGTTGTGGCCGCCTGTTTGAAGGCACGCCCGCACAGATGCTACATTCGCTCGATCAACTGGCTGCCCTGCCTGATGATACGGCAGTGTATTGCGCCCACGAATACACCTTGTCCAATCTGCGTTTTGCCAAAGAGGTCGAGCCTGACAACCAGGATTTGCTGGAACGTATCAAGCGCGAACAGGCCAGGCGTGAACAAGGCATACCTACCGTGCCTACCCAGATATGCCTGGAAAAACAAACCAATCCCTTCTTGCGCAGCAGGGAAAAAAGCATCGTCAACCGCCTTTTGGAAAGCGGTAGAATCCCTGGCGCACAAAATGATGTCAGCCATTTCGCTGCCTTGCGTGAATGGAAAAACCGCTTTTAAGAGCGCTTATAAAAACAATTGCAATGCATTCAACAGAAATAAATACAAACTCTACCGCAAAATCTTTGGCCTTGTTCTGCAAGGTGGTCGATAATTTCGGCGATATCGGCATTTGCTGGCGCATGGCAAAGCAGTTGCAACAAGAACATGGTATTGCCGTCACGCTATGGGTAGATGATTTGCGCAGCTTCCAGCGCATCTGCCCACAAGTAGATATTGATGCCGAAGTACAGTATATTGCAGGTGTCACCGTCAGACACTGGCGCGATCAGCAAGGCACATTTGCGATTGCTGACATTGCCGACATCGTCATAGAATTTTTTGCCTGCGATATACCGCCCGGCTACATCCAGGCCATGGCAAAGTGTGAGCCACGCCCAGTTTGGCTCAATCTTGAAGGTTTGACAGCAGAAGAATGGGTGGAAGGCTGCCATACCCTGCCCTCGCCTCATCCGTCTTTGCCATTGACCAAGCATTTCTTCTTTCCTGGCTTCAATAACAAAACCGGCGGCCTCTTGCGTGAAGCCCACCTGGGTCATGAACGAACTGCATTTCAAGCTGATACTCGGGCTGTAGCTACCTTCCTGCAGCAATTGGGATTGACCGAAGCTGAGATCAATAGCACCAAGGTATCGCTGTTTTGCTACCCGCATGCACCCGTAGCTGAGCTGCTTAAGGTATGGGAAAGTGGTGACAAACCCATGACTTGCCTGGTGCCTGAAAGTGTAGCGAGCGAAGCTATGGCAGCATTTCTGGGACAACCCTCCAGGGCAGGTATCATTGGCAGCCATGGTGCACTGGCAGTGCGTGTACTGCCCTTCATCCCGCAAGCAGATTACGACAAATTGCTGTGGGCCTGCGACATCAACTTTGTCCGCGGTGAAGACTCATTCGTGCGGGCGCAATGGGCAAACAAACCCTTCATCTGGCATATCTATCCCCAAGATGAAAATCTGCATCATGTGAAGTTGAATGCATTCTTAAAAACCACCACATCTGCCACTGCAAGTCTGGTTGCCTTGTCAAATGCCTGGAATGATGTCAGCCATCCACCGCTGGACTGGCCAGAAATATGGAGAGTCTTTCAAGCCGACCAGTCAGAAATTGCACGGCTTTCTGGCAATTGGCAAAGAAAAATGCAAGAAAATGGCGATATGACGAGCAATTTATTGAAGTTCGTCAATGCAGTTAGGGTAGCAAGCCAAAAAGATGCAGTATAATGTTGGGTTAATTTTTAACCTGTTTTAAATCTCAATCAAACGTGGGCTTGCGGTGCTTTTTGCCAGTAGGCAACAGATGATTTTTATGCAACCTACTTTTTACGTATACTCGCTATGAAATTTGCAAAAGAAATTCGTGTTGGCAACATCATTATGGTCGATAGCAAACCAATGATTGTATTGCGCTCTGACGTTAATGGTTCCAGCCGTACAGGCTTCACTTACAAGTGGAAAATGAAAAGCCTGTTGACCAACAGCCCACAAGAAAACGTCTTCCGTGGCGACGACAAGTTTGACGTAGTTGTATTGGACAAAAAACCAGTTACTTATTCTTACTTCGCTGACCCACTGTTTGTATTCATGGATCAAGAATACAACCAGTATGAAATCGAAGCAGAAAATATGGGTGATTCTCTGAATTACCTGAAAGATGGCATGGAATGCGAAGCCGTATTCTATGACGGCAAAGCCATCTCTGTAGAATTGCCAACCACTATCGTTCGCCAGATCATTTACTCTGAGCCAGCAGTCAAAGGCAATACCTCAGGTAACGTCCTGAAAGAAGCCAAGATTGAAAATGCAATCGAAGCAAATTGCCATATCGTTCAAGTACCACTGTTCGTCAGCCAGGACGACATGATCGAAATCGATACACGCACTAACGAATACAAAAAAGTCGTTCGTAACTAAGACTACAGACTTTACAAAAAACGCCGCTTAATACAGCGGCGTTTTTTTTCGTCCTGTGACTTGCATGAGGGCAGCCCCATAGTCTCCAACATAGGCTGACATGGGCAAGATGGTCTTTCCATCAAACCATCAGACGCGCAAAAAGCAAGGTCACAATTTAGTCATTTGACAATACATGCCAACATCATTAACATGCAAATTCTTTTTACTATCATTCGCTTAAACTATTCGCAGCTATGGTATAAATAGCAAAGAATAAATTCCCATCCACCAGCGCCTGGAAGACGCTCATTAAAAATATAACCGTGAAAAAAATAAACACCTTGTTTGGAATTTTCTTTGCCTCCGGTTTTGCGGCACTGGCTTACCAGATTTACTTTGCAAAAAAGCTTGCCCTGGTATTTGGCAGCCAGTCCAGCGCCACGTACACCGTGCTGGCTATTTACATGGCTGGTATGGCAATCGGCGCTGCAATAGGTGCAGGCGTGGCAAAACGCACACGCTTCCCGGTGCGCATGTATGCCATGGCAGAGCTGGCGATTGCCCTTTACTGCCTGTGTACGCCTTATATATTTTCATTCGCGCACGATATCTATTTAATGATTGCCGTCGGCTACAGGCCCGATTCTGGCTCTCTCGTCATTTATCAAGTCTTGCTAGGCGCACTGGTGCTGCTCTTCCCTACCATCCTGATGGGCCTGACCTTCCCCCTGCTGGTGCGTGCGGTTGCAGATAGCAAATCCTGCATGGCTTCTATCTCATGGTTTTATTCCGCCAATACGTTTGGTGCGGCGTCTGGCGCCTTATTGTCGGGCTATCTGATCATTCCTGCCCTAGGTATGAATGGCACGCTGTGGCTCTCCTCTGCTATTGATATCATGGTGGCACTGCTGGCATTCTTGCTGGTCAGCGAAACAAAAACGACGGACAGCTTGCCTGTACAGGAGCAAGGCAAAACTGATTTGCTGGCGCAAGGTTCTTACCGTTTTGGTCTGTTTGTCCTGCTCATCGTCGGCGCACTGACGATGATGATGGAAGTCTCGACCATACATTTGCTGGCCGTGGTCATAGGCAATAGTACTTATGCTTTTTCCCTGATGCTGACGTGCTTTCTTGCAGGCCTGGCCCTCGGTGGCAAATATGCTGGCAAGGCAAGCAAGCGCTCCACCAATGAGCAATTAAATGACGCCTTGTTCTTGCTGACCTGTACCATCCTGTGCTCCACTTTTTTGTGGCATCTTTCTTCTTTGTATTTCTATGGTCTGGCAAAAAGCACGGTCCCCTACTCTTTCTGGTTCAGGGAATTCTTGCGCGCCATTCCTGCAGTCATCATTGCATTGCCGCCAGCATTTGCGATTGGTGCTCTCTATCCTGTCAGCATGACGATCGCTTCCAAAGGCCAGCATGACGGCATAGGTTTCCCTTCTGCCATCAATACCCTGGGCAATATCGCCGGCGTGTTATTGGCTGGATTTTTGCTCCTGCCAGCTATCGGCGGCTTCTACACCAGTTTATCGTGTGGTGTAGTGGCTTTCACCTTGTTATTGATAGCGACCTGGAAGTCGCGCGACAAATCTGCACCCGCCCTGCAACAATATGGCAGTGCTATTGCCGCCACAATCTTGCTCATTGCCTGCCCCAAACAACTGGACCTGAACGCAATCGCCACCGGTATCAACACTTATTTCAAGCCTACTTATTATGCGGGCTGGAAAATGATAGATCATGCGGAGAGTGCCGATGGTGGCCTGACTGCGGTCATGGCGCAAACCGAACAAGGCAAGGAGTTTAAAACCCTGACCACGAATGGCAAGTTCCAAGGCAATAATGTCATGGAAACTGGCAGCGAAATGCTGGCGCAGGCAGGCTTTGGGCTGATACCCATGCTGCATTTGAATAACTATGACAATGCCCTGGTCATAGGATATGGCACTGGCGTCACTGCCATGGCCATCCATGAGTCAGGCTTCAAGTCCATGGAAGTGGTCGATCTGAGCCGCGACCTGGTGAATATCGCCAACCGTCATTTTGCCGACGTCAATCATAATCTCGCTACAAAACCTGGCGTGTCATTCCTGTATACCGATGGCAGGAATCATTTGTCACTGACCAACAAAAAATACGATCTGATTGCAATACAACTGTCCTCCATTTGGTTCGCAGGCGCAGCCTCTCTGTACAACCAGGAATTTTATACATTGGCCAAGTCGAGGCTGGCAGACAAAGGTATATTGAAACAATGGTTTCAACTGGCGCATATGTCCAAACAGAACTTGAGAGTCATGATTGCCAGCCTGTCGCATTCCTTCCGCTACGTCTGGATTTATAACGTAGGAAAACAAGGTGCAATGATAGCCAGCAATAGCCCGGATGCTTTCCCCGATGCCGAAAAGGAAAAACATTTGTTAGCGATGGCCAATAATCAAACCATGAAGGCTTATCTCGACCTTTACAAGAACGGCATAGTATCCGTTTCTGGCGCGCAGGTGCTCAATCCTGAACAGGTCAAACAAATGCTGGCATTGAGCAAAACCACTTTGTCAAATGACGACAATCTTTTGCTGGAATACAGTACGCCAAAAGGCAATGCAATGAGAGATGAAGAATTCAGGGACAATATCGATTATCTGAAAAGCTTTGCGCGTACTCCCTATGTTAATTTGCAGCAAGCGGCAACTGAACCGGTATCAACCAGCAGGTAAAGCTGTATGTAAAAAAAAAACACCCCGGCAATAAAAATTCTGCCGGGGTGTTTTTTTATTTGAAGAGACGATTAAAAAGCAGGGACCACTGCGCCCTTGTATTTTTCTTCAATAAACTTTTTGACTTCAGGTGAATTCAGGGCTGCCACCAGCTTTTTGAAGGCGGGGCTATTTTTGTTATCTTCACGCGCCACCAGCAAATTGGCATAAGGTGAATTCGCATCTTCGATAAACAGCGAGTCTTTGACAGGATTGAGTTTTGCTTCTATCGCATAGTTGGTATTGATCAAGGCCAGGTCAACCTGGTTTAATACACGCGGCAAAGTTGCTGCTTCAAGTTCCTTGAATTTCAGTTTCTTAGGATTTTCAATAATATCTTTTTGCGTCGCAGAGATATTTTTTGGGTCCTTCAGTTTCAACAAACCCTGTTTTGCCAGCAGCAGCAAGGCACGGCCAGAGTTTGACGGATCATTCGGTATAGCGACAGTCGCACCATCGGGCAAGTCAGCCAGTTTTTTGTACTTGCTTGAATAGGCAGCGAAAGGTTCTACATGCACCTTGGCAATAGGTACTTCGATATCATTCTTGTGGCTTTTCTTGAACTCATCCAGGTAAGGCTGGTGCAAAAAAAAATTCCCATCCAGATGTTTTTCATTGACCTGCACTGCTGGTTGTATGTAGTCAGTGAACACTTTCACTTTCAAATCCACGCCTTCTTTGGCAAGTTGTGGCTTGATAAATTCCAGTATCTCTGCATGCGGCACGGGGCTGGCAGCGATGTTCAAGGTTTCTACTGCAAATGCAGTTGGTGAAAACACGGCAGCGGCTGTCAGGCTACCTGCCAGTATCAGGGTAAAACGGCGTTTCAGGTTCAAAGACATAATGGCTCCTATAAAAAATATTCAAAAACATTCAAAAATAAACTCAAAAACAAATTCAAAAAAAACCAAAAAATAAACTTACTTGCGTGTAAATTTCAACACCAGCCTGTCACCGGCGAATTGCAGCAACTGCACCAGCACGATCAAAATAAATACCGTCACTACCATGACCTCAGTTTGAAAACGCTGGTAACCATAACGCAACGCCAGGTCACCCAGTCCACCTCCACCGATCACGCCCGACATGGCTGCATACGACACCAAGGCAATCGTCGTTACTGTTGCGGCAGCCAGCAAACCCGGCAATGCTTCTGGCAACAATGCATGCCAGATAATCTGCCAGGTCCTGGCACCCATGGCCTGGCAGGCCTCAATAATTCCCTTATCCACTTCCCGCAACACGTTTTCTACCAGGCGAGCAAAGAATGGCGTTGTTCCGATGACCAGCGGCGGTATTGTTCCCGGTACCCCCAGCGAGGTTCCCATCAACAGCAGCGTGAAAGGGATCAATACGATCAGCAAAATAATGAAAGGAATAGAGCGCAAAATATTTACAACTACCGACAGCACTGCGTACAGCAGGCCCTGCTCCAGCAATTGCTTTTTACCTGTCAAAAACAGCAGTACACCCAAAGGCAAACCCAGCACCACGGTGAACAGCAAAGAGGCACCTGTCATCGTCAAGGTATCCAGTGTGGCCAGTGCGATGTCACTCCAATCAATTTGAGAAAAATCCATCAGTGCACCTCTGCTGCCGCGCTGATTCTTGCCACCCTGACACCAGCATTTTTTAATAAATTCTCCACAGTCGCTGACTGTTCCCGCGTACTGTGCAACTCCACCAGCAACTGTCCGTAAGGCGTCTCCTTGATGCGTCCTATCACTCCTTGCAGAATGGCGATATCCACACCGGCTTGCGCCGCGATACGGGTAATGATGGGTTCATGCGTACTTGCACCTACATAGCTCAAACGCAGCAAATGACGGTCAGCGTCCTGATCGCTGCGCTCCAGCACAGACAGATCCAGTGCCTGATTTTCTGCAACCAGGCTTTGCGTCACCACATGCTGAGGATGCAGAAACACATCGACCACATCACCGAGCTCAACAATCTCTCCCGCATCTATCACTGCCACCTTGTCGCAGATAGTGCGTATCACCTGCATTTCATGGGTGATCAAGACGATGGTCAGGCCCAGTTTTTTATTGATATCCAATAACAGACGCAAGATTGCTTGCGTGGTCTCAGGGTCTAATGCCGAGGTCGCCTCATCGCATAACAATAGATGCGGATAATTTGCCAGCGCCCTGGCAATGCCCACTCTTTGCTTTTGTCCACCAGACAATTGCGATGGATATTTAAGACCCTGATCTTGCAAATCTACCAGCTCAAGTAATTCTTCTACCCTTGCCTGGATTTCCTGCCTTGTATATTTGCCACTCAGCTTGAGCGGAAAGGCAATATTGTCGACGACCGTTTTTGCATGCAGTAAATTGAAATGCTGGAACACCATGCCCACACGCTGGCGCAAGGCGTGCAGTTGTTGCGCGTCAAAACTGGTGATGTCTTGATCATCAATCACCACTTTGCCCGCACTAGGACGCTCCAGTAAATTCAGGGTGCGCAGCAAAGTGCTTTTACCCGCACCGGAACGGCCTATGATGCCAAAAACCTGACCCGTTTCTATGTTGAAATTGATATTATGCAAGGCTCTTACTTCGCGGCCCTGATGGCTATAAATCTTTGCTAACTGCTCTATACGTATCACTGAGTATCTGACCGGCTGTTGTTGCTGTTGGACTCAACTTTATCGAAGGCAACAAGTTTTTTCCAATCATATATATGCATTTGTATATACAACTATTCGTATAAGCAAAGTTGAAAAATGAATACGCACTATCAATTGACCGAGCTTGATTAACATTGACGCATGGCAACAAACTGCAATTTGTGGTTAAATCGCTTGTAATTTTGGTCCAGGCTCGCTATGTTGAAATAATCCTGGTTCTAGTCTTAGGAGTTAATATCATGGTCACGTCCGTTACATCTTCAAGCGCAGCGCAAGTTGCACAACAACAGCAACTTTTGCAGCAGGCTGCTGCTGGTCAGCAGAAACAAAGTGCGGAAACGATAGGGGCAGCAGCAGACCGCGATTCAGGTACGGCTGATGCCATTGCAGATCAAAAAAGAATTACCGAATCGCAAGCAGAACAACAGGCGCAACTGGCCAGCAAGCAGAATGTCAAGCAGCCAGAACCACCGCCGCCCGAGCAACCCAAACCAGTGGTCAATACTAGCGGACAAGTGACTGGCACAACCATCAATACCACTGCCTGAACACAGTACGCATACAAAAAAAAGCCACCCCGGTTTAATCCAGAGTGGCTTTTTATTTACTACGCCAGATCGGCAGTCAGGCTCTGTTCACAAATAAATTGAAATTGGACCTGGCGTAAGATTGTTCAGGAAAAACCTGGGTCAGTTGCTTGTCAGATAAGCCCATATGCCGCTCACAGACCTGCGTCAATACCGAACGAAAATCAGTCGTCACAGGCACATCACGCCCCTCATATAACTGATCATTGCCAAGGCCACGCCAGTCGCCATATACCTTGCCGCCAGCAACTTTACCACCAAGCACCCACATAACATTGCCATGCCCATGGTCGGTGCCGCCATTGCCATTCTGTTTGGCAGTACGGCCAAACTCTGACATCACGACGATCGTCGTGTCATCAAACATGGGGCCCAGGCGTCTGGCCAGATTTGCCAGGCCCAGACCCAGCGGTGACAAACGATTTGCCAACTGACCTTTGCCAGCGCCCTGGTTGGCATGGGTGTCCCAGCCCCCCAATGCCATGAATACCATCTGGATTTTAGGATCATTCTTGAGCAAGGTGGCAACGCGGGTACTGTCGTCAGGAAAACCATTGGGCAAGGGTGCGCCGCCATCGGCAGCCTGCTGTTCTTTTTCCATGGATGCGCCCATCATTTCCTGATGCGCTTCTTTGGCATCACTGAAGGCTTTGGCGTATTTATCGTTGTCCTTATACATCTGTTCAAAAGCTGCACCGACCTTGGGTCTGTCCAATACATTCGCCTTGGTACCCGCCGCACCGCTGGCAATATTGCTGGCGGCAACCGTGCCCGACAAAATACGGGGCATGACCGCACCGACACTGACAGCGCGCGTTGGCGTCGTCGTACCCGGCAAGTTACCAAGCAAACGGTTCATCCAGCCATCTGTCGTCCCCTTACGCCCAGGCGTGCCAGACTCCAGATAATCCTGGGCATCAAAATGTGAACGGGTAACATCCGGTGAGCCGCTGGCATGCACGAAAGCCAGTTTCTTCTGGTGCCAAAGATCCTGCAAGTCTGCCAGTGCGGGATGCAGACCAAAATAACCATCGAGATCTATTGCACCGTCGGCCTGTCCCGGCCTTGCCAGTGCGATAGTCGGTCGCAGGCGCGGATAATTGGCATCACCATAAGGCGCAACCACGTTCAAGCCATCGACTGCGCCCCGCAACATGATGACGATGAGCTTGTTTTTTGTTGTTGCTTCCGATGCTGCGCCATTCGCCCTGGCAGCCCATGCAGCCTGCCCCACCGGGATCAGCAAACCCGCTCCTGCGGCCATGGAATATAAGAAATTTCTGCGTTTCATTTTGCTCTCTTTATCTGCTCGCTTGCTTGTTTCAATGCTGCATAAAATCCGGGCTGCCCAATATCAATGAGGCACGCAAGGCTTCGGGATTGCCATTCACAATTTCTATACTGCGCCCAGACAAGCCTGGCCCCAGTGTCTGCAACAAGGCAGTGGCATTAATAGCAGGCATGACTGCGGGCCGGTCTGATTTTTCCTCAGCCTGTTTTGCCAACTGCTTCTTGCCCATTTTGTCGCCATCCTCTATCTCTTTATCAAATGGCAGCCGGCCGGTTGCGAGTGCGGTGGCAAAGTTGATGCGGCGGCTGATGGCATCAGGGTTCATCCAGGCATCCTGGGTGTTTTTATAACCATCGGGTGTCTGGCTGCCGTATAAAGGCATGCCAAGTTGTGCCAGTACGCCCAGCACAGGCCTGACATTTTGCACATTGACATCACTGGCCCGGATGGCTGACACCACATATTGATATGGGGTTTTATATTTCACGCCCGCATTTTGAAGGTCACGAAATTCGGCACTGGCAAACAGTGTCTGCAATACCGCCCGTATGTCACCGCGGGTATCAAGATAACGTTTGGTCAGCCTCTCGACCAAGGCAGGCGCAGGTTTGTCGGCGACAAAATACTGTGCCAGTTTGAAACTCAGGTGATGGGCGGTAGATGGATGTGTTGCCAGCACATCAAGTGCGAATTCTGCTTCTGCCTGACCACGCACTGGTATGGATTTACCCAACCACAGCTTGCTACCTTTATCGTGCCTGTCAGCATCAAAGTAAAAATTTTGATTACTTCTGACCATAGCACGCGGATCAAAGGTCCAGCCGGTCAGCATGCGTGCCAGTTCGGTCACGTCATTCTGGGTATAGCCACCATCCACACCCAGGGTATGCAACTCCATCACTTCACGCGCATAGTTTTCATTCAGGCCGCTGGACTTGGCCTTTTGTCCGCCGCCCTTGCCCTGCTTGCCATTGGCATGAAAGTCTGCTGACGTAGATAACCAGTTATCCAGATAAAACAACATGGCAGGATGCTTGGCCGTTGCACTCAGCAAATCACGGAAGTTGCCAAAGACATAAGGCCGGATGGCGTCGCGCTCATAGCTGGCGACAAGTGCGCGGTCCAGACCTTTGCCATTGAACACATTGAAATGATTGAACCAGAAATCCACCATCACTTCTTCCAGCTGATGCGAGCTTTCTATTGCACGGTACAGCCTGGATTCTGCGGTTTGCTCAATGATGCGGCCGACCAGTTCACGGCGTTTCTTTTGTGCGGCATCAGATTCATCGCTAGTATCTTTCAAGGCTTTTTGATAGTCAAACAAGACCGAGCCTGCATTCTGGTTCATGACATCGAGTGATTTCAATTTCTTTTGCAAACCATCTGGCAAGGGCAGGAATTGTGGATTCAGTTGCTGTTCGACATAAGCATCCACACCCATTTTTTTGACCCGCTCTAAATCACCAGGCCGAGGACCATAGGCAAGACGGTTCAGTACGTGCAGGGCTTCGGCCTCCGTCGAAGGACCTGCAGCATGAACAGGAAGAGCACAGATATTTACGGTGATCAACAACACCAGCAAACCGGGAATTTTTGTCAGGTTTTTCATCTATTTTTATACCCGTTATTGAAACTATTGAAGTATTTATGTTGAAGTATTTATGCAGAAGAACAATGACTTGCTTATTCGTTCGTCCTATGCAATCAATATAGTTTCATGCGAATGGCTTTCACAAGTAACGATATGTAAATCAGAATAAGCAAAACTGTGGATTGTTACAGGAAAAATCCTGCCAGCCCCTCACAGAGTACTTCCAGGATCAGATTCATGTCGTTCTTGCAGAATATGCTTCCATTTGTAAGCTGGCCTTATCAAAATAATTAGAATGCATTTCCTTTCCTTTCACCTCATTTCAAATATACAAATACATTCCCTGCGCTGATGAAATGGTCAGGCAATGGTAAGCTTGCAATATTGAAGCTTGAAAGTTGCCTATGTTTTCCATATCAAAAAAACTGTTTATCCCAACGCTGTTTGCCATGGCTAATGGCCTTTTGTTGCCCGCGGCCAGCCATGCAGCCAACCTGAAACTTGGCCTGGCAGCCGACGTCAACTCCATGGACCCGCATTATTTCAATAGCGGGCCGAATAATGCGATGGCATCCCATTTGTTTGAGGCACTGGTCAGCGTTGACTCTGATGGGCGTATTGCGCCTGGCCTGGCCTTGTCCTGGAAGGCGATCAACCCCACTACCTGGGAGTTCAAATTGCGCCATGGGGTGAAGTTTCATGATGGCAGCGAAATGACTGCAGAAGATGTCGTGTTTTCTCTCGACAGGCCTGCGCTGATAAAGAACAGCCCCGGCCCTTACACCAGCTTCACCAAACAAATCGTCGGCAAGCAAGTTGTTGATCCCTATACGCTACGCCTGAAGACAGCAACGGCATATGGCCCGCTACCACTAGACATGAGTTCTGTCTTCATCGTTTCAAAAAAAGTGGCATTACAGGCCAGCACAGATGATTTCAACAGCGGCAAGGCAGCAATTGGTACTGGTCCTTATAAATTTGCCAGTTTCAAACGCGGTGATGTAGTTGAACTGACAAAAAACGATGCTTACTGGGGCGAGAAATCTGCTTGGGACAAAGTCACCTTCCGCATCATCACCGCTGGTGCGCCGCGCATGGCTGCGCTGCTGTCTGGTGATGTCGATGCCATAGAAAGCATACCGCCGGCAGATTTGAGCAAGCTCAAAAGCAATGCCAAATTCAAGCTGGAACAAAAGATTTCCTGGCGTACCCTGTTCTGGCAGCTTGATCACCAGACCAGGGTCTCGCCATACATCACTGACAAAGCAGGCAAACCCCTTGCGACCAACCCGCTGAAGGATATACGTGTACGCAAAGCCATCGCCAAGGCCATTAATCGCAAGGCATTGACCGAACGCATACTAGAAGGCCTGGCAGTGCCTGCATCCAACCTGGTCGCGCCTGGCGTGTTTGGCTATAACGATAGCTTGCAGGTTGAAGCTTATGATCCAGAAGGTGCAAAAAAATTGCTGGCTGAGGCTGGCTATCCAAATGGCTTTGCCATCACTCTGCATGGGCCGAATAATCGCTATATCAATGATGAGCAGATCGTCCAGACAGTGGCGCAATTCCTTAGCAAGGTGGGCATACAGGCCAAGGTAGAGACCCAACCACTGGCGGTGTACTTTCCTAAAGCAGCAAAGGGAGATTACAGCATGGCTTTGCTGGGCTGGGGCTCACTTGCCGGCGATTTTGCATTGCGCACGACGCTAGGCACTATCAATACCGAAAATGGTTGGGGTAGCTGGAATTGGGGCAAATACAGTAACCGCGCATTGGATGAGGCTATAGAGTCATCCCTGTCTTCCGTTGAAACCGACAAGCGCGAAGGCTTTGCCAAGAAGGCAATGGCCACTGCCGTGCAAGATTATGCTGTCATCCCCCTGCATCACCAATACGCCAGTTGGGCATTGCGTAAAGGTTTGCACTACAAGGCCAGGACAGATGAATTTACCTTTGCCCATCAGTTCAAGCCAGACTGAGCAATATTCGAAACTATTGAAGCAAATAAAAATCCCGCGACTCTGTAATCGCGGGATTTTTATTTATGCTGATTTATTTATGCTGATTTATTTATGCTGATTCTGATCTGATCAGGACTTATTCAACACACCCTGGCAAACTGCTTTTTGCGGATCACTCGCAGGCAACTTGCCACAGATGCCGTCAAGTTGCGCGCGCGCTTTTTGGTAAGCAACTTGATGCTTGCCTTCCTTATTCCAGTCTGTCAGTTTTTTCCCCATTTTTTCCAGATAAGCGCGGTTGCGTTCATAGAAAGCATTGTCAATTTTTGCCGCTTCACCAAAGACGTTTTGCACAGCTTTTTCTATACGCGCATCATCATTTGGCGCCAGTTCTACCAGGCTGCTGACATAGTTAGAACCCCATTGCAAACGGGTGGCCGGGCCCTTGGCGGCGTTATAAGCTTGCTCATACCAGTTTGCTGCACCTGCCTTGTCACCACGCTTCTTGGCATTCGAGCCCAGGGTGGACATGAAATAGTAAGGCGAATGTGAACGCTTGAGTTCAGCCTTGAGCAAGCTGTCAGAATCATCCAGCAATCCAGCATCGCCCAGTGCATGGGCGGCAGCATTGACGACAGACTGGCGCTCATAGGCATCGGTAGTTGCCTGCTCTATCAGGCCCACGCGTTTTTGCACATCCTTCTGCAAAGCCACTTCTGGCTTGGCATTATCCAGACTGGCCAGAGCGACCTGGGCACCGACTGCGCCCAACCTGTCGGTCTTGGAAATCGTGGCATCATCAGCCAACTTGAGCAACGCCGTGTTCCAGGCACGTACCAACTTGTTGCGTGGCTCTGATTTGGCAACAGTCAGGAACTCGGTGATCTCTCCGGCAGCATTGCTCAGCAAATCCATATTGTCGCGTGCTGCTTTGGGATCATTGATGGCTTTCAGGATTTTATCTGTTGCCTGAGCCTTGTCGATACTTGGCAATGACTGGCCAGGCTTGGCTGTAGCCGCTGCATAAATGCCGCGCAGGTACAAACGCGTGGCATGCAAACCAGCCGGGCTCAGTTCAGACAGCTTGAGCAAAGTCGCCACCAGCTCCTTGCCGGGCACCAGTTTTTGCTCCGGATCATCCCATGAATAATCGGCCAGCAGGCTCCAATCCTCATCCTTGAGATTTTTATTGCCCGCCAATGCCAGCTTCATGGTGTCCTGTACAGACAGCGTGGTATTCAGGGCCTGGGTCAGCACTTGCAAATAGCGTTCAGAATCAACTTCACCAGGCAAACGTGTGATCTCTGCGCCATCAGGTTTAAACAATATCATGGTCGGATAACCACGCACCTTGAATTGCGACGCAAATTTTTGTGCACCCGGGGTATCGCCATCCAGATATACCGGAATGAAATGACGTGATTTATCGATGAATTCCTGGCGATTGAAAATTGTTGCTTTTACCTGATTACAAGGCGGGCACCAGATCGCACCCCAGTATAAAAACAGAGGTTTGTTGCTGGCCTTGGCCTGGGCAAAAGCCGCATCTACATTATTGTCCTTGCGCCAGTCTATGCCACCCTGCGCGGCATTGGCTGCATGAGCAGAGGCGCTGGCCGCCTTGCTATCCGCCGCTTGGGCGGGCAATGTAGTTATGGCAGTCAGTGAAATTGAGGTGCTTGCAGCCAACAGTGCCACCATCAGGGGAGTAGTCATTTTCATCAGTTTTGACCTGGATAAATATATCAAGAGACTCAGTGTAGCAAATTTAATGTCTTTGCAGTATGGCGGACGCAAGCGGTTATCAGACTAATTTTGAGCATGCATATTTGTTTTTCTCCAGCAGGAAATACCTGTCCCGCTGATGCCATGTCGCTGATGCCATGTCACTTATGCCTTATGTGTCTAAGCAAGTAAAAATATCATCGTTCACAAGCCTGGCATTTTTGCGCAAGATGGACAATCTGCAAACCGAGAGCAAAAAATGAGCAAAATTGCACATATAAAACAGTTAATCAAAACCCGCCAACGCCAGCGCCGCACCACTTTCGTAGCCGCATTGCTGATTGCCAGTGTCAGCCTGCTTGCTTTTTACAGCACCGCACAAGCTGCCACCGGCATTCTGAATGCATCCTATGACGTGACCAGGGAATTATTCAAGGACGTCAACCCCGCCTTTGTTGCAGACTGGAAAAAGAAAACTGGCGAAAGCATTAGTGTTAACCAGTCCCACGGTGGTTCCAGCAAACAGGCACGCTCGGTGATTGATGGGCTGGAAGCCTCGGTCGTGACCATGAACCAGGCGAACGATATCGACATACTTGCAGACAAGGGATTGCTGCCACAAGACTGGGCCAAACAATTCCCGAATAATGCAGCACCGTTTTATTCGACCATGGTGTTCCTGACGCGCAAGGGCAACCCCAAGCACATCGCCAACTGGGACGACCTTGGCAAACCTGGCCTGAAAGTCATCATCCCCAATCCAAAAACGTCTGGAAATGGCCGTTACAGCTACCTGGCAGCCTGGGGCTCCGTCATCAAGACTGGCGGCACTGAAGCTCAGGCACGCCAACTGGTAGAAAACCTGTTCAAGAATGTACCGGTGCTTGATGGTGGCGGCCGCGGTGCCACTACCACCTTCACTCAGCGTGAAATTGGTGATGTACTGGTAACCTTTGAAAATGAAGTGCAACTCGTGCGCCAGGAATTTGGTGACAATTTTGACGTTGTCTATCCCAAAATCTCTATCCTGGCAGAATCCCCGGTCGCGGTGGTAGATAAGGTAGCCGACAAACTGGGCACCCGCAAAATCGCCACAGCCTATTTGCAGTTTCTCTATACCGAAGCTGGCCAGGATCTGATCGCCAAACACTACCTGCGCCCACGCTCAGAAATCGCAGCAAAGAAATATGCAGCCTCTTTCAAGCCTGTGAATTTATTTACTGTCGATGATGTATTCGGCGGCTGGAAACAGGCGCAGAAAAAACATTTTGATGATGGTGGTGAGTTTGACCGTATCTATGTAAAAAAATAGGTTTCCATTAAACCCAATAGAGGCGACACGACAGAAGTCAATCCAGGCAAAACATCTATCTATGTTTTGCTCATACGCCCAGCATGGAGAGATGTTTTCTGTCGTGATAAGTTAGAGACAAAAGAATACAGAGCTTCACTTCATCAACTGGGATTTCATCATCCCGATAAAAAATAATGGCTCTATTACCTTCGAACTTTAGCTTGTCGCTGTAAAGCTCTTTAAATGTATCAACCAGCCTCGTCTGGCAATGAAAATACATGGCGTATTGTTCCGGTGCCGAACTCTTCCAATCCATTCTGACGGTGCTGCCAGTCTTCGCGAGATAACTCGGCTCCCCCCATTTCAGGGTCTCTTCCAGTATGTCGGCCACTTTACATTCTGATGCAGTATCCAAAACCAATTGACGCAAGTACATCAGCTTTTGCCGTATAGGCAGTGGATAGTTGTTGAATACTTTTGCGACCTGGGGATTTTGAATTTCATCCCTTTCTTTTCTCCACCTCGCTGATACACCGCGTTGAATGCTTATTGTCGCAATATATTATCGAAATAAGCTGAAGAAAAAAGCATACAGCAAAAACAAAAAAAGCCTTGATTTCTCAAGGCTTTTTTTACTCTCTTAACGAGAACTTACTGGCGTCCCCAAGGGGATTCGAACCCCTGTACTCACCGTGAAAGGGTGATGTCCTAGGCCTCTAGACGATGGGGACATATTCTGTCCGTGTTACTGACCTAAATTGCTAACAGCCTGTTGTCCACAATAACTTTGTAAAGTTGATTGGCGTCCCCAAGGGGATTCGAACCCCTGTACTCACCGTGAAAGGGTGATGTCCTAGGCCTCTAGACGATGGGGACAACAAGTATGTTTATCTGCTCTGCCACATTTTTTGGTGGAGGTAAGCGGGATCGAACCGCTGACCTCTTGCATGCCATGCAAGCGCTCTCCCAGCTGAGCTATACCCCCGACGCTGCAGAACAGAAACGAGATTATAGGGGAAGCTTACACGGATGTAAAGCCCCCTACCGCTTTCTAAGCAGCAATAACGCTCAAACGCTGCAAAACCACTTCACGGCCAAATAACTCGATCACGGCATCGATGGACGGTGTTTGCAATTGACCTGTGAGCAGTAAGCGCAAAGGCATCGCCAGTTGTGGCATCTTCAGCGAGAAGTCGGCCAGGGTTTGTTTCATGGCGGCAGACAGGGCTGCTTTGTTCCATTCCACGGTTTTGCACAGTTCGGCGTATTGACGCAAGGCTGGCAAGATCGCTTCTGTCACATGCTGGGTCACCAATACAGGGTCTGCTGCTGGCTGACGATAGAACAGCATGGCAGCCTGCCCCAGCTCTACTGTGGTATTGGTACGTTCTTTCAATAGTGCGATCACGGCTTCCAACTCGGGTGCATTATCAAACTGCGCACCATCGTCGAGCATTTGCTGTTTGATCAAACCAGCCAGGCGCGTGTTGTCTGCTGCCTTGATGTAGTGGTTATTGATCCATGCCAGTTTTTCAGGATTGAATTGGGCAGCAGAAGCAGACAAATGGCTTAAATCAAACCAGCTGCACATTTGCTCCATGGAGAATATCTCATCGTCACCGTGGCTCCAACCCAGGCGCGCCAGGTAGTTGAGCATGGTTTCTGGCAGATAGCCTTGCAGCGGATAGTCCATCACACTAGCAGCACCATCGCGCTTGGACAGTTTTTGGCCATCAGGGCCCAAGATCATAGGCAAATGACCATAATGCGGCAGAGTCGCGCCGAGCGCAGTCAGGATATTGATCTGACGCGGTGTGTTATTGACATGGTCGTCACCACGGATAACGTGAGTGATTTGCATGTCCCAGTCATCAACTGCGACGCAGAAGTTGTAGGTAGGCGTGCCATCGGGGCGTGCAATGACCAGATCATCGAGCTCACGGTTGCCGATGGTGATTTGTCCTTTGACGACATCCAGCCAGCTGACTTCGCCATCCAGCGGGTTTTTGAAACGAATCACTGGTTTACGGTCAGCCGGAATCGCAGGCAAGGTCTTGCCAGCTTCAGGACGCCAAGTGCCGTCGTAGCGCGGTTTTTCACCTGCGGCGCGTTGACGCTCACGCATGGCTTCAACTTCATCTGGTGAGGAATAGCAGTGATAGGCAGTGCCTTTGGCCAACATGTCGGCCAGCACTTCGCTATAACGCTCCATGCGTTTCATTTGATAGTAAGGGCCTTCGTCATGCTGCAGGCCCAGCCAGTTCATGCCTTCCAAAATCGCTTGCACAGCTTCTGGCGTGGAGCGTTCGAGATCGGTATCTTCTATGCGCAGCACGAAAGTGCCACCAAAATGACGGGCAAATGCCCAACTGAACAAGGCAGTGCGTGCACCACCAACGTGGAGATAGCCGGTAGGGCTGGGAGCGAAACGGGTACGTACAGTCATGAGATCACTAGCCTGCGCCCTGCTGTCGATACAACTGACATACACGAACGCGATAATGGTTAAAACCAGCATTTTACCGTTTTAACATCCCGGACGGATAGTTTCATGATCTCATGCAGCCCGCCAAGCTCCTGCGCCATGGCTGCATGATAGTATGGCGACGCCAACAGACCATTCGATAAACGATCAGAAATGCAAGCCCAGCCTCCCCCGTCCCTGCCATTACCAGTACGCGATGGCATCGCGCCAAGCTATATCTGGATACCAGAAGGCCATTGGGACAATGTCTTGAGTTTTTTGCAAACACATTTCCCGGATGTTGACGCAAGCACCTGGCAAGCACGTCTGGGGAGGCAAGAGGTCGTTGATCAACACGGTAAAGTCCTGCTTGCAGATAGCGCTGTCAAACGCGGCATGTGTATTTACTACTACCGTGAAATAGAAAATGAAACGCCTATCCCCTTTCATGAAGAAATCCTTTTCCAGGATGAACATCTGCTGGTGGTCGATAAACCACACTTCTTGCCGGTCATTCCATCAGGTCGATTTTTGCGGGAAACCTTGCTGGTCAGGCTGAAGAAAAATACTGGCTTGATGGATCTTACCCCCATACACAGGCTCGACAGGGAGACGGCAGGTGTCATGCTGTTTTCACACAACCCAACCACCCGCGGGCAATATCAATCCCTGTTCCAGCGCAAAAGCATGACAAAGACTTATTACGCCGTTGCAAAGCATTTGCCAGAACTGGTTTTCCCGCTACGGCATTGCAGCCGCATGGAAGAAGCCGACAAGTTCTTCGCCATGCGCGAAGTGGCAGGCATGGCAAATTCAGAAACCCTGCTTGATATCAAGGAAAGACGTGGCGAATATAGCCTCTACCAATTGCAGCCTGTGACCGGTAGAAAGCACCAATTGCGGCTGCACATGAGCAGTCTCGGCGCACCCATTTTGAATGATGCATTTTATCCGGTTGCCCTGCCCTGCAAGGCTGATGATTTTTCTGCACCTTTGCAGTTACTGGCAAAATCCATCTGTTTTGATGATCCGATTACTGGACAGCAACGCTATTTTGAAAGCAAAAAATCCTTATGATCGCCTGCCATAGAGCGCTACGCAGGCAAACGGGTTGACAGCAAGTCTCTAAAGCAGTAATATTGCGGTCTTCGGAGTGTAGCGCAGCCCGGTAGCGCACCTGCTTTGGGAGCAGGGGGTCCAAGGTTCGAATCCTTGTACTCCGACCAGATTCTAGGGATCGTCACAGACGGTCCCTTTTATTTCAGTAGATACAGATCTTGTTTTTCAAGCTGGTTCGATTGAAGTAATAAATGTCAGGCTAGACAGACCAGTTTTTCGGAGTGTAGCGCAGCCCGGTAGCGCACCTGCTTTGGGAGCAGGGGGTCCAAGGTTCGAATCCTTGTACTCCGACCAAATTAAAAAGGATCGTTGATTATTCAACGATCCTTTTTTCTTTTCTGCCTTACATTTTTCGGCTTCACCTATTCCTGCTTCACATATAAATGATTTATTTCAAGCGAGCCAGTATCCGCACATCATCTCCTACCTGGCTGATTTCGTGAAATTGCAAAACACTCGCCTGATCCACATGCGTCAGTTCAGGTAAATTAAATAAACCAGCGCCACTACCCAGCAGCTTGGGCGCCAGGTACAGCAATAATTCATTGACGCAACCTTGCACAATCAATGCACCGTTCAGGGTCGCGCCTGCTTCAACATGCAATTCATTGATTTGCCTGCGCCCCAGTTCTTGCATCAGGATAGGCAAATCCACTTGCTGATTAGCACCCGGCAAGCAAATTACTTCTGCCCCCGCCTGTTCCAGTCGCCCCTGTTTTTCAGCATTAGGCACAGCACAGACAATCAAGGCACCTCCTTGCAACACTTTGGCCTGTGGTGAGGTGCGCAGATGTGAATCGACGATAATTTTTTGTGGCTGACGTGGCGTGTCTATGCCGCGGACATTCAGCATGGGGTCATCTGCCAGCACGGTACCTATGCCAGTCAAAATCGCATCTGCACGCGCCCTCCAAAGATGTCCATCCTGCCTCGCTGCTGGCCCGGTGATCCACTGGCTCTGCCCATTTGCCAGCGCCGTGATGCCATCAAGACTGCCGGCAACTTTCATCCTGACCCAGGGCTTGCCTGTTTCCATGCGCTGGAAAAAACCTATGTTCAATTCGCGTGCCTGCAAAGCAAGATCAGGAAAAGTACCACATTCAACTTCAGCACCAGCTTCCCGCAAGATACTTAAACCGCGCCCTGCTACTTGTGGATTGGCATCCTGCATGGCAGCGACCACGCGTGCAATACCAGCATCACGCAAACCATTTGCGCAAGGCGGTGTGCGGCCAAAATGACTACAGGGCTCCAGCGTGACATAGGCAGTGGCGCCACGCACATCATGGCCTTTTGCAATAGCATCGCGCAGGGCTTGCACCTCTGCATGCGCCTGTCCCACTGGCTGCGTCCAACCCTCCCCCAGCATCTGACCATCACGCACGATGACGCAACCCACTTTGGGGTTCGGTGAAGTTTCTATGGTCGCACGTCTGGCCAACTCCAGCGCTTGCTGCATGTAGGCATAGTCAGCCTGCTTGCCGATATTCGCCTGCATCTCAGGTATTTTGTATGGTGATGGTAGGAAATTTGCTGGTCATGTCCTTGGCTTTTTCAGCTACCTTGATAGCAACTTTGCGGGCGATGTCTTTATACAGGCCTGCTATTTGCCCGTCAGGTTCAGCAACCACTGTAGGCGTGCCTGAATCTGCTTGCTGGCGTATCGACATCGTCAAAGGCAGGCCACCTAGGAAATCAACACCAAAGTCTGCACACATTTTCTGGCCGCCACCTTCACCAAAAATATGCTCGGCATGACCGCAGTTGGAGCAGATATGGATGCTCATGTTCTCGACTATGCCCAGGATAGGGATGCCAACTTTTTCAAACATTTTGAGACCCTTGCGCGCGTCCAGCAAAGCGATGTCTTGTGGTGTCGTCACGATGACAGCGCCAGTTACTGGCACTTTTTGCGACAGCGTCAGTTGCACATCGCCCGTACCGGGTGGCATATCGACGATGAGATAATCCAGGTCACGCCAATTGGTTTGTCCCAACAATTGCTGCATGGCCTGGGTCACGAGGGGGCCACGCCAGACCATGGGCTCGTCAGGGTCTATCATGAAACCGATGGAAGAAACTTGCAGGCCATGGTTTTCCAGTGGCTCCATGGTTTTGCCATCCACCGTTTCAGGGCGACCCGAAATACCCATGATCATCGGTTGCGAAGGGCCATAGATGTCTGCGTCCAGAATGCCGACAGCCGCACCCTCAGCAGCCAGGGCCAGAGCCAGATTGGCGGCGGTAGTCGATTTGCCGACCCCTCCCTTGCCTGAGGCTACAGCAATAATATTCTTCACATTAGGCATAAGCTTGATGCCAGGCTGCACAGCGTGGGCAATAATTTTTGAAGTCACATTGACCGCGACCTTGCCCACGCCAGGCAAGGCAGTAATGGCAGCCACAACGGCAGCGCGTATCAGGTCAAACTGGCTTTTGGCCGGGTAACCCAGCTCCACGTCCAGGCTCACGTCTGCGCCCTCTATCTTGATATTTTTTACTGATTTAGTTGCTATCAGGTCTTTATTGGTGTTTGGGTCTGTCACTTTTGCCAATACGGCTTTAACGTCGTCAACTGTAATACTCATGCAATTCTCCATAGATAGCCTGCAAGTCTAGCGCAATTTGCGTGCCGAGGCTGCAATACCCTTATCCACCCTTGATGACAGACATGTTGTAAGTGGTTCTATTGAAGAGACGCGCTCTTCCCTTGCCAGACCAAGTTCAAGCATAATCAACCTGCCTTCAGTAGCACTTATAAGAAATCAGGAGAAATTGATGCAAATCCAAGCCAAACCGCAATTCCTTAGCAAACTCTGCCTGTCATTGTCTGTTTTGGGATTATTCAGTTATTCCCTGGCTGCCCAGGCAGGCTTGCTGGTGGGGCATTTGACCGACAAGAACGGGCAAGCCATGGGCAATGCCGTCATGTTTGCGACGCCGCTGGACACGCCCTCACCTGCCAAAAAGCCTGGTGACACCAGCGTTGTAGCACAAGAGAATTATGCTTTCAGCCCCTTCCTGACTGTCATACGCCGCGGCACGCAGGTGCGTTTTCCCAACAAGGATAATCACGAGCATCACTTGAAATCATTTTCTCCCGCAAAGGCCTTTGAATTGCGCGTGAATAGCAAAAAAGAAGAGCCTGCGCCCATCGTGTTTGATCAAGCAGGAGAAGTCGCGCTGGTTTGCCACTTCCATGACTGGATGCGCGGTTTTATTTATGTGGTTGATACGCCGTATTTTTCCAAGACGGACGCGTCAGGCAGCGTTGCACTCAATAATCTGCCAGCAGGCAAGTACGAAGTCAAAGCCTGGGCACCGAATATGTTTGGCGAGCCACTGGCACAAACTGTACAAGTGGGTAACGATGGCCCCAGCAGTGTCAAGTTCCAGTTCAATTTCGTGCCCAAAGCACCACCTGCACCTCGCAACTTGAGCAAGAGTGCGACGTTTGGTTATGATTGATGTGATGTGATTTACAAAGGGCACGGCGAAGAACCGGCCCCTCGCAAAAAGTTTAATAAGCTTAGCTCGTTTGCATTTGTTGCTGGAAAGTCAGTACAATAAATTCTGCAGGATGCACAAGCGCGACCTTTACCGTGACATTCATCACGCCATCCAGTATATCTTGCGAGGTCATGGTGCTACCCAGCCCTACACTGACGCTATATGCATCAGTTGCCTTGCTACCAACCAGTGCACCTTCCTTCCACTGCTCATTCAAAAAATTGCTGATCACAGAAGTCACGGCCACCCAAGTCAGGTGAGTGTTAGTCTGAAACACAAAGGGTCGCAGTGCAAATTTTATTGATTGCTCCAACATGATCATGGTGCGCCTGACACTGATATAGCGCCAGTCATCGCTATTCCCCGCCAGAGTGCGCGCGCCCCAAATCAGCAGGCCACCATTGGGAAACGTGCGTATCGCATTCACAGCCATGCCATTCAAGGGCATATTTAAATTTTCCTGCTCCTGATCATTGATAGTCACTGCCGGAGAAATGGCATTGATGATTGTTGTATTAGCTGGAGACTGAAAAACACCAAAGGTATGATCGGTACGCGCATACACCCCCGCCATCGCTGCAGCAGGTGGCAACAAATTGACGCTGGCCACAATATTGTTCATGGAAACCTGATACAGCGGTGACACCGCCATCAGACTTTGATGACGCTGTCGCACTGCCACTGCGTCTCCTGCCTGAGTCAACGAGTTGACGATATTGAGATAAGACTGCAACTTGGGCAAAAGTGCGTCTGAAGCAGAGGGTGGAAATAAAGTGGGTGCTTCTGTCGTCAAATCTGCTACCAGCAAAGGCAAGGTAGCGGCCGAAATCCAGTTGTAATCTATCTCACTAAGGTTAACGATATTTGTGTTCAGCCATGGATAGTAAGCGACACCATATTGATTGAACTCTTCACCCAGCCCGACAATCTTGTAGAAGCCACCACTGCCCGTACCACCTGTGATGGGGTCTTGCGCAGTACCATCGGCGGGCAAATAGCCATTGTGCACATCCAGTATGCACATGATGTGCTGTGATTGCTCACAGCTTTGCAAGGCCAATTGCGACACGCTGGTCCAGTCATCCAGACTAAGATGCAGGGCGTCTGGCATGACTAGCAAATCTGCTTCTGCACAGTCTGCCGCAATCGGCAATGCATTCGCATAGGCGTCTTTGCCAAAAGTACCGGCAGCAATTAATTCATCATACGTGCCAAGAGAAAGTACATAGCAAACCCCACCACCATTATTGAAAAACAATTCCAAACCAAAGTACAGGCCAAAAGCTGGCGCTGCCTTATTGGTCTGGTATGGCGGTGTCGTCTGGCTATAGCTGACGTAGTCATACTCAATCTGCGGCATAGCACCAAATATGTTGATGTACTCATGTAAAGATGAAATGCGTACAGGCTTACCTGCACCGCCGGCCTTGGCTGTATATGCCACAAAGACAGGTATGCCAGTTGGCACAGCCGCGACAGCGCTTGAAAAACCATCCACTTCAATAACATAAACGCCTGGCGTTGCAAGTTGCTCTGTCATGCTTGAATACTCCCTGGTAGTTTATGTGACGATTCTGGCTCCAGGCTGGATCTAGAAAGATGAGCCGGGTCCTGCCAAGAATGTCAATTCATCCGCGGTAGATGCGCGCCCGAGTATCGCATTCCTGTGCGGGAAACGGCCAAAGCGGCCAATAATCGCACGGTGCTTTATCGCGAATTTATAAAAACCATCAAAAATCTCGCGCTGTGCTTCTGGCACCTCGCGCCGCAATGCGTCATACAAGGCAACCGACTTGTCCTGATCTGCCAGCGATTCTGAATGTTCGAGCGGCAAATAAAAGAATACTCTTTGTATGGGGCGCAACTGACGGTCTGCCTGCAATTGCAGGCCTGCCTCACAGTAAACCCTGGCTTGCTCATCATAGGCAAAAGACTCAGGCAGGTTCCTGTACATATTCCTGGGGAACTGATCACAAAGAATAATCAATGCCAGCCTGCCCTCGGCAGTATTTTCCCAGCCTGACAATTCATCCTGTATGGCTTGCTCGGTCAGGTTGGCAAAGCCATCCCTGATCGCCGCATCCACGTCATCGCTCTTGGACCACCATAGCTTGGCCTGGGATTGCGAGGTTTTGGCATCGTCGGTATCCAAGCCAAACCAGAAATTCAATACTGCATGCACGTCATCCATCTATGCCCCTCTTAAATTTAAGCCTCATTAGGTCTCATACTGAGTAATTTTATCTTTTGATCAAGGAAATAGATAATTCTTTTATTTCTGTCTTGACTGAAATAAGGGAATTAAGTACACTATGCTCATGGAACTTACACCCGTCAAACAAAAATTTATCCTGCACTGGGGCGAAATGGGCACCTTATGGGGTGTTAACCGTACCGTGAGCCAGATTCATGCCCTGTTGTATATCGTAGGCTGTCCCATGCAGGCAGAAGAAATTGCAGATACCTTAGGTGTAGCAAGATCGAATGTGTCCAATTCGCTCAAAGAACTGCAAAACTGGAAGCTGGTGAAACTGGCGCATGTCATGGGTGACCGCAGGGCACATTATGAAACGTCGCTAGATGTCTGGGAATTGTTCCGCACGGTAGTGCGTGAACGCAAGGAAAGAGAGTTCAATCCCACCATCGCCACTTTGCAACAATGCCTGGATAGCCCGGATCTGGAGCAGGAAGACAAGGCTACTCAGTTACGTATAGCAGAAACCCTGGCGCTGATGAAGACAGTCACCACCTGGACAGATGAAATGCTGCGGTTGGAACCGAATACCCTGATGAAACTGTTGAAGATGGGTGCAGCAGTACAAAAATTTGTGCGGGGGGATGATAAGCAATAGCATTGCAATCCATTGCCATGCGAGAAAAATGCCTCGGCATTTTTTTTGAAGATAAATTTCTGTTTAGACAGAAACATCAGAAATAAAAGTTAAAGCTGAGAAAGATTAAAATGAGCGACTATCCACTGACCCTTTTGTATGACGCATCCTGCCCTGTTTGCAAGCTGGAGATGGACAATTTGCGTGAGCGCGATCAATTGAATAAATTGAATTTCATTGATGCTTCAGCACCTGGTTTTGATGTCGCAAAATATGGCGTGCGTTTGACAGAAGTGATGCGCGTCATTCATGGCATCAAACCCGATGGTACAGTCGTGACTGGGGTGGAAGTCATACACCTCGCCTATCGTGCTGCGGGCCTTGGTTGGCTGACAGCATTCAGTAATTGGCCCATACTCAAACCCATCTGTAACTGGGGCTATGAGCATTTCGCCAAAAACCGTCACTGGGTTTCTGAAGTATTTGCAGATTCCATTTTGCGCATTGCTGCCAGACGTGCTGAAAAACGTAGCCGTGCTTGCAAAGAAGGTCGCTGCGACATCAAATAGAATTTATGCAAAACCGACACAGTTGCATTGCAGCATATTGCCGGGACCATTTTGCGTAAGCTCTTAAAAAGAACAAGATCATGAAAATTCTTATCTGCGGCGCCCAAGGTTTTTTAGGTCGTCATATCAGCCAGATTTTGCAGGACGCGGGGCATGAAGTCTGCCACGGTGTACGCAAACCCAAGTTACCTGAACGCCTTACTGATCCTGCAGAAATAGCGATCAATTATGCCCAGGATACCGAGCCAGCTATCTGGGAAAAACGTCTGCGCCGCCTTGGACAAATTGATGTCATCATCAATGCTGTCGGCATACTCAATGAAACGCCAGAATTAAGTTTCGATGCCATCCACTGTGATGCACCTGCAGCCTTGTTTTATGCGGCCGCCAAATGTGGCGTCAAAGCAGTCATACAAATATCTGCGCTGGGTGGTTCGAACGAGGATGAGCATTCTGGAATCTTGACAGGCTATATGCAAAGCAAGCGCGCTGCTGACAAGGTGCTAATTGATCTCGGCCCTGGCGGCATCAGCTACCTGATCCTGCGCCCTTCTTTGGTGGTTGGCATTGATGGTGGCAGTAGCCAGTTATTCCGCGGCATGGCCAGCTTGCCAGCTCTTGGTTTACCTGGCCGTGGCGAACAGCAGATACAACCCGTGCATGTAGATGACTTATGCGCAGCAATCTCAATCTGGCTTGCTGATGAAAACCGTCATAGCATGGTCTTGAATGCAGTCGGCCCGCAAGCCATGTCTTACCGACGCATGCTGGAAATTTATCGATTAGCCATGGACATGCCCGAGCAATGCATGTTTTCTATCCCCATGCCTGTGATGCGCTTCGCTGCCAGTGCTGCCACACTGTTGCCGCAAAATCTGCTGACGCCAGACAGCTTACGCATGCTGGAGCAAGACAATATTGCTGATGCCACCGACTTTGTTGCGCATCTTGGCAGGCCAGCAAAATCACATAAAGACTGGTTCACTGGGATCCCCGGCAATATGCTCGCCAGCAGCGCGATTGCAGGCTGGAGCCTGCCATTGTTTCGCTATGTACTGGCCTTGGTCTGGTTTGTTACTGCGGCGGTATCTTTTGGCCTTTACCCCATCTCCGGCAGCCTGGCTTTATTGCAGCCTTTGGGACTTAGCGGAGAGACCGCGATGTTCATGCTGATGGCTGCATCGACCCTCGATTTATGCTTGGGTCTGGCAACCTTGCTCTGGCCAAGGCGCATTTTATGGCTGATGCAGATTGCCCTGATTGTTGGCTATAGCGGCATCATTGCGATTTACTCGCCTGAATATTATTTACATCCATTTGGCCCGGTCCTGAAAAACTTGCCCATCCTGGCTTTACTCGCTTATTTATTTGCTCATCAAACAGATACACGAAAAGACACAAAATGAACACCTATCTCTTGCTTAAAACCCTGCACGTCTTGTCTTCTGTCTTACTGGTTGGTACCGGTTTTGGCTCGGCGTTTTATATGTTCTTTACCAACCGCAGCAGGCAATTCAAGGCGCAAGTCGTGGTCGCACGGCTGGTCGTACTGGCCGACTGGTGCTTTACCACACCTGCAGTGATTATCCAGCCACTGACTGGCTTTGCCATGGTACACATGGCAGGCTGGCCCTTGAGCACACCCTGGATCATGTGGTCTTTCGTCTTGTACCTGTTTGCCGGTGCCTGCTGGTTGCCTGTGGTATGGCTACAAATACGCATGAAAGCCATGCTCGAAATTGCAGATGCCAACAACACGACTGTGCTGCCAGAGCAGTACTGGCGTTATGCAAAAATATGGGAATGGCTGGGCTACCCTGCATTCATCGCCATGATAGGTGTGTATTTCCTGATGGTGAACAAGCCGAGCTTTTAAATAGGTCTCTCAACCAGCGCAAATAGCGGGCAGGCTGAACCACAACACATTTCCATCTATAAGGGTGAGGGGTGTTCCAGCTAAATACCTTTGACCTGACGTGCCGCCTGCACCAGTTCGTGTACATCATTCGTCATGACAGCCAGAAACGCTAGCAAGATCAGATAATAAGCAGCATAGGTGAAACGTACCTCACCAGACATATCGTAGTAAGCCTTGTTCTCTTCCGCCTCGGGATCATATTTCCAGGCACGCCACAATTGTGGCCAGGCCAGAAGGCCAATGATGATCAGCATGGGGCTCGGGCGATAATAAAACAAAGCCAGCAGGACCGGCACGCCGACAAACCAGATGCGCGGCGTGAGCACCGCCGTAATGCGGCCACCATCAAAGGGCGACAGCGGTATCATATTGAACAGGTTCAAAAAGAAACCTGAATACGCTACTGCCATCAATAAATCGCTATCGTAATTACGGGCAAGGAAATAACAAAGGATAGAACCAACAGTGCCAGCCAATGGCCCGCCGAGGCCAATGTATGCCTCGGTCTCGGCATCGTGTGGCATGTCTTTCAATTCTATCCAGGCACCAAGAAAAGGAATGAAGGTAGGCAGACCGACATTCAGACCGCGCTGGCGTGCCGCGATGTAATGCCCCATTTCATGCACAAACATGAGCAACACAAACCCCACGGCATACCACCAGCCAAATATCCAGGCATAAACAGCGACAGAAATAATCATGGTACCGCCCGACGCCAGCAATTTGCTAAATTTGACGCCAGAAAAGAGCAGTAACAGCAGCTTCATCATTTTTATTACATCCTATTTATTTTTGCCTGGACTTCATTCTTCAAGCTCTTTAGCTTCAAGCTTTTATAACTTTACGCTTTATTGCGGCCAAACAGCTTGCCTATCAATGCGCCCAAGCCTACCACGGCAACCAGTGCCAGTTTGGCAAACTTGGCAAAGAAAGCAAAGATCAGGGCAAACAGACCCAGCTTTTTGGCAGCGACACCGGCAACCAAAGCTGCCAGGCCATACTCAGCTACTTTGTCGGTACTGATATTGAAATCGCTGTAACGCTTGCCGTCTGTAAATTCCAGATGCCCCAATAAATCTTTGGCGATGGATTTTTGTTGTGGCAATTCGTTCAATGCTGTCACCAGGTTCAGGCTGATATAGCCTTCACGGCCCAGAGCATAAGTATTGTAATTCACGCCCTGCCTGTCGCTGCTGCCCTGCTTATCCTTGGTAATAGCGGACCATACCAGCCTGTGGGTTGCGGCTTCGTAATTAGGTTTTTCTGCCCAACCCACGAGTTGCATTTCAGGGATACCGCGCTGTACGCGTTCTTTATTTCCCTCTTCCGTACCTTCCTTTAAGCTTTTCAGCAAATCGTCGGCATTCCAGTCTTTGGCATCATCATCTTTGATATAACCAGATTTTTGGTAGCGTGCGACAATCATCCAGTGTCCTTCTTCAGGGAAGATGGCACCAAGCAAACTGGGGTCAGAGGAATTGCCCATGGCACGCATGATGCGGCCAGCCTCAGGCATAGGGATAAAAATTTGGCCAGCTGGCACTTTCAATACCGCCTGATCTATCATTTTGATTTCTGCCGGACCTGCCTGCATGACTTTTTTTGCTTCGTCAAAGGCTGCTTTCACTTCGGCATCAGCAGCCGCATTTTGCGCATAAGCAAAATGGCTAAAAACTGCAACAAATACGGCTAATACCCACTTTAAAAACTGCTTGGCGATCATGTTCATTCCCTGTGAATTTATATTTTTGATGAGCAATTTGGCATTCTGGCATTTGCTGATCATTTATTGAGTACCGCGAATTAAGTACTGCAAATTCATGGATATTGTGCATTTACACGCACTTAGTTTCCATAAAGTTAAGCATAATGCCTTGAAAACTGGACTAAATCAAATCCATGCTTCGCTGTTAGAAGTTAAAATAGAGGCCTCAGCTAAAGCTCTCATCACAAATAAGCCGCTTGCTTTATTGATTTGGCAGGCGCAGGCAAAATCATGACCACCCCCACCGTTAATCCAGCTACAAACCCAGAAAAATCTATGGAGATATTGCCTGCGGCAACAGTCGCAGTAGCAGCGCAGCATCTGCGCGATGTTCTGCAACTGGCGTTTGAGCATACTGACCAACATCAAGCTGTAGTCGTATATGACCAGCGCTGCCCTCTGGCGGTGGCACTGACCAGCGCCTATCGCACTTGTCTGCACGATGCACGCTTCATCGATTTTGATGCAGAGACACCAGAACTGATTTTGGCAACATTAAACAATTTGCGAGCATCTGACCTGGCAGTACTGATACAGTCCACCAATTTTCGCCTCGAAGCCTACAGGCTGCGCGTGGAGTTATTCAAGCGTGGCTTGAAAGTCATAGAACATCCCCACCTGGCACGCATGGAAGGCGATGAAAACCTGTATTACATAGAATCGCTGGCCTATGACGCCAATTACTACCGCGGTACTGGCAATGCCCTCAAACAAAAAATCGATAGCGCAAGCCATGGCGTGGTCGATAGCGGCGGTGCCGAATTGCTCTTCAGTGGCCGTCTTGAGCCAGCCAAACTCAATGTCGGCGATTATCGCCAGATGAATAATGTCGGCGGTCAGTTCCCTATCGGCGAAGTGTTTACGGAATCGGTAGCGCTGGAAGACGTACATGGCCAAATCCGTATCTTTGCCTTTGGCGACACCACCTTTACAGTCAACCGCCCTGAGCAACCGATCACCCTGATTGTGGAAAAAGGCCAGGTCGTTGATACCATCAATTCCACGCCTGAATTTGATCAAGTGCTGGCTAATATCCGTGCTGACGACAGCGTGGTCTGGGTGCGCGAACTGGGCTTCGGCATGAACAAGGCCTTTTCCAAGGACAAGACCGTGCGAGATATCGGCACTTACGAGCGCATGTGCGGCGTCCATTTATCTTTGGGTGCCAAGCATGGCAGCTACGCCAAACCGCATATCAAGCGCGGCGAAGGCCGCCATCATGTCGATGTATTTGTCGTCACTGAAACGGTAAAGCTCGATGATGAAGTTGTCTACAAGAACGGTGCCTGGATAGTTTGATTGACATCCATTATCAAAATAACACAAAAACCTCTTTACTATTAACCCGGTTCAGGGCATCGCGGCTGCAATCTGTGCATTCGCTGTTAGAATAATGCTCTTGTCCGTTCATAAAAAGTGCATCAACCATGACCCGTAAGCTGTTTGTTACCACTGCCCTGCCGTACGCCAATGCGCCTTTCCACCTTGGTCACATCATGGAATATATCCAGGCTGACATCTGGGTAAGGCATCAGCGAATGTCGGGTCACGAGGTACATTTCGTCGGCGCGGATGATGCACACGGTGCACCTATCATGATAGCGGCTGAAAAAGCTGGCATCACACCACAGGCTTTTGTGGCGCAGATCGCTGCCGGACGCAAACAATACCTCGACGGCTTTCATATACAGTTTGATAACTGGCATTCAACCGATGGTATAGAAAACCATCAATTGTCTCAGGACATCTATCGCAAACTGAAATCTGCTGGCTTCATCACCAGCAAAACCATAGAACAGTTCTTTGACCCGGTCAAAAACATGTTCCTGCCTGACCGTTACATCAAAGGCGAATGTCCTAAATGCGGTGCCAAGGACCAGTATGGTGATTCCTGCGAGGTTTGCAGCGCCGTCTATGCGCCGACAGAATTGAAGAACCCTTACTCTGTCCTGACCGGTGCGACACCGATCATGAAATCATCTGAGCATTTTTTCTTCAAATTGTCTGATGAAAAATGCGTGGAATTCTTGCGCGGCTGGGCTTTGAAAGACAACCGCCTGCAATCCGAGGTGGCGAACAAATGCAAGGAATGGCTGGAAGGTGAAGGAGGTCTGGGTGACTGGGATATCAGCCGTGATGCGCCTTATTTTGGTATTGAGATTCCTGACCAGCCGGGCAAGTATTTCTATGTCTGGCTGGATGCTCCCGTAGGCTACCTGGCTTCATTGAAAAATTATTTCGGTAAAATCGGTCGTGATTATGACGCTTTCATGGCTGACCCGACGACTGAGCAAATCCATTTCATTGGCAAAGACATTACCTATTTCCATACCCTGTTCTGGCCCGCAATGCTGAAGTTCTCTGGTTATAAAACACCAGATAATGTGTATGCGCATGGTTTTGTCACTGTCTCCGGCGAAAAAATGTCCAAGTCACGCGGCACGGGCATTTCACCACTGCGCTATCTGGAAATCGGCATGAACCCTGAATGGTTGCGTTATTACTTCGCTGCCAAGCTCAATGCCAAGGTCGAAGATCTGGACATGAATCCGGAAGACTTCGTCGCGCGCGTCAATTCTGACCTGATCGGCAAATACATCAACATCGCTAGCCGCGCTGCCGGCTTCATTAGCAAGCGCTTTGATGGCGTGGTAGCGACAGACTGGGCGACAGCGGATGATGTATTCCTCAACAATCTGCGCAATGTGGCACCAGAAATCAACGCCTTGTTCGAAGCCCGTGAATATGGCAAAGCCCTGCGCGCTGCTATGGAGCAGGCTGATCTGGTGAATGCCTATGTTGATTCCAACAAACCTTGGGAATTGGCGAAAAAGCCAGAGAACGATGCCAAGTTACAGGAAGTCTGCAGCCGTTTGCTGGAAGCATTCCGCATCCTGACCATCTTCCTGAAACCGGTCTTGCCACAATTGGCAGCACAGGTAGAAGCACAATTGAATATCGCCCCGTTGCAATGGGCAGATGTTGCGACGCCATTGCCACACCACCACAAGATCAATCCTTACACGCATTTGATGCAAAGGGTGGATTTGAAGATATTTGACGACTTGTTTGATGCACCGGCACTACTAGCCGCACCTACTGCTGAATCTGCGGAAGTCGCTGCTTCTGACATGGAACCATTGGCCGAAGAAATCAAGATCGACGACTTTGCCAAAGTTGATCTGCGCATTGCCAAGATCGTCCACTGCGAACATGTAGATGGTTCAGACAAACTCTTGCGCCTGACGCTGGATGTGGGTGAAGGCCGTACCCGTAATGTGTTCTCTGGCATCAAATCAGCTTACCAGCCAGAACAACTGATAGGCAAATTCACCGTCATGGTGGCCAACCTGGCACCACGCAAGATGAAGTTCGGCATGTCAGAAGGCATGGTATTGGCGGCATCTGCTGCTGATGAAAAAACCAATCCAGGTTTGTACATACTGGAAGCATGGCCTGGTGCGCAAGCCGGTATGCGTGTACGTTAATACCTGACCATTGTATGAATATTGTTGTCCGTGAAGCTGCCATAGAAGATGCGCAACTCATCGCGCATCTGACCCGCACTTGCTGGAATGACAAGGTGGCCGCCACTTCCAGCGGTCATCATGAAAGCAGTGACCGCGTCTGCAATGATTTAATGCAGGGTGGCGGCTTTGTCCTGTTACTGGATGATGAACCGATAGGCTCGGTGCGCTGGTTGCCACTGGATACAGAAAATAATTGCTGGGAAATGCTGCGCATGGGCGTGCTACCGGCTTTTCGGGGGGAAGCCCTGTCCCAGCATTTGCTGGAAGCCGTCATCCATGCCGCGCAAGCATCTGGCATAGAGGAGTTGCGCTTAGGTGTCCGCAATGACCAGCCTCGCTTACTGGACTTGTATGCTGCATTTGAGTTTGAACTCGCACCTGAGCTTGAATATTCCCATGCTAATCCAAATGAACCTGCCCCGCATGTCATGCGTCGATTCTTGAAAAATTAAAGAAATCGGCATACTTGCTCTTATCTAATATATTTTAGGTATACTCCCCTACAATTTTGCAAATCCAGGCAAGTACTGACATTTGATTAATGCAATCAGACTTAGCCTGCATTGACGCAGTCTTCGTATTAAACTTACCCTCATTCCTGTCTATCCTGCTTTGGAAATCCATCCATGAACAGCCCTGTTAGCTCTTCCGCCATCACCTCCCCTATTCCTGACCGTCTGGTGCAATTGCGCGCTGCCATGCTGGCTCAGGGGCTGGATGCGTATATCGTGCCGTCCTCCGATCCGCATTTGTCTGAATATTTGCCTGACTGCTGGCAAGGGCGCAGCTATTTCTCGGGTTTTACCGGCTCGGTAGGTACGCTGATCGTTACTTCTGATTTCGCTGGCCTGTGGGTAGACAGCCGTTACTGGAGCTCGGCAGAAGTAGAATTGGCACCGACTGGCATCAAAATGATGAAAATCGCCTCAGCCGAAGCTACGCTGTACATAGACTGGCTGGCCAGCAATCTGCAGGCTGGGCAAACTGTGGGGGTAGATGGCGCTGTATTGGGGTTGGCAACTGCCAGGGCACTGGAACAGGCTTTGCAAAGCAAGGGCATCACTTTCAATACCAGCCACGATCTTTTGGATAAGGTGTGGAACGAACGCCCCAGCTTGCCGCAGGCGGCCATCTATGAACATGTAGCACCCTATGCCGTAGTTGCCCGCGCCGATAAACTGGCGATGATACGCGAGCAGATGCGTAGTAAAAACGCTGACTGGCATTTTGTTTCCACCGTCGATGACCTTGCCTGGATTTTCAATTTACGCGGCGCTGATGTCAGCTATAACCCGGTATTTGTTGGCCATGCAATGATCAGCCAGACTGATGCAAAGCTGTTTGTATCCGCAGGCAAAGTCCCGGCAGAACTGGCAACTGTATTGGCAAAGGATGGCGTCAGTCTCGCAGATTACAGTGTTGCAACATCTGCATTGGCTAATCTGCCCGCAGGCAGCAGCATCATGATAGACCCGCGCAGGATTACTTATAGTTTCCGTCAAAGTATCCCTGTTGGTGTCAGCGTCATCGAAGCCATCAATCCTTCCGTGTTTGCCAAATCCCGCAAGACTGCGGAAGAAGCGCAATTTGTTCGTGAAGCCATGGAACAGGATGGCGCAGCGCTGTGTGAATTCTTTAGCTGGCTGGAAGGTGCGCTTGGCAAGCAGCGTATCACCGAGCTGACCATTGATGAAGAAATCTGCGCTGCCCGCGCACGTCAGCCTCACTTTGTATCACCCAGCTTTAATACCATTGCTGGCTTCAATGCCAACGGTGCCATGCCACATTACCGCGCCACCAAGGAATCACATTCCGTGATAGAAGGCGATGGCCTGCTGCTCATCGACTCTGGCGGACAATACCTGAATGGCACGACGGACATCACCCGAGTAGTCCCCGTAGGCCAGGTATCAGAAGCGCAAAAGCGTGACTTCACCCTGGTCTTGAAGGGCATGATCAATCTCTCACAAATGCGTTACCCGCGTGGCACCCTGTCGCCCATGCTCGATACCGTGGCCCGCGCTCCTATCTGGGCTGACGGCGTTAACTATGGTCACGGCACTGGTCACGGCGTAGGCTATTTCCTGAATGTGCATGAAGGCCCGCAAAGCATTTCCCCTGCGATAGCGGAAGCCCATATGGCGATGGAACCTGGCATGATTACCTCCAACGAGCCAGGCATTTATCGCCCAGGCAAATGGGGCGTCAGGATAGAAAACCTGCTACTGAACGTGCCAGCCATGCAAACCGAATTTGGCGAGTATCTGGAATTTGAAACCCTCACACTCTGCCCCATAGACACGCGCTGCATCGCGGTTGGCTTATTGCGCGAAGACGAAATCAAATGGCTCAATGATTATCATGCTACGGTCTTGCAACGCCTGTCGCCACGCGTCAGCGGTGCGGCGCTGGAATGGCTGAAGGAAAGAACCAAGCCTTTGCTGCGATCAACCAACTAATCTGACTGGCTGACATTCTTATTTACCCACTGTTACGGCAGTGGGTAATCACCAATTTAATGTGAAGAGACATCTATGGAAGAGAGCAAACTTTTGCAAGGCAGGGATTTTCATCGTATGGATTTGGCTGACTCAAATTTCAATGAAGTAAATTTGCGGGCCAGCAAATTTTTTAGCGTTGATCTGGAAGCCTGCCGCTTTGCAAACTGCTCATTTAAAAACATCACTATAGAAAGCAGCGATGTTACCGGCATGAAAATCAATGATATTCCGGTCTCAGAGTTACTTCGCATCTATCACGAAAACAAAAAATAAGAAAAGCCGCTGATACAATTTTTTTATCTTGAAACCCAGCTTTTATACACTGACCGCCGAACCCGGAAACTGCACGCAAAATTTACTACCTACATCCGGCGTAGATTCAATCAGCAAATTCGCCTTGTGCCTCAGCAGCACATGTTTAACGATCGCCAGGCCCAGGCCTGTTCCCTGGGTCTCGCGCGAACGGCTTTTATCAACTCGGTAAAAACGTTCGGTCAGGCGTGAGATATGCTCAGCGCTGATGCCTATGCCATCATCCTGCACCGCAAATTTAGGACCATTCGCAGTATCTATCCAGCTGATCTTGATATTACCTTTCTCTGGGGTATAGCGGATCGCATTCGTCACCAGATTGGTCAGGGCACTGCGTATCTCATCATTACTGCCACGGATGTCGGGGCCGGTACATTCCAGCGTGATTTTATGCTTGCCAGCAGACAGTGCATGCGCTTCTTGCAATATCTGCTCAAGTAAACCCAGCATGCTGATACGCTCTGGCCGCGGCGGGTAATCAACAGACTCCAACCTGGTCAGGGTCAGCATGTCTTCTACCAGGCGCTGCATGCGCTCACCCTGCTCTGTCATCAGTTTCAGATGCATATTGCGAGTGTGGTTATCCAGATCCTCCTGCATGGAGGCGATTTCCAGGAAACCATTGATGACCGTCAACGGGGTACGCAATTCATGCGAGGCATTGGCGATAAAGTCGCGCCGCATCATGTCTATGCGTTCTGATTCAGTCACATCATGCGTCACCAGAATCTGGCGGCGGTTTTCAAACGGGATGATGTGGGCGATCAACTTGCGGTCGCGGAATGACAGCGTCAATGGTGTCTCGTAGCGCCCCAGGATAATGTAATCCATGAACTCAGGGCTGCGTACCAGATTGGTCACGCGCATGCCCTTGTCCTGCGCATGGCTCAGGCCCAGATGACTTTCTGCTGCCGGGTTACACCATTCCAGAAACAGTACGTCATCCATGATAACCACGCCATCTGGCAACAGGGTCATGGCCTGGCGAAAACGCGCGAGCCATTCTGCCAACTCAGCCTGATTTTTTTCATCATCACGGCGCAGTTTATACAGGCGTGAAAATATATCGGTCCAGGCACCCCAGCCATCAGGCAGGCGTGAACTATTCGGGTTATCCAGCCAGTCAGCCAGGCGCTGCAAATAAAATAGCTGCACACAAAACAGGACAACCATGCCGATCAAGCCTAGCAGCAAACCGGTTGCCGGGCCCCACAGATAGATAGCAGATGCTGCCCCCATAAAAACCAGGAAGAGGCGTACAAATGCAGAAATCCAGAAAATAAGGCGTGGAGACATATGGTGTCCTGATGGTCATCTTTATTGCTTGGAATATAAAGAGCAAATGTAATGATATAGGTTTTGCGGGTATCAGTGAGCAGTGTTTGTCGCCATTTCAAAACAGGAATGGCGCTGCCACACTGCATATGCTTACGCAGTGTGCCATGCAGTAAATAACACTACCGGGACTAGCCGTCTATTTTTCAGACAGCATGTAGCCAACGCTACGCACGGTCTTGATCAGGGATTCTGCATTCTTCAAGACTTTGCGCAGACGCAGTACGTGGACGTCTACCGTCCGCTCTTCGATGACGACATGGTCACCCCAGACTTTGTCAAGCAACTGGCTGCGTGAAAACACGCGTTCAGGATGCGCCATGAAAAATTTCAGCAGCTTGTATTCAGCATGACCGATATCGACCTTGTTGTCTTCTATCTTGACCGTGCAGCTGACAGGGTCAAGTACCACCGTACCTGCGGTCAAAGCGGTCTGGGCATGCTCAGGGCTCTTGCGGCGCAACAAGGCCTTGATCCTGGCGGTCAGTTCACGCGGTGAGAAAGGTTTGGTCACATAATCGTCAGCACCGTGATCAAGGCCAGCGATCTTGTCTTCTTCCATGCTTTTTGCAGTCAGCATGATGACGGGGATTTCATTGAACTGACGGTCTGAGCGTATCTTGGACAACAGACGCAAACCACTCTGATCCGGTAACATCCAGTCCAGCAAAATCAATTGAGGCGTACGGCGCTGCAAATATTCCCAGGCTTCTGCTGTTGTATTGACGGCAAAAGTGTTCCAGCCGGCAGCCCGCAGGGAAAAACTGACCAGTTCTACGATTGCCGGTTCATCTTCTACGATGAGTATTGTTGTGTCTGTAGCCATTATCAATAATTAATTCTGTTGTTCCTGCTTGCTAGCCACATAATCTGAATGACGGATATCCTTGCCCTCAACGATATAAATCGTATGTTCAGCTATATTCTTGGCATGATCCCCGATACGTTCGATCGCCTTGGCGACCCAAAGGGCGTCCAGGGAAGATGATATCGTACTTGGGTCTTCCATCATGAAAGTAATCAGATTACGCATGATGGAGCGAAAATCATTGTCAATCAAGGCATCCTGGGCAATTAGCTGTACAGCCTTGCCGCCGTCAAGACGGGCAAAGGCATCGAGAGACTGATGCAACATGTCAGCCACGCTGCTGGCCAGTACACGCACGGTTTCATAGCCACTGAACATCGGCACGCCACGTTTGCCAGCTGCTGCATCTCTGGAGATACGGGCAATTTTAGTCGATTCATCACCTATGCGTTCAAGATCAGTGATGACCTTGCCGGTTGCCATGACAGTGCGCAAGTCATTCGCAGCTGGCTGGCGCTTGACGATGAGGTGGCTGCACATGTCGTCCAGTGCCACTTCAAGTCGGTTGACTTCGAGGTCAGACTGGATTACGGCTTCTGCCTGTACTGCGTTACCAGTACGGAAGCAAGACATCGCATCGTGAAAATGGCTTTCCACCAAGCCGCCCATCAACAAGACCTTGGAGCGTATCGTCTCAAGATCCATATCATATTGTTTTGAAGAATGTACGCCTGTCACAGGTCTCTCCTGAATTCGCAATTGCAAAATATAAACGCAGCCATCTCGCGCAATATAATCCATCCATGCTACTAGGGATAGATCTGCGCAAACATGTTACGTCTGTTAGCCGAAACGGCCAGTAATATAGTCTTGGGTTTCTTTCTTCACCGGGTTCATGAAGATATGGTCAGTCTCACCAAATTCGACCAGTTCACCCAGGTACATATAGGCAGTGTAGTCGGAGCAACGGGCTGCCTGCTGCATGTTATGGGTAACGATAGCGATGGTGTATTCCTCTTTCAACTCATTAATCAATTCTTCGATCTTGACTGTAGAGATAGGGTCGAGTGCTGATGTTGGCTCATCAAGCAGCAAGACTTCTGGTCTTACGGAGACACCACGGGCAATGCACAGGCGTTGTTGCTGACCACCAGACAAACTCAAGCCGCTTTTATTGAGTTTATCTTTGACCTCAGTCCAGATGGCAGCTTTTTTCAAAGCCCATTCAACGCGTTCATCCATCTCACCCTTGGACAGGTTTTCATACAGACGCACACCGAAAGCGATATTGTCATATACCGACATAGGGAAAGGTGTCGGCTTCTGGAATACCATGCCTACACGGGCGCGCAGCAAGTTGATGTCTTGATCGGCATCGAGGATATTTTTACCGTTATAAATGATGCTGCCTTCTGCACGCTGGCCTGGGTACAGGTCGTACATGCGGTTCAGGGTGCGCAATAAAGTCGATTTACCACAGCCTGATGGACCGATAAAGGCAGTGACTTTTTTGTCGTAGATATTCAAATTGATATCGCGCAGGCTGCGTGTCGCACCATAAAAGAAATTCAGCCCGCCGATTTCGATTGCTTTTTTCTGTTGGTTGTCTTGAGTAGTAGTCATATCGAGGCCAGTATTAATGCTGTGTTTTTTGGTTAAACAAAGTACGCGATAAAATATTCAAACCGAGAACGCTGAACGTGATCAGCAAAGCGCCACCCCAGGCCAGTTCACGCCAGTTGTCGTAGGGGCTCATGGCAAACTGGTAAATCACCATTGGCAAGTTGGCCATAGGCTTGTTCATGTCGGCGCTGAAGAATGAATTGCTCAAAGCAGTGTGTAGCAAAGGTGCTGTCTCACCGGAAATACGGGCAACTGCCAGCAAAATGCCTGTCATGACACCTGCTTTGACGGCACGCAAGCGTATCAGCAAAGCTACTTTCCAGCGTGGTGCGCCGAGTGCAAATGCTGCTTCACGCAAACTGGTTGGCACCAGACCCAGCATATTGTCCGTAGTACGTACAACGACGGGAATAGCGATCAGGGAAATCGCAATACTGCCAGCCCAACCAGAGAAGTGCTTGACGTTGGCGACATAAATCGCATACACAAACAGGCCGATCACGATAGACGGAGCTGACAACATGATGTCGGTCACAAAGCGGGTAACAAAACCAAACCAGCTTTTATCACCATACTCAGCCAGATAAATACCTGCCAGAACACCTATAGGCGTGGAAATGACCGTGGCACTGACAACCATCACGAAGCTGCCAAAGATCGCATTCATCAAACCGCCACCATCGCTACCAGGCGCAGGCGTTGATTCTGTGAACATCGCGATATTAACGGCACTCAATCCTTTGGTGACCAGGGTAAACAATATCCACATCAGGAAGAATATGCCCAGTACCATGGCAAGTGACGACAGACCTATCCCCAGTTTATGCGCCAACAAACGACGTCGATAAACCGGATTACTGGCAGATTGCATTGTTGTTGTGTTTTCCATTATTTCGCTCCTTCTTTTCTGGACAAGCCCAGCAACATCAATTTGGCAGCAGACAGGACAATGAAAGTGATCAGAAACAAAATCAAGGCAAGATAAAATAAAGAAGATGTGTGAAGGACCGTTTCTGCCTCTGCAAACTCATTCGCCAGAATCGAAGCAATACTATTACCAGCAGCAAACAGCGACCATGACAGATGATGCGAATTACCGATCATGAAAGTGATGGCCATGGTTTCGCCAAGTGCGCGACCAAGACCCAGCATGACGCCACCCACTACACCTATTTTTGTATAGGGCAGTACAATCTTGCGCACTACCTCCCACTTGGTGCAACCCAGGCCATAAGCAGATTCTTTCAATACCGGCGGTACGACTTCAAACACGTCGCGCATGACCGATGCAATGAAAGGGATGATCATGATCGCCAGAACCATACCGGCGGAAAGCATGCCTATGCCTATCATAGAGCCAGAAAACAGCACGCCTATCACAGGCATCTTGCCCAGCGTGGCGGCCAATGCTGGCTGTACGTATTGCGAGAACAAGGGGGCAAATACAAACAAACCCCACATGCCATAGATAATACTTGGTACACCGGCCAGCAATTCAATTGCCGTGCCCAATGGACGCTTAAGCCAGTTGGGACAAATCTCGGTCAGGAACAGGGCTATGCCGAAACTGACAGGGAAGGCGATTAACAGAGCGATGAAGGAGGTCACCAGCGTACCAACAATGGCGACCATGCCACCAAATTTGTCATTGACCGGGTCCCATTCTATGGTCCAGATGAATGACAGACCAAATTCCTTGACAGCTGGAATCGCGCTCAGGAACAAAGAAATAATAATACCGACCAGCACCACCATCACAAGGGCAGCGAAAGTAAAGGTCAGTTTATGAAAAAAGAAATCTTGCCAACGCTGTCGGCGCATTACTGCAGCCATTTTCGCAAGGTCGATCTGGCCGGCCTGCGGTAGTGCGTTATTAGCGATTGGGATTGCAGTTGGTGCAGTCATGTTGACGGAGGACATTTGGCTGGTCATGGGTGTCTTTTCCACCGGAAGGTAATCCGGACAGTTCCGGATTACCTTGATCGTTTAGTTCAGGTTCTGAACAGGCTGAAACTTTTTATTACCAGAGTGCTTTACCGGAAGCATCTTTGACTTTTGCTTTCCAGTTGTCTTCGATCAGTTTGACAACTGGTGCTGGCAGGGAAACATATTCCAGTTCAGCAGCCATTGCGCCACCGTTTTTGAATGCCCAGTCAAAGAATTTCAATACTTCTTTGCCTTTTTCAGCATCAGCCTGTGCTTTGTGCAACAGGATGAAAGAAGCACCAGTGATAGGCCAGGTGATTTTGCCAGGCTGGTTAGTCAATACCAGGTACATGCCTGGTGCCTTGCTCCAGTCCGCTCCAGCAGCAGCGGATTTGAAGTTTTCATCATCTGGTTCAGCGAACTGGCCATCAGCATTTTTCAACAAGGTGTAAGTCATCTTGTTTTTCTTCACATAAGCGTATTCAACATAGCCGATGGAATTTCTGATTTGCTTGACGCTGGAAGCGACGCCTTCGTTACCTTTGCCACCTACACCGACTGGCCATTTAACGGCCGTGGAAGAACCTACAGCAGTCTTGAACTCAGGGCTGACTTTAGTCAGATAATCTGTCCACAGGAAAGTAGTACCAGAGCCGTCAGAGCGATGTACGACAGTGATATCTTCTGCAGGCAATTTCAAACCGGCATTAATGGCTGCGATTTCTGGCGCATTCCATTTAGTGATTTTGCCCATGTAGATGGCGGCCAGTACTTCACCCGTCATCTTCATTTTGCCCGGAGCAATACCGTCCAGATTAACCACAGGAACCACGCCGCCGATGATGGCCGGGAATTGCACCAGACCTTCAGTTTCCAGCTCTTCTGCCTTCAAAGGCATGTCAGAGGCACCGAAGTCCACTGTTTTTGCCTTGATTTGTTTGATACCACCACCGGAGCCAATGGATTGATAGTTCAGACCGTTGCCAGTGGCTTTTTTATAAGCTTCTGCCCATTTTGCATAAATTGGATATGGGAAAGTCGCGCCAGCGCCGGTGATGTCGGCAGCATGAGCAGCGCCAAATGTGACAGCGACGCCAATTGCGGCGATGAGAGTTTTGACAACACGTTTGATTTGCATGTTCACCTCAGAGTTAAATAACAGTATTCAGTACTACGAGGCGCACTGTACAAGCCAAATATGACAAGATTATGACGCGAAGCAAAGCTTATGAAATAATTGCACTTGTTATCATTTTTTTGTCATAAACTTGTCATTTAAGACGTCTAGAATGTTTGCGTATATATATGACGGCCTTTATGACATGCAAAAAACTATGCCAAATCAGGAAGTAACATCTTCTGCCAATGAGCCGGAAGAAATCAAAGAAACTTCTCAAGCTGAAAGCAAGGCTACAAGCAAGCCCGGCAAGCAAAATGTGCAGGAATTATCACGTTCGGTGATCTTCCTGGACAGGGAGATGTCACAAATCGCCTTTAATTGGCGCGTCCTGGCGCAAGCCGAAGACCGCAGCATTCCCCTGTTGGAACGTTTGAAGTATTTATGCATCGTTGGCAGTAACCTCGATGAATTCTTTGAAGTCAGGGTAGCCAGCCTGCTGGCGCAAAACACGGTTGATGGTGAACTGGTGCAGCACCCGACCTTTCAGGCTATGCTCAAGCGCGTCAGTGATGAATGTCATCAGTTGGCAAAAAGGCAATACGAGTTACTGAATCAGGAAATCCTGCCGCAGCTATCTCAAAAAGGCATACACTTGCTGCGCCATTCCGAACGCAATGAGGCGCAACGCGCCTGGGTAAAATCTTATTTCGAGCGCGAAGTGCGTCCGTTGCTGACGCCGATAGGCCTGGACCCGGCCCATCCTTTCCCGCAAGTCGTGAACAAGAGTTTGAACTTTATCGTGTCGCTGGCTGGCAAGGATGCGTTTGGACGTGGCACTGCGATTGCCATCGTCAAGGCACCGCGCGTATTACCGCGCATTATCCGCCTGCCAGATGAGCTTTCGAATAACGGCATGGCATTTTGCCTGCTGTCTTCCGTGATTCACTCGCACATAGAAGATTTGTTCAATGGCCGTGAAGTAATCAACTATTCCCAGTTCCGCGTCACCCGTGACAGCGACCTGTGGGTGGATGAAGAGGAAGTCAAGAATCTGCGCCAGGCACTACAGGGTGAATTGCAAACCCGCCAGTTTGGTGCAGCCGTACGTCTGGAAGTAGCAAAGAACTGCCCTGAGGATTTGTCCCGCTTCCTGCTGGAACAATTCAGCCTCGATAGTGACCGTCTGTATCCAGTCGATGGCCCGGTGAACATGGTCAGGCTCGGCGAGCTGGTCGACCACGTCAAGCAGCCTAATTTGCGCTTCCCGCCCTTCTCTCCCAAGGCGATAGGCAAATATGCGCATGCCGATATTTTCACTTTGCTGCGCAAGCAAGACATACTCTTGCATCACCCTTTCCAGCCCTTCCAGACCGTTATTGACTTTATACGCTCAGCATCGCAAGACCCGAGCGTAGTCGCTATCAAGCAGACCATCTACCGCACCGGCATGAATTCGGATTTGATGGAATCCCTGATCACTGCAGCCAGGCTGGGCAAGGAAGTTACGGTCATCGTTGAGCTGATGGCGCGTTTTGATGAAGAAGCCAATATCAACTGGGCCGATAAATTGCAGCGCGCTGGCGCCCAGGTTGTATATGGTGTGGTTGGCCTGAAGACCCATGCCAAACTGGCGCTGGTGATACGCCGCGAAGAAGGCGGCAATTTGCGCCACTATGCCCATCTGGGTACTGGCAATTATCATCCATCGACCACGCGGTTTTATACAGACTTTGGTTTGCTGACTGCCCATCCTGGCATGGCGGCAGAAGTCAACGAAGTCTTTATCCATTTGACAGGGTTGACCAAGCCCAAGAAACTTGATTATCTGTGGCTGGCACCATTTGCGCTGCAACCGCAAATCATCAAGGCCATCCGCAATGAAGCACGCATAGCACGCGAAGGCCGCCCTGCCCGCATCATCGGCAAGATGAATGCGCTGCTGGATGAATCGGTCATCCGCGCCTTGTATGCGGCATCGGCAGATGGTGTCAAGATTGACCTCATCATCCGCGGAGCCTGCGCCCTGCGCCCTGGCGTTCCTGGCCTGTCAGAAAATATCAAAGTACGTTCCATCATAGGCCGCTTCCTGGAACATAGCCGCATTTATTACTTCCGCAATGAACTTGCACATGACGTCTATCTGGCCAGTGCTGACTGGATGAACCGCAACCTGTTCCGCCGTATAGAAGTGGCTTTCCCTGTACTAGAAAAATCATTAAAAAAACGTGTCATTTCAGAAGGCCTTGAGCCCTATTTGAAAGACAATGTGAATGCCTGGACTCTGGATTCAGATGGCCGCTATGAACGCAAGAAAGCCAGGGCAAAACAAGTGCGTTTCTGCGCCCAGCAACATTTAATGCAAACCCTGGGTTCCTTATCTGAGGCGGAAGAATCATAATGGATCTTATCCTCTGGCGTCATGCAGAAGCAGAACCGGCGACAGCTGAACTGACTGATGAATTCAGAAAGTTGACAGGCAAAGGCAACAAGCAGGCAAGCAAAATTGCTTACTGGCTGGACAGTACTTTACCTGAAACCTGCAGGATACTGTCCAGCCCCACCATACGCACCAGGGACACTGCCGAAGCCCTGATCCCTTGCGGCAGAAAATATAAGGTCATGCCAGAACTGGGGCCGGCGGCCACGGTCAGCGATGTATTGACTGCCGCAAACTGGCCCAACAGCCGCGAACCGGTACTCATCATCGGCCACCAGCCCTACCTTGGCCAGGTAGCAGCAGACTTGCTCGGTCACCCCTTGCAGGAATACAGCGTACGCAAAGGCAATGTCTGGTGGATCACGCAAAAGCAGCGCGAAAATGATATCGTGCAAACTTACCTGAAGGCCATCATGTCGCCTGATCTGGTGGTGAAGTAAGCTAATCATAAGCGCTCATCATTTCGCCTTTCTCGTAAATCAGTCACAGGTAAAAATACTGGTCCTCTGCAGCAAATCCTGCTTGCTGTTAGTATATAAGACCGTCTTTACCCATAAAGCACGATGAAACCCTCGCACATCCTTGCCGCCTTGCTCGCAGTCGTTACCTGGGGCATTAATTTCGTTGTCATCAAAATCGGCTTGCAGGGTTTACCGCCCGTGCTGTTCACTGCATCTCGCTTTATTTTCTCTGCCCTGCCCCTGGTATTTTTTGTGTCATTTCCCAAGACATCGTGGAAATGGGTCGTTGCCTACGGCATGTTCCAGTTTGCCTTCCAGTTCACGCTTTTGTTTTGCGGCATCAAGCTGGGTTTCCCTGCTGGCCTGGCATCTTTGGTCATGCAATTGCAAGCATTCATCACCATGGGCCTGGCTGTTGTCATCATGGGTGAAAAACCGCAATTCGTACAGGTGCTGGGTGCCTTGATCGCCTTGTCTGGCATGGCGATGGTTGCCATGCATCTGGAAGCACAGGCAACCATCATTGGATTCTTGCTGGTGGTTGCAGGTGCGGTGTGCTGGAGTATTGCCAATATCGTCACCAAGAAGATAGGAGTGGTTAATCCTCTGGCGATGGTGGTGTGGGGTTCGGCCATTGCCAGCCTGCCTTTGCTATTGGCGTCATATATGATGGAAGGCATGGACGCCTGGCAAGCTGCTTATGCGCAACTGAACTGGACTTCTATCGGTGCTATCGCTTATCAGTCCTACCCAAATACCATTGTCGGCTTTGGTATCTGGTCCTGGCTGATGCGTAAATATCCTGCTGCCACGATAGCGCCGTTCACCCTGTTAGTACCAGTGGTTGGCATGCTGACTGCTTCTATCGTATTGAACGAGACTTTGTTCTGGTGGAAAATTTGCGCAGGTCTGCTGGTACTCGGTGGTTTGGCTTGCAACCAGTTCGGCCTGCGCATCTGGTCGTGGTTTAAACCGGCTGCTGCGACCTGAGCATCATCAACCAACAACGGTTTCCAGTTCAGGCTCTTCAACATAGGTTTCTGCCACTCTATCTGCGACATGCTCAGGGTGGCAGATGTCATGCCAAGTTACCAGCCTGAGCTCACCCTTGGCATCTTCCACCAGGGCTGACAGGCTCTCTACCCAATCACCATCATTGCAATACAGGATACCGCCGATGTCACGGATTTCTGGCTTGTGGATATGACCGCAGATAATTCCATCAAGCCCCTTGCGACGGGCTTCATCTGCCAGTGCATCTTCAAATTGCGTGATGTAGCTGACCGCATTCTTGACCTTTTGCTTCAGGTACTGTGACAGCGACCAGTAAGGCATGCCAGCGCGGGCGCGCCAGTTATTGAAGATCTGGTTGAATTTCAAGATGACGGTATACAGGCTGTCTCCCACATAGGCCAGCCATTTGGCACAGGCGATGACGCCATCAAACCTGTCACCATGCAAAACCAGCATGCGCTTACCTGCAGCCGTGGTGTGTACCAGCTCATCCCTGATCTTGATGCCACCAAAATCGAGATCGATAAACTGGCGTATTGATTCGTCATGGTTGCCAGGGACGAAGATGACGTTCGTCCCTTTTTTGGCTTTTTTCAGGACGGTTTGAACTACATTATTATGGGTTTGGTCCCAGTACCAGCGGCGCTTGAGTTGCCAGCCATCGATGATGTCACCGACCAGGTAAAGCGTGTCTGAATCAGTGGCACGCAAGAATTCCAGCAACTTGGCTGCCTGGCAGCCGCTCGTTCCCAGATGCAAATCTGAAATCCAGATAGTGCGGAAACGCTGGGTTTCTTTCTTACCGGTTTTATACAATTTGCTATTGAGGAACTGATCGGCTGGTTTCATGTTTATTACTCCCCTGTGCCGTAATGGCGTGCGTAACGGTCATCCAGATTCGCCAGTGGCAACATGACGAATAAATCAGCGCTATGAAAATCAGGGTCCCAGGCCGGATCACCGCACACCCAGGCACCAGCACGCAAGTAACCCTTCAACAGTGGCGGGATACGCGCCTCGGCAGAACTGCTGTCTATCTCATCCAGAGGGAAAGGTGTGTGTGGCGTAACGCGATATTCCAGTGGAGAGAAATCTGCCGCAGACAAACCACGGTAAATCGCGGCCGCATTCTGGCCACCGTCGCTCAGGCTGATACTGGCGCAACCTATCAGGTGAGAGCAACGTTCGCGGCGCATATAGGCGGCCAGGCCAGCCCACAGCAACATAATGACGGCGCCACTACGGTAATCAGGATGTATGCAGGCGCGGCCAGCTTCCGCCACGCTATTGCGTATATGCTGCAGGCGGGACAGGTCGAATTCTGTTTCAGAATAATACCGGCCCAGCTGACGGGCAGCATTTGGCCCAAGTATGCGGTAAGTGCCTACCACTTTCAGGGTTTTGGAGTCACGTACGATCAAATGATCGCAATGGTCATCAAATTCATCCTTATCCAGGCCATCGGGATTGGACAAAGCAGATAAACCCATGCTCTCTATAAAAACCTTATAGCGCAGGCGCTGCACTTCTTTGACTTCTTTTGCCGTGGTAGCAAGGCTCAGATTTAGCTTGGAAAAACTGGGATTAGCATCGGCGGGTATCGTGAGTAATCGCATTCATCGTCCTTGTCATGTTGTTCGTTGATCCGACGAACGAAGAATAATCAAGGATTACTTCAGCAAGATGACAGCACGATGTCGGTTTTATGACAAGTCTGAAAAACAACAATCCCCGCATGGCGTGAACCACAGCGGGGACAGTTTTAAAGAAATCAAATTTATCGGCAGTAACAACAATGCCCGGACTGCATGAAGTTCATTCGAGTGTCATGCTGCAATATCATGCCGACCAATGCCGACTTACAGTCCAAAGAAGGGAATTATTTCTCGTTCTTTGGCCTGCCCGCCTTCAGCGGCGCAAGGGCTGCGATCAGTTTTTTCAGTGCCGGTACTTCAGTCTTGCTCAACAAGGCAACACCAATACGCAATAACTGGCTTTTCTTGACTTCAACGCCTGCTTTCAGGCAAGCTTTTTTGACTGCACCCAAAGCCGCGTATTCGCTTTCCGGCATGGTAAAGCTATCGCGTACCAGCTTGGCTTTTTTGTGTTTTTCTACAATCACTTCAACAACGGGTTTGATTTCAACTTCCTTGGCAGCGGCTTTGGAACGTGTTGGGGCTTTGGCAGGAGCTACATTCGCAGATTTGACAGTCGCCTTGGCAGATACTTTTTCTGGTGCCTTCGTTGATGCTTTTACAGGTGCTTTTGTAGAGGTTTTTTCCAGCGCTTTTTCAGCTACTGTCGCTGCTACAGCAGGTTTGTTAACCGGCTTTGCCCTGGCAGCCACAACAGGACTCTTTTTAACTGCCACGACTTTTCTCTCTGCGTCTGCTACTACAGTTACAGTACTTGCTTTTTTCGTTGCTGCGGTTACCATTCCAGCCTCCAAATTAGAAAACATGTAAACAATATAAACAATATATTGTTGATATGCAAGGAAGAAGCATATCCATTAGAAATGACAGCTTCATTACGGAAAACCGCATTGCGGGAGAATTTTCCCGTGTCATGAGATAATCGGCCCGCTTTCGCTTCCAGATCCAGTGCTTTGCTTATCAGCTTTAATGTTTATGATGATTACACGTAATTCTTTATTTCTCCCCCTGGCTTTACTCCTTGCTCCCCTTACTCAGCTTACTGCCCATGCTGAAATTCAGGGTTCAGGCTCGTCTGCGGCAGCGCCGCTCTATCAAAAATGGGCAGATGCTTATAGCAAAAATGGCGGCCCGGCAGTTGTCTATCAAGCCACAGGCTCCTCTGCCGGCATCAAGAAAATCAAGGAAAACAGCGTAGAATTTGGCGCCAGCGATGCTGCGCTTAGTCAGGCTGACCTTAAAAAGGACAAGTTGATACAGTTCCCTTCAGCCATTTCTGGCGTGGTGCCTGTCATCAACCTGCCAGGCATCAAGACTGCTGAATTACGCCTGACTGGTGAGATCCTTGCAGGCATCTTTTCTGGCGACATCAGTCTATGGAACGATGCCGCTATCACGGCACTCAACCCTGGCTTGCGTTTGCCAAACAAGAATATCGAAGTCATCGTGCGCCAGGATGGTTCAGGCACGACTTATAATTTTTCTGACTACCTGGGCAAGGTCAGCAAGAACTGGCAGACCAAGTATGGCCGGAACTTCACCATTCCCTGGAACAGCCGTCTGACGCAGGTCAAGGGCAGCAGCAATATTGCCAGCACACTCAAGAAAACGCCGTATGCCATCAGTTACATCGACTTTAATTACGTAACACAGGAAAAACTTGACTTCGCCCTGCTGCAAAACTGCGATGGCAAATTCATCGCCCCTTCTGCCGAGGCATTTTCTGCGGCCTTGTCAAACAGCAACTGGAAAACTGATGCCAATTTTGAAGAAATGCTGACTGACAAGCCAGGACAGAAAACCTGGCCGATCAGCATGGGTACTTTTATCATCATGCAACAGCGTGCCAGGGATGCGCAGCAAACCACTGCCACCATGAAATTCTTTACCTGGGCCTTCATGCGCGGTGACCGTTATGTCAACAGCGTGGATTTCGTACGCCTGCCCGATAGTTTGCAAGCCAGGATATTCAAGGAAATGACGACTGTCACCGACAAAAACGGCAATATCCTGAACTGGAATCTGACTACTGATCCTGCTTCAAAAAACTAATAATGCAGGAATTACTTCAGTCCTTGCGCAACTTCTCTACCGCCTTCAATTCCTTTGCGCGATCGACTGTCTGATTGGTATTGGCAAACATGCTGTTGGCGGGCAGTTTGATCTCTATATCTGATACTGCTCCGACCTTGATCGTCCCCTGACTGAGGCTGAGTGCAAGGACATGCCCACCAGCCTTGCGGTCATCAGAAAGATAATGCCAGTGATAACCCGGCACATTAAAGCCCTTGGCAAAACCAGGGCTGCGGAAAGCAACCAGCGTGCCCCTGGTGTTGCTAAAGTTAAACAGTGTCTGGGTCTTGGTCACTTCTGCCAAAGGTTTATAAGGTTTATCCTGCGGCGAAATAGCGCGCGTAGTCAACTGTTTGAACTCGCCATCTACCCTGATCGCATAAAAAAGATTTTTATTGACAAGTCGTTCATCGAGCATGTCTTCCAGCTCTTTCATGCTGGTTTCTTTGCTGACTTCATAGCGATTGTCTGCCTTGAAAGTGGTGACTACAGCAAAGGGAGTCAATTGCCCGCCACTGGCTTTAACCACAGTCCCATCTGCCTTGAACTGGAACACGTCGCCATCAAGCACAATCATTTCACCATCGACGCGGTTGAAGGTGCCTATGCCAAAATCGCCTTTCCGTTTCAGTTCATCAACCGTCAGCTCGCCTTCATAGGCACCTGCGAGCAGTGCATCTATCGTGGCATAATGAAATACTGTCGCCTGTTTTGGCACCTGGGCGCAAGCCGACAGGGTAGCGACGACAAACAGGACTGCCAGTTTTTGAATTTTCATGATTCTCTACGCATTTAAGTTGATGAGGGTGATTTAGTAAAAGGAATATTGCCACTGATTGAGTATCAATTGCTTACTCCGGTGCTTCTGGTTTTACTCTGGCCCTGGCGATCAGTAAAGCGGCAATCGTCAGCAGTATGACAAAACAGGTCGTTGCGCACAACGCAAAGCGAAACAAAAATGCCTCTTTCGCTGCACTGACATTCTTCGCACCAGATACGGCAAACGCCATGGGCAGTGCGAGTAATAATGCAGTCAGGGCAGTGCTGGCAATTAAAATATACCGCCACTGATCACTCTCCCTGGGTTCGAGTATGACGATGTGCGGAAGTTTTCTCAGCCATTGCCAGTAACAATAAGCCAATCCCCCTACGCCAATTAACGTACTCAGATGCTGCACCAGATGAAAGATACTGGTATGAAAACCGGCGATCTCTACCGGCTCACGCAAGACATCAAAGTAGGCGACTGCAAAACCACTGGCATGAGTAAATGCATCCCAGACTATATGCGTCATTGCCCCCAGCAGTAAAGACAAGGATATCCAGATCACCTGCGAAATATTCAGCCTCCGGGATGAAGGCAGATGCGCCTGCAATGCCTGCCTTTGCATCTGTGGCAGCAGATAAATAAAATGTGTTTGCATCAGACGCAAGAACATGAATACAGCCCAACCCAAAGGCAGGCAGACCAGCAACAAACCTGGCCACTGGTGCGCCAGTGTGGCCAGGTCAAAAGCAAACACATAGTAGCCAATATCTGGCGCAATACTGCCTATGACCAGAGCCATCAGATTGAAACGCTGCGGTGCCAGGCGGCGCAGGGGCAATATGGCGAGTGGGTGGGCAAAGGTCCAGGGCATGATCAGGTAAAGTAAGTTCAGGTCATCCGGTAGTGCGTTTTACAATCAAGCCGAGTTTTTTTTGCAGGGCAAATCAAAATCAACATGATAATGCTCATCATGCCTGATCCAGGCTTTTCCCTTCATGAATTTCAGGTGTTTTTGCAGATAAGGCCCACGCTTCGTAGCAAATAATTTTTCCTGATAAGGCGGGTCAATAATCACCAGGGCCAGTCCCCTGCCCTTGGTTTTTGCTGCAAGATCAAGCTGGTATAAATGCTCGGCCAGGGCGGCAAAGTCGATGCGGTAGTCACCAAAACTGCCTTGCGCATCAAAATCGATATCGTAGCCATAGTTGTTATTTATATTCCCAGGTAAAGGGCGGGATATACCTTGGGCATCGAGCACGGGCATCATGAAATCGACAGACAGACCATTTTTATGGGTACGATGAGGCCTCATGCGCCCACCTGTTTTCCAGCCCGTTTCACCATAGACAAAGACTTTGTCGCTGGCAGTTTGCTCAAGCTGTTGGTAGGCCAGGGAAATAATTTCTGCTACGGTGGAATGTACATACGTGCGCCCCAGGCTGACGCCCAGGGCACTGTACGCAGAAAAATTATTACCTTTTTCTGGCAAACTGACGCCAGCTTCTAGCCTGCCATTGGCGACCGTTCCATAGCAGGTACTTTCTTTGGCCTGCACTTTTTCTTGTGCTTTTGCCTGCCCTGATGCCATTCCTGCACAAGACCATGCCAGTACCAGGCCTAGGAGATGGCGACGGAGATGTGCGAAGGATTCCACCTTGATGCAGATACTTATTTTGGCTCTGTCGTCTGTGCAGGTGGCGTCGCACTCACTGCAGGGACCGGAACATTCACTACCGGCATTGCATTTCTCCAATTTTCTGGCGTGCACATTTCCCATTTTGTATTGGTCACATAAAACAAGGCCGCCTGCTTGTGCGACAGGACATGGAAAGATGGTTGCTGTATCGCCTTCACTGTACCATCAGCAATAAAATACTCAATAGAAAACCGTGGATAAGCCATGACCAGGCCACCGACTGCAAATGAAACATCTTCAGGCTTGATGATTTCTGCCACTTTGTCTTCGCTGGTGCCAGTGGTAACTTCCATCAGGCGCAACCTGGTTTTTTCAAACAATTCACGCTCAGCCATGGATTCGCGCGCGTTATTCAGCTTGCGCAAAATACCCAAGGGATTGGTACCGATATCCACCAGCGAGCCAATTTGGGACAGGGAGGGATTATTGACTACTTCTACAATACTGCGCCAGGTCGATTTGCCAGAAAACTGCAGATTGATTGCGGACGTTGGGTGGCTGGCGGCCAGCAAACCCTCAATCCAGGCATTGGCGTCTTTAGCCCAATGGTATTTGATCGCGGAGGTATATCCTCGACAGCTATAGAAAGCCAGTGCATCCTGTTTGGAGACCGTGCCCGAGAGCTTGTTATCGATAAACACCAGGCCACCGACATCGCCATCTGTCATGGAGACATAGGCAATATTGCGACCCTGAACATCTTTCATTTCAAAGCGCTCCATGGCTGACTCTGGAGGCACGGTTGAAATGACATAACGAGCATCTGATTTTTGATCGACTGCCAGGCTTTTGATAGGGCCCGCAGTTTTACTCGGTTGATCTGTACCATTGGCAGCAAGCAGAGGAGAGGAGATGCTGAGAGCAAGTGCTGGCAGCAGAGTGACAATTCTGAATCGCATGTGATGAAAAAGATTTATAAAGAAGCAATCTTAACTGAAATTGCCGACCTACAACACTTTTCATCAGCAGGCGCTACGCAGCGGATGGGGGTCATAGGGTTCACCAGGGGCATGCCTGGCTGTAAGGTAGCGATGACAGACAACGCCGAAAAACGTTCTTTTGCTGCCATACACTACTTCGTGGTGGTGTCACTTCCAGTGCAACAAGTGATAGCTACAGGGGTGTCGGATAACACCATGTCTGCCACTACCGGACCAGCAAAATTCCAGCCCTTCACTGACCTCACTACATCAGCGTTCACACTAGTGCTCGTGACACCACCACACGCCGCCAACATAACTGTAAAAACAGGTCGTCAGACTGGCTGCAGATTTCAAGCTATCTGCAAATAATGTCCATTAACAATTAACACAAGTGTAAAAGCGGATGAAGTACAAGAATGTTTAAAAATGTATGTGAATTGTCATCAAATTGTAATTTGCCGCGCTATTCCATTGCAGCGGTGCGGTAGCGATTGACTTCTGCGGGGGTCACCGGCTCCGCTTTATTGCCCCAGGCATTACGGACATAGCTGAGCACCAGGGCGACTTCGCTGTCAGTGAGGATGTGGGCAAAAGGTGGCATCCCATAAGGACGCGGATTATCTTTGGTAACGGGGGGAAAACCACCAGACAAGACCATGCGAACCGGATTCGACAAGGCATGGCTGAGCAAACCGGGGTTAGATTTCAGGGCCGGATAAATATTACTGGCACCTTCGCCCTGGGCACCGTGGCAATCCATGCAATGCGTTTTATAGAGTGCCCCACCCTGCTTCATGACTGTCTCCATGCGCTCTGCACTCAGCTCGGAACCTGCCATGAATTTGTCTAAGATATCCTTCTCTGCCACCAGCACGGTAGGTATTGCCTGCAGATAAGTGGCCATGGATTTGATATCGGCATCTGACAGATGCTGGGTACTACCCGCGACCACTTCCGCCATGGGGCCAGAGACGGCAGTATGCTGATTGACACCTGATTTCAACAAGGCAATCAATTCTTGTGGCGACCAATTCGCTAGATTGACTTCTTTGCTATTGGTCAATGCAGGCGCGTACCAGCTAGTCAACTCGCCGCCAGACAAATCTTTGACACCGGCATTCGCCCCCAGGCTGTTGCGGCTGCTATGACATGCGCTGCAATGACCCAATCCATTGATCAGATAGGCGCCACGGTTCCATTCAGCGGACTGGCTCTTGTCTTCCTGGTAGCTGGCAGGCCGGAAATAGGCTGCACGCCAAAATGCCAGCAATGCCCGTTGATCGTAAGGAAAACGCAGTTCATGTGCCTGGTTCTGTTTTGTTGCCTTGGGCAAGGACATCAGATAGGCATACATGGCGTCAGCATCTGCGCGCGAAACCTGGGTGTAATTGGTATAGGGGAAGGATGGATAGAGCAAGCTGCCATCCCTGGATTTGCCATTGTGCAGGGCTTGCCAGAAATCGTCGGCAGTCCAGTTGCCTATGCCGGTCTTTACATCAGGCGTGATATTCGGTGTCCTGAAGTTGCCAAAATCAGTTTGCAACAGGCGGCCACCGGCAAAAGCCGCTTCGCCACGAGCAGTGTGGCAGCCCATGCAATTACCGGCCTTGACCAGATATTCACCCTTGACCAGTTGATCTGCTACATTTGATTTGCCAGCAGCCGTGTTTGCAGCACTTTTGTCATCGACCAGATAATAGCCAATACCCGCCACCGCAACAATGCAGACCAGCAACAACAGCAGGACGGAGATGAGAATTTTTTTCATGGTTTTTGTGGAAACGATTGAGACAGGCTGCCGCATTTCACCGGCAATTGTCCGTATTCTGTCGATTTCAATACTGGAGCAAGACTATCGCCAGACACAGTCTGTGCCGCCAGCCAGCTCGATACCGCCGCAATATCCTCAGGCTTGAGTTTGCGGGCCACTTGTTGCATGCAGTCCGGCGCATGCGCCTTGCGGCTACCGGTTTGCCATGCGCCCAATTGCGCGATCAGATAATCACGCGGCAAGCCGACCAGGCCGGGCATAAAGGGCGCCAGACCCGTCATGCTCTTTCCATGGCAAGAGACACAGGCAGGTAAATTACGGGCTTTGTCGCCCAGCATCACAAGCTGCCTGCCCTGTTCCAGCAGAACGGGGTTTGCCTCAGTGGCCTGTGGTGCGGCATAAGGCGGATGCTGGCTGGCAAAATAGTCTGCGATTTCTTGGAGGTAGGCGTCAGACATATGGGCAACCATATAGCGCATGGCAGGATAAGCTCGCTTGCCTTCCCGGAAATTCAATAACTGGTTATACAGATAACCCGCTGGCTTGCCAGCGATACGCGGATAAAAGCCATCACTACCTGCCCTGCCCTCAGCACCATGACAGGCGGTGCAGGCTTTCAGCCTCTGCTCGAGAGTATCAGGTACCTTCAAAGTTGACTGGGCAGGGTGGACAGTCTGCGCCGCGGTGATCAGTGGCAAGCCCAGCCATATGCAAAACAGGCTGGCTTTCAGGCGAAAAGTAAAGTGCATGGCGATAAAAACAAATAATGGCACAAAGACGTTAGCTTAACAGTTTGTCCAATTTCTTTAAGACTAAGCGTAAGAACATATGATCTACATCAAACATTGCCACGCTATTCACTTCTTGAAACTTCAAGCAAAAATGCCGTAACAGCGGGCAAAGCCTGTAGATATCAGGCCCTTGGCGGCTTACCTGCTTACCGGCACGGACCAGGGATAATTTTTTCTGCAAAAGAAAGCAAAGTCTTGCTTGTCAAGAATGCCTAAGCCGAGGATAATTCTGCCCTTTCGTCTCTTTTGAGGCCCAGATTCAGCAAGATGACCTGGCCCGCTTTTACCAGCGGGCTTTTTTATCCGCGCCACGCCTGCCGTTGATCCTGTAGATGATGATCGCCAGCAGCTTTTTCGCCCTTGCTATTGCCTAACACCATTGACAAGCATTTGTTGTCGTATTCGAATTTGTTACATGAAAAACAGCTTAACTGACTCAAACACTTCTCCTACAACAAAAACAGGCTCAACGCTGACATTAGGTAAAAAACCGCAACTACAACTGAACCGTCCCGCGCTCAGCGTAGCGCGCACGGCCACGGTGCAAACTGTGCAGGTAGTGGTGCCCGTGTCGAACCCTATGGATTCGATCGAGGAAGCGCCGACACTGGTTACGACACCAGTAACGGTAATCACCAAGCGCCGTTCCAGATTACAGGCTGCGATGGCCGACGGTAGCGACTCGCCTGAAGAAACAGCAAACGCAGCGACAGAAATTGATGCAGAGGCGACTGATAGCGACGACGCCGGCAACACAGACTTAACTACCGCAATAGCTGAGACGAATGTTGAAGCTAATACAGATGCAGCAGAAAATATCCATAAAGCTGAAGTCTCAGTGAACGCCCCAGATACCGAGGCAGCAAAGCCACGCGTAGTCGTGATCCGCAAAAGCGGCCCTAAGCTGGCCAAGAAATTACTGCTGGCTGACCAGCCTGCGGCTGCCGCGCCGGTCATCATCAAGCGCGAAGCGCGCATAGGTTCAGGCAAACTGGCACCGCCTGCACCGGTAGTCACACTCAAGCCAGTAGCGTCGGCTATGCAGGCAGTGGGCAGTACTCCTGCGGCATCTGCTGCAGGTATTTTGTCTTCAGTTCCCAAGGCGCTCGCTACATCAGCGGCATCAGCAATCGCATCAACAGCGCCGGCAGCAGCGGCATCCAGCATCAAGGACATAGATACATCTGCCTATGTCTTGCCGGCGATGCGCGAGCCAGCCAAGCGTGGCCGCAAGTCTTCTGAATTCCATTTTGAAAATGATGAAATCCAGGCCTTGAATGCGGCGGAATCCGCAGAAATGAAGCGTGCAGCACGAGTCAAGGCCAAGAAACCTACACCAGCCAACGCAGCCACTCAGGAAGCGCAACTGGAGCAATACCGCAAGCAACTGACCAAGCTGATCAACCTCGGCAAGGACCGTAGTTACCTGACCCACGCAGAGATCAATGATCACCTGCCTGACGATGTTGCCGATGCCGAAATGATACAGGGCGTTATCAGCACTTTGAACGACATGGGTATTGCCGTCTATGACGCCGCACCTGATGCTGCGATGATGCTGCTGACCGACAACGTCGCCAACAATGTCACTGAAGATGAGGCAGAAGCCGCAGCAGCCGCCGCACTGGCGACTGTTGATTCTGACTTTGGCCGCACTACTGACCCGGTACGCATGTATATGCGTGAAATGGGTGGCGTGGAATTGTTGACGCGCTCAGGCGAAATCGAAATCGCCAAGCGTATTGAAGATGGCTTGAAAGACATGGTGCAGGCGATTTCTGCCTGCCCTGGCACGATACAAGAAATGCTGGCGATTGCCGACAAGATCTCCAAAGATGAAATCCGCGTGGATGACATTATCGACGGCTTGCTGGACCCGGATGCAACTGATGCGCCAGCCATAGAACTCAGCGACAACGACGATCTTGAAGATCTGGATGACGATGACGATGCAGTAGCGGAAAACGCCAGCGGCATCAGCGACGAGCAATTGCAACACATGAAAAACGTGGTCTTGCAAAAATTTGCGGTCGTAGGCATGCGCTTTGCGCAAATGCAGGCAGCCCGCGCTACCGATGGTTATAAATCACCTGTATATCAGCAAGCGCAGGCTGCCATCACACAAGAATTGCAAGGCATGCGTTTCAGCGTCAAGACAGCAGAAAAACTGTGCGACTCTTTGCGCAAGCAAATGAAAAACTTGCGCCAGACTGAAAAACAGATGCTGGAATTAATGGTCAATAAATGCGGCATGCCACGCGCTTATTTTGTTGAACATTTCCGCCAGAATGCGACCAATCCAGAATGGTTGAACAAGGAAATGAGTGGCACATCCAGCTACGCCGCCATCTTGGGCCGCAATATCCATGCTGCCCGTGAATTGCAACAAAAGCTGATTGACCTGGAACATAATGTCAGCCTGCCTTTGTTTGACCTGCGTGAAATCAACAAACAGATGGTGGCTGGTGAAAAACGTTCCAGCGAAGCAAAGGCCGCTATGACCGAGGCCAATTTGCGCCTGGTCATTTCCATCGCCAAGAAATATGTGAATCGTGGCCTGCAATTCCTGGATTTGATCCAGGAAGGCAATATCGGTTTGCTCAAGGCAGTGGATAAATTTGAGTACCGTCGCGGCTACAAATTCTCTACCTATGCGACATGGTGGATCAGGCAAGCAATTGCCCGAGCGATTGCGGACCAGGCTCGCACTATCCGTGTACCAGTCCACATGATAGAAACCATCAACAAGATGAACCGCGTACGTCGCCAGCTCTTGCAAACCACGGGCCTGGAACCGGAACCGGTAGCGATTGCTGAAAAAATGGGCCTGCCAGAGGGCAAGGTCAGGGAAATCCTGAAGATCGCCAAAGAGCCTGTTTCTCTCGACGTGCCTATTGGTGATGATGGTGATTCACAACTCGGTGACTTTATCGAAGACAGCATGACCTTGTCACCGATGGCGGCAGCCATGCAGGCATCCGTGCAAGAGAAACTGAAAGAAGCACTGGATTCTTTAAGCCCGCGTGAAGCAAAAGTTTTACGTATGCGCTTTGGCCTGGAAACCAGCACCGAATTCACGCTGGAAGAAGTAGGTAAACAATTTGAAGTAACGCGTGAACGCATACGCCAGATTGAATCCAAAGCCATGAAAAAACTGCGCCACCCTGCCCGAGCTGATCACCTGAAGAGCCTGATGGAAAGTAACTAATCCTGGCCCGGGTTTCAAATAAAAAGCACTGCCTCCATAAGGTCGCAGTGCTTTTTTGTTGGAGCAGTTCAATCAAGAAAACCATGATGAAGTGCTCGAGCCACGTTATGTCTTAAAGAGAGATGCTTTTAAAAAAGGATTGAATGAACGTTCGCTTAATTTCACAGGAGCGGCTAAAGCCGCTAACACTTTGCCTCGACTATCATTGTTGAGCGTCGCATCAGGAGCCGCTCCTGCATAGAGGTTATTTAAGGAATACTTTAGCTAAGCAGAAAAGACAGGGCAAACTGCACCTGTTCTAGCCTGGACTGGTTACTGCCCTCGACGAGCAAGAAAGGAATTTCCCTGGCATCCAGCACATCCAATACTTCCTGATGTACGCGGTCACGCACATAGGCAGATTCACGCTGCAAGCCATCTGGCTGCCAGGGGAAATCTGGTGCAGTCACCAGGCAAAAATCATATTGATGCGACAGTTCCAGCTCGGCCAGTTCTGCATCCGGCTCACCAAAATAATGGCGGCTATAAATAGCTGTCATGATGGGGCCAGTGTCGCAGAACAGCCATTGCTTAGCCTGCGTCAATAGCTCAGCTTCGCGTTGCACCTGTGTCCTGGCGATGAGGATTTGCTCTTCTGCCCTAGGAACACGCTGATACTGCTCAACGAATTCACGCAAATACTCTGGTACCCACAGGGTCTGGTAATGCGCGGCCAACGCCTCGGCCAGTATAGATTTACCTGAGGACTCGGCCCCCAATATGACGACACGGTTTACTGAGGACATGTTTTACTCCAGGCACGCAGGCCCATGATGGCCATGATAACGAAAATTGCATATAGCAGTGCCGTCAGCATCAGGCCTTTATAGATATACAGGCCAACATACAGCACATCGACGAAAATCCAGACATGCCAGTTTTCCAGTTTTTTACGGCTGAGCAAAACCTGCCCCAGCAAACTGCCAGCTGTCAGGAAGCCATCGGCATAAGGCACGTCAGTATCGGTATAGGTCTTGAGGAACCAGGCCAGCAAGACAAAGGCCAGTACAGTCACCCCTAGAGAATTCCACCTGCTCTGCGCATTCAAACGTGTGACTTGCAAACGCTCATGACTATCATCGCCACGCAGCCAGTTGAACCAGCCCCAGACGGATACCAGAATAAAGACAAACTGCAAACCCATGTCTCCATACAACCTGGTTTCAAAAAACACGGCAGCATACATGCCAGAAGACAGGATGGAAAACAACCAGGCCCAGTGTATCTGCCGTATATTCAGAGCAACCGTAATGATGGACAAGGCAAAAGAAAGCAGTTCCAGCAAGCTGGTGGTGAAGCCGAATATAGAGATGGGATCATTCATCATGCAAAAGAGAATTGGTTTGCCCGCATTATCAACGATAGTGCTACTTGTGTCATAGCATATTAAGGAACTAGCTCCTGGCCGCCACAGGGCAAGTACAATCTCATCATATTTAGATTGTGATAAGCAATGCTTATCCGCTATATTCCTAAAAACTCACCATTCAACAAAAATCAGCTTTATGAAAAAACACTCTGGATTCACGCTATTGGAAATGATGATCGTCATTGGCGTCATTGCCATCCTGGCAGCCATGGCTGTTCCATCCTATATGTTCAAGGTCGTCAGGGAACAGTTGGAAATTGGCATACAGTTTGCAGATATCGCAAAAAAACCGGTCGCTGCCTCATGGCAGACTGAAAAGAAGTTTCCCGCAGATAATGTCGCTGCTGGCTTGCCAGTCGCCGACAAAATCGTCAGTAACCTGATCAGCTCGCTGGAAGTACAAGACGGCGTGGTCAATATCACCTTTGGCAATAATGCCCATGGCGTATTGAAAGGCAAAGTACTGAGCTTACGCCCCGCCGTGGTAGAAGATGCGCCCATCGTGCCAGTGGCATGGGTATGCGCCACAGGCACACCGCCAGAAAAAATGACGGTCAAAGGCATAGACAAGACCACAGTACCGCCAGCCAACCTGCCTTCATACTGCAGACCAAAGCAAGAGAGCAAGAAATAAGCTGCGCTGGCCGCTTGGCTTGAACCCCAAGCCTCTGCAGTAGACAAAGGGCACTTCATTCCTGAAGTGCCCTTCTCGTTTCAGTGCAGATGATGTCAGAACTTGTGTTCAAACATGACGCGGGCAGTCACGGTGGTAGGTGTGACCGACGTTTGAATTATTGAACCCTTATCGCTGTAGGTTCCGATATTGACATTATCCTGATGCAGGAGATTACCCAGAGAGACGCGCAAATTGGTTTTGGGATCAAATTTCCACAGGGCATAAACATCAAGTACACGCTTGGGGACGGAATAAGAACTTTGCACCGTAGAAATATTCACTGGACCACCGGTCTGGAAGCTGGCATTACCACCCAATGTCAATGGTATCTTGTCCAACTTGTAATCCATGCCGAGATTGGCACTGATAGGCGTTTGTGAATCCAGTCGGTTATTCGGGCCAGGTACACTACTGATGCTGGACCAGTTGAAGGAGAGATTCGCTCTGAAATCGATAGCCGGCGCCCCTTCCAGCATCGCACGCAAAGGGAATTTGGCCTCCAGCTCTATGCCCTTAGTCGTTGCCTGACCATCATTGACTGGCATGGTGACGTACACCGCATTCGGGTCAGTCCCCTCTTTGATCAACTGCGTACGCGTAAAATCATTGATCCGGCGGAAAAATACACTGGCACTGAGCATGCCACCACCAGGCAGATAGTGTTCATAGGCCATATCCAGACCCCAGGCCAGCTCCGGCTTGAGATTAGGATTGCCCATGCTGTCCGGGCTATTCGGGTTTTTGTTATCGTTCGAGATAAAGCGGCGCGGTATCAAACGGCTGGTATCTGGTGCCTTGTAAGTACGGGTAAGCCCTAGCCTGATCTGGTCGTTCTTGCTGTCTGGCAGTTTGTACAGCGTTTGCAGTATCGGGCTCCAGACACTGAATCTGTTATGGATACTGTAAGGCGTGTTTGTCGCATCCGTACTACTCGCTTTGAAGGCACCGCTACTACGGGTATCAATACCCTCCCAGCGCAAGCCACCATACACGGACCATTGCTTGGTGACATTCCATTCATCCTGGGCGAAAACTGCCAGACGGGTTACGTCGGCGTTGAAATTTTCGTCAAGAATAATCGGCTTTAAAATATCCGGATTAGTAATATCTGATTGCGTGCGTGTTTCACCACGCTTGCTATACGCGCCATCCCAACCAAATACAAACGAGTGATCCTGAACAAATGGCGCACTGTATTTGCCGCTCATGGTCAGGCCTTTGTCTGTAGCGCCAGAAATGCTCCTGCGATCAAGTATCTGTGCATTATTCTCGCCATAACCCCACAATTCCACGTCAGAATTGCGCTTGTTGTAGTTAAGGCCGAGTTTGACATCCAGCTTGGCACTATCTGCCAGCTTGTGTATCCAGTTCAGGTTAGTACGGAACATGGAGAAATCGGAGTGCACATTTTGTTGATCACTCGCATAAATTGGTTTTAAACTATCTTTCCTATCCTTTAATTCTTCTGGCAATTCGCCAACAATAGCAAATGTCCTCACCTCAGTGAAATGTCCATCAAAACGGTTCGCATTGACAAAACTCTGCGTGGTCAGGGTGTCGCCATTTTCAAAATTCCAATTGATCCTCGGTGAGAACCCCAGGTTATTGAAAGTACCCCAACCGAGAGTGCTGGTGTGCGTTGTTGCATAAGGCCTGCCATTCGCATCCATACGAACCTCATCTGAATACGAAGGCCGCTCGTATTGACCGTGATTCAAATTACCGGAGATCGAATAAGACATGCGACCAGCTTTGTCGGAGACCTGATAATTGATGTTCTCACCAAACTTGCCGCCATCTTCAAACAAACCCAGCTTAAGTTCTTTTTGTGCTGTCTGCACAGACTTTTTCAAGACGATATTGATCGAGCCCGCAATTGACGCCGTGCTGAGGTCGGCTGTCGCTGCGCGTATGACTTCTATGCGCTCTATCAAGTCAGGGGACAGTGAATCCAGCGAAAAACCGGGTGGGCTGGGTTCGCCATTGAGCATGATCTGGGTATAACCTGCGCCGAGGCCACGCATGCGGATATCGCCACCGCGGCCCTGAACACCGCCGACAGTCACGCCTGGCAGGCGCTTGAGCACTTCGCTGACATTGGTATCGCCATAGCGCAAGATCTCTTCCTGAGTAACAACGATCTTGGTGGCAGTGTCCTGACGACGTTCGTCATAGACACGGTTACCCTGTACTTCTACTTTTTGTATCTTGGGTTCAAGGGCTTTGGTATCTGCTTTTTCTGCTGATTCAACTTTAGCAGGAGCGGTGGTTTGCGCATAGGAAGACGGGCTGAAAGCCGCCATGATGGCCAGGGACAAGATAGTTGGGCGTAGGGCTAAACTGTGGGTTTGCATATAGATGTTATTTTGGCAATAGTCGTTAGAGAACAAACCTAAGACCATACCACACGGCGTCAAGTTCCGCGACGCAACAAATGTTTGCTCAAGTGATTGCTCATTGCAGTGTTCAAATAAGCAATATTTCTTATTAATTCTTACAAATTATTTTTTGAAACATCAGCAACAGAGTTTTACACTTAAGATGTCAACGCAAAAACCCTGTCACGCATTGAAGCAGTAGCAGTACTAACAGGAGTACATCATGCGAAGAAACATTATTGGACTGGCTGTCATACTTACAGGCGCACTGGGTTTGTCTGGCTGTGTAGTAGCTCCGGCACAAAACTATGGATATGGATATGGTTATGGGCCACGGGTCTATGTCAGCCCCCCACCCGTTGTGATACAGAGCGGCCCTTACTGGGGTGGCGGTGGCGGCAGACACTGGCGTCGCTGGTAGGACGCAGGTTGTATTAATGCATTAATTAGTTGTTAATTCATTCAAAGACTGGTGCAATTGCCACAGGCGGCTGTTGCGCCAGTAACTGCCCTTTTTCTGGTGCGTCTGCAAAGCGTAAGGTCACGGTTTTATAGGCCTTGTTGCTTTCATCTGGGAATGCACTATTCTCTTGCCATGTCAATGCATGCACTGACATGTCTGCACTCCTGAGCTTGATGCCTGCTTGCGCAGCGTTCTTCAAATAAGAAAATCTCACGCCGACACAGGATTTGCTCGCAGTTTTGGCATCACCCATATTTTTCAGATAAGTCAGTGCCTGCTCGCATGCCTGACGTAATTCGGCAACTTCATAAATACCATCAGCCCTGGCCATAATTGATATCCGGCTTTGAAAACTGACCTGCCCCGAAGCCTGGCTCAACACCAACTCTGCATTTTCATCATAGGCAGACTTCAGCAAGGGAAAACTGGCACGGCCAACTGCATCCAGTGGCAAGTTCAAGCGCATGTTTTTACTGACAAGATGCAATTGCAGATTGTCTGGCAAAGGATTGGCATTCTTTGCACTGACCTGGAAATGACTCTGGATCAGGTTCTTGGGCTTGCCATACTTCTCAAACTGTATCATCAGGCGGTAAGCGCTGCGGTAGCTGATCCATTCAGTTTCGGCCTGGCTTTCTGCTACCTGTGCAGCCGCAGGCTTCGTAACAGGTGTTGCGCTATTGGTTTGCGCAAAAGCCTGCACTGAAGCTAACTGCATCAGGACAAAAATGGAGGCGTACTTATTGATCATGCTTTAGTAAAATTAAAATCGAATTAAAATCGATATGCAAGGCCAGAATACACAGTGACGTAATTCTTCTTGCCTAGCCACAAACTGTCACTGTCGATATCAAACTGATGTACTCCGGTCACATGCGAAGTGATTATCCAGGATGAACTCAACTCCCAATTCCAATTCGCACCCAGATAAAAATTCCTGACATTGGCATTGGTGTGCACGATGTCCTTGCCTGATTTTGAGATTAATATCTGGCTACCAGAACCGACAAAATTGTTTCCGTCGCTGTTGACAAAGACAGGATAGCCATCTGCAAAATTAGGGTCAAACCTTGAGTTGGCGCCATCAAAATAGCGTCTGCTCCAGGCCAGGCCAGAAGAGAAAGCCAGCCCATGATGGGATGCTATCTTGTAATAGGTGCGTGCTTCTACATTCAGGTACGTAGTCTTCTTACCGGCGCCGGTGCCGAATAATAATTTGGACCCCAGGCGCAAATTGCTCACAGGACGGAAGTTAAAAAAACCACCAACCTGAAAACTGCCATCCACATCACCAAACCCGGCCAGCTTGCGCGCAGCTGAGGCACTGCAACCTCGCTGGTAAGACAACAAAGGGCCATACTCATAGCCGCTGGAGCGGCTCAAATGCATGCCGAGATTAGTGTTACGCAAGAACACGCCATTACTCCATTGCATTTGTACATTAGGCATGATGCGCGTAGTTTGCTCACCGCCCACCTCACAACTGGGCTCTGAAACTACTCCCAGGCCGACATACATATCCGAACTACCGTCTGGCAACATGCTGGCTGCCGGGGTCTGGGCACTAGCAAGATTGGCGATGCAAAAAAGAGGGGCAAATAGTATAGATTTCATGCTGATCAATTGTAGTCGTGTGTATACCCGGTTTATCGCCAATATCTTCAATATCATCAAAATAGCGAAGCGGCATTACGGGCATAAGGGCGGAAGAAATCCGCATCATAGACACCTCTTTCCAATTTCGCAACATCAACGCCCATGCTCAAGGTTCTCTCGTATTTCCTGATATGACATCCACATACAGACGTACATAGTTTCTCGCCATCATCTCAGAAGTGAATATGGCATGGTAGCGCTTTTGCGCCAATTGCCCCATCTGCGCTGCCAGGGCCGGCTTGTCCCATAAATCGGTCATGGCGGCCCTTAAGGCCAGCGCATCTTCAGGCGGCACTACCACACCAGTATCACCTGCAATAGTGACATAACTGGTGCCTGTTCCTATCTCGCTCGATATCATGGGCTTGGCATACATTGCCCCTTCCAGCAGCGAAATGCCAAAAGCTTCTGAACGCAAGTGAGAAGGAAACACCACGCCATAGCAGAGACTGAGCAAAGCGACTTTATCTTCTTCTGGCAAAGCGCCCAGAAAATGCACATTGTCTAATTTCAAATCCCTGGCTTGCTGCTTCAGCGCAGCTTCTTCAGGGCCGTTACCAACAATCAGCACAGGCATATCGGTATCGGCTACTGCCTCCAGCAAAATATGCACGCCCTTGAAATAGCGCAACATACCTACGAACAAGAAGAAGCGACCAGCAAAACGCTGCTGCCATTTGGCTATCAATTCTGGCGATGGCTGCGGATAGATATTCTTGTCCAGTCCATCAGCAATCACCTCAGTCTTGTCACGGTAACGGTTCAGCACCAGACTGCTGGACAGGTAATTGGGCGAAGTGGTAACGATCTTGTCCGCATCATTCAAAAACCATTGGCGCAAAGGCTGATACACTTTTTCCAGGAATTTTTGTCTCACAATATCTGAATGATAGGTCACGATAGTTGGCTTTCTGATTCCGCAAAACAGATGCATCAAATCCATAAAAGGCCAGGGGAAGTGATAGTGAATAATGTCCGCACTGTTCGCCAGTTCCCTGAATCGCGAAAGTGCCCGCCAGGAAAACCCGGTGGAAGCAATTTCAAAACTCTGTATTACCCTGTGTACTTTATGCCCTTCCAGCTCCAGTTCCAGATTGCCATGCTTGCGTGTCAGGATCAGCACCTCAGCCTCCACACCCAGGCCGGGTGTTCCCACCGCCAGTTGCCGTATTACTTGCTCTATTCCCCCGAATGTATCGGGGTGATAAGTGCGGTAAAAATGCAGTCCCTTCATGGCGAGCCTTGATCAAGGCAAAACAGAACGCAAACAATAACTCTGCGACGTTGAACAATGATAAAGAGCAGCAAGATTCAAGTCTTCCCCAACTTGTCTGGCAAATGTCATCAATTTGTAAGCCCGGAATTTGATGGATTTACCGTTGCAAGTTGCTGCAAAACAGGCAATGAAATAACGAATCTGGCACCGCCATATTGACCTTCTTGCACTACCATTTCGCCGCCATGTGCAGCGATGGCTTTTTTGGTAATCGCCAGTCCCAGGCCAAAACCGCCGGTGTTGCGGTCACGGCTGCGGTCCAGCCTGAAAAAGGCTTCAAAAACACGCTCCCTTTCCTCTATAGGGATACCGGGGCCATCATCTTCAAGCATGATTGCAATACTGCCATCAGCATTTCTGCTGGCATATAACCAGATACGTGCAGTGGCGTATTTGGCAGCATTACGCAAGAGATTGCTGATTGCCCGTTTCAGCAGGCGCTGATCTCCACAATAAGTCCCCAGATCGACAGAGATATCTGTATTGACTACGTGATCGCCCAGCACATGCTGCAAGCTGGCGACGCAACTGGAAAGACTATCAGCAATATCAAAATCGCTCCTGTTCAGGCTGGCATCCTGGTCCAGTTTGCCCAGGTCCAGCAACTCACTGACTAGCGCATTGAGCTCACTGATATCGGCTTCCATGGCTTGCATCCGTGGTTCAAGATGGGGATTTTTGGCGGCGTTTCTCAAGAGCTCCAGTGCAAATTCCAGCCTGGCGATGGGCGTGCGCAATTCATGCGAGACTGAATGCAAGAGGTTTTTTTGCGCATCCAGCAGGCTCTCTATACGGGCCGCCATCTGGTTCATGCGCTGTGCCAGCGGATGTATGCTGTCGCGTTCTTTGGTGTGCGCCCTGACCTTCAAATGACCCGCACCAAATTCATCGGCCACTTTTTCCAGCGCCTGCAAACCCCGCCAGTGTGAGCTGGACCAGACCGCAATCGGGATCAGCAGGCAGAGTGCCACGATGATGTAGCGCAGTGCCTCGGTCTTGAGAACGGGCGCAACATCAATCGGTAAGTTCTGCGCATGAATGACTTCTTCATCACTGCCGACGTAACGTTCGCCCTTCAGATCAACACGGCGGTAAAAGGATTTACTGGCAACATCGATGACTACCTCACCACGCATCAGTTGCGCCCGCCTGGCCTTGTTCAACTTGGCCAGTACTGGCTGCAGGGGTATCAAATCCATCCGGGCACCAGTGATTTCCCTGATCTTGTTGAGGCGGGTCAGCCATTCATTCTGGCTAGCCTGATCGACGTACTCCGTCAATAATAAAATCTGTCCTGATGCCTGCTGCTGTGCGACTTCTTCCAGGGGATCACCAAAGAAAATGGTGATGGACACATAGATGGCAATCGTAGCGACGCTGATGGACAGCATCACTAAAGCAAAAAAACGCAGGAACAGGCGATTCATCTGCTAGTCCCAGGCAGACGGGCTGAACAGATAGCCCTCTCCCCAGACTGTCTTGATCTTGTCGGCATGCGGGTCATCGAACTTGCGCCGCAGACGGGAAATTTTATTATCGATGCTGCGATCCAGGCCATCAAATTCTATGCCACGCATCTGTATCAGAATATCGTTGCGCGACAAGACCTTGCCTGCAGCCTCGGCCAGCACCAGTAACAATTTATATTCTGCGCTATTGAGTGTGACGGTCTCGTCGCGCCAGAATACCGTGCGGTCACTACGGCAGACACGAAAGGCACCAAAGACCAGATCAGCGTTTTCATCTTCAGGCTCACCCTTGACACGCCTCAGCAAGGCGCGCAAGCGGGCCAGCAATATCCTTGGCTGCACAGGTTTGTTGACATAGTCGTCTGCCCCCTGCTCCAGGCCCGAGACCTCATCAAAGGCATCTTCACGCGCTGTCAGAATCAGGATAGGCACGGTACTGATGGCACGCAACTGACGGCAAACCACCATGCCATCAAGGCCAGGCAACATCAGGTCAAGCACCACAATATCCGGTGATGTTTGTTGAAAATGACTGAGCGCAGTATCACCACGGCTGACGATGTCTATCGTAAATTCGTATTCTCTGAGGTACTCGGCAACCAGTGCTGCCAGCTTGGCGTCATCTTCCACCAGCATTACACGAAACATATTCTTCTCTCCTTTTTGCATTGCCCTCATTTGCCACATTTGCCGCATTGTAGTGTGGGCAGCGCGCGATTCTACGCAAATTGCCCGTGCTTGCGACGTCACTTACAATTTTCAGACAATTTCAAACCAGGCAAGATTTACAAATTAAAGACAATTATCTGACATTTTCAAGAACGACTTTATCGCTGCCCGCCGTTATTCTCTGTCGCCATACCATCCCCAACAGGCAATTCTTTTTGATCTTCATTATGAAAACATTCACGCATTTTTTCGCAGCGACTGTCATCACTACCCTGCTGGCTGCCTGCGGCGGCACTACCAATTATATTCCCAAGCCAGTGCCAGTCCAGATCAATACCGATTTCAGCAGCGAACCACCGGGCTGGGCCTTTGGCACCTCAGACTTCAGCAGCGAGACAAAACCAACCGACGTCGTCACCGAATACCGCACCCTGCCCCTGCCTTTCAGCGGCAAGGGCTTGTATACCTTTGGTACCAACCGCAGTGACGACCTGTTCATCTACATCAAGAAAAAATATTCCGGCTTTGCCCCCAATACAGAATACGCCCTGAGCTTTCAGGCCACCATCGTCAGCAATGTTGCCACTGGCTGCTTTGGCGTAGGCGGCTCGCCAGGTGACAGCGTCTGGTTTTTTGGCGGCGCATCACCGACAGAACCTTTGACAGTACAAAAGGGCGATGAGTTCGTCATGAACATAGACCGTGGCGGCCAGTCTGGCTCAGGAAAATTTGCCCAGGTGCTGGGTACCATAGGCAATGCCAGCACCGATTGCGGCAAAGCGCCGTATATGGAGAAAAAATTGGGCAACATGGCACCGTTGAACGTCAAGACAGAAGCCGATGGCAGCCTGTGGATCTTGTTCGGCCTCGATTCCGGCTTTGAATCGACAAGCCATATCTATTACAAGAGCATCATCGTGAATGCTACGCCAGTCGCAAAATAAGCAGCAAACTTGCCGTTTGCCTGTACGCAGGGCAAACGGCACAGTAAAATCATCTCTCGTGAAAACCTCAGATGAATCAGCCATGTCACCAGCTTCACCATCGTCACCGTCATCCACTTCGGCACTATCCACATTGTCCGGCATCGCCGCCCAGATACAGGCATGCGCCCAACAGGCAAGTATTGCGCAGCACCTCGCAGACCGTGGGCTGGCAGGCGGGCCAGCTTTTTTAAAACCGCAAAAAATCACCGGCCATAAACTGATCATGCGCAATGCCACCGTAGCAGACGCCAGCTATATCGTCGCCTTGCGTACGGATGAACAAAAATCCCGCTTCATCTCCAGCACCTCAGCCGATATCAAACCGCAAGAGCAATGGTTGGAAAAATATGCGCTTGATGACAGGCAAATCTACTTCATGATACAAAACATGCAGGGTGAGAATACAGGTACGGTGCGCCTGTATGATCAGCAGGGAGATTCATTTTGCTGGGGCTCCTGGATCATACAAGCGGGCGCTGCCAGCAGCAGCTCGATAGAATCTGCCCTGATGGTATATCACTATGGACTGGCACTGGGTTTCCAGAGTGCGCATTTCGATGTCAGAAAAGGCAATGAGTCAGTCTGGAAATTCCATGAACGCTTTGGTGCCATCAAGACAGGCGAAAGCAATGAAGATTTTTATTACCGCATTGCGGCCAGCGATATCAGCAACTCCCTGAGCAGGTATGCCAAATTCCTGCCTACGGGAATACAGATAGAGTTCTGAAGCAAAAGTACTACTCTCAACCATCCTGATTGATACGGCTCGTCAGGGTCGCCAACACCTGTTCAGCCTGTTCATTGGCCACTTGGCAGGTACCAGCATTTTCATGACCACCGCCACCAAATTCCAGCATCAATGGGCCTATATTGGTTTTGGAACTACGGTTCAAGATGGACTTGCCAGTGGCAAACACCGTGTTCTGGTTTTTCAAACCCCAGAGCACATGGATGGAAATATTGGTCTCAGGGAATAAAGCATAAATCAGGAAGCGGTTACCGGCGAAGATGGTTTCTTCATTGCGCAAATCCAGTATCACCAGGTTTTTATGTAGGGTCGCGCAACGCAGGATTTGTTCCTTGCATTTCTCTTCATGCTCGAAATACAGATCCACCCTTTCCTTCACATCCGGGTCTTGCATGATCTCGGAAATGCCCTGGGTTTTGCACAGGTCGATCAGCTTCATCATCAGATTGTAGTTCGATATCCTGAAGTCACGAAAACGCCCCAAGCCAGTACGGGCATCCATGAGGAAATTGAGCAAATCCCAGTCTTGCGGATGCAAGACTTCCTGACGATTGAATTGTGCAGAGTCCCCCTTATCGACAGCTGCCATCATGCTGTCCCAGGATGCCGGGAATACCTTAAGGCCGCCATAATAGTCATACACAACCCTGGCTGCGGAAGGTGCCTCAGGGGCAATCACATGATTTTTTCTGACACCACCATCTGCATTCCGCAAGGTTTCTGACAAGTGATGGTCGAACGCCATATGTATGCCTTCGACATAGGGCAGATTGGTGCTGATGTCAGCATCACTGACAACAATCTTGCCGTCCTGCATGTCTTTGGGATGCACGAACAGAATGTCATCAATCAGATCAAGATGTTTGAGCAAGACAGCACAAACCAGGCCATCAAAGTCGCTGCGCGTAATCAAACGAAATTTTTTGCTATCTACAGACATGAATACTCCCCCATAAATGGTTTATAAGTGGTTTATTCCTGATACAACGAGTGGCTTCTCTGGAAGCTATTGCGCATACTGTCAAATGTAATCACTTTCGCTGCACTTGTCCATGAAATGAGTTCTGATTTTGCTGTCCGAAGATCCTTGTCAGTCTGCTGCTCGCATTCTATCTGATACAGCAGGCCGGTTCGGATGCAAAGGCAGAGCTAAATATGGTCGCCAGACAAAACTGACACCGATGGCAGCGCCATTTCAAGAGTGGGTCTGCTTTGCCGTATTTTCATCTCGTCTGCACATACAGGCAGAAATGTCTTCCTATGGCTGGCAAACTAAGCTCGTGTCCAGCCTGAGAATCCATTTTTTGATATCAGCCCGGCATAGTCATTGAGATTGATGGTTGCACCAATTGCCCAAAGTCTGGTGGAACGCTGGAAGTTCCAGTTTCGTCTAATTCGACGGGTTCGTCAGATATGAAATCCATCTCAATATTACTGTTGCGCGCAACCTCCTGATTGCGCAGCACATAATCGCGCAATTGCTGTTCATAGGCAGCGAGGCCCGCAATCAGCGCATGCGTATGCATCGCGAACTCACCCGCGCGCGCATAGGCACCCACCATCGCCACGGTTGTGCCCTGCCCCGAAACCAGGGCCACGCTATAACCTGCATCGCCGACCAATACAATACGCCCACTTGACCAACTGTCCATGCAGATCTGGCTAGTCGAATCAAAGTGAAAATCTTCTGCGCGCATCACATGCTCCACAATCTGCGGCAGCACCCATCCGGCATCCGCGACACGCTCAGCCACCATGTGCTTTTACGTCGCGATATCACGGCAATCATAATCAAGAGGCTCGGCAGAACTGAAACCCACATATGCCCTTATATCGGCATCCTTGTGCAAGACCAAGAAAATTGGGCATCCCAAAGGTGGCGACATACCAGTCACCAAGGCGATGCATGAAATTTTCTTCTGGACCAAATGCGCGCTTGCTTACCCCTGAATGCAATCCATCTGCGCCGATCAGCAAATCAAAGCGACGCGGCGCAGCATTGGCGAAGGTTGCCTCGAGCCCACTCTCATCCTGGGTAATAGAGGTGATCCTGTCATCAAACAGAAATTCGACCTTTTCGTCCACAGCCTCATACAATACTTTGCACAGGTCATCACGCAGGATTTCAATATCAGGGCTGTCAAAGCGACTACCTGTAAGCGTGCGTTCAGTGTTGCGGTAAATTTCCTCGCCCGCCGCATCTACCACGACATCCCGATCAACCGGGTACGGTGCTCTTGCAGGGCATCCAGTCCCCCCATGCGGCGGGCAATTTCCAGTGCAGGTCCGGGTACATCAAGCGCCTGGCCACCAGGACGCAATAAGGAGCACGCTCCACCACAGTCAGCTTAAAGCCGTAACGTGTGAGCCAGTAGGCAGTGCTGAGCGCAGCCACGCTTGCGCCGGAAATGAGAATATGAATTTCTTTGTTGTTATTCGCCATGGGTATTGAGCTTTCTTAAATACGCCGTATTGAAATCTGCTGATCAAGCCCCCGCGATTACACATACAAATCATATTGCTATTGACGGATGACAAAACCAAATATTGTGAAAGACTGCCAAAAGAAAAATCAGCTTATGAGCAAGGATACCAACCCATCCAGCAATCTCATCAAACCCACAGCTCACTGCGTATTGATACAAGCACGCGAAATCCAACTTGATTTATACAGTTAGACTGTATATAATTTTTTTTACCCCTATATCTTGTAACAGGAGAATTTATGACAGGCACAGTATCAGGCGATGTACGCACAATCCTTCGCCCTGAAGGCCTATGCATACTTTTAAGCAGCCTGATTGCTTACTCGGAATTTGGTGCTGGCTGGGGCGTGTTTGCCTTGTTTTTTCTGGTGCCCGATTTATCGCTACTTGCTTATCTGGCTGGCCCCAGAGCAGGCGCATTCGTATACAACACGGCACATTCGTACGCTTTTTCCACCTTAATGCTGGCATCCGGAATTTTCTTTTCTGCGCATCTGGCAATCACCACCGGCATGATATGGATAGCGCATATAGGCTTTGACCGCGCACTGGGTTATGGTCTGAAGTATTCATCCGGTTTCTGCTTTACGCATCTGGGAGTCATTGGGCGAGGCCATGACAACCCTCCGTCAAAGACGAAATGAAGATTGCTGACAGTAGCAGACAGTTTTTCCCGGGCGTATTTCATACAAGGATAAGTAATGCAAAGACGTGCATTTATAGGACACTTCACGACTTTTCTTGCAGTCCCGAATTGCATGCTGCCCGGTAAGTCCGTCGCCGCTGGCAATGCCTCACAGCCCATACATAAAATATAAACATCAACCACTTACCGTCAGATCATATGGATAATCATGCCCGCAAGGAAGTCGTCAGGCGCTTCAACAAAGAAGTGATTGAAGAAGGAAGCCGCGCATCCTTCGAAGCCCTTATGCACACAGGCTTTATCAATCATTCAGCCCCAACTGGCGCGGCAAATGACGCCGAGAGCATGTGGAACACGTTTCAACACATACTCAGGCCTGCATTGAGCGACTTGCATGTGCAGATACATGATCAACTGTGCGAGGGTGAAAAAGTCAGCACGAGAAAAAGCATTACAGGAAAACACACTGGCACCCTGCTGGGTATTGCCCCCACTGGCAAATCTATTTCTATAGACATCATCGACATCGTCCATATCCAGGATGGACGCTATCTTGGGCACTGGGGCATTAACACCCTCCCATCAGTTCTTGCGCAATTGCGGGACAGTTGATCAGCACCAGCCTGCCTAAAAATATGCTTGAAGCAGAATGTTTCCATACCTTCACAAACTTGGCGAAATAAGAAAAATGATCCATCATTGCCCCAAAAGGAGACATGCTTTGAAAAAACAGGAATCAGTTAGCAAGGCCGAAGAAGATGTCCAGGTGCTGGCAGAAAATTTGCGTGACACCATAGGCAAGTTTGTTCGCGCAGTCCGTAGCCAGGCTGGAACGCCGACTACTGCCCAGGGAGAGTCGCTTGCATTTCTTGAGCGCAATGGCCCGGTCAGCATTGCTGCCATGGCCGTAAACCGGGGTGTAAAACATCAGAGCATGCGGCTGGTCATTGCCAAACTCGAAGAAAACAAGCTGATTACTTTGACACCTGACCCCAAAGACGGCAGGAGCCATCTGGTGACCCTGACCAAAGAAGGCCGGACAGAAAACGCCAGAGCGCGGGCAGCGCGCACTGTATGGCTTACCGAAGTGTTGAGTAGCAACATGAGCGCCAGCGAAAGAACACTTCTGCGCGAAGCCCTACCCATCCTGCAAAAAATTAGCCAGTTAAGCTAAGTGACTGGCTTTCCATGCCTGGATTGACTGCATCATGGCCCACACCACATTATCATTGCTTCCTTATATGATTAAAGTCATTTATCGACACGCGCAGTGCCATTTGCAAACAGGGTAACTTTGCAAAAAAGTGCAACGAGCGAAGAATATTTTCGCATTTGCAAAAGTAGAATGCAAACATGCTGCAAAATATCCCATGGGATGAGCTTTTCCAGCAGGCATGTTGACAGTTCTGTTCATAGGCTGAAATCAGCAAAACATCGGTAACTTGTCACCTACAGGCTGATGAACTTTACAGCGCAATTATGCCAGGATATGCACCGGGTAATTTGTTTCAACGTAGCTGCGTATATCTGCTGTCAGCCTTTCTTGGGTTGAATGCTTACATGACGACAATTCTACGTTAAAGAAATGTGTGAATATAAGAGATCTGCGAATCATCTAGCAGCCTCCCTCCGCTGGTGTTAGTCACCCACTCCTATTGATGAAATGGGCTCTGTCCATTGTAGAACCCGCGTCGGACTATTCAATACGCTCCTTGACGATACCGCGATAAATCAGGAAAGTCGCCAGCAAACCTATACCACCAGCCATGGCCAGCCAATAACCTGGTGCTGCTTTATCGCCAGTGGTTTCTATCAACCAGGTTGACACCAAAGGTGTCAAGCCACCAAAAAGCGCTGTGGCCAGGCTATAGGCCAAGGAAAAACCTGCTGTACGGATGCGTAAAGGAATAATTTCAGTCAGGGCAACTACCGTGGCACCGTTATAGCTGCCGTAAAGGAAAGAGAGCCATAATTCCGCGATCAGCATATGCTGATAACTTGGATTGGCGATCAGCCATGACAACAAGGGATAAGCAGTGACCAGCGTCAGGCCTGAGAACAATGCCATCAGTGGCCACCGGCCTATACGGTCTGAGAGTGCCCCCATGACAGGTAACCAGATGAAGTTGGAAACGCCAACAAACAAGGTTACCAGCAGGCTTTCGACTGTCGTCAATTTCAATACACTCTTGCCAAACGTCGGTGTATAAACCGTAATCAGATAGAAAGACACGGTAGTCATGACAATCAACATCATGCCGGTGATCACCAGTGGCCAGTTCAGCGAGATCGTTCTCAGCATTTCCTTGAAAGTGGGATGCGTTTTTTGTGCCAGATAGGCTTCTGTTTCCTGCAATGAGCGCCGGATATAAAACACCACAGGAATAATAGAGCAACCGATGAAAAACGGGATGCGCCATCCCCAGTCTGCGATAAATTCCTTGCTCAGGTTTTCATTTAAAAAATAACCCAGACTGGCAGAAAAAATGATGGCGACTTGCTGGCTTGCTGATTGCCAGCTGACATAAAAACCTTTGTTTCCCGGCGTCGCCATCTCTGACAAATAGACCGAGACCCCGCCCAACTCAACACCGGCAGAAAAGCCCTGCAACAAACGCCCTATCAATACCAGCAACGGGGCCAGCAAACCTATCGTGGCATAACCCGGCACAAATGCGATCAGGGCTGTCCCTGAAGCCATGATCGACAAGGTCAGCACCAGACCTTTACGGCGCCCTATACGATCTATATAGCCCCCCAGAATGATGGCGCCCAGAGGGCGCATGAAGAAACCCGCACCAAAAGTGGCAAAGGTCATCATCAGGGCGGCATATTCACTGCTAGCCGGGAAAAAAGCCTTGGCGATGTAGGTCGCGTAAAAACCGAATAAGAAAAAATCGTACATCTCGATGAAATTCCCGCTAGTGACACGTATCACGGTAAAGAATTTCGATTGCTGCGGGCTGGCAGTTGTACTCACCTGATATCTCCTGAAAGCTGCTGATAAGGACGCAAAAAAAATAGCATAAATAGTAGCGTGACTTAAGCATCCTGGTCGCATTTACTACTTTACGTTACAGTTCTTTTTATTTATTTGCGAGCAAAGCCAGGGGCTCATAGCCAGACAACTCCAGGTTAAAGAAATTGTGTGAATTTAAGGTTCCGCTTCCTTCTTTGTTCACGATGGCGACCCACGTTTAGCAAGCTATCCTGCTTGTCTTGACGAGTAGGTGAAAGGAGCAGTTGACATAGCACCAGCAGATATGATTCGACGCTGGCACATTCGTGACAAGATTCCATTAAGAGAGATCGTCAGACGACCGGACATTTCTCGCCACACTGTCCGACGTTAACAGTGCATCGACAAATATGCATTGCAGCTTTCGAGCGGGCTTAACACAAAAGCCTGCAAAAATCGCAAGTAACGACCCAGCTCAAAACAGGTTCTCCCGGATCTGAAAGAACTGGGATTTGAGGCGGCCTACGACCGGGTGGCAGCCTTCGCCAGGAAGCGGAAGGTAAAGGACAGAATCAATGCAGTGTGCAAACAAACAGGTACCACATTCAATACGATCGTTTTCTTACGAACGGAAGCCAAGTGCGAATGACATACCAACGACATGCTAAATGGCATACCGATAATCGCTCAAAAAGAAAAAGCCCCTGGTTACCCAGGGGCTTTTTCAGTATTGCTGGCGGAGATGGTGAGATTCGAACTCACGATTCAGGTTACCCCAAATGCTTCCTTAGCAGGGAAGTGCCTTCGGCCACTCGGCCACATCTCCACACTCACAGCCGCTAAAAACTCAGCTGTAATTGAGACCGTGATAATAGCTGTTTGTGTGACTTTGGTCAACAGTCAGACCACAAAAATTTTAAGCGCTTTCCAGGCCGAATGCTTTATGCAGGGCACGGACTGCCAGTTCCATGTATTTTTCATCAATCAAAACCGAGATTTTGATTTCAGAAGTGGAGATCATCTGGATATTGATGCTCTCTTCCGACAAGGTGCGGAACATCTGGGAAGCAATACCTACATGGCTGCGCATGCCTACGCCAACAACGGAGACCTTGGAGACCTTGGAGTCACCGACGATGCTGCCAGCCCCAATATGGGCTTTGACGCTGTTTTCCAGCACGTCCATGGCCTTGGTGTATTCACCGCGCGGCACAGTGAAGGTAAAGTCAGTCTTGCCTTCGACGGACTGGTTCTGGATGATCATATCGACTTCGATATTGGCATCGGCAACTGGACCCAGGATTTGATAGGCGATGCCTGGCCTGTCTGGCACACCCAAAACGGTGATTTTTGCTTCATCACGGTTAAACGCGATGCCGGTGATGGTAGCTTGTTCCATGTGTGTATCTTCCTCAAACGAAATCAGGGTGCCAGAATTCGCTTCTTCTTCCAGCGGTATTAATGGGTCAGTCAGTGATGATAAAACGCGGGTGGGCATGCGGTAGTTACCGGCAAATTCGACGGAGCGGATTTGCAGGACTTTAGAACCGAGCGAAGCCATTTCCAGCATTTCTTCAAAGGTAACGGTATTCAGGCGGCGCGCATCAGATACCACACGCGGATCGGTCGTATAGACACCGTCAACGTCAGTGTAAATCAGACATTCTTGCGCCTTCAAAGCAGCAGCAACGGCTACGGCAGAAGTATCAGAACCGCCACGACCCAGAGTTGTAATATTGCCCAGTTCATCCACTCCCTGGAAGCCGGTAATGATGACGATCTTGCCTGCATCCAGGTCTGCCTTGACCTTGGCTTCATCAATCGAGGCTATCCTGGCCTTGGTGTGGGCAGAATCAGTCTTGATGGCAACTTGCCAGCCGGCATAAGAAACCGCCTGTTTGCCTATCGCCTGCAGGGCAATGGCCAGCAAACCGACAGAGACTTGTTCGCCGGTGGAGGCGATCATGTCAAGTTCACGGGGATCAGGCTGGGCAGAAATTTCCTTTGCCAGGCCAATGATACGATTTGTTTCACCAGACATTGCTGATGGCACCACGACTATCTGGTGACCAGCATCATGCCATTTGGCGACGCGCTTGGCGACGTTCTTGATGCGTTCTGTCGAACCCATCGAAGTACCGCCGTATTTGTGGACGATTAAAGCCATAGATATAGGAACTGAGATAGAAGACTAAAGGGTGAAAAATGCGGAAAATCAACCTCTTACTGTACATGTTGCTCTGCAAAATAACAAGGCACTTGTCAGTAGAAAATCAGAAGAAACGCTTGCTTGGCAATTGGCAAAAGCAAATTTTCTACAGAAGCGTGGCTATTAAGGCATTGGATTTGTAAGAAAAAGGGGATTGACTGCTTAGGCACGACCCGGAAATTCGAGACTGATTTTCTGGGCAGATGTGATTGATTGAAATAATCACATGGGATAGTGAAATTTTTCTATTTTGAATCAATGACTTAAATCAATATACTCCCTATCAGTATATTGATTTTATATTATTTTAAATAATATTTGCCAGTACTTAAATCACAAATTACTTATTTGCATATCGTTATAAGAATTCGATTGATCTACAAGCGATAAGCAGGTGGGGATTCCTTACTTTTTAGCGTAATTGGAAAACAGGTGACGCCAGCCTTCATGGCCCAGTTCACGCATGGTGTCCATATTCTTTTCATAGATTTGTTCGGCGTCAGGGAAAGCTTCCACTGCCTTGTCTATGCTTTCTTCGCGCAACAGATGCAGCGTCGGATAAGGCGAGCGGTTGGTGTAGTTTTCTATATCGTCCGGCTCGGTGCCGGCAAACTGGTAGTCGGGGTGAAAACTGGCAACCTGCAAGATGCCGTCAAGCTCCATTTCTTCCAGCATGCCATCAGCGACATCCAGAAAATCATTGAAGTCCAGAAAATCATTCAATGCCAGAGGATGAATCAGCAAGGTGGTTTCTATTTTTTCTGGATTGGCTTCGGCCAATAACTCCAGTTCTCGCTCCAGGTCTTCCAGCAAGGCTTCTGGCGTCTTCGCTTCACTGACGACATAGCGCACCTGCTGCTTGACCTGGACGGCCTTGGCAAATGGACAGAGGTTCAAACCGATGACGGCTTTGTCCAGCCAGGCTGCGGTTGAGGAGATGACGTCGTCGGTATTGATGAGATTGCTGGGCATGATGAACATAAAAGAGCTGAAGGCTTGAGGATACCATGTCAGATTTTCAGATGCATGACATCCGACAATTTTACATGGTATTTACGAGCCTTCAGCACTGGTGCCCGGCCTTTCAATTGCGAACTTTATTTTGCTTCGCCAGCAATCGCCTTATAGCTGACCGCACCCAGCACAGCACCAACGATAGGGGCCACCCAGAACAACCACAATTGCTGCAAAGCCCAGCCGCCAACATAGATGGCCACACCTGTGCTACGGGCAGGGTTGACCGATGTATTGGTGACAGGAATACTGATCAAATGTATCAGCGTTAAACCAAGGCCAATAGCAATTGGGGCAAAACCTTGTGGTGCTCGGCTATCTGTAGCGCCAAGGATGATGACCAGGAACATCATCGTCATGACAACCTCAGTCACCAAAGCAGCCACCATGGAATAACCACCAGGTGAATGCTCGGCAAAACCATTGGACGCAAAACCGCCAGATACATCAAAACCTGCCTTGCCGCTGGCGATCAGGTACAACACCCCACCAGCAACCATGCCACCCAACATCTGGGCGACAATATAAGGCAATAATTTATTGGCTGGGAAACGGCCACCTGCCCACAGACCAATAGAGACAGCCGGGTTAAGGTGGCAACCAGAGATATGGCCTATCGCGTAAGCCATGGTCAGCACCGTTAAACCAAACGCCAGTGACACGCCGTGCAAGCCTATGCCCACGCCGGGAAAAGCCGCTGCCAGCACCGCACTACCGCAGCCACCAAGTACCAGCCAGAACGTTCCCAAAAATTCAGCACCATATTGTTTCATTTTTTTCTCACTTTTCTAAGGTATGGGTTGCCCGGATTCTCTGTACGAAGCAGCAAAAAATTGCTTTAGCACAGTGAGCAACAATATAACAAACTTATATTGCCTTATTGTTAAAATGTGTGATGGATTACTGTTTTTTGTTTGGGTTTACTGATTAATTAAACATGTTTTTCAAATAAGCTGACTGACGTTTATTGATAATAACAAAAAGGCAATAAAAAAGCGAACCGAGGGCTCGCTTTTTTTTAACCGCTTGCTATGCGGCTAACGCATCAAATTTCTTCGTACAAAGGCAAAGTCAGGAATTCAGCAAAGTCTTCAGACGTCGACATGTCTTCAAAAATTTGCGCTGCGCGGTCATAAGTAGCACCTGTACCTGCTACTTCTTTGACCTTGACCAACTCTTCCGGGATCATGGCGCGAACCATGTCAGCAGTGACCTTGCGGCCATCTTCCAGATTACCCTTGGCCGAGCGTATCCATTGCCAGACTTGTGAGCGGCTGATTTCTGCCGTTGCAGCATCTTCCATGAGGTTATGGATAGGTACGCAACCATTGCCAGCCAGCCATGCACCAAGGTAATGGATGCCGACGTTGATGTTGTAACGCAGGCCAGCTTCAGTAATTGGTGTTTCTGGCTGGAAGTTCAGCAAGTCTTTGGCACTGACTTCGATATCTGGGCGCTGTTTGGAAATCTGGTTAGGTGCATCACCCAATACCTTTTTAAATTCGGTCATCCCCAATTCAACCAGTCCGGGATGAGCTACCCAGCCGCCATCGTAACCATCGGTTGCATCGCGGGCTTTGTCAGTACGTACACCACCCATGGCGATGTCATTCTTCTCTGGATCGTTCTTGATAGGGATCAGTGCTGCCATGCCACCAATTGCTGGTGCATTGCGCTTGTGACAGGTTTTCAGCAACAGTAAAGCATAAGAGCGCATGAAAGGTGCTGTCATGGTGACCTTGGCACGATCTGCCAAACAGAAATCTTTGTCGTTCTTGAATTTCTTGATGCAAGAGAAGATGTAATCCCAGCGACCAGCGTTCAGGCCCGAGCTATGTTCGCGCAGCTCATACAAAATCTCATCCATCTCGAAGGCAGCGACGATGGTTTCGATCAATACTGTCGCCTTGATGGTGCCTTGCGCCAGACCGATTTCATTTTGCGCCATGACAAAAATATCGTTCCACAGGCGCGCTTCCAGGTGGGATTCCATCTTAGGGAGATAGAAGTAAGGGCCAGCGCCGCGTGCCAGTTGTTCTTTGGCGTTATGGAACAGGAACAGGGCAAAATCAAAGATGCCGCCAGAGATACGCTTGCCATCGACCAGCACATGTTTTTCATCGAGGTGCCAGCCGCGTGGGCGCACGACCAAGGTGGCGATCTTGTCGTTCAGTTTGTAGGACTTGCCGTTTTGTTCAAGGCTGATGGTGCGGCGCACGGCGTCGCGCATATTGATCTGGCCAGTGATCTGGTTGTCCCAGTTTGGTGTATTGGAATCTTCAAAGTCTGTCATGTAGCTGTCAGCGCCAGAGTTAAAGGCGTTGATGACCATCTTGCGTTCTACTGGGCCAGTGATTTCTACACGGCGGCATTCCAGCGCTTTAGGAATAGGTGCGATCTTCCAGTCACCTTCGCGAATATGCAGGGTTTCTGGCAAGAAGTCCGGTGTCTCGCCAGCATCCAGACGCTTGGCACGTTCTACGCGTGCAGCCAGCAATTCCTGACGGCGTGGCTCGAAAGCGCGGCTCAGTTTGGCAACCAGGGCAAGGGCTTCTGGTGTCAGAATATCGGCAAAGCCTGGCTTGATTTCGCCGCTGATTTGCATGCCTTCAGGTAAAGTCAGTTGTGTCATTGTGGTCTCCAGAAAAATGAATTAAAACGAAATCAGTTGCGGTGTTTTGCTATAAAAGAAATCAGGTCTTGCAGAGTACGCCCTTCGCCATGTGGCGTAACACCCAGTTGTTCCAGCGGTGCGTTTTGCCGGTTGACCCAGAAGGTCGTATAACCAAACCAGGTCGCGCAGCAGGCGTCCCAGCAATTACTGGATACAAACAAAATATTTTTTGCTGGCACACCATATACATCAGGTGCCATTTGATAAGCTTCAGGTGCAGTCTTGAATTTTTTGACGACCTCGACCGACAGCAAATGGCTGAATATGCCCTGCATGCCAGCTGCATCGACAGCTGACTGTAGCATGTGCAGGTTACCGTTCGATAAAATTGACATCTTCATGTCTTGTGCCTGCAGAGCTTGCAGGACAGGCAGGTTTTCAGGAAAAGCTTTCAGTTTCGCATATTGACCCATCAGGCTATTTTGCGCATCGAGCGTCAATTCCAGACCCAGCTTCTGGCAGCAAAATATCAGTGCATCCTGGGTTACCTCCCAGAATGGCTTATACATGCTGCACATGGTACGCAGGCGGGTGTATTCAATCTGCTTGTCACGCCAGAGTTCTGCCAATGCCCGTCCTTTGCCGGGAAACAGCTTGTCTGCCTGTTCGCTGATGGAGTACACATCGAACAGGGTGCCGTAGGCGTCAAAGGCGATGGCGGAAATAGTCATGGTTTTCTTTAAAGCCCAAACAAGGTGCTGGCAGAAGTGAATGTAAAAATTGAATACTAATTATCATGAAAGCAGTATATTCAATATAAAATACTATAATCATCGAATTTCATCACTACATCTTTTCATTTTAGTTGCAAATGAAAGATTAAAAGCCAAGCTGCCATGGACCAATTCAAACAAATTTCTACCTTTGCTGAAGTGGCAACACGCGGCAGCCTGTCGGCAGCAGCCCGTGCTGAAGGCGTAGCTCCCGCCATGATAGGCCGCCGTCTTGATGCATTGGAAGAACGCCTGGGCGTGAAGCTTTTGCAACGTACTACCCGCAAGCTGGCATTGACCAATGAGGGTGAAGCTTTCCTCGAAGATTGCCAGCGTATATTGGCTGATCTGCAAGATGCAGAAGGCGCAGTATCTGAACGGAGTGCCCGTGCCAGCGGCACGCTGACCATTTCAGCTCCGGCAGGTTTTGGCCGCCAGCATGTCGCACCGCTGATGCCTTCGTTTTTGAGTGAACACCGCGATGTGAAACTGACGCTGAGCCTGAATGACCGCGTTGTGGACTTGATCGGGGAAGGTATCGACGTCGCAATACGCATCGCCGCCTTGACAGACTCCAATCTCATCGGCGTCAAGCTGGCAGATAATAAACGTGTGGTAGTCGCCTCGCCCGCCTACATCAAACGCCATGGCACACCGCAAACCCTGGATGAGCTCAGCAAGCATAACTGTCTCGCTTTCAGTGCCGATGGCAGTCAACGCGGCTGGACATTTCGCCAGAACGGCAAGAACGTCACGCTGAAGGTAGAAGGCAACATGGTCTGCAATGATGGCGAGGTCTTGCATGACTGGGCACTGTCAGGCAAGGGCCTGGCCTGGCGGTCCATGTGGGAAGTGGGTGCCGAGATTGAATCCGGCAAGTTGATGACGGTGCTGGATGAATTCAATGCACCGGGCAATGATATCTATGCGATCTTTGCCCAGCGCCGTCACCTGCCCTTGCGCATACGTGCCTTCATCGATTTTTTGCGTCATGCGTACAGCAGGCCAAATTACTGGAAAAAATCCTGAGCAGGATTTTTCTGAATTCCGCATCAACACAGTCATCTGATGCGGAGACATTACCAGACCTTTTTAAAATTCCTCCCAATCATCCTGTGCAGCTGACGGTGCTGGTTTTCCCGTCTTTCTGGCTGCAGTTGCTGCTGCAGGTAGCGATTTGACTGTTGCGCGTTTGGCGAGAGGATTTTCCCTGATCACGGCTTTTGCAGGTGATGCTGTAGCGGCTTTTGTAGCGCCATCATTGGCATCAATCTTGAAAATACTGACGGCATGATTGAGATTATTGGCTTGATCACGCATGCTTGCCGCTGCTGCGGCAGCCTGTTCAACGAGGGCAGCATTTTGTTGTGTCGCCTCATCCATCTTGCTGATCGCCAGGCTCACCTGGTTGATACCGTCTCTTTGCTCGGCACTGGCAGAAGTGATTTCTGCCATGATGTCAGCCACGCTTTTGATCGATACAACAATTTCATCCATGGTCTTGCCTGCATCATCGACCAGGCGAGAGCCTACTTCGACCTTGTCAACAGAGCTGCTGATGAGTTCCTTGATTTCTTTTGCGGCATTGGCTGAGCGCTGTGCAAGGTTACGCACTTCAGTTGCCACCACAGCAAAGCCCCTGCCCTGCTCACCTGCTCGTGCTGCCTCAACTGCGGCATTCAATGCCAGGATATTGGTCTGGAAGGCGATGCCGTCAATGACACCAATGATATCGACAATCTTTTTAGAACTTTCCTTGATAGAGGACATGGTATGCACCACGTCGCCAACTACCTGCCCCCCTTTGCTGGCAACTTCAGATGCATTCGATGCCAGAGTGTTGGCCTGACGCGCATTGTCTGCATTTTGCTGCACGGTTGACGTCAACTCTTCCATGGATGAAGCGGTTTCTTCGAGGCTGGCTGCCTGCTGCTCGGTGCGGCTGGACAAATCCATATTGCCAGTCGCAATTTCTTCTGACGACACCGCGATAGAGCCGCTTGATTGCCGCACCATGGTGACAGTTTGCATCAAGCTTTGGCGCATATTTTCCAGTGCAGAAACCAGTTGCCCCATTTCATCGCGGGATGTTGGCTTCAGTTGCTGAGTAAGGTCACCATTGCCTATGGATTCAAACTGATCAATTGCCAACTTCAGGGGACGGGAAATGGCTGCCAGCAAATAATAAGCCGAGATAAATACCGCAATCAGGCCGCCGATCACACCCAGAATATCAACCCACAGGAAGGTGGTAAAAGCACTTTCACTTTCCTTAAGCGAACTGGCTGCACCAGTAAATTGATATTCACTGAGCTTGGCCATTTTGTCAGAGTAAGCTGTAAACGCAGGAGGTACCAGCTTCATATTGATGTTGTCTGCCTTTTCCTTATTACCTGCCTTGATCGCATTGAACATCGGCATATGAGCAGTTTTGATGTAATTATCACGTAAGGCGCTTACTTCATCAGACAACTTTTTTTCTTCTACGTCTTGCGGCAAAGCCAAGTATTTTTTCCAGTAAACTTCAGACTGGTTAAAAAAATCCTCTGACCGCTTGAGGGTCTCAGCTGTATCCGGAAATTCAGGGTGGGCAATAGCCCTGTCCACTGCCGTACGGGCACGCAACATAAAAACACGGGATTGCCCCATCGCTTCTACCGAGGGCAATTGATTTGAAAAAATTTCCTTGATAACGGCATTGCTGTTCCTGACGCCGTATATGCCCATCAATCCACCAATGACCAGCATGATTGCCATGAAAGCCATTGCACCTATCAGTCTTAACCTGATTGTCAGATTGAACATCTTCACTTCCCCTTTTTAACGTTCCGATTTGGAACCAGAATACAAAAATTCTTGGCAAGAGTATTGATCCGAGACAAAACAATGCTTCTATCGCAAATTAAGTATAAATAAGTTTGCAACTATTGGGGAGAGAAAATTTTGTGCTAATGCAAAAAAAATCCCCGATAAATCGGGGATTTTTCAGAGCAGATCTGGTGCAATACCAGACATCAGCAGACTAACAAATCAGCAATTAGATTGCTTGGATGTTAGAAGCTTGCTTGCCTTTAGGGCCTGTCGTTACTTCGAAAGAAACGCGTTGGTTTTCTTTCAAAGATTTGAAGCCGTTAGATTGGATAGCGGAGAAATGAGCAAACAGATCTTCACCGCCTTCATCTGGAGTGATGAAGCCGAAACCTTTTGAATCATTGAACCATTTAACAATACCTGTTGCCATTACAATTTCCTATTTCAGTTAATGTGGGCATATGCCCGATAGATCGTTTCAACCAAGTAAGAAATGACAGACTGATACTGCACTACCACTTTGAATCTCAACGACTGAACGATTATACGCAGAATTTCAGGGAAAAGTAAAATAAAACACTACACTCTCGATTTATCCTGCGGTTTTAGAGGAAAAACCGGTTTTTAGACACAAACTCTGTCACAAAACTGTCATATACCCCCGTAATTGCCAAAAAATCGCGCTTAGTTAAGCTTGCAGCCAAAATGGGCGCTACGCTTGTCCAGGAAGGCGGACACACCTTCGGCAAAGTCCGATGTCATGGTGACTGAAGCAAAAGCCTCGATTTCATCATTGACCTGCTGCTCCAGTGAGGTCGCATCAGACTGGTAAACCAGGCGCTTCATCCTGGCATAGCTTTCTTGCGGGCCACGCAACAGCCGCATTGCCAGCTTTTCTGTGACGTCTTTCAATTGTTCGGGCGGTACAACCAGGTTGATCAGACCAAAAGCCCGGGCTTCGTCAGCATCAAAGTTTTCTGAAAACAATAACCACTCCAATGCCTTGCGGTTACCAACGAGGCGCGGCAGGAACCAGGTATTGCCCACATCCGGGCTGGCGCCTATCTTGGCATAAGCCATATTAAAGCGGGTACCCTTGGCGGCAACCACCAGGTCAGCAGCATTCATCGTACCCATGCTGCCACCAGCGACCGCGCCATGGACAGAGGCAATAACAATCGCAGGTAATTTATGCAGGCGCAATATTGCCTGGTTCAGCTCGGCACCAATTTCACGTATAGCTTCAGGGGATGCTGGGTCACCGGGCTTGAAGCTGGCGATATCCCCACCCGCGCCAAACACTTTGCCCTCTGCACGGATAATGACGACGCGTATGCTGCGGTCTTCTGCCAGCAACTCTGTTAACTGGTTCAGGGCACGTATCTCTGCTGCACCCATGACATTCATGCAGTCGGGATTATCAAAAATGATGGTGGCCAGTCCATTGGCTTTTTCCAGACGTATGCTCATGCTGTTCCCCCTTGTTGTAGTTTGTATCTACATCCTAGTACAAGCGGGCAGAAAGGCAATCAGGCGCGGCCATGCAACATGAAGGCGGCGGCTCCTGTCGCAATTCTGTCACCCTTCTCGTTACGCAAGTCCATCAAGACATTGGCGACACGCTTGCCCAGCCTGGTGACTTCGGCACCAGCAATAAAATGTTTGCCGCGCCCTGGTTGCAGATAGTCGATGCGCAAGTCTATGGTGCTCATCTTGCCAAACTCCTTGATCTGCGACATGACATCGTCCTGTGGGTTGTGTTGCGCCATTTTTAGCAGGATGGCGAATCCCGCTACGCTATCAAGCACAGACGCGATGACGCCACCATGTAGCATGCCCTGGGCAAAATTGCCAAGCAATTCGTCACGCATGCCTATCGACAGGCGTGGAGCATCCGGGTCAAAACTGTCGAGCTTCATACCCAGCAATTGGCAGAAGGGGATTTTTTCCTCAATCACTATTTTAAGCATGCTCTGAAACTCTGGATTATTAATAATGTTTTGTGTCATTGCCTTTTTCCTACTATCCTGTGAGTAAAATGGTAACAAAGTAATTAATCAAGCATTTGCTTTATTAATTGTATCATCATACACTTGCGCCAAAAATTGACTCACTTGCTACCTCACTTAATGCCTCGGTTCAACACCCCAGGATCCAACCAGACAGGAGAACACATATGACTGAAGCCTATCTTTTTGATGCGCCACGCACACCGCGTGGCAAAGGCAAGAAAGATGGTTCGCTGCATAGCGTCAAGCCCATCTCTTTATTGTCTGGCCTGATGCAGGATATGCAGCAACGCCTGTCGCTGGACACAGCACTGATTGATGATGTCGTGCTGGGTTGCGTTACCCCCATAGGCGACCAGGGGGCAGACATCGCCAAGACGGCGGCCCTGGCAGCCGGCTGGGACTGGCAGGTCGCAGGCATGCAACTGAATCGCTTTTGCGCATCTGGCCTCGAAGCAGTCAACCTGGCTGCACAAAAAGTGCGCTCGGGCTGGGAGGATCTGGTGGTAGCAGGTGGTGTTGAATCAATGTCACGCGTGGTCATGGGATCAGATGGTGGCGCCTGGGCAGCCGACCCGCAAACCAGTATGCAGACTGATTTTTTACCGCAAGGCATAGGCGCAGACCTGATTGCCACACTGGAAGGTTTCAGCCGTGAAGATGTCGATGCCTTTGCCCTGCGCTCGCAAGAAAAAGCCACCGCAGCACGGGCGGCGGGCCGTTTCAAATCCCTGCGCCCTGTGCGCGATATGAATGGCCTGGTGATACTGGCTGACGATGAATTCATCAAACCACAATCCAGCATGGCAGCGCTGGCTTCGCTCAAGGCTTCATTTGAGATGCCGGGCAAGATGGGTTTTGACAGTGTCGCGATACGCAAGTATCCCCACATTGAGCGTATCAACCATGTGCATACTGCTGGCAACTCGTCCGGCATTGTCGATGGTGCAGCGTTGGCACTGGTAGGCAGCGCCGCCATGGGCATACGCCTGGGCCTGAACCCTCGTGCCCGTATTGTAGCGTCTGCGGTGACAGGAACTGATCCCACCATCATGCTGACCGGCCCTGGCCCTGCGGCGCTGAAAGCCTTGAACAAGGCAGGTCTGAGTATAGAAGACATAGACCTGTTTGAAGTCAATGAAGCATTTTCTGCGGTCGTTATGAAGTTCATGAAAGACCTCAAGGTGCCGGAAGAAAAAGTCAATGTGAATGGCGGCTCGATTGCGCTGGGTCACCCACTCGGGGCCACAGGCTGCATGCTGCTTGGCAACCTGATCGACGAGCTGGAAGCGCGCCAGTTAAAGCGCGGCCTTATCACCCTGTGTGTGGGTGGTGGCATGGGTATCGCCACCATCATAGAGCGCGTATAGAAAATTGGGGAAACAGACATCATGATCAATTACAGTAAAGACCAACATCAGATAGTCATCCTCAGCATGGACATGCCGGGCTTGTCGGTGAATACCATGAATGCGGCATTCCGTGCGGCCCTGGCATCTGCGGTCAATAGACTGGAAGAAGAAAAAGAGCAACTCAGCGGCGTCGTCCTGACGTCTGGTAAAGAAAGTTTTTTTGCCGGTGGCGATTTGCGGGAACTTGTCAACATTGAAGATGCAAAAACCTGCCTGGAAATGGTAGAGAAAAACAAGGCTGTGCTGCGCAGGCTGGAAAAACTCGGAAAACCAGTCGTTGCTGCCATCAATGGTAGTGCTCTTGGTGGTGGGCTGGAATTGGCGCTGGCCTGCCATTACCGCGTCGCCCTCGATCACCCCAAAGCCAAAATCGGTTTTCCCGAAGTGTCACTGGGTTTGTTGCCAGGTGCAGGTGGCGTGGTGCGTACGGTGCGCCTGCTGGGCCTGCAGGAAGCCATGCCTTATCTGGTTGAAAGCAGGCAGCTTGCTCCCGCAGCAGCCGTCAAGGCTGGCTTGGTGCACGCGCTTGCCAGCAGCCATGACGACATGCTGCAACAAGCCCGCGCCTGGATACTGGCCCATCCTCAAGCACAACAAGCCTGGGATGATGCAAACTATAAATTGCCGGGCGGCATACCCAACTCTGCGAAATTGCAGTCCATGATCATGGTAGCTCCTGCCATGCTGCGCGAAAGAACCCGTGGTAATTATCCTGCGCCAGAAGCCGTACTGGCAGCCATGGTAGAAGGTGCGCAAGTCGATTTTGATAATGCCCTCAAAATAGAGGGCCGCTATTTCACGCATCTGGCAACAAGCCAGGTGGCCAAGAATATGATCGGCACCCTGTTTTTTCAGATGCAGGAAGTCAGCGCTGGCAAAAGCAGACCACGGGATATCCCGAAATCAAAAATCAGCAAGCTGGGTGTGATCGGTGCTGGCATGATGGGCGCTGGCATCGCATCGGTGAGTGCGGCGCGCGGCATTGTCACTGTGATGAAAGAGCAGTCACTGGAAAAAGCCGTGCAGGGCAAAGCCAATATTGCCAATAGCCTGCACAAAAAAATCGAACAGGGACGACTGTCCGCAGAAAAAGCGGCTGGCCAGTTGACACTGATACTGCCTTCAGCCACTGCCAGCGATTTTGAGGGATGCGACCTTATCATCGAAGCCGTGTTTGAAAACCGTGAACTCAAAGCCAGCGTCAGCAGCGAGGCGGAAAGCATGCTGGCTGTGGATGGCGTCATGGCCAGCAATACCTCTACCCTGCCGATCAGCGGTCTGGCAAAAGCAGTCAAGAATCCAGAACGCTTCATAGGCATACACTTCTTTTCGCCTGTCGATAAAATGCAGCTGGTGGAAATCATCAAGGGCAAACAAACCAGTGAGGCGACACTGGCACGCGCTTATGACTATGTACTGCAGATAGGCAAGACACCCATCGTCGTCAATGACTCGCGCGGCTTTTTCACCAGCCGTGTGTTTGCCAGTTTTGTTAACGAGGGCTTGAGCATGCTGGGAGAGGGCTTGCCAGCAGCACTCATAGAAAATGCTGCGCTCTCAGTTGGCATGCCGGTTGGCCCGCTGGCAGTGCAGGATGAGGTATCACTGAGTCTGTCACGCCATGTCACGGCGCAAACCAGGGCCGACCTGGAAGCCGAAGGCAAGAGCTGGCAAGCATCTGCATCTGCTGCGATCATCAATACCATGCTTGATCAGCATCAACGTGCAGGCAAAGCAGCGGGTGCGGGCTTTTATGAATATCCCTCAGATGGCAGCAAGAAATATCTGTGGCCGGAATTGACTAACTTGTTTGGCAAGGCTGGCCACAGCCTGCCTTACGCCGATTTGCAAGACAGGTTTTTGTACATACAGGCGATAGAAACCCTGCGCTGCCTGGATGAAGGTGTACTGGAATCGACGCGCGATGCCAATATAGGTTCGATTTTTGGTATAGGCTTCCCGGCCTGGACTGGCGGTGCGGTGCAATTTGTCAATCATGTCGGCACGGCACGCTTTGCTGAGCGTGCAGCAGAATTGCAGGCCAGCTATGGAGAGCGTTTTACCTTACCAACAAGTTACCAGGCATTTGCTGCCGACAGCAAGCAATATTGAGAGCGTATATCGCCGTAGCAGCGCGAAGAAGGATTGCTGCTACGGCATATAAAAAACACAAAAACATTCTTCCCTGGCCCTGTAAATCCTGTGATAATCAGCGCTCGACTAATTAAGGGCGGTAAAGCTATGTGGTCAGTTGAAAGATGCTTGAGAAGTACAGAGATAAAGAAAAGCTACACCAGGTTTTTTGTATTCAGCAGTCTTTTACTGGTAGGCAGCCAATTGCCATGTGCTGCCAAACCATTACTACGTTGCTATGTCAGTTATGCTGGCAGTGAACAAATAGTAGAAAGCCAGATCGTGCAAGACCCTTATGATGTGAAGACCACCGATGTAGGTGAGCGCTTTACATTCAAGGCTGTCATGGTTGGCAAGGCACAGCAGATAGACTATATCAAACTTTACACCTATTTCCAAACCCGCCGCAGCGATGTCCCTGTCCATCAGGCGACTTACCGCCCACCCTTTAAAGTCACCACGATGGAAAGTCCGCTGACGCCACAAAATTCTGTGTATGCCGGTGATATGGAACGTGAGTTGCAATACCGTTGCACACTGCAAGAGGTGCAAAAGTGAAAACCTTCAAACAAACTCTGGGCCATTGCTTGGCCGCCTTTGCCCTATCTATGGCAGCTACGGGTACAGCCCTGGCGCAAGACAACAGCGTCAGCATACTGTTTGCTGGTGATGTTGTTTTGGATGGCAAACCGGGCAAGATGATCGCTGAGGGTAAAGACCCATTTTTTGCCTTTGCCACCTTATTCAAGAACGCTGACATACGTGTCATCAATCTGGAATGTGTCGTCGCTACGACTGGCGAAGCGGCCGACAAGAATTTTACCTTCCGCGCTCATCCCCGCACATTAGCCACACTGAAGCAGCATGTGGATGCAGTGTCGATTGCCAATAATCATTCCGGTGATTTTGGTCGCGCAGCCTTCCAGGAAATGCTGGGCTTGCTAGATCAACAGCAAATCAAACGCTTTGGCGGCGGCAATAATTTGCGCGAAGCGCATACACCGCTGATCATAGAAAAGAAAGGCTTGCGCATTGCCCTGCTAGCCTATAACGAGTTCATGCCACGCAGCTTCGAAGCGGAAGCACAAGCTGCTGGGGTCGCGTGGAGTGAAGATGAACAGGTAGTACTGGATATACGTAACGCTCGTCAACAATATCATGCCGACCTGGTGATACCCTTCATGCACTGGGGTTGGGAAAATGACGAACTCGCCGTCAACAGGCAGCGTCAGTTAGCCAGAGTGATGATAGATGCGGGTGCCGATGCAGTCATAGGTGGCCATCCCCATGTGATACAGGATATTGAACACTACAAAGGTAAGCCCATTATTTACAGCCTGGGTAATTTTGTCATGGATGAGCTCGACAATGAACCGCAAACCCGTGGCTGGGTCGTACGCCTGCAACTGGATAAACAAGGGGTCAGGGCCTGGGATACCCGTTTGGCGAAAATAGATAAAGATGGCGTGCCCCACCCCGTGCCTGGAGCCAGCACCGCTTGCTGGAACCGCAATGATGAGCAACTGAGGCAATGCAGTAATGCGACCGATTAATTTTCCTCGCTAAATAGGTTGACCGCCGCGGGAACATCCAGCACCACGTCCGAACAAGCTTGGGCGACGCAGGGCAATATCCAGCCATCCTGTTTTTCTTCCAGACTCAGGCCAGGCCATTCTATCTGATAGCTAATTTCTCCTGACAGCATCTGGCACATGCAAGTGCGGCAGGTACCATTACGGCACGAGTTGGGGATGCGCATGCCTTCCAGCAGGGCGGCTTCCAGCAAGCTGAGTGCATCGACTGTGTCACATGTCCAGCCCTGAGGTTGGAGGGTCAAAGTCCATATCTGATCGGCTACCATTTAACTACCATTTCGCGCTTAGTCATTTTTTCTCGCTATCAAGCTTGCCTTCGTGCCTTAATTTTACTAGATTGAAAGCCTGCCCCCTGTTGATTCAATAGTGGCAGAGGTCTTTTCAGGAGCTAAACATGATGACAGCTAGTGCACATCTAATTTCCCAACAGCAAGATATTTATTCAGAAAGGCGTAATGTCCGCGCACCCGATTTTATTCTGATGCAGCTTGATCCCCGCGATGTCATAGAAGGAGTAATGCTAGAAGAAGGTTTTCAATCCGAAGATGCACCCTCGGCAGGCCATATGCGTGAGCATTGCCCCCATTGCAGCGGTGTACAACTACAACTGATACTTCGCTATAAATTCGTCAGGCGCTCTCACCTGTTTTGCAGCAGTTGCACGCGCTGCTATGATGCCCTGTACCCGGATGGTACTTCTGCGCTGGCATTGAGTGCTATGTCGCTGGTTTAAGATAAATAAGCAAGATTAAAATGAAAACGGCATTTCCTCGCCATCGCTAAAGGAAATGCCGCTTTTAAAAGCGAGTTTGGACCAGGCTTACACCACAGTCTGCAGGCGCATGGCAACGCTCATGTCACCAGTAACCTTGAGTTTGCCCATCATGAAACCGTTCATGGGATTCAATTGACCAGTCAGCAAGGCTGCCAGGTTTTCCAGGGAAATCGTGATCGTACAGCCAGCTTCCTTGTTTTCATTGCTGACTGTATTTGGTGTCACCAATGCATCAACGAATACCACGCCTTCATCACCGCAATCAAATTTCAGGGTAGCGTTCAAACCACTATCGTCACCAACCTTAGCGCGTATCGCTTCTGTGCAAGCTTGCAGATCCATGAATTACTCCAGAAAAAATGTAAACGACTTGCAATGTATCATGGCAGGCTTTCGAGGGACAATACTAGAAGAGTATGGAACTTAATTCCCTATGCTTACTTTAATATGCAAGTCAGCATCCAGTAATAAGTATTCCTGAAAATACGGATGTCACGCACGGCAGGACCAAATTTTTTGCGCAGTGCACTATCGGTAGGAAAGTTCTTGAGTATCTCTACCCTGCTGCCATCTTCCTGCTTGCGCAACTGGAAGGTATTGCCTTCAAGATCAGTGCGGGCAATGACTGTGCTGCTGCCTTCGACATAATTATTGTCGATCAACACCAGTGTCGTGCCTTTACCGGTCACTTTGCTCAGATGACCCAACAGGCTGGTTTGATCATCACGCATGACATGCGACCAGAAAAAACCGGCAAAGCAAGTCGAGTACTGGCCTTCAGTCGCTGCTGGCAGGTCGTGCAAATCAGCCAGACTAAATTGAACTTTGCCTTCAGGATAAGTCTTTGCCTGCGCTACGTCCAGCATGGGCTGGCAATAGTCAGTTGCGACGACGCTCGTTGCCACAGGCGCAAAACGCTCAGTCCAATAAGCTGTGCCGCAGGCCACTTCCAGCACACGCTGATCTTTCAATACATCCAGCACTTTACCCTGGATTTCACGCAAGTCTTGCTGGCGCTCCGGCTTTTGGTAAACCTTTTCCAGGGTCTGGGCACGTTGCGCGTAGTATTCGCGCATTTTGTTTTCACTCATTTTTATCTTTCAACAGAAAATCCACCAGCTCTACAAATCCCTCGCCGTATTCGGCATGACAGATATAGGCCGGGTGGGCCTCAAACCTGTCCAGGTATTTGCGTATGTTTGCTACCCCAACTGAAAGCGGATAATGGGCAAACATGCTGGCATCATTGGCAGAATCACCAATAAATATATAAGTCTTTTTTGCAACTTCATCGTTGACGCCAAATACTTCATGCAGCACCCGTTCGCTCATGCTTTGCTTGCTGAAGGGCGCAACCGAGGCATGGGCATGGATGCTGCTGGTAGTCGCATGAAAACCATGTTCACGTATCAGGGCCACGACTTCACTCAATTGCGTCAGCGATATCGCAGGAATATTTTCAGCAATATCAAATGCCAGATCACCTAGGCGTTGTGCAGCATCCGCAGCGGGCAATACGTCCGGGAAATGTTGGCGCATGGTGTCAGCAAAGTCCAGCAGGCGCTGTCTGTGTTGCTGACGGGTTTGTGCATCGGCATAATACATCGACTGTTGCCTGCCATCCGCATCCAGCCAGAAAGCACTGGCGCCATTCTCAGCAATGACTGCATCAAAATCACAAAGTCTCAATAAAGGCAAAGTCCAGTAAGTGGGCCGCCCTGTCACGGCTATACGACGCAAACCTGCATTTTTTGCGCGTTCAAGCGCAGCCAGCGCAGCTACCGTCAGCTTGCCATGGCTGCTGAAGGTGTCATCAATATCCGTCAGTATACCGCGCACCTGCCTGCGTTGTTCGGCAGGCAAACTACTCAGTGCCTGCATGCTCATAAATCGTAGGTATCCTTGTTACCCTGCATGGCATTGTCTATCATTTTACGGTTAAGGGCAGGATTCAACAATTCTATAAAGGTATAAATATAACTGCGCAAATAGGCCCCTTGCTTGATCGCTACGCGAGAAACATTCATGCCAAACAATTGGCCTACAGGGATGGCACGCAAATTCTTGTCCCGTTCGGCATCAAAGGCCATACCAGCAATGATACCAACACCCATGCCCAGTTCGACGTAGGTCTTGATGACGTCTGCATCAATGGCTTCCAGCAGGATATCGGGCTTCAGGCTGCGTATCTGGAAGGCGTGGTCTATCTTGCTGCGTCCGGCAAAGGCGGCATCATAGGTGATCAAGGAGTAATTGGCAATTTCTTCCAGGCTGATGTTCTTTAATTTCAGCAAGGGATGATCCACCGGTACCACGACCACATGTTCCCATTGATAACATGGTAGGGATATCAAGCCATCAAAGCCGGCAATGGCTTCAGTTGCTATCGCAATATCTGCCTGGTCACGCATGACCATCTCGGCAATTTGCTTGGGATTACCCTGCAATAAAGACAATCTTACCTTGGGGTATTTTTGCATGAAGGCCTGCACCACCTTGGGCAAAGCATAGCGTGCCTGGGTGTGGGTAGTCGCAATGGTAAAGCTGCCACTGTCCTGTGCCGCAAACTCTTTGCCTATGCGTTTCAGTCCGTCAATTTCTTGCATGATGAGTTCAACAGACTTCAACACTGCCCTGCCCGGCTCAGTCAGACCGCGTATACGCTTGCCGTGACGGGTGAAAATATCGACGCCCAACTCCTCTTCTAACTCAATAATTGCCTTGGAAACACCGGGTTGCGATGTAAATAGGGCCTTGGCAGCCTCAGTCAGATTAAAATTCTGTCTTACAGCTTCGCGTACAAAACGCAATTGATGTAGGTTCATGGGTAATTTTTTTGTAAAGGCGAGGATAATCTCGTAGAACCTATCTACGATCTTACTGCGCGAGTGTGATCGGGGCTCATGCGCCGCTCAAAATGCTGATGTACTAGAGTACATTCCGCTTTTTGCGCTGCGTTTTTGTTACCCTGCCCCCGCTGACACTCCCTCGCTAAGGATCGTAAACACGTTCTTATGCAATTAGACCTAGGTTCGCATCGTTTTATATGCATGCGCTAGTATATAGACCCTGAGCCAAGAATTCCATGTTTCCACCAATTACAACATGCACAAATCATTATTAGTCACAGTTTTGAGCCTTTTCGTTTATTTAACGACAGCATCTCTTGCCTTGGCAGAAAGTATTACTGTACCGGGGCCAGAACTTAAAAGGCCGAAAATTTGCCTGGCCCTGTCTGGCGGCGGTGCGCGTGGCTTTGCCCATGTTGGTGTTCTGAAGGTACTGGAAGAATTGCACGTCCCCATAGATTGCATCGCCGGCACCAGCATGGGGGCAGTGGTCGGCGGCTTGTATGCGGCGGGGTTTTCTGCCAGCGAAATTGAAAAGCGACTGGATGCCTTGAAACTCAATGACATTGCTCTCGACAGGGTAGAAAGACGCTATCTTCCGCAAAGCATCAGGGAAGAAGATGAGCAATATCCTCTTGGTGCCACCCTGGGCCTGAGCGCCAATGGCGTGCGTCTGCCCGCAGGCGTGGTACAGGCCAGCCAGTTCCTTGAAATTTTGCAGAACTGGACTGCTCACCTGCAACCCGACATCGATTTTGACCGCCTGCCCATCCCTTTCCGCACCGTCGCGACCGATATGGAAACCGGCAAGATGGTGCTTTTTACCAAAGGCCCTTTACATAAAGCCATACGCGCCAGCATGGCTGCACCTGGCGTGTTTGCGCCGGTAGAAATAGATGGCAAATTATTGTCCGATGGCGGCCTGGTCAGGAATCTACCTGTCGATATCGCCAGACAAATGGGTGCAGATATAGTCATCGCGGTTAACATAGGTACACCGCTGATGCCACGCGACCAGTTGCTCACCCTGTTCAATGTCAGCCAGCAGATGGTGAATATTCTGACTGAGCAAAATGTGGAGGCACAAAAAGCCCTGCTGGGTTCAAACGACATTTTGATAGAACCCGGCCTGGGCAATATTACTTTCATGGATTTCGCCAGATCCAAGGAAGCGGTGAAGATAGGTGAAAAAGCCACGCATGAAATGGATGCCCGCTTGCTGGCCCTGGGCCTGCCGCCAGATATGTACACCGTCAGGCATGAGATACGCCTGAACCCGCAATTGCCGCCTATCAAAATCCAGTTTATCGATATCAGCACTAATGGTGCCGTGCCTGAGAGTGATATACGTCGTCAGTTGAATATCAGCCTGGGTACAGAATACAGGGCGGAAGAAATCAACCGCAAGCTGGCCACATTGAATAACGCCCGCGAGTTTGACAGCGTCAACCATGAACTGGTAGAGCGAGATGGTGAATACGGTATAAGGGTAAATGCCCATGGCCGCAATTGGGGCCCGCATTTCCTGCGTTTTGGCCTCGCTCTATCTAGCGGTTTTGAAGGCGCTGGCGGCTTCAAGCTGCAAGTCGGGCACCGTCGCCCCTGGTTGACCGATGGTGGACTGGAATGGCGCAATGATCTGGAATTTGGTAACAGTATCAAATATCACACCGAATTGCGCCAGCCCCTGTTTGAGCGGGAAGGCATGTATCTCGCACCATTTGCAGAAATCGGCCAGAACACCCGCAACCTGTATAGCGGCAATACCCGTATTGCCGAATACAATTTCCGTAGCGATAAACTGGGGCTGGATCTGGGTTTTCGCATAGGGGAACAAAGCACACTGGGTGAGGCCAAGCTAGGCCTGAATTTCAATCACTACCGTGTGCGCCCAAAGATAGGTGGCTTCCTGCTATTGAATGAAGATGGCAGCACGAAAGTCGAATCCCTGCCAAGTGCAGACTTGCAACAGTTTGGCCTGAAGACGGCAGTCGTCTTCGACCAGCTCAGCGATGCCAGCTTCCCACGCTACGGCTACAAAATAGATGCCAGCGCCTTTCTTGGTACAAGTGATACCCGGAAAAATTTCCAGGAAGTGGCAATCAAGACGACCTGGGCCAATAGCATAGAAAACCACAGCATCAATCTGAAACTGAATGCGGCAGGCCTGTTCCAGAAAGGCACTGATGTACGCGGTATAGGCTATACCCTCGGCGGCTTCCAGCAATTATCCGCGTACCAGCCTGACCAGTTCACAGGCGACTTCATGGTCTATGGCAGCATAACTTATTTGCTGCGGGCGGTGAAGTTTGATCTGGCAGGACAAAGCTTGTTCCTCGGCACTTCGCTGGAAGCAGGCAGTGTCTGGAACAGAGGAGAAGATATGTCATTCAAATCATTGCGCAAAAGCGCTAGCCTGTTTGCCGGTTTTAACAGTTTTATCGGCCCGATTTATCTGGGTTTTGCAGTGGGGCAAAGTGGCGCAAAAAATGTTTTCTTCCAATTGGGCAGGCAATAAGTTTTTTAGCCGCCGTAGGCATACACAAATTTACCGCTCTGTATCTTACCCATGACGCGTGAACGCTGATCCAGGCCTACATGGTCACTGGCATTCATGTTGATAACACCTTGAGGTACGATCAGTTCCCTGGTGTTTTCCAGCGCAGTGCGCAAGGCTTGCCTGAAAGCCTTGCTGCCAGGCTGGCTGGTTTTCAAGGCAACAGGAATCGCATTCGCAAGCAACATATAAGCTCCCCACGCGTCGCCAGCGAATTGCGTTGTCGTGCCTGGGCCATAAGCAGCTTCATACTTGCGCACAAAATCGGTAGATACTTTTTTGACTGCGTGCTTTTCCGGCAATTGCAATGCCACCACTGCTGGCCCGGTAGGGAATAGAGTGCCTTCCACATCCTTACCGCCAAGCTTTAAAAATTCCTGGCTGGCGATACCATGGGTCTGGTAAATCTGCGCCTTATAACCACGTTCTATCAGCGTTTTTTGCGGCAAGACTGCAGGTGTACCAGAACCGGCGATCAATACCGCATCAGGCTTTGCCGACATCATTTTCAAGACCTGCCCCGTGACGCTGGTATCGGTGCGGGCAAAACGTTCATTGGCAACGATCTTGATATGACGCAGTTCTGCCAGCTTGGAAAACTCACGCCACCAGCCTTCGCCATACGCATCAGCAAAACCGATGAAGGCTACCGTCTTCACGCCATGATCAGCCATGTGTTGCGTCAGTATAGTGGTCATGTGGGTATCATTCTGCGGCATCTTGAAAACCCAGGCACGCCTGGCATCCATGGGTTCGACGATGCTTGCAGATGCTGCCAGGGTGATCATGGGGGTTTCGTTTTCTGCCACCGTTTCCAGCATCGCCAGCGCACTCGGTGTGGTGTTCGGCCCGACGATGACATCGACCTTTTCTTCGGCGATCAGTTTGCGCGCATTCTTGACAGCATTACCGGGGTCGCTGGCATCATCAAGCAGGATGTACTCGATTTTTTTTCCTGCAATTTCTTTGGGCCACAGCATGATGGCATTTTTGGATGAGACACCGATGGCCGCTGCTGGGCCCGTGGTAGATAAATTGATACCTACCCTGATCTGTGCCTGCACCATGACACTACTCAAGCTCAAAGCGATGGCAACGGCACCACGCAGGGAATAAGAAAAGATCAGGGGCATGCGGTAACTCCAAAAAGGTAAACAATGAAAACAGGTAGCAAAAGCAGGCGACAAAAAGAGTATTTAAAGATGTGACTCAACTACGCTTTGATCAATCGCACCAAAAATGGATTTACCGTTTTTATCCAGCATTTCTATCTTGATACTGTCCCCAAATTTCATATACGGTGTGACTGGTTCACCTAGGGCTATCATCTCCAGCGCGCGTTTTTCGGCTATGCAGCTATAACCCTTGCTGGCATCCTTGTTCGATACCGTGCCGGAACCAATGATGGTACCCGCCTTGGCATTTCTGGTTTTGCACAGATGCGTGATCAGTTGCGGGAAAGAGAACACCATATCCACACCGGCATTGGGCTGGCCTACCAGCATGCCGTTCATGCTGGAGCGCAAAGCGAGGTTGACCTTGCCGTCTTTCCAGGCTTCACCCAACTCGTCTGGCGTCACCGCGACTGGTGAGAAACTTGATGCTGGCTTGGACTGGAAGAAGCCAAATCCTTTTGCCAGTTCTGCCGGGATCAGATTGCGCAGTGACACATCATTCACCAGCATGAGCAGGAGTACATGGTCGCGTGCATGCTGTACCTTGACGCCCATGGGTACATCGCCAGTCACAATGGCGACTTCACTTTCAAAGTCTATGCCCCATTCTTCCGACGTCATGACGATGTCATCACAGGGGCCGATGAAATCATCGCTGCCGCCCTGATACATCAGGGGATCATGCCAGAAGCTATCTGGCATCTCGGCGCTCCTGGCCTTGCGTACCAGCTCTACGTGATTGACATAGGATGAGCCATCCGCCCATTGAAATGCGCGCGGCAGAGGTGCCATGCAGTTTTTTGCTTCAAACTCAAAACTATAGGCTGCCCTGCCAGAATTCAGGCGGTGATACAGCTCTTCGAGTTGGGGCTGGATAAAATTCCAGTCATCCAGGGCACGTTGCAAGGTCGGGGCGATGCCGTCAGCAATGGCTGCTGTCTTCAAGTCGCGGGAAACAACCAGTAATTGCCCATCCCGGGAACCATCCTTCAGTGTTGCAAGCTTCATAATTCCTCTGTTTTGATCAAGTATTCTACGATTTTACCCGAAGGGTTTGATGAAATTGTCAGGAAACTGACATGCGCAACGACTAATGACCAATTTACTTAGCAGAACAGCGCAATTTTAGGTATGCTAAAACCTGAAACTGCCGTTGCCTGTCTCCCTCAAAACTGATCTGCACAGGAATAAATACCATGAACTTCAGTAATTTAAAAATCAGGGTACGTCTCAGCTTTGGCTTCGGCCTGACCTTGTTGACCATGCTGCTCATGGTTGTCATCAGCGTTGTGAGGCTCAATGAGATCGCGGACCGGAACAGGGAAATACTCGAAGATGATGCGGTCGGCGTCATCAGCGCACTGGAAATATCTGCACTGATACAGGAAAACGGTAGCCGTACACTGGAGTTGTTCATTACACCAGACCAGAAAGCCCGCACGGCGCAGTATGCATCTATTGATGCAAACAAGAAAAAAATCAATGCCCTGCTTGAGATTTCCAAGAAGCTGGCGATACCTCAGAAGGAAAAAGACGCTGTAGAAAAACTCATCGCATCCAATGCCGCATTCGTCGCGGCGTTCAGCAAGACTGGCGACCTCATAGAGCTGGATCAAAAGGATGAAGCCACCGCCATGATGGGGAAATCCACCTTCCCTGCGCTGAAACAATCCCTGATTGACATAGAGAATCTGAGCGCCATACAAAGAAATGATATGGAAACCAATGGTGAGGCGATCAAAAGCATCATCATGTTTTCACGTAACCTCATGATAGTACTCGGCATTATTGCCTTCATCATCAGTGCTGTCATTGCCACCTGGATTTCACGCTCGATTACCATTCCACTGGATGAAGCCGTCCAGGTCGCCACCAAGGTCGCCAATGGCGATCTGACCGGCCGCATAGAAGTACGTTCAAAGGATGAAACCGGCCAGTTGCTGAGTGCACTGGCAGATATGAATAACAGCCTGGTCATGACCATCAGCCAGGTACACAACAGCACGGAGATGATTTCTGCCGCGTCAAGCGAAATTGCCTCTGGTAATGCCGACCTCTCCAGCAGAACTGAGTCGCAGGCAAGCTCGCTGGAAGAAACTGCTTCTTCCATGGAGGAACTGACGTCCACCGTCAAGCAAAATGCCGACAATGCCCGCCAGGCGAATCAACTGGCTATCTCGGCTACAGCGGTTGCCACCAAGGGTGGCAATATCGTTGGCCAGGTTGTCAATACCATGGGCTCCATCAAGGACAGCTCAGGCAAGATAGTCGATATCATCGGCGTCATTGACGGCATTGCCTTTCAGACCAATATCCTGGCGCTGAATGCCGCGGTGGAAGCTGCCCGTGCTGGCGAACAGGGCCGGGGGTTTGCCGTGGTAGCTGCCGAAGTCAGAAACCTGGCGCAACGCAGTGCCAGCGCCGCCAAGGAAATCAAGACTCTGATCGATGACTCTGTAGAAAAAGTTAATCTCGGCAATAAACTAGTCGATGAAGCTGGCCTGACCATGGATGAAATTGTCACTTCCATCAAGCATGTGGCAGACATCATGAGTGAGATCACTGCTGCCAGCCAGGAGCAGAGTGCAGGTATAGAACAAGTCAATCTCGCCATTACCCAGATGGATGAAATGACACAACAAAACTCTGCCCTGGTCGAACAGGCTGCAGCAGCTGCCGAGAGCATGCAAGAGCAGGCTGGGGCACTGGCCCAGGCTGTCAGCGTCTTCAAACTTGATGCGGTCGCGAAAAAAACACCTGCCCCTGCAGCGAGCAAGGCGGTCAATAAAGCACCGCGTGCAGCAACGACCACTTTAAAAATCAGCAAGGCACCGGCAAAGGCCGCAGAGAAACCGGCGATGAAAACATCCCGCATGGAAAAGCCGACCGCTGCAACAAATGATGACTGGGAAGAATTTTAAGTAGTGACAGCCAAAGCGCATACAAAAACAGCTTCGCACAAGGAGCTGTTTTTGTATGCGCAAACTCAGGGAAGCCCGCCAGGAAAACTACACCGTCAAATCCACTTGCTGCAAACTATGTGCCTTACCGTCTTCACTTAACCATATGCCGGAAGAACGTAACTGTCCGTCGGAATGGTTTTGTGCATTCTTCAAATCAAACTCAGTGCTGGCATTGCCGAGATACAAAGCTCCAACATTCGCCTGTTTCAAGGTTTGCAACTGATCATGACCGGCACCATCCTTGGTCCATACTTTCAGTTTCTGGTAAATCGCATCGTTTTCATCTATCCAATGGTTGCCATCGCTGTCATAGGCTGCCAGTTCAGAAAAGCCATTCCCCGTGCCCGGACCAAACAATTCACTGCCATTGTTGATCTTGCCATCATTGTTTTTATCCAGTGCCAGAAAACCAGCGCCCTGAACGAAAGAGATATTCTCTTTCTTGCCATCGGCATCCAGATCAAAAGCAAATTTCTGTGATGTCAATTGGGCGGAATGACCTGAGAAATTAACAACCAGCGGATCCACTTTTTTGGCGTCACCCTGGCGCACACTGCTGCTACTTTCTTCATGATAGCTACGGCTTAATTCAAAGGACAGATCAAAGCTGACTTCCTTATTATCCGCAGTCACTATTTTTCCGGTCGAGTGGAAAGAAGTCTGTTCAGTCTCGGTATAGGATTGACGCGTGTCTATTTCCAAGCCCCAGCCTTTCTGCGCTGGCTGGGGATTTTGAGGTGCGGCTCCTGCGGCGGACGCGGCTGGTGTACTGCCTTCAACGGCAGGAGTAGCATCAGTTGATTGTATATCCGCGCTGCTGAGTGAGTTGATTTTCCTGCCTGTCATCAATTCTATGATGTACTTGATCAGGCGTATGCGCGGATCGTTTTCGGCTTCATCAGTTGCCTGTTGCACCGCATCAGTGGGTGCAGCAGAATTTGCCGCCACGCCTGTCACTTGAGCAGCTTGTGCTGCCCAGGCAGCATCAGAGATTTGCACATTGCTGGAGGCATTCTTCAGGTTTGCCGGGCCATCCTTGTTCCTGCCTTCAAAATCCGGGCGCTGATCACCTATCCAGGCACGCAGTTTTTCCTGCGTCTCCAGTGTCGAGGTAGCCAGATGTTGTGAAGACAGGGTAATGTCCGATGAGACTATTTTCATGATGCGCTCCAGCCTTAAATAGCTAAAAACCAGCTAAAAACAAACGGCAGCTAATAACCACCAAAAAACTGGAATTCATACCGACAGAATATGCGCACTTCTCATGCAGCAGCCACCCTCGCAGCCCGCAAGGGAGCACGACCACGCAAGCCTGTTCGCCCGATATCAATTCCATCTGCACGCATTTCGGAATTGCTGAACCATTAAATGGAATATGCGTGATCTTCAGGTTTAACGGTCAAAGTTTAAAAAGCTTTATGCAAAAAAAATAGATAAGTCGATTTTTAACAGGAAAAAATTCGGTTAATAAGAACTTCGGGGGAACTGCCACTTGCTCATCAGAGTCTTAACAAACTAATGCCCACACAGTGGTATGCTTGCAAACTATTTTATTTTAATATTCTTTGGGAAACTCTTATGCTCAAGTTGCGCTTCATATCCAGCGTTCTTATTTCTGTTGGCGTGATCAGTTGTGCCAACGTCATGGCATTCAATGACGCCGTCACGACAAAAAATAGGCATGCTACGGTTGCGCAATCCGTACAGCAAGAAGGGAATCGCCTGAGCCAGCAACTGAACAAGCTGGCCGACGAATACTATGAAAAACAAACTGCTTTTGACCCCATAGGTGCCACTTATAACGGCGATACCCGTTATGACGACAAACTACCCATGACACTCTCAGCACCTGTCAGGGCAAAACAGATCGCCATGTGGAAGGATGTCGCCAATAAATTGACACATGTCAAGCGCGATCAATTATCAGCAAGCGATACAGTTACCTACGACTGCCTGGATTACGAACTCAAAGCCAGCCTGGAAATAGCCAGGTTTGACGGACACCTGTTACCCATCAATCAGATGGACAGCCTGCCCGTCACTCTCGCACATTTTGCCTCTGGCCAAAGCGCACAACCCTTGAAGACGGTCAAGCAATACGAAGTCTTTTTACACCGTCTGGGGCAATTGCCTGTATGGATAAACCAGGCCACCGCTAACATGCGCGAAGGCATGAAACGCGGCATCGTCCTGCCCAAGGCACTGGTTAATTCTGCCCTGCCCCAATTCGTACAACTGGTGACCGACAAGGCCGAAGATCATGCCTACTTTGCACCGGTCAAAAACTTCCCCGACAGTTTCAGTGCGGCAGACAAACAACGCCTGAGCAAGCAATACAAGCAGGTATTAACAGCAAAAGTCTTACCTGCCTTGCGCCAGTTCAATCAATTCCTGTCGCAAGATTATCTGGCTGCCAGCCGTGGCAGCAGCGGCTTTGGTGCCTTGCCAGGTGGTGATGCCTGGTATCGCGCACTGGTGCGCGACCAGACCACCACCAACCTGGACCCAGACGCTATCCACGCCTTAGGCTTGAAAGAAGTTGCGCGCATACAAAGTGAATTTGTCGCCCTGGGGCCTAAACTGGGTTATAGCGGCGATCCGGTGGGCCTGCCAGCCTGGATAGATACGCAAAATCAGTATCGCCCGTATAAAACAGAGGCCGAGGTGCTGGATGGCTATCGTCAGATAGAAAAAATGGTCAAGGCCAAGCTGCCAGAACTGTTTAACAAAATGCCCAAGGCTGCGCTGGATATCCGTGCCGAACCAGAAATCAGTCGCCAGACCGCGTCTGACCATTACACCCAGCCAGCCTTTGATGGTTCACGCCCCGGTGTATTCTGGGCAGTCATCAATAATCCGGCAGACTACAGCACGACAGGCATGAAAACCCTGTATCTGCATGAAGGCCAGCCAGGACATCATTTCCATTTAGCAACATCGCAGGAGCTGGATATACCCAAGTTCCGTAAATTCGGCGGCAATAATGCCTATACCGAGGGCTGGGCCTTGTATGCTGAAACCCTGGGCAAGGAAATGGGCCTGTTCGAAAATGACCCCAGTGCCTATCTCGGCCACCTGACAGATGAACTCTTGCGTGCCACCCGACTGGTCGTTGATACTGGTTTGCATTCCAAGGGCTGGACGCGTGAACAGGCCATCCAATACCAGCAGGCCACGCTGGGTTACAGCGAAGCTGCCTCACGCCAGGCTACAGAGCGTTATATGGCATGGCCAGGCCAAGCCTTGGGTTATAAGATAGGCTCACTGAAAATCGCCGAACTCAGGCAAAAAGCCAGCACAGCTTTGGGCAAGCGCTTTGACCTGCGCCAGTTCCATGATGTAATACTCAGCGATGGCACCCTGCCGCTGGCTTTATTGGAAGCCAAAGTCAACAGGTGGATAGACAGCCAAAAGACAAATTGAGCAAGTTTGGATTTATTTTCTATCGCTTGATTGACCTGCAACACTATCTGAAGCAGAATGAAATATCAGACTCATTCTGCAAACTCATTTTCAAACTTATTTTCAAGCATAAGCAATAAATCGAATACAGCACCGGGCTTGTTAATCAATAAACAAGCCCGGTGCTGACCGGCCGGGTGTAACTTGCACCTGTCATATGTTTGTTTAACTTGTGCAAAAGACATAGCGATGAATAAAATCGATGCGCTCAACAGCATAGCTGAACAAGCCAAACGGGGAGAGCTGGTTTTCCCGACGAATGTGGCGGCTTCCATTAAACTGCAGCAGACGCTGGATGATCCGGATTGCAGTATTGATACGGCAACCAAACTGGTCTTGAACGAACCCTTCCTGGCGGCCCGCATGGTCGCCATTGCCAATTCTGCCGCCTACAACCGTGGCAGTGATGTCACCAATGTCAAGGCAGCCATCAGCCGGCTCGGCTTCCGCACCCTGCGTGCGGTGGTTGCTTCGCTGGTGGTGCGCCAACTGGCGGGCACCAGCAAGAACAAGCAATTGCAGGCCATGACGAATAAGCTGTGGGAGCATACAGCCCAGGTAGCAGCGCTGTCCCGCGTCATTGCCAGGCGCATCACCAAACTGGACCCGGACACAGCCATGTTTGCCGGCATCGTGCATGAAGTAGGTAATTTTTACCTGCTGTCCCGTGTCGATGAGTTCCCTTCTCTCATAGAGCGGGATGAACCAGCACCAGATTCAAGCCCGGATGACCTGCCCTCTTTCCTCGACACCATTATAGATCGCGAATCATCCGAGTCACAGATAGGTGCCGCCGTGATCAAGAGTCTGATGCTGCCGCAGCAGGTGGTAGAAGCAGTAGAAGCCCTGTGGTTCGGGCTGCGCGCCATGCCGCCAGAAACCCTGGGGGATACGCTTTTACTGGCGAACGAACTGGCAACCACGCATTCACCCATGGATATCCATTCCTATGCCGAGGTGTCTGAACAGTATTCTTCAGAAATTGACTTTGTCGTCGGTGACGGTACGCTCAACAGCATACTGGAAGAGTCAGAAGAAGAAGTCCAAACCCTGGCTGCGGCGCTGCAACTCTGAGTTTTCTTAGTACTGTGTACAGATTCTGCGTACAACAAATCAAGGGAGCATATGCTCCCTTGATTTTTTCAAAACATGCTTTTCAATGCGTAACTTTCAAACGTTCAGGCCTTCAGTGCCGCCTGGATTTGCTGCAAGGAAGACGGGTCTTCTATCGTTGTCAAGTCACCGGCTTCACGTCCTTCACAGATCGCCTGTATGGAACGGCGCAGCAATTTACCGGAACGGGTTTTCGGCAACATGCTGACAAAATGCACGCGTGACGGCCTGGCGACCGCGCCCAATTGCCTGTCAACTACCGCCATCACCTCGCCTTCCAGCGCCCGCTTCTGCTCCGGCGTTTCTGTCAGTTCAGGATTTTTGAGTATGGCAAACGCGACTGCGACCTGCCCCTTTAGCTTGTCTTCAACTCCTACGACAGCGACTTCAGAAATTTGCGGGTGGCTGGAAATGCTTTCTTCTATCTCCCGCGTACCCAGACGATGTCCGGCGACATTGATAACGTCATCGGTGCGGCCGAGGATAAAGTAATAGCCATCCGCATCCCTGATACCCCAGTCAAAGGTTGAATACAATTGCTCATGAGAGAAATTGGACCAGTAGGTATTCACAAAGCGCTGGTCGTCGCCATACACGGTCTGCATACAACCTGGTGGCAACGGCCCCTTGATAGCAACCACGCCTTTTTCATTCGCTGCGCACTCAGCCCCCGTGTTTTCATTGATGATGCGCACGTCATAGCCATACATGGCAATACCCGGACTGCCGAGACGGGTAGCAGTCTGCTCCACGCCACGGGCCACGGTCAGGATGGGCCAACCAGTTTCCGTCTGCCAGTAATTATCGATGATGGATACGCCCAGTTCACTGGCGATCCAACTGGAGGTGGTTTCATCGAGCGGCTCGCCTGCCAGGTACAGGGCTTTGAGTGAGGACAAATCATATTTGCGCATCAGCTCGGACGGATGCTTTTTCAAGACCCGCACGGCTGTCGGAGCCGAGAACATGCGCGTGACCTTGTATTTTTCGACGATGCTCCACCAGATGCCTGCATCCGGGCGTATCGGCGTGCCTTCATACATGATGGTCGCCATGCCGGCAATCAGCGGGCCATAGACAATATAAGAATGCCCCACCACCCAGCCTATGTCTGAAGTCGCAAAATAGGTTTCACCCGGCAAGCCGCAAAAAATATGTTTCATCGATGAAGCCAGTGCCACCGCATAACCACCGACATCACGCTGCACACCTTTGGGTTTGCCAGTCGTGCCTGAAGTGTACAAGACATAGGACATGGCATTCGATTCCAGCCATGTCACAGGCACTTGTGCACCCAGATGCTGCGCTCTTGCCGTCGCATAATCAACATCCCTTCCTGCCACCAGTTGCATGGCATCGAGGCCGCGATCTACCAGCAAGACATGCGCGGGCTTGTGTTGAGCCAGTGCGATGGCTTCGTCCAGCAATGGCTTGTATGGCACAGCCTTGCCACCACGCATACCCGCATCAGCCGACACTACCAGAACTGGTTTGGCATCATCTATGCGCGTGCCCAGGCTTTTTGAGGCAAAGCCGCCAAATACGACAGAATGCACGGCACCTATACGGGCACAGGCGAGCATGGCAAAGGCGGCTTCAGCGATCATGGGCATGTAGATCAATACCATGTCGCCCTGCCTGACACCCAGACTCAGCATGATCGCCGCCATGCGCTGTACTTCTGCATGCAATTCGGCAAAACTATAGGTTTTTTCCGTATTGGTTTCAGTAGAAATGGCGATCAGCGCAGGCTGGTCTGCCTGACTAGCCAGCCACCGATCAACAGCGTTATGGCAGAGATTGGTTTCACCACCGACATACCATTTCGCAAACGGCGGCTTGCTGTCATCAAGTACTTGCTCATAAGGCTTGTGCCAGTCTATCAATTGCGCTTCTTTGGCCCAGAACCCGTGCGGGTCTTGTATGGATTCCTGATAAAACGCTGCGTAAGTCATGCTGTCTCCTGGTTTTTCGCAAAATGTTATTACCTGCCGCGGCTGTGCCATCAGCTTATTTTTATTCTTGAACAACGGCGCTGGCGCGTGACCCTGCCTGCCCCTTGCGGCGCATAAAACTATTACAATTCAACATCTAATTTTTTAAATAGGGCTTGCCCAAAATTGTCCCAATAAGGGTATCCCTTTTAGTACACATCCCTTGCAAGGAATGTTCGTTACGCCGGCAGACAACGTATTGTCTGAAACCCCGACTGCACCGCAGCGACGAAGACAGTACTTTGGTACAAGGTCTTTACCAAATGCGGAAACTGCAACGCATTGGGGCGGTTTTGCCCAGGTCCTAATTTGGCGGGATGCGTACCCAGCCTTCCATGAGCACGCGAGCGCTACGGCTCATGATGGCCTTGGTGACCCTCCATTCGCCGTTGACCTGCGTTGCCTCTGCTCCCACCCGCAAAGTGCCGGATGGGTGGCCAAAACGCACGGCAGTGCGTGCGCCCCCGCCAGCAGCCAGGTTCACCAGTGTGCCTGGTACGGCTGCCGCAGTACCGATGGCCACTGCTGCTGTACCCATCATCGCGTGGTGCAGCTTGCCCATCGACAAAGCGCGTACCAGCAAGTCGATGTCCGCTACCTGGACTTGCTTGCCGCTGGATGAAGTGTAGTCAGCAGCCTTGGCAACAAAAGCTACCTTGGGGGTATGCTGGCGCTGTGCCGCTTCAGAGATATCCTTGATCAGGCCCATGCGCAATGCGCCATGCGCACGTATGGTTTCAAACATGGCCAGCGCTTTGGCATCGCCATTGATGGCATCCTGCAATTCCGTACCGTTATAACCTATCGCTTCTGCATTGATAAAAATGGTGGGAATACCGGCGTTGATCATGGTCGCTTTGAGCCTACCCACACCTGGCACGTCAAGATCATCGACCAGATTACCGGTCGGGAACATGGAACCGCCTGCGCCCTCTTCATCTGCTGCCGGGTCCATGAATTCAAGCTGGATTTCTGCTGCCGGAAAGGTCACGCCATCCAGCTCAAAATCACCCGTCTCTTGCACTGCTCCGTCAGTCACTGGTACGTGGGCAATGATGGTCTTGCTGATATTCGCCTGCCAGACACGGATGGTGGCGATGCCGTTTCGCGGCACACGTTCAGCATCGACCAGCCCGGCACTGATGGCAAAGGCACCGACAGCGGCTGACAGGTTGCCGCAATTGCCGCTCCAGTCTACAAAAGCTTTATCTATAGCCACCTGGCCAAACAGGTAATCAACATCATGATCCGGTTTGCTGCTTTTGGACAGGATGACGGTTTTGCTGGTACTGGAAGTCGCGCCGCCCATGCCATCGATCTGTTTGCCATACGGGTCGGGACTGCCGATCACGCGCAACAACAAGGCATCGCGTGCCGCGCCAGGCTGTTGGGCATCTTCGGGCAAATCCTGCCAGCGGAAAAACACGCCCTTGCTGGTGCCACCGCGCATATACGTCGCCGGGATTTTGATCTGTGGGAAATGGGCCATGTATTTACTCTTTAAAATTTGAATCATATGCAGCACTACGCAATCAAGAGCAGCGCTTACAACAGCATCAGTAAAATTATGCAGCCTTGACAGACTCCAGGAAGTCTTGCGCAAAGCGCTGCAAGACACCACCAGCTTCATAAATCGACACTTCTTCTGCCGTATCGAGGCGGCACATTACAGGCACGGCCACTGATTCACCATTCTTGCGGTTGACGATCAGCGTCAGGGTTGCGCGCGGCATGCGATCCCCGATGACATCAAAGGTTTCTGTGCCGTCGATGTTCAGCGTCAGGCGGTTCACACCCGGCAAGAATTCCAGCGGCAAAACACCCATGCCAACCAGATTGGTGCGATGTATGCGCTCGAAACCTTCAGCAACAATCACCTCCACACCCGCCAGGCGCACGCCCTTGGCTGCCCAGTCTCGCGAAGAACCCTGGCCGTAATCAGCACCGGCAATCACAATCAGGGGCTGCTTGCGTTCCATATAGGTTTCTATGGCTTCCCACATGCGGGTGATCTGGCCTTCTGGCTCTATGCGGGCCAGCGAACCTGCCTTGACCTTGCCATCCACCACGACCATTTCATTCTTCAAGGTCGGGTTGGCAAAGGTGGCACGTTGCGCTGTCAAATGATCGCCACGGTGAGTCGCATAAGAATTGAAATCTTCTTCTGGCAAACCCATCTTGGCGAGGTATTCACCAGCGGCACTGTCGAGCATGATGGCGTTCGATGGTGACAGATGATCAGTCGTGATGTTGTCACCCAATACTGCCAGCGCACGCATGCCCTTCATGTTGCGGGCACCTGCCAGTGCGCCTTCCCAATACGGCGGGCGGCGGATATACGTAGTCTGTGGACGCCAGTCATACAGGGGGCTGACTTTTTCACCATCATCTGCCTGTTTGGCAAACATGGGGATATACACTTTACGAAATTGTTCAGGCTTGACGCTGGCAGCCACTACGGCATCAATTTCTGCATCTGTTGGCCACAGGTCTTTCAGTGTTACCGGTTTGCCTTCTGCATCCAGCCCCAGCACATCTTTTTCAATATCAAAACGTATCGTACCAGCGATGGCATACGCGACGACCAGCGGTGGCGAAGCCAGGAAGGCTTGTTGCGCATATGGGTGAATACGTCCATCAAAATTGCGGTTACCCGACAATACTGCTGTCGCATATAGCTCACGGTCTATGATTTCTTTCTGGATGACTGGGTCGAGCGCACCCGACATGCCATTGCAGGATGTGCAGGCATAGGCCACCACACCAAAGCCCAGTTGCTCGAGTTCTGGCATCAAATTAGCTTCTTCCAGGTACAGGGTCACGGCCTTGGAGCCAGGTGCCAGCGAGCTCTTGACCCAGGGCTTGCGAGTCAGGCCCAGCTTGTTGGCATTGCGTGCCAGCAAACCAGCAGCCACCATATTGCGTGGATTATTGGTATTGGTGCAACTGGTAATCGCAGCAATGATGACCGCGCCGTCCGGCATCAGGCCAGGCTCGTTTTCTACCGTACCACTGATGCCGCGTGCTGCCAGCTCAGACGTTGGCACACGCTTGTGCGGGTTAGACGGGCCAGCGATATTGCGGACAACAGAAGACAGATCAAACTTCAGCACGCGTTCATATTCTGCATTCTTCAGAGTATCTGCCCACAGGCCCGTTTCCTTGGCATAGGTTTCTACCAGCTTGACGAGCTCATCATCACGGCCTGTGAGTTTCAGGTATTTGATGGTTTGCTCATCGATGTAGAACATCGCCGCAGTGGAACCAAATTCAGGTGCCATGTTGGAAATGGTGGCACGGTCACCCAGGGTCAGGTGGGATGCACCTTCGCCATAAAATTCCAGATAAGACGACACGACTTTTTGATTACGCAAGAATTCTGTCAATGCCAATACCGTATCGGTTGCAGTGATACCTTCTTGCGGCTTGCCTGTCAGTTCTACGCCGATGATGTCTGGTAAACGCATCCAGGATGCGCGACCGAGCATGACGCTTTCTGCTTCCAGGCCACCGACACCAATTGCGATTACACCCAATGCATCCACCATGGGTGTATGGCTGTCTGTACCAACCAGAGTATCTGGATAAGCCACGCCATCAGTCACTTGCACCACTGGTGACATGCGCTCCAGATTGATCTGGTGCAGGATGCCATTGCCGGGCGGGATGACATCGACATTCTTGAATGCCTTCTTGGTCCAGTTGATGAAGTCAAACCTGTCTTCATTGCGCCTGTCTTCAATGGCGCGGTTCTTGTTGAAAGCGTCAGGATCAAAACCACCGCACTCAACCGCCAGTGAATGATCAACCACCAGTTGCGTAGGCACGACTGGGTTGACCAGCGCCGGGTCACCACCCTGCAGGGCTATCGCATCGCGCAAACCAGCCAGATCGACCAATGCAGTCTGGCCGAGGATGTCATGGCAAACCACACGCGCCGGGAACCACGGAAAATCCAGGTCGCGTTTGCGTTCTATGAACTGACGCAGCGAATCAGTCAGCGTAGCCGGGTCGCAGCGGCGCACCAGGTTTTCTGCCAGTACGCGTGAGGTGTAGGGCAACTTGTCATAAGCCCCGGCCACGATGGCATCTACTGCTTCACGCGTATCAAAATAATCCAGAGTAGTGCCGGGTAGTGGCTTGCGAAATTGAGTATTCATGGCTTGCTATTTTTTTAATATTAGTATTCGATATTCAAGGCAGTGCAGAACAACTCAGAACAATTTAGAGTTGCAACTTGAAGCCTTCATGTGATGCTGTGAAGCCCATACTTCCATAAAACCTGTGCGCCTGTATGCGTTTTTTGTCACTGGTCAGTTGTATCAGTTGGCAACCACGTTCGCGCGCCAGTTGTATGGCCTTCTCTATAAACCAGTGGCCTATCCCCTGGCCACGCAGGTAGCCATCAACCCGCACGCTTTCTATCATCGCGCGGGTAGCGCCTTTCCTGCTCAGGCCAGGGATGAAAGTCACCTGCTGCATGGCGATGATGCGGCCATCCAGATCGGCCACCATCAAAAACTGATTGTCGTCGGCTGTTATACGCTCAAAGGCTTCGGCGTAACATGCCTCCTCCGAACCAACACCTTCACGATTCTTACCCAGGTCATCATCGGCGATGAGTTCCAGCAGGCGCGGCAAATCCTGCCTCACAGCGCGTCTGGTGCTGAGTCTGCACAGGTCTGCCTGCACTTTCATATTGCAACCTCTGGTTTGCTTAGTATGGGTTAACTTACTTGCGTTTATTCAAAGGAACAAACTTCAGATCTTCAGGACCCACATAATTGGCGCTAGGACGAATGATCTTGTTATCGATACGCTGTTCTATGATGTGTGCCGCCCAGCCTGAGGTACGCGCAATCACGAACAAGGGCGTGAACATGGCTGTTGGCACGCCCATCATGTGATAGGACACGGCAGAGAACCAGTCCAGGTTAGGGAACATTTTCTTGATATCCCACATCACGGTTTCCAGACGTTCGGCGATATCAAACATCTTCATGGTGCCTGCTTCTTTAGACAAGTTGCGCGACACTTCCTTGATGACCTTGTTGCGTGGATCAGAGATGGTATAAACAGGGTGGCCGAAGCCGATCACGACTTCCTTGTTTTCTACACGCTTCTTGATATCGGCTTCTGCTTCATCAGGATTGTCGTAACGCTTCTGGATTTCAAACGCGACCTCATTCGCGCCACCATGCTTAGGACCGCGCAAGGCACCAATCGCGCCGGTGATGGCGGAATACATGTCAGAGCCTGTGCCCGCGATGACGCGGCCAGTAAAGGTGGAGGCATTGAACTCATGCTCTGCATACAGAATCAACGACGTATGCATGGCTTTTTCCCAGGATGCGCTTGGTTTTTCACCATGCAACAGGTGCAGGAAATGACCACCTATGGAATCATCATCGGTTTCAGTTTCTATGCGTTTGCCATTATGACTGTAGTGGTACCAGTACAGCAGCATGGAGCCCAGCGAAGCCATCAGGCGGTCGGCGATATCGCGCGCACCAGGGTGATTGTGATCATCCTTTTCTGGCAATACGCAACCCAGCGTCGATACACCGGTACGCATAACGTCCATAGGGTGGGATGATGCTGGCAAGCATTCCAGCGCTGCCTTGACACTTGCCGGCAAGCCACGCAAAGCATTCAGCTTGGTCTTGTAGGCTTGCAATTCTGCGACGGTAGGCAATTTGCCATGCACGAGCAAATGGGCAATTTCTTCAAACTCGCAGGCGTCGGCCACGTCCAGGATATCGTAGCCACGGTAATGCAGGTCATTACCGGTTTTGCCTACGGTACACAGGGCGGTATTGCCAGCAGTGACGCCAGACAGGGCAACCGATTTCTTGGGTTTGAAAGGAACTGCTTCAGTCATGATTATTTCTCCATTGATACATTAGAAGTGCTATTCCCGTTTGCCAGCTTGATGCAGCACAAGAACGGGAACGCCATATATTTTTATTACTTGGATTTTTGCTGCGCGAACAGCGCATCCAGCTTTTGCTCAAAGTCGTGGTAATTGATGCGCTCATACAATTCCATACGGGTTTGCATGGTATCGACCACATTCTTTTGCGTGCCGTCACGGCGTATCGCACCATAGACGTTTTCTGCTGCCTTGTTCATGGCGCGGAAAGCGGACAATGGGTACAACACCAGACCCACATCCACTGCTGCCAATTCTTCGACCGAGAACAGGGGTGTCGCACCAAACTCAGTGATATTTGCCAGGATAGGTACTTTGACGGCATTGGCGAATTGCTTGTACATCGCCAGTTCAGTGATTGCTTCCGGGAAGATCATGTCGGCGCCAGCCTCTACACATGCCAGGGCACGGTCTATCGCAGCTTCCAGACCTTCAACTGCCAGCGCATCGGTACGTGCCATGATGACGAAGTTGTCGTCAGTTCGGGCATCGACTGCAGCTTTCACGCGGTCTACCATTTCCTGTTTACTGACGATTTCCTTGCCAGGACGATGGCCACACCGCTTGGCACCTACCTGATCTTCAATATGGATGGCAGCAGCGCCAAACTTGATCATGGATTTGACAGTACGTGCCACATTGAAGGCAGACGAACCAAAACCAGTATCCACATCCACCAGCAAAGGCAGGTCGCAGACATCGGTGATACGGCGTACGTCAGTCAATACGTCATCGAGATTGGAAATACCCAGGTCAGGCAAGCCCAGGGAACCAGCAGCAACGCCGCCGCCAGAAAGGTAGATCGCCTTGAAACCGGCACGTTTTGCCAGCAAGGCATGGTTGGCATTGATTGCACCGACGACTTGCAGCGGGGATTCTTCCTGCATCGCCTTACGGAAGGCGGCACCTGCGGAGTATGTACTCATTGTATGCTTTCAGGTTAATGAACAGATTCTAGGATGCATAGTGCAATCGGCGTGCCAGCGTGAATATGACAAAGGCATTTCTTTATCATCTTCATATAAATCAAACACTTATTTGCTTTGAGAGAAAAATAAAGGATGCGCACACCTTCATTTTTGTTTCATAATCATGTTTCACATTGAAATGTGAAACAATTATTCAGGCAAAAATGAAACAATAATGAAACATTCACCAGCAATACGCGACAATCAGGACAAGCCTGTCATCTGGACCGTGTCAATATCACGCCTGTTCGACATGTTCCGTGACATCATGGTTGAATATGATGTCAGCGCCGACATAGAACCCATACATATGGGCTTTGAAGAAGCCGCGCAATATCTTAAAGAACGCCTGCAAATTGAGCGATGCGATGCCGTCATCGCAGCGGGCTCGAATGGGGCGTATCTCAAGAACCGCCTGCCAGTCCCAGTCGTCATCGCCAAGGCAAGCGGCTTTGATGTCATGCAGGCGCTGGCCAGGGCGCGTAAGGTGTCACCCGCCATCGGTCTCATCAATTACCAGGAAACCATGCCTGAGCTGGCAGATTTCAAGACCACTTTTGGCTTCCCGCTGGAACAGCGCACCTATGTCACTGAAGAAGATGCCCGTGCCCAGATCAGTGAACTCAAGGCTGGTGGCATCAAGGTCATCGTCGGCGCTGGGTTGATTACCGACCTGGCGGAAGAAGCAGGCTTGACCGGCATTTTCATGTATTCCGCCACATCGATACGGCAAGCCTTTGATGATGCGCTGGAAATCGCCCGCCTGACACGACTGGAATCTGCCAGGGGACGGCATCACCCAGCCGCTGAATCTCTGCGCGCCAAACACAGCCTCAACGATTTGCGGGGAGACTCTGCCGCAATGCAAGAAACCCGCACATCTATCGCCCTGTTCGCCCGCTCCCCGGCAACGGTGTTGTTACAAGGTGAAACTGGTACTGGCAAGGAGCTGGCGGCCCAGTCCTTGCACAGGGAAAGCAAACGAGCCCGCCAACCCTTCGTCGCGGTGAATTGTGGAGCCATCGCTGAAAGCCTGCTGGAATCTGAATTATTTGGCTATGAAGAAGGCGCCTTTACAGGCTCAAAACGAGGTGGCCACGCCGGCTTGTTTGAAATAGCCCACAGAGGAACTGTCTTTCTCGATGAAATCGGTGAGATGCCTCTGACTTTGCAAACCCGTCTGTTGCGCGTACTGGAAGAGCGTGAGATCAATCGCGTAGGTAGCATGCGCCCCATACCCGTCGATGTACGCATCATCAGCGCCACTCACTGCGACCTGGAAGGCCGGGTAAAAGAAGGAAAGTTTCGTGCTGACCTGTATTTCCGCCTTGCCGTACTGCGCCTGCATTTACCAACGCTGAGAGAGCGTCCCGATGACTTGCTACCCCTGGCTGAATGGTGTCTCAAGCATGCACTGGCTGCGATGGGCGTCAGGCCGCACGCCAATCTGCATGCAGAAATAGCCAGTTGCAGCAAACTGCTGCAGAGCTATGACTGGCCAGGAAATGTAAGAGAATTACGCAATCTTATGGAACGCCTGGCCCTGTTCCTGGTGGCAGAACCCCTGCAAGCCCTTAGCCCTGGTTTTGTGGCAAAAATCTTGCCTGAATTGCCTATGCATGGGCACCCGGCAGGAATAGGAAACACCACAAACACGACAAACACGGCAACTGACACTGGCGATCTGGCTGCGCCAGAGTCTCTGGCGCGGATCATGGAAAAGTTTAATCACAACCGTGAAGCGGCGGCAGACTACCTGGGTATCAGCAGGACGACTTTGTGGCGGCGTTTGAAGCAAAAAGCGTAATCATTTGAAACATTAATTGATCATCTGGAGGGCGAATTTTGTGTCGCTCTAAGGTAGAATGAATTTGCGCTGCCACTCATGACCTTTGGGTGCACTTACCTTGCATAAAAAATATTATGAAAAAACTACTAATTGTTGACGATAGCAAAGTTTCCCGCATGGTGATCCGTGCGCACGTCAAAGCAGTGCATCCGGACTGGGAATTTTTTGAAGTTGGCAGTGGCGAAGAAGCCATCAAGTCAGTTATAGAAAACAAACCAGACTTTTGCACCATGGACATCAATATGCCCGGCATGCTGGGCACTGATGCCGCAGAGCAAATTTTGCAGCAGCATCCTGAAGTGCGCATCGCAATTTTTTCAGCGAATGTGCAGGACACGATGCAAAACAGGGCCACTTCCATAGGTACCATTTTTGTCGCCAAGCCGGTAACTGAAAAATCCATCACTATCGTCCTCAATTATTTCGCGAGCGGCAAATGAATTCTCTGACCGAACTTCATCTCGATGCATTAAGCGAGGTCTTCAATGTCGGTGCTGGCAGGGCTGCTGCCAGCCTCAGCGACATTGTCGGTGACGAAGTTCGCCTGTCGGTTCCTTCGGTTGAAATACGCAAATCGTCTGAGATCGATGTTTCATCCATGGGGCTGCAAAGTGATCGCTTTGGAGCCGTGCACCAGACCTTCAGCGGTTCTTTTGAGGCGGAAGCCATATTGCTGTTCACCGAAGAACACGCCCTGGAAATAGTACGTGACATGATGGGTTCGCAAATCAGCCTGGAGGACCTTGCCGAATTTGAACAGGAAGCCATGTGCGAGCTGGGCAATATCATCCTCAATGCCTGCCTGTCTGCAATGGCAGATATGTTGAACATCCCGCTGAATTGCTCTTTGCCAGATTACTCTGTGGCAAGTACTGAAGAAATTTTCCGCCGAGTCAGCAATGATCTTGAGCAGCCTTATGTGCTGCTACTGCACATAGACCTGGCGATAGAAAGACGACATTCCGAAGGTCATTTAATTTTCCTGCTGAGTTCCACCTCCTTGACAGATTTGGTGATGCAACTTGATCGCTTCCTGGGAGCAGTTTAATGGCACAGTTGATGCCCCCCTCCGCCTACAGAGTAGATGAAATTTTAAATACCATCAGCCTTGGCCTGATTGTGCTTGACGCCAACCAGTCCGTGCTGTTGTGGAACGGCTGGGTAGAAAGATATAGCGGCATCCCGGCCTGCGAGGTCATAGGCAAGCAGATTTCAGAAGCTTTTGAAGAGTTGCCTAGCCGGGCCATCCTGAGTGCGATTACCAATACCCTGAGCTATGGCTTGCCTGTAGTCTTGTCCAATGCCTTGCACCGCTCGCCCCTGCCCCTGTTCCAGCGCAGCGAACAGGATATGGAAAAAAAACGTATCGACCAGTCCATCACCATTACCCCTATAGCAGCAGAGGATGGCGTGCGCCAATGCCTGATCCAGATCAGCGACTCAACCACGTCCATCAAACGTGAAAAAATCCTGCGCACCCACTCTGAAGCATTGAAGCGTGAAGCGACTACCGACAGCCTGACCGGCATCTACAACCGCCGCTTCTTTGATGAACACTACAAGATGGCCGTGGGTCATGCGGTCCGCCACAATGTTCCGCTAACAGTCTTCATGGTCGATATTGATTATTTCAAAGAATACAACGACAACTATGGCCACGTTGCCGGAGACAAGGCCTTGATACAGGTTGCCGCGGCCTTGCGCAAGCAATTGCTCAGGGCAACGGATGTACTGGCGCGTTTCGGAGGTGAAGAATTCATCCTGATGTTGCCCAATATGGCGCCTGACTCTGCCATGTTGTTTGCAGAAAAACTGCGTACTGCAGTCTGGGACTTGAACATACCGCATTTTAAATCCCATATCAGCCAGCAAATCAGTGTCAGCATAGGCTTTAGTAATTACCACAAACATCCTGATGTAGATGCCAATGCCTTGCTCAAATGCGCCGACGCTGCACTCTACGAAGCCAAGAAAGCTGGCCGCAATCAAAGTCATTATTTACCCTTGCAGCAATTCGGTAATCAAACAGCAGCACCCGCTGGTACTTTACATCAATCCATCGGTCATTAATATTTGTCCTTAATCTGTCATTAAATACAGGACTGCTGATGCAGCCCTGCCATAGATTGCCCACTTTTTCAGGAACTATTATGACTAATTTTGTTTCATGCTTTTCCGCGCCCCGTCGCAGCATGATCGCGGCTTTAGGCTTGCTAGCTTTTGCAGGCTTGGCAAAAGCGCAGCAGGTCTTGCGCGTATCCGCCATTCCTGATGAAGCACCAACTGAATTGCAGCGAAAATTCAAACCTCTGGGTGCCTTGCTAGAGAAGAAACTGGGCATGAAAGTGGAATTCGTTCCCGTCACCGACTATGCCGCTTCGGTAGAAGGCCTGATCAACAAAAAACTGGATATGGTCTGGTTTGGCGGCTTTACTTTCGTACAGGCCAAGATCCGCAGCAAAGATCAGGTGATACCGCTGGTGCAGCGTGAAGAAGATGAAAAATTCAAATCGGTCTTCATCACCGCCGATAAAAATATCACCAAGCTCGAGGACCTGAAGGGCAAGACCTTTAGTTTTGGTTCTGAATCATCCACTTCCGGCCATCTGATGCCACGTTCTTATTTACTGGCCGCCAGGATCAACCCTGATACAGACATGAAACGCATCGCCTTTTCTGGCGCACATGATGCGACTGTGGCTGCCGTATCGGGCGGCAAGGTGGATGCCGGTGCGCTGAATTTTTCAGTCTGGGAGAAACTGCTGGCGCAGGGCAAAGTCGATACCAAACAGGTGCATGTGTTTTACACCACGCCAGGTTACTATGACTATAACTGGTCAGTGCGGGCGGACATGCCTGCCGACATGCGCAAGAAGATCACGGATACCTTCCTGAACCTTGATCCTGCCAATCCGCAAGATAAAGAAGTGCTGAGCCTGCAAGGTGCGACACGCTTCATCCCCACCAAGGCGGACAACTACAAGGCCATAGAAGCGGCAGCACATAATGCCGGCCTGCTGAAGTAATGCCGGCAGCAACGTCGGCAGTAATAAGTACAGTACAGCTGCGTTTGCAGCAATTGAGTGTCGCTTTTCCCGGTGCAGTTCACACTGTACCGGTGTCCGGTCAAGCGCAACAGCAATACATACTTGAAAACCTGAACCTGATGGTGGCCCAGGGCGAACAAATTGCCATCATAGGCCCGTCCGGTGCGGGCAAAACCACGCTGTTGCACACCCTGGCTGCGGCGCATCGGCCAGCCAGCGGTCAATTCCAGTTTATGGATCAGGATGTCTGGGCGCTGTCACATACAACACGCCATATCTTGCGCCGTCATTTGTTCCTGGCACCACAAACCCCGCCGCTGCCTGCACGTCAGCGCGTGGTCACTGCGGTTCTGGCCGGCCGTTTGCCACACTGGACGCTGGCGCAGGCGTTACGCAATCTGATCAAGCCCACAGACCCGCTGGCTGCCTGGCAAGCCTTGCAACGATTTGATCTGCAACATAAGCTGTATGCAAGGGTAGATAAACTGTCTGGCGGAGAACGCCAGCGCTGCGGCCTGGCACGACTGTTATTGTCCGATGCCAGCCTGCTGCTGGTGGATGAACCCCTGTCTGCGCTGGACCCTACGCTCGCCCTGCAAACCCTGAACACCTTGCAGCTGGAAGCAAAGCAACGCAATGCAACGCTGATCTGCAGCCTGCATCAAGTAGAACTGGCGCGTCAGCACTTCCCGCGCATCATCGGACTGCGCGCTGGCAAAGTCCTGTTCGACAGTAATAAGGTGAGTGATCAGATGATCGCTGATCTGTACCGGAATACTGGTAGCCCTGAGCGACAGTCTTTGGATATGACTGCGCTGGATCAGCCTGATTTTTCTGACGCTCCACGCTGTTTTTAAGCAGAATGACACAGCAGACAAGCCATCCAGATATACAGCATGATCCCGCATGGCGCATGCGGGTAACTACCACCTTGTGCATGCTGGTGCTGCTCTGGCCCATGCTGCTGATCACTGAATTCAAGCCCTGGCAACTGATCAATGCGCAAAGCCTGGGCGCGACCTGGCGTTTCCTGTCCGGTTTTTTTCCACCTGCGCATTCCACAGAGTTTTTACTCATTGTACTGGAAGCGACCTGGCAAACCATCGCCATTGCTACGGCAGGTCTGACGCTGGCACTGCTGGGTGCAATCCCCATGACCCTGATCGTCAATGAGCATTTATCGATCTCACGTATAGGCAGTGGACGCATGCATGGCATGGCCAGGCTGTTGCGCCAGATCGTGCGCTGGAAGCTGGTATTGTTGCGTAGCGTGCCTGAGCTGGTCTGGGCCTTGCTGTTTGTGCGCCTGGTCGGGCTGGGGCCGACTGCGGGGGTATTTGCCATCGCCCTTACCTATGCTGGCATGCTGGGTAAGGTGTATGCCGAAATACTGGAAGCCAGTGATGCCCACGCCACCGACAGCCTGCTCAGGAATGGCAGTAGCCGTCTGACGGCATTTTTGTATGGGGCCTTGCCAAATGCCGCACCAGAACTGATTTCCTACACCATCTATCGATGGGAATGCGCGATACGCGGCTCTGTCGTCATGGGTTTTGTCGGTGCTGGCGGCCTGGGTCAGCGTATGGATGAATCCATGAAAATGCTGTCTGGTGCGGAAGTATCCACCATGCTCATCGTCTTCGTGCTGTTGGTGGGTCTTGCAGACCTGGCCAGCAAATTATTCCGCAAGGCGCTGGCATGAGTGCACTTGATAAGGAGATGCCAGTTGCACCGGCACTATTCAGTCCGCTGAAGCTGGTATTAAGTGTGAGCATCATCTTGCTGGTCGTCGCCAGCTTTGTCAGCCTGAATATCGAATGGCGCGCCCTGTTCAGCGACGACGCCGCAGGCAAAACCTGGGAGTTTCTGCTAGGCTTCGCGCCGCCAGACATCAACCCTGCCCTGCTCAAAAAAACCGCCTTCGCCTCTTTTGAAACCCTGGCCATGTCGGCACTGGGCACCCTGATTGCCGCCATCCTGGGTCTGTTGCTGGCCCTGCCAGCCAGCGGCCGCTTTGGCACCGTAGCAAAAAGCAGCACGCGAATATTTTTGAATGTGGCTCGTGCTATACCCGAACTGGTGTGGGCATCCATCATGCTGATCGCCGCTGGCCTGGGGCCATTTGCCGGCACCATCGCACTGGCGGCCCATACCACCGGCGTACTTGGCCGCCTGTTTGCTGAAGTATTGGAAAACGCCGCACCACAGGCAGAATCCACATTGCGCCTGAACGGTGCATCTGCTATCAATGTATTCCTGTATGCCACGCTGCCACAAAGCCTGCCGCAAATGCTGTCTTACACCCTGTACCGCTGGGAAAACAATATCCGCGCTGCCGCCATATTGGGAGTAGTCGGTGCTGGTGGCCTGGGACAGATGTTGAAGTATCATCTGTCGCTATTCCAGATGCAAACCGCCGCTACCATCATCATCGCTATGCTGATTTTGGTGGCCTTGGTGGATGCATTGAGCTTCGCGATGCGGCGCTGGCTCATGCATTGAGCAGTGAGGCTACCAGCTCATCAAGCAGGACACGGCCAGCAAACCCAGAGCCAGGACAAAGTACAGCAATTGCAAGGGTATCATCCACTTCGCCCAGGTCGCCCAGGGTATGCGCGCCAGCGCCAGCACGCCAACAGTAATACCGGATGTCGGTATCATCGGCGTCGTGAATTCACCAAACTGAAACGCCAATATCGCAGTCTGTCTTGTCACGCCGACCAGGTCGGCAAGCGGTGCCATGATAGGCATGGTCAATGCCGCCTGCCCACTGCCCGAATGAATGAAAAAGTTGATGACAGACTGGATCACAAACATCTTGTGCGCCGCAAAGATGGGATGTGATGACTGTACAAAAGGCATAAGGAAATTCAACATGGTGTCGATGATACTGGCATCACGCGCCAATATCATGGTGCCGCGTGCCAGAGCAATTACCAATGCGGTAGTCACAAGGTCCTTGGCACCCTGCATGAAGGCTTCGACAAAACTGTCCGCATTCAATTTACCAACCAGCCCCACCAGGATAGCCATGACCAGGAACAGGGCGGCAATCTCTTCTATATACCAGCTGTATTTGACCACACCCACCACCATGGCAATCAGTGTGAACAAAAACATGAATAGCACTGCCTTATGGGTCGATGTCATGCCAGTAAACCTGGTGAATTCATCGATCTTGAGATTTTTGCGTTTTTCTTCATCAAGAACGAAGGTAGGGCTCAGTTGTGGATTTTTCTTGATGCGTGCCGCATACCAGCTCAAAAAAGCTACTGTAACCAGTGTTGCCAGGAACCACGCAACCAGCCGGAAACCTATGCCAGAAAATAGCGGCACGCCAGCAATTCCCTGAGCTATCCCTACATTGAATGGATTCAAAAACGCAGCAGCAAAGCCGACTTGAGAACCGATAAAAGGTATCGACACGCCTATTACTGTGTCATATCCAAGAGCCAGAGCCAACGGGATAAATATCATGACGAAAGGTATGGCTTCCTCTGCCATGCCAAAGGTCGCCCCGCCCAGGGAAAAAAGAGTCACGAACAAAGGAATGATGCCCGCCCTGACCAGACTGGAATGGGTATGTGCCCTGGCCACGGATTTGATCATGGCATCAATCGCCTCGGTCTTTTGCAAGACAGCAAAAGCGCCACCGACGATGAGTACAAAGCCGATGATCAATGCCGCTTCAACAAAGCCCTTGATTGGTGCCATCATCAGGGCAACTGCGCCTTGCGGATTGCTGGTGACATAATGAAAACTGGCAGGATCTATCAGCGTCTTGCCATTCACCGCATGGGTATCGTATTTACCGCCAGGCACCAGCCAGGTAGCCAGCGCGATCAGTGCCAACAAGGAAAACAGCAGGACAAAGGTATTGGGCAATCTGAGTTTTTTCAGCATGGTGCACTCCTGGTCACAAGGACAGTAAATTACCGCTGCGATACGCAACAGGACCGGCGATCTTGGCGATACGCATGCCGTACGTGGCGTAGCGCCTGGAGACACGGGCAAATAAAATGCCGGATACAGTCGCCAATACCGGCGTCACTTGGGCACTGACCGGATCAATAATGTCTGCCACTCTCTCTCCGGCCTCGACCTGATCACCAACCTCTCTGGTAAATACCAGGATGCCAGCGTGCGGCGCACGCAAGGGTTCTACCCCTTCCAGCGGCGTAGGTTGGCACAAGGCTTGAGGCAAAGGCTGAGGTTTTCCACGCAGGTAGCCAGCATGCCTGAGGAAATTGATAATGGCCAAGGCATCTGCCTGCGCCAGTTCATGACTGACTTCGGATTCGCCACGCAACTCCACCGTAATGGACAGGCAGGCATTTGGAACAGGCTTCGCCGTACCGAAGTGTTGCGCCAGTTCCCACCAGTGACGTGAACAGGATTCATCAAAAGGATCATCACCCGACAATACCGACACCAACAACGCCTGCGCCCCCAGATAGGCAGCCAGCGGCATGCAATCATGCGCCAGCGGAGTACCCGTATATAAGTGCATGACAGCCTGGTTATCACAGTGCAGGTCCAGCACGATGTCAGCATCGACTGCCAGGGTTTGCAGGATTTTCTTTTGCTGCTCTGTCGCAGTTTCTGGCTGCCAGGCTTGCAGTACTGCCAGCGCCTGTTCGCGTATCAATTTTACATTTTCTTTTTCATCAGTACCTAGCTTGCCTTCCAGCAAAGGCAAAAGATACGGTGTCAGATGGCGATAGCCGCGGTTGAAATTGACACCAGTCGCCAGATCAAAGCGGCCAAAAGCCGTACCCTGTATGTCCTGTGCCAAACCTATAGGGTTGGCTACTGGCACCAGTACGATTTCAGCCGCAATCGCAGAAATTTTTTCATACTGCTCCAGCATTTCGCGCAAATAGTGATTCACCAGCATGCCGGGTATTTCATCTGCATGTAAAGAAGACTGTATATAGATCTTGCGACCCTGCCCAGGTGTGCCGTAATGAAAACTACGCAATTCACGTACCGTCCCGCTACTGATATCGGGCAAGGCATGGCGTTTTATCTGCATAAAAACTCTTTTCTTCGATGGTAATGATGGGATCAAAATCGAAAGCCGATTTTGAATTTACATGAATGTTGCCAGGATCACTCAAAATTCAAGCAGACACTGTTCCGGCGATGTTTTTTACAAACAGCGTAAAAACAACACTACGCCCGCTCGCTCTCACATGCAATTAATGAACGATTTTTTACATATTCTACATTTATGAAAATAAAACGACAAATAGTATTGAAAATATTTTTAAACAGGGCTACAGTTCATTCATTGAAAAAAGTTTTACTCAATGTTTTACTGAATGCTTTACCGAATACGGCACATGAAAAAATTAAATACCCCTGTTGAATCTGCCTCGCCGGACATGGTCTTTGCCAAATCCACGCTGGGTGAATCCCTGATGCTGGTCTTGCAGGAAGGTTCTGCATCCTATAAACGCATTGCCAATTTCCTCTTGCGTAACCAGGTCAAGGTAACGGCACTGGGCATAGAAGACATGGCAGAACAGTGTGATGTATCAACCGCCACCATCAGCCGTTTTGCGCGTGACATGGGGTTTAATAACTATGCTGGATTGCGCAACCAGATTGCAGAAGTAGTACAGGCAGTTTTCCAGCCGGTAGAAAAACTGCGCAATACCATAGAAGCCAAAAAGAATGCGCCTTCGCCTGCTCATACCAGCATGCAGTTTGCTGCTGCCAATATTGATGCAGCAAACCAGGGCATGTCTGAATCAGACCTGAACGAGGTAGTCAGCCACATCGCCAAGGCTAAAACCGTGTATGTCATGGGCTTTGGCCTCAGCGCTCATCTTGCTGGCATGCTGGCTCTGCATTTGCAACCATTCTGTTCACATGTGGTGGAAGTGGTGGGGTATGGCGGCACTGAAGTCGCGGCTGGTCATCTGGCGAATATTACTGATAAAGATGTACTCATCGTTATCTCTTTCCCACGCTATGCCTTGGATGTCATCAAGCTCACGCAGTTTGTACGCGACCATAGTGCCTGCATCGTCACTATCACCGATTCACCCGCCTCACCTATCGCACAACTGGGTAATTATTTACTGCTGGCACCCAGTACCCACGGTGTCTTGCCCAGCAGTGCCAGTGCCGCGATCGCAGTCATCGAAGCCCTGGTCAGCAGCATGATGGTGTCAAATAAAAAGAACGTGGAGAAGGCCATGCGCCTGACAGAAGCCATCTCAGCCTACTTGCATAGCGCTGACAACAACATCAAATACACACAGCCGGATAGCAATAAACCCAAGAAGTAAATAGACAAAATTAGCAAATCACAGTCACTCCCCGGAGTGCCTGAGGGGGATGCTTTTTTTAAATTTCTGTAAAACCTGAGGAGAAGAAGGCAATGGCAACGAAAAAGCAAACATGTCAGCCCATACCCAAGAAATTGGCTGTCGCAACCTGGTCGGCATTGAGCGTCATGGCGATGTTGGGCATGAGTACGCAAAGCGCATGGGCGCAAGCTGACAATGATCCCAATAAACCGCAACGTGTAGAAATTACTGGTTCGTCAATCAAGCGCATCGATGCGGAAACTGCCTTGCCCGTGCAAATCATCACCCGTGAATCGATAGAAAAATCTGGCGTCACCACGGCGGCAGAATTGTTGAGCAAGGTATCGGCCAGCACTGCTGGACTGACTGATGGGGCCAGCTTCAGTGATAACGGTGGCACACAACGTGGTTTCAATGGCGCCAACCTGCGTGGCATAGGTGTGTCATCTACCCTGATCTTGCTGAATGGCCGCCGCCTGGCCAATTTTGCCTCGCCCGGTACTTCTTCCGGCGTGGATTTGAATTCCATCCCTTCTGCTGCTATCCAGCGCGTCGAAGTCTTGAAGGACGGTGCGTCAGCCATCTATGGTGCTGATGCGATTGGTGGCGTCATCAACTTTATTACCCGTGCTGATTATCAGGGAGCAGAAATATCCGCCTATGTCGGCAATACCCAGCATGGCGGTGCTGACAAAAAAATCATCAGCCTGTCTGGCGGGATAGGCAGCCTGACTCAGGACAGATATAACCTCATGGGCGTTGCGAATTTCCAGAATACCGGCAGCCTGCGCTCTACCCAGCGCTCATGGATAGGATCAGCCTATCAGCCAGACATCAATCTCGATGTGGGTAGTTCCAATACTTTCCCTGCCAATGTACGCCGTACTACGGCCAGCGGTGGTGCTACCGGTTCGCGCCTGAATCCCAGCGCCCCAACTTGCAACCCACCTGCTACGGTATTTGCAGCAGACAGCTTTGTCGGTAGCAAAGCCTGTTTGTATGACTACATGCATGACACCGAGATTTTCCCTGAATCCCAACGCGCATCATTGTTGGGCCGTGCCCAGTTTGCGATAGATGCGGACAACACCTTGTTTGCTGAAGTGCTGCACAGTGACACCAAGACCACGTACCGTATCAGCCCGCTGACGGTCACCAATCTGAATTATCCGGTCACTGGAATTTACTATCCCAATGACCTGATTACGACCAATAAAACGCCTTTGCGCGTCGGCCTGCGCCTGAGTGCTGCTGGCCCGCGTACCAATGAAGTCAATGCAATTGCACAGCGGCTGGTGATTGGTGCCAAAGGCACAATTGCAGGCTGGGATTATGATACCGCCCTGAATCATAGCGTCAGCAAGGTTGAGGACAGATATGTCGATGGCTATGTCAGGACATCGGCTTTTGACAGCGCCTTTTTGACGGGCAAGATCAATCCCTTCGGTCCATCAGGAACTGAAGGAACAAGTCTGTTGAATGCCGCAAAAATCAGCGATGCGGCCCGTCAATCGAGGGCAACTACCGATGCATTTGACATCAAGGCTTCACGCGAATTGTTTGCCATGGCTGGCGGTAATGCCGGTCTCGCAATAGGTGCAGAATACCGTCGTGAAAAACTGGAATTTACCCCATCTGCGCTGCTGGCTGCTGGTGAGATACGCGGTGATGGTGCTGCATCAGCCTATGGTGGCAGCCGCACTGTCAAAGCCCTGTTTGCTGAATTGAATTTACCCATATTCAGCAACCTGGAAGCTCAGGCTGCCGTGCGTCATGACAGCTATAACGACGTGGGCAGCACAACCAATCCAAAATTTGGCCTGCGCTGGACTCCAGCTAAAGAAGTCGTGGTACGTGGCTCTTACAGTGCTGGCTTCCGCGCACCCAGCCTGGCTGACATCAATGAACCTGCACGCACGGGTCAAACCAGCGGCATCTATAATGACCCGCTTGGTTGTATCAAGACCGGCAATATCGACAATACCAAGAACCCGGATTATTGCGGCATACAGCCTGACCTGATCAAGGGTGGCACGGCCAATCTGAAGCCTGAGACATCGAAGCAGTTTTCTGCCGGTATCGTCGTTGAACCCAGCCGCAGCCTGACTGCCTCCCTCGATTACTGGCGCATAGAAAAGTCTGACACCTTGCTAGCCAATGAAGGCGCTTACTTCAGCGACCCAAAATCCAATCCTGGCTATGCGATACGTGGCCCGGCTGACCCCAGCCTGCCAGGCATCCCCGGCCCTATTCTGTCAGTGGATGGCCGTGTGAAAAATATCGGTTCGCTGAAAACTTCAGGTGTCGATGTCAACGTCAACTGGAAACTGCCAGAAAACAGCCTGGGCAAATTCAATGTCAGCCTGAACGGTACTTATGTCATCGACTACAAGACCCGCAACACTGCCGCCAGCCCGGAAGTGAATGGCGTCGGCATCTATACCGACACCCAGGTAGTACAGCGCTGGAGACATACCCTGACGTTCGACTTTGACCGTGGGCCATGGGGCGCGACTCTACAGCAGACTTACTATCAGGGTTATCACGATCAAAACGCCCTGGCCGATGGCAGCACCCGTGATGTACCCGCCTATGTCTTGTGGGATTTGAGTGGCAGCTATAAGTTCAGCAAGGCATTCAGCCTGCGTGCGGGCATCAAGAATTTGCTGGATACCAATCCACCACGTTCCAACCAGATATATAGCTTCATCGCTGGTTACGACCCTAGCTATACCGACCCGCGCGGCCGCTTCATGTACATATCTGCTAACTACTCGTTTAAATAAGCAGTATCAATAATCTGTTCCAAAGCAGCGCCTACGTGGATGTTAGGGACAACACTTGGTGTTGTCCCTTTTTTTAAATTCATAGCCATGGTAGTGAATTGAATCACTTACAATAGCAAAAAATCAGGACGGAATTAATGAAAATTTCTATGAAAAATACTAACCGACTGCTGCGTATTTTACTCAGCTGTCTGGCAATTTTAATCTGGCAATTACCCATGAATGCTCATGCAGAAGACAAGTCATTCCAACAATCGAAAGGTTCACTCGTCATCATAGGCGGCGCCTTGCGGGTCGATAATGCCGTGGTCTGGCAACGCATCGTGCAACAGGCGGGTGGCAAAGGCGCAAAGATTGCCGTCATCCCGGCGGCTGCAGGCAGCCCGGAAACATCAGGAGGATTTGCGGTCGAATCCCTGAACCAGCATGGTGCCCAGGCTTTTTTGATTCCCTTGTCAGTCAGGTATGCGCAATTCAAGCCAGAAGACATCGTCAGCGATCCGGTCTGGCTCGATAAGCTCAAAGATGCCAGCGGTGTGTTTTTCACTGGTGGCGACCAGGGCCGCATTGTGCAGGCGCTGGTCAAGCCGGATGGTAGCAAGACAGCGATGCTGGAAGCAATCTGGGCGCTGTATCATCGCGGTGGTGTGATCGCTGGCAGTAGCGCTGGTGCTGCCATCATGAGTACCACCATGTTTTATGATGCCAAGCCTGTGCTGCCTACGCTCAAGCTCGGCGTCACGGATGGCAAGGAGATTGCGGCTGGCCTGGGTTTCATCGGCCCTGATGTATTCATAGACCAGCACCTGATCATCCGTGGCCGCTTCGCCCGCATGCTGCCTGTCATGTTAAAAAAGAATTACAAACTGGGTCTGGGGGTCGATGAAAATACCGCGATGGTGGTCAGCAATCAAGGTGAGGTTGAGGTCATTGGCTATAAAGGTGCGATTTTGTTTGACCTGAGTCAGGTGACGACCAACGACACACAAAAGAATTTTAATATCAGCAATGCCCGCATCAGCTATCTTGACCGTGGCGACCGTTTTAATTTGCATACCAAAACGCTGACACCGTCGGCAGACAAACTGCAGCACAAGCTCAATCCTGCCCAGGCTTACAATACTGACCAGCGTTTTTATCCCGATATCCTGGCCAATACCGTGGTCACCGATCTCATGTTTCATTTGATCGATGGCAAGCAGGAGCGCGCCATTGGTCTGGCGTTTGGCACCGATGTACAGCCAGAACTGGGTTTTGAATTCAGCTTTAGCAAGGTGGCAGAAAGCCAGGGTTATTACTCCAATGCGTCTGGTGCAGAAAGCTATACCGTCCACAATCTGCGGCTGGACATACGGCCAGTCAGCATGAACCTGCCGCTTTACAAATAGAGCCAGCCAGGCCCCATCACGCAGGAGAGTCTTGACACTATCCTGCGATCTGCCCCTTCCCCAGCGCAACATCCGCGCCTTAATTTGTCGTTTGTTTGCAAATTCTTCCTCTCAGGCATCTGTGCTTCACTTACAATCAAGATAGCGCCCACACCGTGTACCTTGCGGGATGGGCCGCGTGATCGCCAATTAATAAAACTACGCAGACCTGCCTCAAATGCAGGTGGACTAGCCTGAGGTGATACCCTTTTTCTCTCGCGCATCCACCCAGCATCGCGGCACGCTGCATCAAACCAGTGAAACCACATCATGAAACTCAGCACCCGCATCATCTTGCTGTGCGCCATCACCTTGTTCGGCATTTCAGTCATTTCCGCTATTTCACTGTTCTCGCTGCGCCAGACCATGACCAGGGAGCGTACTGAGCAGATTTCCAATATGGTGGAAATGGCCCATGCTGCCATAACAAAAGCCTATGCGCTGGAACAGGCAGGCAAGCTTTCGCGTGAAGATGCGCAAAAGCAGGCGAAGTTGGCAATTTCCAGTTTTCATAAAGATGAAATGTATTTCTTCGTACGCGGCTATAACGATGATTTGTTGCTCGTGCACCCCAAGGCAGACCGCATCGGCGTTCCGCAAAAGGACATGAAGGAATCGGGTGAACGTTATCGCGCCTCACTGGAAAAAAGCAAGATAGGTGTAGTGCAGGCCTTGGGTACCAGGCCAGGCGTACAAGGCCAGGTAGAGAAAATCTATGCCGTCATGCGCTTCGCCCCGTGGGAATGGCTGGTTGGTACAGGCACTTATCTAGATGACATTAACGAAGCCTTCTGGCAGCAGGCAGGCATCATGCTCGGCGTAGGCTGCATCATGATGGCCATGGTCGGCGCCCTGGCCTGGCACATGACACGTTCGATTCTCGGGCAACTCGGTGGCGAGCCAGCTTATGCGGCTGAAGTGGTTGGGCATATTGCCGAAGGTGACCTGACTGCTGATATACAAGTCAAAGACAATGATCAGTCCAGCCTGCTCTTCGCCATCAAGACCATGCGTGACAAGCTGGCATCTGTCGTCAGTGAAGTACGTACCGGATCAGAATCCATCGCCACTGCCTCTGGCGAAATCGCCTCCGGCAATCTGGATCTGTCCAACCGCACCGAGCAACAGGCAGGCGCGCTGGAAGAAACGTCATCCACCATGGAAGAGCTGACTTCCACCGTCAAACAAAATGCCGACAATGCCAGGCAGGCCAATCAACTTGCTATTTCAGCATCTGAAGTGGCGACCCAAGGCGGCAGCGTGGTGGGCAAAGTTGTGGCGACCATGGGTTCTATCAATGAATCATCGAAAAAAATCGTCGATATTATCAGCGTGATTGACGGTATTGCCTTCCAGACCAATATCCTCGCCTTGAATGCCGCCGTCGAAGCCGCGCGTGCTGGTGAACAAGGGCGCGGTTTTGCCGTTGTTGCCAGTGAAGTGCGCAACCTGGCCCAACGCTCAGCCTCGGCTGCCAAAGAAATCAAAACCCTGATAGACAGCTCGGCAGAAAAAGTGGAAGAAGGCGGCAAGCTGGTTGCCATCGCCGGTTCTACCATGGATGACGTAGTTGCCAGCGTCAGGCGCGTGACTGATATCGTCGCCGAGATTGCCTCGGCCAGCCAGGAGCAAAGCTCAGGCATAGAACAGGTCAATCATGCGATTGTGGATATGGATAATATGACGCAGCAAAATGCCGCTTTGGTGGAACAGGCATCTGCTGCTGCGCAAGCCATGAATGAACAGGCTGCGGCGCTGGCGCAGGTGGTGAATATTTTCAAGGTGCAGCAACAAGTGAGCGCTGCACCTCAGGTGAGTCGGGCAAACAGTCGTCCAGCGCAAACCCGCCAGGCCAATCAGCCACGCCGCCTGCACTAAATCGCAATTAGCTAGCTCGTCATTTAAGTCGCAATGTAAATCGCCACTAATCTGGAGAAGAGTTAGAGAAAAATTTTCCCGCTCAATGCGGCAATAATGTTCTGGCGCCGCAAGGCCTGTTCACTTGCCGTATTGTCGCGGCTTGAATTGACAGAAAGATCAATAACGCTAGTCTGTTTGTCTGGTTGATTTTTGGTATCCACCAGCTTACCCAGCTCATAACGGGATATAGTCAGGTTGCGGTCATGGCTTTTTTCCAGGCGCGCACTATTCACCTGATTTTTTTCAAATCCAATATCCAGTTTGCTGCTCTCGTGATCGTCGACCTTCACGTAGCGATAATTCTGCGAACTCTTGCTCTCATCAAGCACCGGTTTTTTGCCTGACTTTAATTCGAGATGAAAGGCTGCACTAAGGCTGGACTCCAGATTCTGGCTGATCTTTCCACTCGTCAGATGCCCTTCCTGTGTAGTCTTCTGGCTGGTCTGGAAGTTGAAATAATCACTTTCCTGCAAGCGCGCCGGATTTGGCGAGGTGCTTACGCCTTTGATCTGCGCATCAAAGTCTGCCAGGCCGGTTAACAATGAACCGGCACTGGTATCCCAAAAGGCTGGTGCCTTTGCTGGCACCAGACCTCGCACACTATCATCATCATCCGATGTATTGATTTTCTGCATGGCAGAAAATGCTTCCTTGTATTGCGATACCAAGCTTTCATCGGCATTGCCACGCTTTGCGGCACTGTCGACTTGCCCCAGAAATTGCTGGATAGCGTTATTTCTTTGTGTCGCGTTTCCCCTGAGCCCTGCGTTATCATGCTTGACATCAATATCAATGACACCACTGTCCGATGTCAGCTTGAGCTGGTGATGTGATGCATTAATCTTGTAATCCAACTGCCGGTCACCTGCCTTGATATTGAACTCCAGCGAACTGACAACAGAGGTATCAAAGCCTGACAATGCACCCAGATTGATCTTGTTATCCGTAAAATAACTTTGCGCTGCCGCTTCCAGGCCGGCTGCCAGTTTATCGAGTGCCTTGCCATCTGTTTCACTCAATTCAGCATCGCTGCTGGCTTCTACACTCAGGCCATTGGCATTGCTTTTGATAGACAACGTAACACTACGTCCTGAAGCCAGCTTCACACTCAGCCCCAGGCTTTGGTCTGGTCGGTCACGCAAATCATTCAAACTGACCTGGCCAGCTTCGGCCACGGCTTTGCCGTCAGCACCGGCATCCAGAGATGTCGTGATGTAGGCCTGTTTGACATCTGCGCCAGTGGAATGCAGGCGGTCTATGAGGCCAGTAGCCAAGCCATTGAAACGCCCTGAGTTGGTTGTCGTGGCGATCGCATTTTGTTGCAGCAAATAACTGAAATGATCGTCGCTTTTGTTTTCCCACCATTGCGAGGGTGCAGCAGTTGCGGATGCAGAAGAGGTGATACCAGCCTGGTTATAAGTCTGACCAATTGCAACATTACTTGATGACCGTAAATTGACTTGATAAGAGCTTGTGGATGCCACTGAATACGAATTGGCATTCGCAGGTAAGGCTGATGGTGCAGAAGATGCAGGTGCGGCCTGGTTGTTTGCATTCTGCACCTGACTGATACCAGGGCTGACTGCCGTATTCAAACTTGTAGATATAGTTGACATGGCTCACTGACATCCTTGAAATAAACCCTTGCTTAATCTTCAATTGATTATCGACAATGTTTATTATTTCTTTAGCAAAAAGGAGATAAAAAACCGGATTATTCATGCTGCTATGCACATAAAAAAAGAGATGCCTGCGCATCTCTTTTTGAAATCTTGCTAAGCAGAACTCTAAAAGTTCAATATCTGATCAGGAAAGGCTCCAAACATATTCCAGCTTGGTCCACGCTTGTTGTGGCTTGCCGTCTTTAGCACCTGGTTTGAATTTGCAGGAAGAGTAAATTTTCTGTGTTGCCTTATCTAGCGCTTTGGAGCCGCTGGATTTCTCTACTTTGGAATCAACTACAGCACCGTCAGGGCCAATCAACACGGACAGTACGACAGTGCCGGTTTCTTCATTCATCAGGGCCGATTTTGGATAAACAGGTTTTTCGCAAGTTTGCTTATCGAGAGAAGGAGCCACTTCACTGGCAAACGCGGAGAAAGAAGAAACGAGGATAGCGGTAGCGAGAAGTAATTTTTTCATGGGAGTAAAAATAGGAACAGAATTCAGGGAAAAGTTTTATATTGCCACATGGAAACAGGTGCGTATTTTACTGCACATTTTTTCCGCAACGCAATATTTTCATGAGGAAATTCATAGCTGGAATGTTAAAGATTGTGCCCGTTTATCATCTGGAATCATTCCCTTTGCGCTATGACAATACTCGTTAAGAATTGTTGCTTCCACGCATAGTGGCTTTGCTTTTATGCCCTATCTCCACTAGTCTTAAATCAGACATCTTGCTGCCAAAGAAGTTGATGATAAAAATAGAATGTTTTAGGGAGACAAGGCATGAAAATCCTCAAATTAATGGTGGCATTGCTACTGGCAGTCCAATGGCAATTTGTCATGGCCGACGACAATCCTGCCGATGCCGTCGCCATGGTTGAAAAGGGGTTGGCCTATATGCAGAAAAATGGCAAGGATGCCCTAGTACAGGAAATCAATAATAAAAATCCCGACTTCATCAATGGTTCGATTTACCTGTATGTACGTAGTCTTGACGGCATCGTCATTGCTCACCCTATCAATCCCAAATTGATAGGCAAGAACATGCTGGACTTGCCTGATGCTGATGGCAAATACTATCGCAAGGAGATTATTGCACTGGCCAGGAGCAAGGGCAAAGGCTGGGTAGATTACCGCTACAATAATCCCGTCAGCAAACAGATAGAAAACAAGACTACCTATATTTTCCGCAGTAATGATGTGATACTTGAAGCAGGAATCTACAAAGGAAAGTAACTTTTTACAGCTATTGCCAGACAACAAGGTATCGATTTTTTCGATGCCTTTTTTTGCTACGCTAAAAATTAGAACTGTAGAAATAATCTCTTCCAACCACTTTGTACGGCATCGTACAGACGTATAAGTTTTCATCAAGTAATTTCTGTCCAGGCATCATGACAAGAGAGGTCAAGAGACGTTCTTGTATGGACAAGGGATTTATAGCAAACCAGCTGGCGACTCCGCCACTGCAGTCTTTGGCTGCCTTCATTTTGTAAAGTTTACAAGGAGCCAGCTCATGGCCAAGAGAATTCTCGTTATTACACCTGTTATTGCCGATGCACTTGCGCTTCAGGATGCTTTACTTAAGGCCCGCGATGGCTATTATGAAACCGTATTTGCAGATAGCCTGTCCAGCGCTGCAGAACATCTGCAAGACAAAACCAAGCCAATTGATATCATACTGCTTGACTGCTTCCTGCCAGACAGCAAGGGCATAGCCAGTTTTCAGCATCTATTTTCAATAGTCCCCAAAATTCCCATACTCACGATCTGTGACACAGACCATGCACTGGCATTAGAAGCCGTAGAATTGGGTGCACAGGGTTTCCTGACCCGAGGTCATTTTTCCAGTTATCTGGTGCCGCAATCACTGCGTAATATCATTCAACGCAAAGCAGTTGAAGATGCTGCCTACCTGGAAAAAGCGCGCGCAGAAATCACGCTCAATTCTATCAGTGATGCGGTCATAGGCACGGACATGGCTGGCAATATCGATTATCTCAATGTTGCCGCTGAACATATCACTTTATGGAAGCGCGAAGAAGCCCAAGGAAAAACTATCAGCACGGTCATGCCACTCATACAAAGTGAAAACAGGCAGGTCAAGGCCAACCCTGTCATGCAGGTGCTGCAACAGGACACAGCTACGACCCTGACTCCCGGCACCATACTACTCAGGCGTGATGGTAGCGAGGTAGCGATTGAAGACTCTACTACCCCCATCCATGATGCGTATGGCAATCTCGCCGGTGCCGTTATGGTATTTCGCGATATCACGGCGACCCAGGCAATGGCAGTAAAAATGTCCCACCTGGCACAACATGATTTTCTCACCAATTTGCCTAACCGCGCCCTGCTGAATGACCGCATCGCACAGGCAATTGGCCTGGCAAAACGGCGCGAGACACACTTGGCTGTGCTTTTCCTTGACCTGGATAATTTCAAGCACATCAATGACTCTTTGGGTCATGCCCTGGGCGACATGCTGTTGAAATCAGTGACCGAACGCCTGTGTGCCTGCGTGCGCAGTTCTGACACGGTCAGCCGCCAGGGTGGCGATGAATTCGTGATACTGGTGACCGATGATAAGTCCGCAGAAAATGCGGCCTTTACTGCCGAGAAATTATTGAAGTCTCTGGCAACGCCACACAGCATCAATGGTCATGAGCTATATGTCACTACCAGCATAGGCATCAGTTCATATCCTGCAGACGGCGCTGATGCAGAGACATTGATAAAGAACGCCGACACCGCGATGTACCAGGCCAAGGAAAAAGGCCGTAACAACTACCAGTTCTTCAAGCCAGAAATGAATGTACGTGCAGTGGAGCGACAAGTCATAGAAGCCAATCTGCGGCTGGCAATGATACGCAATGAATTCTCCTTGCATTATCAACCCAAGATCAATCTGGAAAGCGGCGCTATCACTGGTGCCGAAGCCTTGCTGCGCTGGGACCATCCGCAATGGGGCATGGTGCCACCCATACGTTTTATAGGCATTGCAGAAGACTGTGGAGTCATCATTCCGTTAGGACGCTGGGTCTTGCGTGAAGCCTGCGCCCAAACAAAAAAATGGCAGGATGCAGGATTGACGATTGCAGAAATTGCAGTAAATATTTCAGCCGTTGAATTTCGCCGCCAGGATTTTGTTGAGGCTGTACGAACCATATTGCAAGAAACCGGGCTTTCTCCAGCTTGCCTGCAACTGGAAATCACCGAAAGTGTCCTGATGCGCAATGCAGAAAGCAGCATCGCCATACTCCAGCAATTGAAAGAAATGGGCATACAACTGGCCATCGATGATTTTGGTACTGGCTATTCCAGCCTGAGTTACCTGAATCAATTTCCGATTGATGTCTTGAAAATTGATCAGTCATTTGTGCATGAAATAGGTGCCAGCAAAGCGGGAGGTGATGGCATTATTGTCAGCGCTGTCATCGCAATGGGAAACAGCCTGAAACAAAAAGTCATTGCAGAAGGTATAGAAAAACAGGGACAACTGTCATTTTTAAAAGCCCAACATTGTGAAGAAGGACAAGGCTATATTTTCAGCCGACCACTGGCTGCGGAGCAATTCGCAAAAATGCTGCGTCTCGGGATTACTGCGCATGCCCCTATTCCTGTGTTGATGCCGAATTGATTTATCAAGACTCAAAGAAAAAAAACGGACATGCGAGCATGTCCGTTTTCATTTATAGCAAAGCAATCAATACTTATTCGTAATCGCTGACCGGTATGCAGGAGCAGAACAGATTGCGGTCACCATAGACATTATCGGCACGGCCAACTGGCGCAAAGTATTTATTCTTGCGCAGGGAGGCTACCGGGTAAGCCGCCACTTCACGACTGTAAGCATGCGGCCACTCATTGGCAATCAACACTTCTGCCGTGTGCGGTGCATGCTTCAGCGGGTTGTCCTTGGCGTCGAATTCACCACTGGCTACTTTGGCGATTTCTTCACGGATGCTGATCATGGCATCGATGAAGCGGTCGAGTTCAGCCTGGGATTCGCTTTCTGTCGGCTCTATCATCAAAGTGCCAGGCACAGGGAAGCTCATGGTTGGTGCATGGAAACCAAAGTCGATGAGGCGTTTGGCCACGTCTTCATTGGAAATACCAGTAGCATCTGTCAATGGACGCAGATCCAGGATGCACTCATGCGCGACCAGGCCATCATGACCGCTATACAGTACAGGGTAATGTGGGGCCAGGCGTTTGGCGATGTAGTTCGCTGCCAGGATCGCTGTTTCTGTTGCTGCCTTCAAACCTTCAGAGCCCATCATGGCGATGTACATCCATGAGATAGGCAAGATGCTGGCAGAGCCAAATGGTGCGGCGCTGACGGCAGAGATACCGTCTTCACCACGGACATAGCCAGTGGATTTCTGGTTAGGCAAGAACTTCGCCAGATGCGCACCAACTGCAACCGGGCCTACGCCTGGGCCGCCACCACCGTGAGGGATACAGAAAGTCTTGTGCAGGTTCAGATGGCTGACGTCACCACCAAACTTACCTGGTGCGGCTACGCCGACCAGCGCATTCATGTTCGCACCATCGACGTACACTTGCCCACCGTGGCTATGCACGATGTCGCATAATTGCTGTATGCCTTCTTCAAACACACCATGCGTGGATGGATAGGTCACCATCGCTGCTGCCAGGTTGGCGCTGTGTTTTTCTGCCTTGGCTTGCAAGTCAGCCAGATCAACGTTGCCTTTGTCATCGCAAGCCACCACAACCACATCCATGCCTACCATGCTGGCAGATGCCGGATTGGTGCCGTGTGCAGAAGATGGGATCAGACAGATATTGCGATGTGCTTCACCACGGGATGCATGATAAGCCTGGATGACCAGCAAGCCTGCGTATTCACCTTGTGAACCGGCATTGGGTTGCAGGGATACGGCGTCGTAGCCAGTTGCTGCGCACAGCATGGCTTCCAGCTGATCGATCATTTCGCGGTAACCGATGGTCTGGTCATTGGGCGCAAATGGATGAATGCTGGAAAATTCTGGCCAGGTTACCGGGATCATTTCGCTGGTGGCGTTCAGTTTCATTGTGCATGAACCCAGCGGTATCATGGTGCGGTCCAGCGCCAGGTCTTTGTCTGCCAGGCTGCGCAGGTAACGCAGCATTTCATGTTCTGCGTGATAGCGGTTGAAAGTTGGATGCGTAAGGTAAGTCGTGCCGCGTGTCAGCGCAACTGGATAGGCATCATTGACGCCAGCTTCTATCGCTGCAAAATCTGGCGTTGTTGTGATGCCACTTGCCTTGGCAAAAATCGCCCACAGGGCTTCAACATCAGCACGCGTGACTGTTTCATCCAGAGAGACACCGACTTGTGTTGCACTGATCTGGCGCAGGTTGTAGCCAGCAGCCTGGGCGGCCAGATGGTATGCCGCAGCATTGGCGACATTGACTGTCAGAGTGTCAAAGTAAGTCGTGTTGGCGATAGCCAGACCTTGTTGCTTCAGACCGCCAGCTAACACACCCGTCAGGCGGTGTACGCGCAAGGCGATCTGACGTAAGCCTGCAGGGCCATGATAGACGGCATACATGGAAGCAATCACTGCCAGCAAGACCTGGGCAGTACAGATATTCGATGTGGCTTTTTCGCGGCGGATATGTTGTTCGCGTGTTTGCAAGGCCAGACGGTAAGCCTTGTTGCCTTGCGCATCAATAGTCACACCAACCAGGCGGCCAGGCATGCTGCGCTTGAACGCATCGCGTGTACCCATATAGCCTGCGTGGGGGCCACCAAAGCCCAGAGGTACACCAAATCGCTGGCTGTTACCAACGACCACGTCAGCGCCCCATTCGCCTGGCGAAGCGATCAGTGTCAACGCCAGCAAATCAGCAGCAGCGATGACCATCGCGCCCTTGGCATGCAAGGCAGCCGCATATTCACGGTAATCAACGATGGAACCATCTACGCCCGGGTATTGCAGCAAGACGCCAAAGCAATCATTATCCAGCGCTTCATTGCCCGCGCAGGTGCGTACTTCTATGTCCAGTGGCTTGGCGCGGGTTTCTATGATTTCGCGTGTTTGTGGCAAGACATCGGCAGCGACATAAAACACATTGGATTTGGATTTGCCTACGCGCTGTATGAGCGTCATGGCTTCAGCCGCAGCGGTGCCTTCATCAAGCATCGATGCATTGGCGATGTCCATACCAGTCAGGTCAGTGATGACTTGCTGGAAGTTCAAGATGGCTTCCAGACGGCCCTGGGAAATCTCTGGCTGGTAAGGTGTGTAAGCTGTATACCAGGCAGGGTTTTCAAAAATATTGCGCAGGATCACGCCAGGCGTATGCGTGTTGTAATAACCCTGACCGATCAAAGACTTCAGTACACGGTTTTTTGACGCCAGTGCCTTCAATGTTGCCAGTGCTTCCTGTTCGGACTTGGCTTCTGTGAATTGCGCCAGTGGCAGCACATCGTGACGGCGAATATTGGCCGGGACGATGGCATCAATCAGGGCTGTGCGGTCAGCATAGCCCAGGGTTTTCAGCATGGCGGCTTGTTCTGCTTCAGAAGGGCCGATATGGCGAGCGATGAAAGCGTCATGCGCTTCCAGTTGGGTCAGTGAAGGACGGGTCATGGTATATGGGGTACAGAAGAGTAACGTGGAATATCAGGCGGAGCTATGCAGGCAAACCGCATTCAGGCAAATCCATATTAAAAGAGGCAGCCACAGGACCACCTCTTTCAACTACATAATCAAGCGATGTTCTTGGAATAAGCTTCAGCATTCATCAAGGCATCAACATCAGCAATATTTGCTGGCTTCAGTTTAAACAACCATGCAGCAAACGCATCAGCATTGATAGCTTCTGGTGCATCGGCCAATTCTTCATTGATGGCGACAACTTCACCAGTCACTGGTGCATAGATATCACCAGCCGCCTTGACGGATTCAACCACGGCGCAATCCTTGCCGGCTTCGAGTGCTGTGCCAACTTTAGGCAGATCAACGAAAACGATATCACCCAAAGCATCCTGAGCAAATTCAGTAATGCCGACAGTGATCGTGCCGTCTGCTTCTGTGCGTACCCATTCGTGGGATGTCGTGTATTTCAGGTCTGCTGGTACGTTCATGATGGGCTCCAGTTAAATAAATTGTTTTAAATAATAATGAGTGGCTAATCAAATGAAGCTGTACTGGATTGAACAAATACGCAGCACAGCTTGCAGATCAAATTATACGGCCAGGATTTTGCCGTTACGGACAAAGGGCAGTTTGACAACAGATGCTGCCAATTGCTTGTCACGGATAACAACATGCACAGTATCGCCTACAGACACGCCCATAGGCAAACGCGCCAGTGCAATTGCCTGTTCCATGGTGGGGCTGAAAGTGCCGCTGGTGATTTCGCCCTCACCTTGCGCGCAGACGACTTTTTGATGGGCGCGCAGGATGCCACCTTTTTCACGCAGGATCAGTCCCAGGAACTGGGCGTTCTGGCCTTGTGTTTGCAGCGCTTGCTTGCCAATGAAATCACGTTCGCTGACCAGGTCTATGGTCCATGCCAGACCAGCATCCAGCGGGTTGACTGTTTCATCCATGTCCTGTCCATACAGATTCATGCCAGCTTCCAGACGCAAAGTGTCACGCGCGCCGAGACCAGCAGGTTTGACACCAACGGCTACCAGGGCATTCCAGAAATCAGTCACGCGATCGGCAGAAACAGCAATTTCAAAACCGTCTTCACCTGTATAACCAGTACGCGCCACCATGACTTCACCGAAGGACGTGTCGGCAACAATGACTGCGTTGAATGGTTTGATTTCTGCACTGGCAGCTTTGGTTTCTGGCAAGACTTCCCATGCTTTGGCGCGGGCATTCGGGCCCTGCACCGCCACCAGGGCAAAGGCATTTGCGCCATCACGGCGCTGGGTAATTGTCAGGCCGCTATTGGTTTCTGCATTGCGGGCATTCATCCAGGCAATGTCTTTTTCTGCTGTGCCAGCATTGACAACCAGGCGGAACCAGTTTTCGCTGAAAAAATAAATGATCAGGTCGTCAATGACCGTGCCTTCAGGCTTCAACATGCATGAATACAGGGCCTTGCCAGCTACCTGCAATTTATCGACATTGTTGGCGACCAGGCCACGCAGGAAGCTGCGGACGTTCTCGCCTTGCAGATCAACGACGCACATATGGGATACATCAAACATGCCGCAATCAGTGCGCACTGCATGATGTTCTTCGATTTGGGAACCATAGTTGACAGGCATGTCCCAGCCGCCAAAATCAACCATTTTTGCACCCGCCGCACGATGGGCTGCATTGAGAGGAGTTGCCTTGAGTGATGTCGCTGCTTGCGTCATGAGTGCCTCGTTACCAGATTGAAGGGACGAACAAACGCATGTCAGCGTATAACCGCTGCATGCGCTGAAATCGCATACCCCTCTGTCCTGGTACCTGAGAGATTACGGGAGCCATGTATGTTTGCTGCCCGCGCGCACCTTCGGTGGGTAGTCCGGCGACTTGCTCTGCCGCTACCGCTCTCCAGAGTTGGGGCAACTTTTAACTACCCCGTTGATCGGTCCTTTGTGCCTGAGAGTTTTTTGGGTATTAGCCCCTTCGGCGGTAACTTTCGTCACGCTCTCCCGATCAAGTAGCGCGATTATATAAGGCTTGCAAGGGCTTGGGTAGTTGAGTGTGGAAATATTTACAGAAAAGTAGTTAGTTCATGCTGAAATTACTAAATTAGCAAATAAAGTTTTATTGAGGAAAATTCTTTGTATTTGAATTCCATTATCAAATTGATTATCGGAATGCAGTTTAAATTCAACCGTGCAACTTACCTGATAGCAAATACTATTGGTCAATCAGGCGTCTATTCGGTGCGCACAGCGCACCCTACCAAACACAGTAATTTGTAGGGTGCGCCGCGCGCACCGGTTTTGGGTTTTGGGTATTGCCGTTGCCGTTGCCGTTGCTTTTGATGTTCGCCGTTCCCATGTGTCGACGCCGTTTGTGCAGCACAGAAAATGAATTAAGAAGGAGCGCTGTCTGAGCGTAGCGAGTTTTGGGCCTTCCCATTTTTTGTGCTGCACAAACGGGCACCCCCTTTAGGGCTGATCATTACCCACATATTACTTATTGCTCCGCATGATTAGAAACATGTCGGTGATATGTGGCAGGTGTTGGAATCCGCGCCATAAAACTTGAGGGCCAGGTGCGCCGTCGCCTTTACGTGCCA